>NZ_JBITEB010000007.1:66015-327266 GCF_044454765.1 Streptomyces sp. NPDC051452
GTCCGGGGGGGCTCCCGCCCCGTTGTCCCCCCCGGGCCGGCCCCCGCCCAACCCCGCCCCCCCCCGCGCCCCCGGGGGGGGGGGGGGGGGGGGGGGGGGCCCCCCCCCCCCCCCCCGCCGTCGCCGCGCCGGTCCGTCGGGCCGCTCAGGTCGCGGTGTTCATCGCCCGTTCACCCCGTCGCGATCGCCGGGTCGCTGACGCCGGGCAGCCCGTTCTCCACGTGCCCGGCGAAGCCGCGCAGGAACGCCGGGTCGGTGTCGCAGGTGACGGTCAGGTCGTACCAGCGCTTGCTCGCGGTGAGGTCGAAGGTCTTCCGCACGGTGGCGCCCGAGCGCACGTCGATCGTGACGGCGCCGCCGCCGTAACCGTCGACGACCTTCAGCCGCAGCGTGCCGGAAGCCTTGTTGGTGAAGGTGAGTTCCACGCGCTCGCCGGCGTACCGGGCGGTGACCTCGGGTCCCGCGACCTTGTTGCGGCCCTTGAAAAGGCGCAGGAAGCCGTTCGGGCCGTGCACGGCCAGGTCATAGGAGCCGCCCGAGTAGGCCGAGTTCCAGGTGTCGGTCAGGCTCTTGCCGGCCTCGGTGGTGTAGGTCCAGGGGCCGTCGGTGCGGTTGTTCGAGGTGACGAGGAAGACCGCGCCCGCCCGCGCGCCGGAGGCGAAGCCGAGCGTGAACTTCCCGGCCGCGGTGTCCGCCGAACCGTCCACGACGGGGGCGTACTTCAGCGGGCGGGTGGGCCGGCTGCCGCGTTCCTGCTTGGGCAGGGACGGACTGGCGGGCGGGGTGGGCACGTAATCGGGGTGCCGGTCGTGGTCCGGCGGCTGGTAGCCGGACGTGGACGGCAGCGGGACCGGGGCGCCGTCCTTGCGGGAGAAGTCGAACGCCGAGGTCAGATCGCCGCAGACCGCGCGCCGCCAGGGCGAGATGTTCGGCTCCCGGACACCGAAGCGTCCCTCGATGAACCGGATGATCGAGGTGTGGTCGAGGGTCTCGGAGCAGACGTACCCGCCCTTGCTCCAGGGGGAGACGACCAGCATCGGCACCCGCTGGCCGAGCCCGTAGGGACCGGCGGTGTGGCCGGCGTCGCCCTTGAACAGGTCCAACGCCGGGTCAACGGTCGAGCGGCCCTGGGCGGCGGAGGCCGGCGGGTAGGGCGGGATGACGTGGTCGAAGAAGCCGTCGTTCTCGTCGTAGGTGACGAACAGCGCGGTCCTGCCCCACACCTCGGGGTCGGAGGTGAGCGCGTCCAGGACCTGGGAGACGTACCAGGCCCCGTAGTTGGCGGGCCAGTTGGGGTGCTCGGTGAAGGCCTCGGGGGCGACGATCCAGGACACCTGGGGCAGGTTGCCGGACTTCACGTCGGCCTTCAGCTGGTCGAAGTAGCCCTGGCCCTTCCTGGCGTCGGTGCCGGTGCGGGCCTTGTCGTACAGCGGGTCGCCGGGTCGGGCGTTGCGGTACTGATCGAAGTAGAGCAGGGAGTTGTCGCCGTAGTTGCCCCGGTAGGCGTCACCGATCCAGCCCCAGGAGCCGTTCGCGTCGAGGCCGTCGCCGACGTCCTGATAGATCTTCCAGGAGACGCCGGCCTGCTCCAGGCGTTCGGGGTACGTCGTCCAGCCGTAGCCCGCCTCGTCGTTGCCGAGGACCGGACCGCCGCCCTTGCCGTCGTTGCCGGTGTACCCCGTCCACATGTAGTAGCGGTTGGGGTCGGTGGAGCCTATGAGCGAGCAGTGGTAGGCGTCGCAGACGGTGAAGGCGTCGGCGAGGGCGTAGTGGAACGGGATGTCGTTCCGGGTCAGGTACGCCATCGTCGTCGACGACTTGGCGGGCACCCACTTGTCGTACCTGCCTTGGTTGAAGGCGGTGTGGCCGTCGTTCCAGCCGTGCGGCAGGTCCTGGATGAAGGCCATGCCCAGGTCGTCGGCGTCCGGGTGGAAGGGCAGGATGTCCTTCGTGCCGTCCGACTGCTTCCAGACGGACCTTCCGTTCTGGGTGACGGAACGCGGGTCGCCGAAGCCCCGGACTCCTCGGAGCGAGCCGAAGTAGTGATCGAAGGAACGGTTCTCCTGCATCAGCACGACGATGTGCTCGACGTCGGCCACCGACCCGGTGCGGTAGTGGGCGGGCAGGGCTGCCGCGCGCTGGATACTGCCGGACAGCGCCGTGAAGGCGGTGGTGGCGCCGGCGAGTTGCAGGAAACGCCGCCGATTGACTTCGGACATGAGTGAGGATTCTCCCATCCTGACGTGCGTGACGCCGTCAGTTGACGGAATCTGCGCGGAGCGAGTGTTCCAAGAGCAGCAAACGTCAGGGAAGGGTCGGATGGCGCCGATGTGAAACTCGGCGGTCCGTGCGGTGTCCTCGGTCGGCGCGATGTCGTCGGTCCGCGCGGCGGCGTGCGCCCATGCCCTGTGCCAATGCCACGACCTGAGCCGATGCCAACGCCTGCGCCGGCCACGGTCGGTGCGGACCGTGGCCGGCGGAGGTGGTGCGGCCGGTGGGCGAGCAGCTCGCCCCGGCAGTCGGCGTCCCGTCAGGCACGCACGTTGCCGTCGCGGCCCGGCCACTGCGCGTTGCAGCCGCTGACGGCGTGGACGGAGGCGGGGAGGGCGATACCGAGGGCCGCGAGGCCCACGGGTCCGACAGGCCACCGCCTCGCCGAGCCGTGCCGCGGGCCGGCCCGTGTTGGCGCCGACGCTCAGCCCGAGACAGCGCGGGGGATGTGTGCGGACAGCCGTGCGTGGTCTCCTCAGGCGCTCAGCCAGACCGCCGTGTCCTCGGGCAGTCGGCCCGTGTCGTCCAGCGGGCCACTGCCGAGCAGGAGCCGGGAGTGCGCGGGGAGGTCGGCGGGTGTGGGCGCGAGGTTGACCACGCACAGCGCGCCCGGGGCGCGGAAGAAGGCGAGGACGCCGTCGGGCGCGGGCAGCCAGGTCAGGGGGGCGTCACCGAAGACCGGGCGGGCGGCGATGGCCTGGCGGTAGAGGGAGAGCATGGAGCGTGGGTCGTCCCGCTGCCGGTCGACCGCGTACGACGGCCAGTCGGCGGGCTGCGGCAGCCAGGGCCGCTCATGGGAGCCGAAGCCCGCGTGGGGCAGGCCGGCGGCCCACGGCAGCGGCACCCGGCAGCCGTCGCGGCCCGGGTCGGTCCCCCCCGACCGGAAGTACATGGGGTCCTGGATGCGGTCGAGCGGGATCTCGGCCTCCGGCAGCCCCAGTTCCTCGCCCTGATAGAGGTAGACGGAGCCGGGCAGTGCCAGCGACAGCAGGGCGGCGGCGCGGGCCCTGCGGGTGCCGAGGGCGAGGTCCGTCGGGGTACCGAAGGCCTTGGTGGCGAAGTCGAAGCCGGTGTCCGCGCGACCGTACCGGGTGACCGTGCGGGTGACGTCGTGGTTGCACAGCACCCAGGTGGCCGGGGCGCCGACCGGGGCGTGCTCGGCGAGGGTGGTGTCGATGGAGTCGCGCAGCCGCTCGGCGTCCCAGGGGCAGGACAGGAAGGAGAAGTTGAAGGCGGTGTGGAGTTCGTCCGGGCGCAGGTAGCGGGCGAAGCGCTCGGCGTCCGGGAGCCAGACCTCGCCGACGAACACACCGCCGTAGGCGTCGGCGACCGACCGCCAGGAGCGGTAGATGTCGTGGAGTTCGTCGCGGTCGACGAACGGGTGCGGTCTCGGCCGCGAGGCGAGGTCGGGCAGGTCGGGATCCTTGGCGAGCAGGGCGGCGGAGTCGATGCGGACTCCGGCGACGCCCCGCTCGAACCAGAACCGCAGGATGTCCTCGTGTTCCTGGCGGACCACGGGGTGCGCCCAGTTGAGGTCCGGCTGCTCGGGGGTGAACAGGTGCAGGTACCACTCCCCGTCGGGCAGCCGGGTCCACACCGGCTCGGTGGAGCCGACGAACTGCGACGGCCAGTCGTTGGGCGGGAGTTCGCCGTCGGCGCCGCGCCCGGGGCGGAAGTGGAACAGCTCGCGTTCCGGGCTGCCGGGACCGGCGGCGACCGCGGCCCTGAACCAGGAGTGCTGGTCGGAGACGTGGTTGGGCACGATATCGACGATGGTACGGATGCCCAGCTCGCCGGCCTCGGCGATGAGTTTCTCCGCCTCGGCGAGGGTGCCGAAGGCCGGGTCGATGGCCCGGTAGTCGGCGACGTCGTATCCGCCGTCCTTCAGCGGCGAGAGATACCAGGGGGTGAACCACAGTGCGTCCACGCCGAGTTCGGCGAGGTACGGCAGCCGGGCGCGGACGCCCGCGAGGTCGCCGGTGCCGTCGCCGTCGCCGTCCGCGAAGCTGCGTACGTACACCTGGTAGATGACGGCGGAGCGCCACCAGTGCTGTTGCGGGCGGGAGTTGCGGGCGGGGGTGGGCTGTCCCACGGTGCGTCCCTTTCTGTCGACGGCGGGGTTCCGGGCGGCTCAGCCCTTGGTGCTGCCCGCGCTGATCCCGGCGATGATGTGCCGCTGGAAGACGAGGAACAGGGCCACCATCGGGATGCTGGCGATGACCATCGCGGCGATGAGCACGGTGAGCTGGATGTTCTGCGACAGCTGGACGAGCGCGACGCTGATCGGTTGCTTCCCGGTGTCGGAGAAGACCATCAGCGGCCACAGGAAGTCCTGCCAGACGGCGACCAGGGCGAAGATGGACACCACGCCGAGGACCGGCCGGGACATGGGCAGTACGACCGACCACAGGGTGCGCAGTCTGCCGGCGCCGTCGATCTCGGCGGCTTCCAGCACGTCGCGCGGCAGCTGGTCGAAGAACCGCTTGAGCAGATACAGGTTGAAGGCGTTGGCGACGGCCGGCAGCCAGATGGCGAGGGGGTCGTTCAGCAGGCTGGTGTGCAGGATCGGCAGATCGGCGACGGTGAGGTACTTGGGGACGACGAGGGCCTGTGCCGGGACCATGAGGGTGGCGAGGATGCCGCCCAGGATCACCTTGCCGAAGGCCGGTCTCAGCTTGGACAGGGCGTAGGCGGCGGCCGTGCAGAACACCAGCTGGAACAGCCAGGCCCCGGCGGCCTGCACGACGGTGTTCCACAGGTGCTGCGGCAGCTGCATCAGGTCCCAGGCGTCCGTGTAACCGCCGGTGTGCCAGTGCTTCGGTATCAGCGTGGGCGGGGTCCGCGCCACCTCGTCCGGGGACTTCATCGCCCCGGTCACCATCCAGTAGACCGGGAAGAGGAAGGCGAGCGTGAAGAGCAGGACGACGCCGGTGAACACCGTCCAGTAGATCGCTCTGCCGCGGGGGCGGGCGAGGGTGGCCGGGGAGATCAGGGTGCGGACGGCGCTCATGCGTCCCCCTCGGTCCGGGTGAGCCGCAGATAGACGGCGGAGAAGGCGCCGAGCAGCACGAGAAGCAGCACGCTCAGCGCGCAGGCGCCGCCGAAGTCGTTGTAGAGGAAGGCGTACTTGTAGATGAGGTAGAGGACGGTGACCGTGGCGTTCTCCGGTCCGCCGCCGGTGATGACGAAGGGCTCGGTGAACACCTGCATCGTCGCGATGATCTGGAGCAGCATCAGCATGAGGATGACGAAGCGGGTCTGCGGGATCGTCACGTGCCGGATGCGCTGGAGCAGGTTCGCGCCGTCCAGCTCGGCGGCCTCGTACAGCTCGCCGGGGATGGACTGGAGGGCGGCCAGGTAGATCAGGACGGTGCCGCCCAGGTTGGCCCAGGTGGCGACGATCACCAGGGAGACCAGTGCCGTGTCGGTGCCGTTGGACCAGTTGGAGGTGGGCAGATGCGCGAAGCGCAGCGCCTCGTTGGCGAGGCCGGCTCCGGGGTCGTAGAACCACTTCCACAGCAGGGCGCTGACCACCGGCGGGATCATCACCGGGAGATAGACGACGACGCGGAAGAAGGCTTTGGCGTGCCGCAGTTCGTTCAGCACCAGGGCGAGCGCGAAGGGGACGGCGAAGCCGATCAGCAGGGCCAGCAGGGTGAAGGTGAAGGTGTTGCGCCAGGCCGCCGCGAACTCCGGGTCGTGCCATACGCGGGTGAAGTTGGCGGTGCCGACCCACTCGGGCGGGGAGCCGGGTGTGTACTTCTGGAAGGCGATGACGACCGCGCGGATCGCCGGATACCAGGAGAACAGGGCGAAGCAGAGGAGGCCGCCTAGGAGGAAGCCGTAGGCGCGGGCCTGGTCGACGAGGCGGCGCCGCCTGCGGTCCCCTGCCGGGGGCGGCGCCGGGACCGGGTGGGCGGCTGCCTTCGACGCCGGCCGTCGCTCGGCCGTCTTCGTCATGGCGGTCAGCTCCGGGCCAGGATGCCGTCGATCTTGCCGGACGCGTCCTCGAGGAGCTGGTCGATGTCCGCGTCCTTCTTGGTGAGGACGGCGGAGACCACGCTGTCGAGGACGGAGTAGATCTGCTGGGCGTCCGGCGGCTCGATCTTCATCCGCAGCCGCTGGTTGCCGTCCAGGAAGGCCTGGTAGTTCTCCACCGGCACATTGGCGTTGGCCTTTTTGACCCGCTGGTCCTCGGCGTCGGCGGCGCCGGTGAACAGGCGGGGCTCGGGCAGGCCGACGGGCGCGTTGTTCCTCTTGGCGCGGGCGTAGTCGCCGAGGAAGCCCGATCCGGGGGTGAGGAACATGTGGTCGAGCCACTTCAGGCCGGCGCGGATCTGGGCCGGGGTGTCCTTCTTGTTGAACATGTAGCCGTCGCCGCCGATGAGGGTGCCCTGGCCGCCGGGCATGGGGGCGAGGGCGAGGTCCTTGTAGTCGCCGCCCTTCTCCTTGACCAGGATCGGGATGTTGTCGGGGGCGCTGAGGTACATGCCGAGCTTGCCCGAACCCATCATCTGCTGCACGTCGTTGATGATGAGGAGCTGCTTGCTGCCCATGGAGTCGTCCGTCCACCGCATGTCGTGGAGGTTTCGCAGCACGGCGTGGCCCTGGGGCGTGTCGACCGTGGCCTTCTTGCCGTCGGCGCTGACGACGTCGCCGCCCTGGGAGTACAGCTCGGCGGTGAAGTGCCAGCCGCCCTGGTTCTGGGCGCTGTAGTCGGCGTATCCGACGGTTCCGCCGCCGAGGGCCGCGATCCTCTTGGCGTCGGCGCGGACTTCTTCCCAGGTCGTGGGGGGCTTGTCGGGGTCGAGTCCGGCCTTCGTGAAGAGTGCGCGGTTGTAGATCAGTCCCATGGAGTAGCCGGTGCGCGGGATGCCGTAGACCTTTCCGTCCACGGTGTAGATGTCCCGCAGCTGCTGCTGGAGGGTGTCGTAGCTCTTGAGTTCCTTGAGGTACGGCGTGAGGTCGGCGGCCTGGTTGATGTCGACGACGTGCCTGGCGTCGGTGAAGTACGTGTAGAAGACGTCCTCCATCTGGCCGCCGGCGAGCTTGGCGTCGAAGGTCTTGGGGTCTTGGCAGGGGAAGGCGTCGTGGGCGACGACGTCGATGTCCGGGTTCTTCTTCTCGAAGGCGGCGACGTCCGCGTCGAAGAACTTCCGGTCGACCTTGGCGCTCTTCGGCGGCTCGCAGTTGACGGTGATGCGCGTCTTGCCGTTCGCCGCGTCGTCGCCACCCGACCCGCAGGCGGTCGCGGCCAGCGCGAGCGAGGAACAGACGCCGATCGTGGCGAAGGTGCGGCGGAACCCGGTGCGTCTCATCGGTGGACCCCTCAAGGCAGGAGCGGTGGGCGCCGCACACTCAAGCACCGACGACATCGGTTCGCAAGATGTCGCGCAGAATCTGTAATTATTCGACAGCCGGATGGAAGGAGTCCGGCGGACCGCGAGGCCGCTTTCGCGGCTCAGTCGCGCGGCGCCTGCGCGGTCGACCCGCGCACCACCAGCTCGGGCTCGAAGAGCAGTTCCTCCGCGGGTACGGCGGTGCCGCCGATCTGCGCGTTCAGCAGCTCGACGGCCGCACGGCCCATGGCCTCGATGGGCTGGCGGACGGTGGTCAGCGGGGGCTCGGTGCAGTTCATGAAGGCGGAGTCGTCGTAACCGACGACGGAGATCCGGCCGGGCACGTCGTACCCCTTGCGGCGGGCCGCCCGCACGGCACCGAGCGCCAGGGGGTCGCTGGCGCAGATGATGCCGGTGACGCCGCGGTCGATGAGCCGGGAGGCGGCGGCGTGTCCGCCCTCGATGGAGAAGATGGCCCGCGCCGTGAATTCCTCCGGCAGGTCGCCCGCGATGGCCCGCGCGGCGGCCAGCTTGCGCGCCGAGGGCACGTGGTCGCCGGGGCCGAGGACCAGGCCGATGCGCTCGTGGCCGAGGGAGGCCAGGTGGCGCCAGGCCTGTTCCACGGCGACGGCGTCGTCACAGGACACGCGCGGGAAGCCGAGATCCTCTATGGCCGCGTTGACCAGGACGACGGGGATGTTGCGGTCGGCGAGCAGCCGGTAGTGGTCGTGGGGCGCGTCGGCCTGGGCGTACAGCCCGCCGGCGAAGACGACTCCGGACACCTGCTGCTGGAGCAGCAGTTCGACGTAGTCCGCCTCCGAGACGCCGCCCTTGGTCTGGGTGCACAGCACCGGGGTGAGGCCGAGCTGGGCCAGCGCGCCGCCGATGACCTCGGCGAACGCCGGGAAGATGGGGTTCTGCAGCTCCGGCAGGACCAGGCCGACGAGGCGGGCTCGTTCGCCGCGCAGCTGGGTGGGGCGCTCGTAGCCGAGGACGTCGAGGGCGGACAGCACCGCCTGCCGGGTGGCTTGGGAGACTCCGGGTTTGCCGTTGAGCACCCGGCTGACCGTGGCCTCGCTGACCCCGACCTTCTTCGCCACTTCCGCAAGTCGTCGCGTCATGGACGCAAGAGTAGCGCAACTTACGCAAGCGGCTTGCGTAAAGGTTGGCCGGTTTCGCGAGGACGCGCGTGAGGGTCGGCTCGCGGCGGGCCGCCGAGCACTCGGTGGCGTGATGTCCCCGTTGGGTCCGTGCCGTGGACCCGGCGCCGCCGATGACCTGAACACCGGCGGTGCCGGGTCAGTCCCCGGGGGCCGGGACGACCGCCAGATGGGCGGCCGCGGCTCGGGCCCGGCGCGCCCGGCGCACCGGTGCGGGCGCCCGCCGGGGATCGCGTAGGACCATCGTCAGACGGCGGTAGCCGAGAGCGCGCAGGGTCTGCGGGGTCTCCTCGACGACGCGGCACTCGACGGTCCCGCGGCGCGGGTCGGGGTGGAGCAGCAGGCGTACGGCCCCGTCCAGCCGTGTCGCGGCCTCGCCGACGGCCCGGATCCAGTGCGGCAGGCCCTGCCGGTAGGCGGCCTCCATCAGCGGGTCCCGGGCGATGTCCCGGCGTGTGGCCTGGAGTTCGGGGTCGTGGCCGCAGGTCTCCAGCGCGGCGCGCAGCTGGGCCAGCATCGGCAGGCACCAGCTCGCCTCGTGTTCGCCGAGGACCTCGCCGGCGTCGGGGTGGAACAGGACGAACCGCAGGAAGTTGTCGCCGGGCATGTCCGTGGGGTGCGGGCGCACACCGCGGAAGAGCGCCTCGAACGCCCCGTTGGCCATGACCACGTTCCAGCGGTGGTCGACCACCAGGGACGGAAAGGGCAGGGATTCCAGCAGGGTGGCGTAGTCCTGTAGGTAGGTCTGGGTCTCGCAGGTCTCGGGGACGGGCCGCGGTGCCGGTCGCTGCCCTCCTGCCTGATGTGCCATCGGGAGGTCACCCCTCATTGCCTCTGCGGCCTTCACGCGGCGATGCGATCCTGCTGCCCCGTCACGATCGGTGTCAACTATCGTGGCATTTCCTGCCGGTTGACGGCTGAAATTCGCCACAGTTGTGGCGAGACCTGGATGTGAGTTCGACCCACGGGCTAATCTCCGGGAAGTTCACGGCGACCGCTTGCGAGAAGCAAACCCACGTCTGCAACCCTCGAGAAACGTAGGAGTTCTGTCGGTGACGGATGGCTACGAGGATCCGGGCGCCGTGGCGACCGCCCAGCTGCCGGCCGTCGTCGCCCGCGTCACACACCTCGCCGACCGGCTCGGTGTGCCGCATGCCGAGGTCTTCTGCATCGGGCGGCTCTCCGTCGCCTGTGGCGTGCCCGAGCCGGTGGTCAAGGCCCTGCTCAGCGGACGCCCGGCGGGCGAACCGGACGTCCAGGCGCGCTTCCTGCAGCGCCTGGACCTGTTGCGCCGCACCCGGCTGAAGCCCAACTCCCGCAAATACACACAGCAGGAGATCGCGGACGGGGCCGGCATGTCCCGGCAGCAGGCCGGCGCCCTCATCAACGGCGACCGGCGGCCCACGATGGAGCACTGCGACGCGCTCCAGCGCTTCTTCCGGGTGCACGCCGGATTCCTCACCGCGGAGGACCCCGAGGCGCTGGCGGGCGCGTTGCAGCGCACCGAGCAGGAACTGCTGCAGAAGCTCGCCGACCGGGAACGGGCCGCGGCTCAGGTCGGCGAGGACCCGCTGGAGCGGCTGCTTCAGGACCACGGCGTGCGCGGTATCGCCTGGCGGGCCGCCCAGTTGCCGACCGACCAGCACCGGGACAAGGTCGCGGAGTGGCTCGACATGCTCCTGGAAAGCGTCAAACGGCCCGAGTCCTGAAGCCGGGCCCGGCGAGCGGGCGTGACCGGATCCCGCCGGCCGTGCTCACCGTCGCCGGCCGCCCTCGCCGTCACGGGGCGGCGCGTCGTCGCCGGTGACGCGGCGTCCGGCTGCGCTGAGCGGGCGAACCGGGGCGGAGCGGGGCGGCGTTGTCAGTGGTGGGCGGCAAGCTGGAACCGTGCGCCGTAGAACCGGGCGCACGGCGCCGCAGGGCGCGTGACCGTGACGCCTGACCGGGGAGAGCCGACCGATGCCCACCGCCGTACTGACCGACCGTGAGCGCACCGCCGTACAGGCCTATCTGCGGCTGCTGCACACCGTACGCGCCGCCTTCGACGGGCCGGCGGGCGGCGAGCGGCCCGTCGTCGTCCCGCCCGTCGTGCTCGCCGAGGCGGAGGCGGCCCTCGCCCGGGCGGGACTCGCGGGCAACGAGGAGCGGCTCTTCCGGCTGCTGCGCGCATGGTGTCCGACCGCTTGACCGGCCCGCCGCCGTACGCGCGCGGTGCGGGAGCGGCGCCCCGTCAGGCGTGCGGCACGACGACGGTGGTGACGACCACTCCGGCGCGTACGGCCCAGCGACCGTCGAAGGAGCTCAGCGTGCGCTCGCCGACCCGGGGCCCCGGGACGAGCAGTTCGGCTCGCAGGGCGCCGGTCGGCGTGCCGTCGGGATCCGGGCGCAGGGTGATGTCGGCCTCGGAGAAGTCCAGCCACTTGTGGGTGAGGGGGTACCAGGCCTTGTAGACGGACTCCTTGGCGCTGAACAGGATCCGGTCCCAGTGCACGTCGGGCCGCTCACCGGCGAGGCCGGCGAGCCGTTGGGCCTCCGCGGGCAGGAAGACGGTCGCGCCCACGCCGTCCGGGAGTGCCCCGTGCGGTTCGGCGTCGATCCCGAGGGAGGCCAGCTCGGTGGCGCGGACCAGGGCGGCGGCGCAGTAGCCGTCGCAGTGGGTCATGCTGCCGATCAGGCCGGCCGGCCAGCGCGGTGCGCCCCGCTCGCCGCTGAGCACGGCCTGCGCGGGCACGCCGAGCTTCTCCATGGCACGCCGGGCGCAGCCGCGCACGGCCGCGTACTCACGGCGGCGCTTGGCCACCGCCCGCGCGACGAACCCCTCCTCCTCCGGATGGAGCGGGGCCTCCCACAGCGGGTCGTCACGCAGTGCCTCCACGGCCACGACCGACTCCGGGAGCAGCTCCTCGATCACCGGCTTCGACCTCCATCGGCAGGATGCGGCGCAGTGTTCCCGGACGCCCGGAGCGCTTGCGCCATTCGCGGGGGTAGCCCACGGAGACCTCTTCGAAGCGGACTCCGTCGTGCCAGGTGGTACGGGGGATGTGCAGATGGCCGTAGACCATCGTGGCGACCCGGAACCGCTGGTGCCAGTCGGCGGTCAGCTCGGTTCCGCACCACATGGCGAACTCGGGGTGCCACAGGACCTCCATGGGGTGGCGGTCCAGCGGATAGTGGTTGGCGAGCACGGTCGGCAGGTCCGCGGGCAGCTCGGCGAGCCGGCGCTCCGTCTCGGCCACCCGGGCCCGGCACCAGTCCTCGCGGGTCGGGTAGGGGTCGGGGTGCAGCACGAACTCGTCGTTGCAGACGATGCCCGTGCTCTCCGCGTAGGCCAGGCCCTCGGCCTTGGTGGCACAGCCGGCCGGCAGGAACGAGTAGTCGTACAGCAGGAACAGCGGGGCGACGGCGACCGGACCGCCGGCGCCGCGCCAGACGGGGTAGGGGTCCTCGGGGGTGACCACGCCCAGCTCCCGGCACACCTCGACCAGGTGCTCGTAGCGGGCGACACCGCGCAGGGTGACGGGGTCCTTGGGGTGGGTCCACAGCTCGTGGTTGCCGGGCGCCCACAGCACCTTGCGGAAGCGGCCCGCGAGCGTGGCGAGGGCCCAGCGGATGTCGGCGACGGTCTCCGCGACGTCACCGGCGACGATCAGCCAGTCGTCCTCGCTTTCGGGCCGCATCCGCTCGACCAGGGCGCGGTTCTCCGGGTAGCCGATGTGCAGGTCGCTGATGGCCAGCAGCTGTCCGTCCCCGGCCGTCGACTCCACCGCACACCCCTTTCGATCACCGCTCGCGGACACCACCAGAACACATTCCCGGACGACGGACAAGAGGTACCCGATCACGCGCCGGACCACGTGCCGGATCATGTCCGGATCCTGTCCGATGACGTGCCGGATCACGCCTGGATCACACCTGGATCCTGGCTGGATCCGGTCTGGATCCCGTCTGGATCCGGTCTGGATCCCGTCCCGCTGACGTGTCGGCTCCTGTCCGGATCATGTGCCGGGGTCATGGCCGGATCGCATGCCCTCCCCCGGCCGGTGGCGGCCGGGGAATCCGTAACCCACGCGTTGCATCCGGAGCCTGGGAAAGCCGTATGATCGCGCCAACGCCAGCGCCCTTCACGCCCTTCGCACAGGGCCGTTCGGTGTCCCTTCCTCTCTCCTGCCCGGGCACGGGCCGCGCAGCCCTGCCCGCACACCCCGAACGGCGGACTGCATGCTCTCTCGCGTACGCGTCTGGCTCAACCGCACGTACGCGGAGAACGTGTTCTTCATGGATCAGCTGCGGAGGAATCCCGGTGACCGCGCGGTGGAGATCCACGCCACGCACACCGACCCCGACTCCCCGGTGCTGGCCGGCGCCGACACCGCCGAGCTGGAGCCGGAGGGCCTGTCCCCGGCCGGCTACGTCGAGTACGCCCTCGACCAGTGCGCCCGGCGCGGCATCGATGTCTTCG
This sequence comes from Streptomyces sp. NPDC051452, assembly GCF_044454765.1. Taxonomy (NCBI): domain Bacteria; kingdom Bacillati; phylum Actinomycetota; class Actinomycetes; order Kitasatosporales; family Streptomycetaceae; genus Streptomyces; species Streptomyces sp. NPDC051452. Next base: position 79,245 of record NZ_JBITEB010000007.1, read on the forward strand.
TGCCCCGGTTGCACCAGGCGGCGATCGTGGCGCAGCGCGCCGAGTTCGCGGCGGTGGGCACCGCGCTGCTGGCGCCGACACCCGAGGCGGTGGCCGTGTTCGAGGACAAGGCGGTCGCGTACGAGGCGGTCGGCTCCGTCGGCGTCCCGGTGCCGCCCTGGTGGCGCGTGCGTACGGCCGACGAACTCGCGGCGGCGGTGGAGGAGTTGGAGTCGGCCGGACACAGCGCCTGTTTCAAGCCGGCCGTCGGCGCCGGCGGAGTCGGCTTCCGGATGATCACACGCGCCCCCTTCTCACTGTCCCAGCTGGCGGGCTTCCCCGGCCCGTACGTCCATCTGGACCTGGTGCTCGAGGCGCTGGCGCGGGCCGGGGAGCCGGTGGACTGGCTGGTGATGCCACGGCTGGAACAGCCCGAGGTGTCCGTCGACTGTCTCACCGGACGGGACAACCGGGTGCGGCTCGCCGTGGGCCGCACGAAGAACGGCCGCCGCCGGGGCTTCACCCTGGACGAGCGGTGGCTGGAGCCCGCGCGGCTGATAGCCGGGGGGTTCGGGCTGCACCACCTGTCCAACATCCAGTTCCGTATGCTCGGCGACCGCCCGGTGCTGCTCGACGTCAACACCCGCCCCGCCGGGGGCCTGCACCAGCTCTCGCTCTGCGGGGTGAACGCCCCCTGGGCGGCGGTGCGGCTGGCGTTGGGCGAGGACCCGGGGTTCATCGAGCCGCCGTTCCTCGGACAGGACTACACCGTGGTCTCGGGGGCGCGCCCGCTCCTGCCCTCGGTGCCGGCTCCGCAACGGGCCGAACCGGCCGGAGTGTTGCTGTCCGCGGTGCCGGCTCCGGTACGTCCGGGCGCGGCGGCCGCCGCGGTGCTGCCGCGGTAGAGACGTGCCCGTGGGGCCTCCGGCCGGGGCGTTACCGCCGGTCTCGGGGCAGGGCGTTCCCGCCGGTCTCGGGGCAGGGGTGACCGCCTGCCTCCGCTACTTCAGGTACCGCAGGCCCGGGTGGACCCCGGCGTAGCCCTCGACCAGTCTGCGGGCCACGTTCACCGAGTCGACCAGGGGATGCAGCGCGAAGGCCTTCACGGCCGTCGTACGGGAGCCGGACTCGGCGGCGGCGAGCACCTCGCGCTCGACCGCCTTGACCGAGCAGACGAGTCCGGTGGCGTGTCCGGGCAGGGGGCCGGCGGCCAGGGGGTGGGCACCGCCCGCGTCGACCAGGCAGGGGACCTCGATGACCGCGTCGGTGTCGAGGACGGACAGCGTGGAGGCGTTGCGGACGTTGAGGATCAGGGTGGTGCGCTCGTCGCGGGCGATGGCCCGCATCAGCGCCAGCGCGACCTTCTCGTAGCCGCCGGAGAGGTCGTCGGCCTCGCGTTCGCCCGCTCCGGCGCTCTCCCGGTTCTCGGCCATGTACGTCGCCTCGCGCTCGGCCCGGGTGCGGTTCCAGGCGTCCAGCGCGCGGACGCCGGGGTCGGCCGCCTCGGCGTAGAACCGGGCCTGCTGGTCGCGCAGGAAGGCGCCGCGGGTCTGCTCCGACTCCTGGTAGGCGCGGACGGTCTCCCGGTTGAAGTAGTAGTAGTGCAGGTACTCGTTGGGGATCGCGCCGAGCGACCGCAGCCAGTCGGTGCCGAAGAGCCTGCCCTCCTCGAACGACCCGAGCAGCTCCGGGTCCGCGAGCAGCCGCGGCAACTGGTCGCGTCCGGCGACGCGCAGGCCGCGTACCCAGCCGAGGTGGTTGAGGCCGACGTAGTCGACGAAGGCCTCGTTCGGGTCGGCGCCCAGCACGCGCGCGATGCGGCGGCCGAGTCCGACCGGTGAGTCGCAGATGCCGATGACGCGGTCGCCGAGGTGGCGGGACATGGCCTCGGTGACCAGGCCGGCCGGGTTGGTGAAGTTGATGACCCAGGCGTCGGGGGCGAGACGGGCCACCCGCCGGGCGATGTCGACGGCGACGGGCACGGTGCGCAGACCGTAGGCGATCCCGCCCGCGCCGACGGTCTCCTGGCCGAGGACGCCCTCGGCGAGGGCCACCCGCTCGTCGTCCGCCCGTCCTTCGAGGCCGCCGACACGGATCGCCGAGAAGACGAAGTCGGCGCCGCGCAGGGCCTCGTCGAGATCGGTGGTGGCGTGCACCGGGGGGGCGTCCGGGACGTCCGCGCCCTGTTCGGCCAGTACCCGGGTCACCGCGCGCAGCCGGCGGTCGTCCAGGTCGTGCAGGACGACCTCGGTGACCCGCCCCTCGGCGTGGTCGCCCAGCAGCGCCCCGTACACCAGCGGCACCCGGAATCCGCCACCGCCCAGAATCGTCAGCTTCACGCCCGCACCTTTCCGAGACCGCCGCCATGACCTGCCCGGCATCCTTCCACCCTCCCGCCGGTGGCCTCCGCCCCGCCCGGCCGGGAGGGGCCCCGGTGTCAGCGGGCGCCCACCAGGCCGGGGCGGGCCGCGGCGAGGCCGACCAGGAGTTCCGGGACGCCGAGCGCGATCAGGAGCAGAAGGGGGGCGTGCCAGGTGCCGGTGAGGGTGTGCAGGACGCCGATGGCCACCGGGCCGCAGCCGGCGAGAAGGTAGCCGCCGGTCTGGGCCATGGCGGACAGGCGTGCGGCGGCGCGCGGGTCGGCCGAGCGCAGACCGAGCAGGGTCATGGCGAGGGGGAAGGCGGCGCCGATGGCGACACCGAGCACGCCCGTCCACGCCCACGCGTACCCGGGGGCGAGGAGAATCCCGCCGAGACCGGCCGCCTTGAGGAGGACCACCGCGGTGACGAGCGGCCGCTGGTCGGCGAGGCGGGCGGCGGCGACGGGGACGGCGAGGCCCAGCGGGATGCCGAGGGTGAGCATGACGGAGGTCATCACGCCCGCCTCGGCCGCGGGGTAGCCCTGGTCGCGCAGGATCTGGGGCGTCCACGCCACCAGGACGTAGAAGACCAGCGAGACGATGCCGAGGAGGGCGGCGACGGCCCAGGCGAGCGGGGAGCGCAGGACGGACGGGGCCTGGGCCGGGGGAACCGGCGCCGGAACGTGCGCGGGAGGGGTGGCCCGGCGAGCGGTGAGGGTGCCGGGCCAGTCGCCTCGGCCGCGCCGGTGGCGGCGGGTGGCGAGAAGGGTCCAGACGGTGGCGGCGGCCAGCGCCGGTACCGCCCAGACGGCGAGGGCCATCCGCCACCCGGCGGCGTGCGTGAGGGGGACGGCGAGCCCCGCGGCGAGCGCGCCGCCGGCCGCCATCAGGGTCATCGCGAGGCCGGTCATGGCGCCGATGCGGTCGGGGAAGTCCCGTTTGACGACGGCGGGCATCAGCACGTTGCCGACGGCGATCCCGGCGCCGGCGAGGACGGTGCCGGTGAACAGCGCGGCCGGGCCGGGGAGGGTACGGGCGAGGGCACCGGCGAGCGTGAGGGTGAGGGCGGCGGCGAGGGCGGCCTCGGTGCCGGTGCGGCGCACCAGCAGGGGCGTGAGGGGAGCGAAGACGCCGAGGCACAGGACCGGCAGGGTGGTGAGCACGCTGACCTGCGTGCCGGTCAGATGGAACGCGCCGCGGAGGGTGTCGAGGACGGGCGGTACGCCGGTGATCGCCGCGCGCAGGTTCAGGGCCAGGAGGACGAGGCCGAGGAGCGTCAGGGCGCCGGCGGGACGATCGGTGCGCGGCGCGGGGCCGGTGCCGGGGCGGATGCGGGTTCGGGTGGGCCGGGTGATGGACGGCAAGGGGTGTTCCCTGGGGTGCGGGTCGGGCGTGGGCATGGGAACGGCTCCCTCCGGGGCGCCGGTCGCGGGGTGTCGGGTTCCGCGTCGGTGTCCGGAGGGAGCCGTGGTGGGACGGGGCCGTGGGGTCAGGCGCTGATCCGGTCGGCCTTGCGGGCCTGGTGCCAGGGGCAGGCGTCCTTGCCGGCGGCAGTGGCGCCGGCGATGCCGGTGTAGGCGGCCGGGTCGGCCGTGCCGTTGGTGCCGAGCTGGTTGAGGATCTCTTCGGAGAGGAGGTCCTGGCGCCCCTTGAGAGCGGTGGCGATCTCGGCGTCGGCGGCGAAGACCATCTCGGCGGCGACGTTGTCCTGCACGATGCGGGCGAGGTTGTCGCGGGCGACGGCGATGGGGTCGCTGAGGATCTCGGCGGTGGGGACGTCGATCAGGTGGGAGTCGACCTTGGCCTGGTTCATGCACCGCTTGATGATGATCGAGGCCTGGTTGAGCACGGACGTCGTCCAGATGGAGAACACGACCACGTAGAGGTCGTTCCACGCGGCGTCGCCGAGCTTGGTGCGCCACTTCTGCAACTGGCCCTCGATACCGCTGATCTGCGCCTGCGAGGCGAACACCATGTTGGTGCGGATCCTCGGGTAGACCCTGCTCGAGAAGACGTCGAAGGACGCGATGTCGAACGCCTGGTCGTGCAGGGTGGCGTCGATGTAGTGGACCGCCTCGTCCAGGATGAACTTGCAGGAGTCCTGGAGGTCCTTGGGGAGGTTCGCGGCGGTCAGCTTGTTGCGTGCCGTGGTGAGCGTCGTCTGGAAGTTGGTGAGCGGCGTGGTCCAGGAGTGGTCGGCCTGCCCCTTGGCGGCGACCATCTCCAGGTCGTGGGCGTCGATCCGGGCCGCGTTGGGGACGTTGGGCACCTTGTTGGCGAGGTACTGGGCGAGGATCGAGTAGATGCCCAGCGGGACGTGGGCGATCGACTTGGCCAGTTCGAAGTATTCGGGGACCGGCTGAACGGTCTCGAGCGTGCCGTTGTGCACGAGGGTGAACTGACCGCCGGTGGCCGTGTTCGTGACGACGATCATCGGGGAGAGCCGCTGGGCCAAGTCGGCCTTGAGCGCGGCGTAGTTGCCGCGCATGTCGGCGTTGACCTTGCGTATCGCGTCGCGCGCGTCCTTCTGGGCGGCGGACGAGGTCGCGGGAGTGCCCGTACCGGTCGTTGTGCCGGTGCCGGTGCCGGTGCCGTCGGCCGCCGCGGCCCGGGGTGCCGCGCCGAGGAGGGTCGCTGCGCTGACGGCGGTGGCACCGGCGAGCACGGTTCTTCGCTTGGTCACGTGGTGTTCCTTCTGTTCCAGGAGGCACAGACCGGTCTGCGCCCTGACACCAAGTGACCGTATTTGTGTGAGAGTTGACGAGGGAACTAGTGGATCACACCGTAGTTTTGGCCTCAGGCTGTGCGATCAACGGCCATTCTCCATGAACGGAAGTTCCGCTTACGTTACCGGCAAACGGAACATTAAGTACCGGTGACCTCCAGGGCTTCTGTTCAGCCGAGGGTGAGCAGCTCCTCGTGGAAGCCGCCGAAGCCCCGTTCGAGGTCGACGAGGTGGATCTCGAGGATCCAGTGGCAGCGGCGGCCGGCCTTGTCGGTGCGACGCAGCGGGGTGTCGTTGGCGGGCAGGATGTACGACTCGGTGTCCGCGCCGTCGATCTTCTCGTGCGGGAACTCGCCGACCAGGTGACCGGCGTGCCAGCCGCCCAGTGTCCAGCCGGCCTCGGCGGCCAGCCGCTCCACCTCCGCGTACAGCCGCTCGCCGGTGATGTCGGGGGTGTCGGTGAAGTAACGCTTGCCGGCGGCAAAGATCCTGGGCAGGTCGTCGCGCAGCCGCAGTTTGACCGGGTCGTCGCCCAGGACGAAGGTCCGGCCGAAGTCGGCCTCGTACTCCTCGAAGATCGGCCCGAAGTCGGCGAACACGATGTCGTCCGCGCCGATCACCCGGTCCGGCGGGTTCTCCCGGCACGGCGCGAGCGTGTTCGGACCGGAGCGCACGATCCGCTTGTGCCAGTGCCGGGTCGTGCCGAACAGCTCGTTGGCGAGGTCCCGGATCCGGTCGCTGACCGCCCGCTCCCCCTCCCCCGGGGCCACCAGCCCCCGCGTCTCGATCGCGGCGAACAGCCGTTCCGCCTTGAGCTGGGCGTCCAACAGGCTCGCGGCACGCGTGGATTCGTCATCTGCCATGGAGGCGAACGTACGGTCGCCCGCCCTGCCCACGCAAACCCGTTCGGCCCGGCGGGGGGCCAGGTTCACGAGCCACGGAGCCGGGCGGACCGGGAGGCCGCGGGAGTGGCCGCGGGCACCGGAGGTGTTCACCGGCCCGCTCGGAGTACGGCCACTGCGCCCACCCGCGCCCGACGCCGTCGAGGCCGCCGGACACGCCAGGCCGCACCTCGGTGCCCGCGCCGAGGTACGACCCGTACGCTCGTGTGCATGGTTGAGCATCGGATGGTCGACACGAACGGGGTACGGCTGCACATCGCGGAGGAGGGCGAGGGCCCCCTGGTGGTGCTTCTGCACGGCTTCCCCGAGTCATGGCACTCCTGGCACCACCAGTTCGCCCCGCTGGCCGCCGCGGGCTTCCGGGTCGTCGCCCCCGACCAGCGGGGATACGGAAGCAGCGACCACCCCGACGACGTCGACGCGTACAGCATCCTCCACCTGGTCGGCGATGTCGTCGGCCTGATCCACGCGCTGGGCGAGGAGAAGGCCTATGTCGTCGGGCACGACTGGGGGGCGCCGGTCGCCTGGCACACCGCCCTGCTGCGACCGGACATGGTGCGGGGTGTGGCCGGCCTGAGCGTGCCGCCTCCCTTCCGGGGCGCGGAGCCCCCGCTGGCCGCCATGGACAAGAGGTTCGGTGGCCGCTTCTACTGGAACTACTTCGCCCGCCCCGGTGTCGCCGACGCCGAGTTCGCCGCGGATCCGCGGACCACGCTGCGCAAGTTCTTCCACTCGGCCTCCGGGGACGCCGCCGTCGGCGCCTCGGGCGCGGTGTCGCAGCCGCTGGTCGACCCCGAGCGGGGCTGGCTGGCGGACATGCCGGACCCCGAGGTGCTGCCGGAGTGGTTCACCGAGGAGGATCTGGACGCGCTCACCGAGAGCTTCTCCCGGGGCTTCACCGGGGCGCTGAACTGGTACCGCAACCTGGACCGCAACTGGGAGCTGACCGCCCCGTGGCAGGGCGCCGTCGTCACGCCGCCCGCCTTGTACATCTACGGCGACCGCGACCTCGTCCCCGCCTTCCCCGGCACGCCCGAACTCATCCAGAAGCTCCCGGCCCTGATGCCCAATCTGTGGCGCGAGCCCATCGAGCTGGCGGGCTGCGGGCACTGGACCCAGCAGGAACGCCCGGCCGAGGTGAACGCGGCGCTCGTCGACTTCCTCACGAACTGCTCCTGAGCCGAGCGCGCGGGTCGGCGCCCGGGGGGGGGTCAGAACACCCGGATCGGGATCTCCGCCGGATCGGTGAGCAGTTCGGAGATCTCGTCGTCCAGCCGGACCAGGGTCACGGAGGCGCCGGCCATGTCGAGCGAGGTGCAGTACTCGCCGACATAGCTGCGCCCGACGTCGATGCCGCGCTCGGCCAGCTGCTTGTGGGCCAGCCCGTAGACCAGGTACAGCTCACCGATCGGTGTGCCGCCGAGGCCGTTGACCATCAGGGCGACGCGGTCACCGGAGGTGAACGGCAGGTCGTCCACGACCGCGGCGACGAGTTCGCGCACCATCGCGTCCGCCGACCGCAGCTGTTCCCGCTTGCGGCCCGGCTCACCGTGGATGCCCACGCCCATCTCCACGGCGTCGTCGGGCAGTTCGAACAGCGGTGAGCCCTTCGCCGGCGGGGTGCAGGCGGTGAGCGCCATGCCCATGGTGCGGGTGACGGAGTTGACCTTCTCCCCGATCCGGTACACCTCGTCCAGGTCGGCGCCGCGTTCGGCGGCAGCGCCGACGGCCTTCATCACGAAGAAGTTGCCGGCCACCCCGCGCCTGCCGACGGTGTACGTCGAGTCCTGTACGGCCACGTCGTCGTCGATGAAGAGGGTCCGGACGCTCACCCCGTCGGCCTGGGACAGCTCCTCGGCCATCTCGAACGCCATCCGGTCCCCGGTGTAGTTGTTGACCAGGAGCAGCACGCCCTTGGGGGAGGTGACCAGTTTGACCGTCTCGTAGACGAAGTCGGCGGGTGGTGCGGCGAACACGTCGCCGGGGCAGGCGGCGTCGAGCATGCCCTTGCCGACGGTCATCACGTGTGCCGGCTCGTGCCCGGAACCGGAGCCCTGCACGATGGAGACCTTGTCCTGGCGCGGGGCGTCGGCGCGCATGATCAGGTTGTACTCGGGCACGTACCTCAGCGTGTCGGGGTTGGCCAGGGCGAGTCCCTCCAGCATTTCCGCGACGTAGTCCTTGGGGTCGTTGACGAACTTCTTCATGAGGTGACTCCTCCTGCTCTGCCGGTCCCGGGGCGGTCCGGGGGCGGCCCGGCGCGGTGACGGCCGTCAGCCGCGCGCCTCCCACTCGGCGGCGACGCGTTCCGCCATGACCGCCACCGCCACCGCGCCCGGATCCGGCGAGCCGATGCTGCGCTCCCCGGTGTAGCTCTGGCGGCCGCGCCTGGCCTGCATCGGGGTCGTCGCGTCGGCGGCGGCCCGGGCGGTCGTGGCGGCCAGGTCGGCCAGCTCGGCGCCACCGGCCGCCTCTTCCCCGTCGGCAAGCCGGCGTTCCAGCGCGTCGGTCATCGGTACCAGCGCGTCCAGCAGCGTCTTGTCGCCGACGTCGGACTTGCCGCGCGCCTTGATGCCCTCCGCGGCGGCCCGCAGCATGGCCACCGCGTCCGCGGCGGTCAGGTCGGACCGGTCCTTCACGGCTGCGGCGGCCCGCAGGAAGGCGGTCCCCCAGAGCGGCCCCGAGGTGCCACCGACCCGCTTGGAGATCACCATCGCGATCTTCTTGAGGAAGTCGGCGGGCGTGTCCGAGGCGAGGTTGTCCCAGTCGGCGAGCACGATCTCGAAACCGCGGGCGAGCGAGTACCCGAAGTCCCCGTCCCCGGCGACCGCGTCGAGGTCGCTGAACGTCCGCTCGTTGTCGACCGCGGTCCGGGCGATGGTCCGGACGACGAAGGCGAGGTCCTCGGGGGGCGTCGATGACATGGCTCTCCTGACTGCCGCGACGTCAGTGCGGCCGGGGATCGGGGCCGCGTGTGCCCTCCGCGGCCGGGTCGGATGCGGCGCCCCCCGAGTCGCGGTCGCCTTGTGGGCGCTGGGCAGCCCCGCCGCGGGCACCCCCGCCGTCCGCATCCGCCGCATCCGCATCGGCTTCGACCCCATCCGATTCGGCCGCGTCGACGGCGTCGGCGGCGAGGAGGGCCGCCAGGTCCGCCGGCACCACATACGGCCCCGGTCGCACACCGAACGGATCGCTCAGCACCCGGGCGATGACCTCCCGGGGTGGCGGATCGCCGAGCGAGGTGACCACCAGGCCCGCCCCGGTGAAGTCCTCCTCACCGGTGTAGGCGCTGGTCGTGATCGCGCAGACCAGTCCGGCGCCGAGCGCGGACAGCATCCCGTTGCGGCTGTCCTCGATCGCGACGGCGTCGGCGGGGTCCACGCCGAGCCGGTCGACGGCGTACGCGTAGATGTCCGGGGCCGGCTTCTTGCGCGGGACCACGTCACCGGCGAAGACGCTGAAGTGGGCGGCCAGTTCGGGGCCCATGGCGAGTTCGAGCACGCTGCGGACGGAGGCCTCCGCGGAGGTGGAGGCGACCGCGAGCACCCAGCCGTCCTCGTGCGCCGCCGCCGCGACCCGCCGCACACCGGGCCGGGGCGGGATGCTGCCGCCGCGGATGATCCCGGTGTAGATCTCGGTCTTGCGGCGGTGCCAGGCGGCGACCCGCTCGGCGAGAGCGTCCGGGTCCGAGGGCAGGCCCGCGGCCGCGATGAAGTCCGGGGTCAGCAGGGTCCGCATCCGTTCCTTGCCGCCGCCGACCTTGATCTTCTGCGCGTACTCCTCGTCGCTCCACCGCACCGGCAGACCGAACTCCTCGAACGTCGCGTTGAACGCGGGCAGATGGCCGTCGCGTTCGGTGTCGGCGAGGACGCCGTCGCAGTCGAAGACGAGCGCGGGCACGGCTAGCCCGCCCGCCCGGCGCTGCCGAAGAGCCTCATCAGCGAACCGGCCAGCTCGACGACGTCCTGGCGGACGGCCCGGAAGAGCGACGGCGGATCCCACTTCTGCCGTTCGGCCGCCGCCCGGAGGAAGTCCAGGTTCGACTTCATGTACGTCTCCTTGAGCGCCGTCGAGATGTTGACCTTCGCGCAGCCCCGGGAGATCAGATCGCGGAACTGCTCCTCCGACAGGCCGCTGCCTCCGTGCAGCGCGATCGGCACCGGGTACTGCGCGACGATGTCGGAGACGCGCTGGGCGTCGAGCACCGGCGCCTGCCGGTACGACCCGTGGGCGTTGCCGATGGCCGGCGCGAAGACGTCGACCCGTGTCGTGCGCAGGAAGTCCAGCGCGACCGCGAGGTCCTGCCGCTCGGCGGCGGTGTCGCTGCCGACCCCGTCCTCCACCCCGGTGATGGACTCGATCTCGCCCTCGACCGCGGCACCGAAGGAACGGGCCTCCGCGACGACCTCGACCGTCTGCCGCTTGTTCTCCTCGACCGGCATCGTGGAGGCGTCGAAGAGCACCGAGTTCCAGCCCCGCCGCAGGCATTCGGTGATGACCTCGCGCTCCGGGCAGTGGTCCAGATGCAGGGTGACCGGCACCTCGATGCCGGCGGTCATCGACGTCCACATGGCATAGAGCACGTCGCTGCCGATGGACCTGACCGTCTTCACCGACGTCTGCACGATCAGTGGTGAGGAGTTCTCCACCGCGGCGGCCAGCACGGCCTCCAGCGTGAGGTCGTTGAACACGTTGATGGCCGGTACGGCGTAACGCTCCTCGAAAGGCTTCGCGAGGATCTCGGTCAGCGGTGTCACACCCACGACGCCTCCACGTCTTCGCCCCCGCCCTTCCATTCCACGCCCGCGGCCCACACGCCGCCACTTGTGACCCGGCCGGCGGCACACGACCCGCGTCGCCACCGCCGCGACCTCGTGTCCCACCCTGACGACCGTGCCCTCACCCGTCGCGGACCGGGCCGCCGAAGAAGACCCGCACCTCCCGGATGAGGCCGTCCCGCACGGTGATCGCCTCGACGTTGCGGTACCGTCCGCCGGTGGTCGGCTCGTACTCGTAGTGGACGAGGACGACCTCCGCGTCCGCGGCGACGAGGTGCAGGATCCGCTGCTCGGTGAACCGGTCGGCGGTGGGGAAGCAGCGCTCGAAGAAGGCCGCCTTGTCGATGTGGTCGTCCTGGGGGCTGGTGAAGGTGAAGTCGTCGGCGTAGAGGGGAAGGGCCGCCGCCCGGTCCTGTGACCGGTAGTGACGAAACGCCGCCTCGACGACGCCGGCCGGAGAGCCGTTCATACGCTGTCCTCGGTCGGAGGGGGCCGTACCCCGTCACGATAGCCAAGATGTCCACGCCGGGGCGCGCGCAGCGGCTTCGGCCGGTGAACTCGTCTGAGCCCAGGGGACTTTGTTCGCTTCAAGGGTTGACGACCCAGGGGCCGGGGAGCACATTGTCCGCACTGTGAGAGCGCTCTCAAAAATCCATGGGAGCGCTTCCACGGCGTTGTGTCCCGCACCCCCTCCGATCCGAAAGGCTCCCCCCATGAGCGCATCCTCCGGTAGGGCCAGACCCCGGCCGCTACGGCGCGCGCTGGTCGCCGTCGCCGCCGCGGTGGGCCTGGCCGCCGCCCTCGCCACGGCCGCCACGGCGCCCGCCGACGCCTCCGCGCCCACGCCTGACTCCGGCTGGACACAGGTCTTCGCCGACGACTTCGACGGCGCCGCCGGCACCGGCGTCAACACCGCCGACTGGCGCTACGACACCGGGACTTCGTATCCGGGAGGCGCCGGCGGCTGGGGTACCGGCGAGGTCGAGACGATGACGTCGAGCACCGACAACGTGGCACTGGACGGCCACGGGAACCTGCTGATCACCCCGCGCCGTGACGCCTCCGGCAACTGGACCTCCGGCCGGATCGAGACCAACCGCACCGACTTCCAGCCCCCCGCCGGCGGCAGACTGCGCGTCCAGGCCCGGATCCAGATGCCCAACGTCACCGGGGACGCGGCCAAGGGCTACTGGCCGGCGTTCTGGATGCTCGGAGCGCCGTTCCGCGGCAACTACTGGAACTGGCCGGGCGTCGGCGAGCTGGACATCATGGAGAACGTCCAGGGCCTGAACACCGACTGGGCCACGATGCACTGCGGCACCAACCCCGGCGGCCCCTGCAACGAGACCTCGGGCATCGGCAACACCACCTCCTGCACCGGCACCACCTGCCAGGCCGGCTTCCACACCTACGCGATGGAGTGGGACCGCTCGACCAGTCCCGAGGAGATCCGCTTCTCCCTCGACGGCGTCGTCTTCCACACCGTGCGGGCGAACCAGGTCGACGCGACCACCTGGGCCGACGCCACGAACCACGGCTACTTCCTCATCCTCAACGTGGCGATGGGCGGCGGCTTCCCGGGTGCGTTCGGCGGCGGCCCGGACAGCGGCACCGAGCCGAACCACCCGATGGCCGTGGACTATGTGCAGGTGCTCCAGTCCTCCGGCGGTGGCGGCACCACTCCCCCGCCCTCCGGTGGCCGCGACGCCTACAGCGCCGTCCAAGCGGAGTCCTACGACGGCCAGTCCGGCGTGATCCCGGAGACCACCACGGACACCGGCGGCGGCCAGGACATCGGCTCGCTGGCGAACGGGGACTGGGCGCTCTACAAGGGCGTCGCCTTCGGCTCCACGCCGGCCACCCAGTTCCACGCGCGGGTGGCGAGCGGCGCGGCGTCCGGGGTGAGCGGCCTGGTCGAGGTACGCCTCGACAGCCGCGGCAACGCCCCGATCGGCAGCTTCGCCCTGGCGAGCACGGGTGGTTGGCAGAGCTGGCGGACGGTCCCGGCCAACATCGGCCCGGTGACCGGCACCCATGACGTGTACCTCACCTTCACCAGCGGCCAGCCGGCCGACTTCGTGAACGTCAACTGGTTCGACTTCGGCCACTGACACGGGCGGCCCCGGCGCCCCCGCCCCGGCGGGGGCGCCGGGCGTCAACGGGTGCGGCCGGTGTGGTGCGCGCCCTGGATCGTGGAGGCGACGCCCAGCCACGACCTTCCCGGGCCTCGTGAAGGCGGGAGGAAGGAACGGACGGCTGCCGCCGGGAAAGGCCGCCGCTGCCCGGCGGATCGCACGCCCATGATCGGGCCCCTTGGCCCGCCGTCCGCCCCTCCACCACCCGCTGTCACCCGTCGGATCGTTCCGTCTGCACGCCGTCCGGGTCACCCGTCCGGGCGGCATGGTCAGCGCAGTTCGGCGCGGAACGTCGCCGGTGTGCGACCGGTGTGGAGGTGGAAGAACTTGGAGAAGTTCGCCGCGTCCGCGAAGCCGACGGCCGCCCCGACGCGGCTGATCGGGAGGTCGGTGTGGGCGAGGAGGCGTTTGGCCTCCAGGACGACGCGTTTGTCGATGAAGCCCTTGGGCGTCTCGCCGGTGGCCGCGCGGACGGCGCGGACGAGGGTGCGGCGGGAGTAACCGAGCGCGTCGGCATAGCCGCTGACGCCGTGCTGGGTGGGGAAGTCCCGCTCGACGGCGTCCCGGAAGCGGGTGAAGGTGTCGCCCAGGGTGCTGTCGGCGCGCTGCCGGGAGGCCTCGGCGGAGCCGGCGGCGAGGTGGGCGAGGCGCAGCAGGAACGCGGTCAGGGTGTGCCGCAGGACGGCCGTGTGCAGGCTGAGCGGGAGGGTCGCGGTGTCCTCGTACTCGCGGCGCAGCTGGTCGAGGGCCGCCTGGAGCGCGGTGAGTTGCGCCGGGCCGGGGCGCAGCAGCGGCGGAAGGTCGTAGCGGTAGAGACCGGTTGCCTCGACCGTGGCGCGCGGCAGGAAGCCGGGCTGCATGGTCAGGACGGTTCCGCGGTACCCGGACTTCCGGGAGAACCGGTGGACCTGCCCCGGGCGGATCCACAGCAGTTCGCCCGGGTGGGCCTCGTACTCGGTGAAGTCGATCATGTGCCGGACGGGCCCGCCGGTGAAGAGCATGACCACGTGGAAGTCGATGCGGTGGACGCGATGCAGGGGGGCGTCGGTGTGCCAGGTGCGATCGCCGCCCATGGGGCCGATCTGTATGCCGACGCCGCCGACCGCCAGGTCGGCCGGAAAGGGGAAGGTCCTGATCCCGCCGCCGTCCACGCCGTGCGTGCCGCCCGCGCCCGCCCCGTCACCGGCGGATTGGCCTGTTCTGTCAGCCATGTCCTGTTCGTGCCGTCCCTGTCGCATGATCGCTGTCCCAGATTCACCACAGGCTGACACACCCCGCCCTATCCGCGAAAAAGTCAGACTTTTAAGTTTGAACGCGTCCGGCAAGCGAACCGCACTGAACGAGGACTTCTTGAAGATGACTGATCAGACTTCCGACAGCTTCGAGTGGACCGAGCTCGACCGGCGTGCCGTGGACACGGCCCGGCTGCTGGCGGCCGACGCGGTGCAGAAGGTAGGCAACGGCCACCCCGGGACGGCGATGAGCCTGGCGCCTGCCGCGTACACGATCTTTCAGAAGGTGATGCGTCACGACCCCGCCGATCCCGAGTGGGCCGGCCGTGACCGCTTCGTGCTGTCCCCGGGGCACACGTCGCTGACCCTGTACACCCAGCTGTTCCTCGCCGGGTACGAGGTGGAGCTGGACGATCTCAAGGCGTTCCGCACCCACGGTTCGAAGACCCCCGGCCATCCGGAGTACGGGCACACCGCCGGAGTGGAGACCACCACCGGCCCGCTCGGCCAGGGCGCCGCGAACGCCGTGGGCATGGCGATGGCCGCCCGCTACGAGCGCGGACTGTTCGACCCGGAGGCCCCCGAGGGCACCTCCCCCTTCGACCACACCATCTGGACGATCGTCTCCGACGGCGACCTGGAGGAGGGCGTCTCCGCCGAGGCCTCCTCCTTCGCCGGTCACCAGAAGCTCGGCAACCTGGTCTTCCTCTACGACGACAACCACATCTCCATCGAGGGCGACACCGCGACCGCCTTCTCCGAGGACGTGCTCAAGCGGTACGAGGCCTACGGCTGGCACACCCAGCGCGTCGAGCCCACCGCCGACGGCGACATCGACGTGCCCGCCCTGTACGCGGCGCTCAAGGCCGCCCAGGCGGAGACCGGGCGGCCCTCGATCATCTCGATGCGCACGATCATCGCCTGGCCCGCCCCCAACGCCCGGGACACCGAGGCCTCGCACGGCTCGGCGCTCGGCGAGGAGGAGATCGCCGCCACCAAGCGCCTCCTCGGCTTCGATCCGGACCGCGCCTTCGAGGTCGCCGACGAGGTTCTGGCCCACACCCGCCGGGCCCTGGACCGGGGCGCCGAGGCGCACGCGGCCTGGGACAAGCGGATCGCCGAGTGGCGCACCGCCGACCCGGAGCGGGCCGGCCTCCTCGACCGTGTCGCCAAGGGCGCCCTGCCCGACGGCTGGCAGGGCGCCGTGCCCGTGTTCGAGGAGGGCAAGCCGGTCGCGACCCGGGCCGCCTCCGGCAAGGTGCTGCAGGCGCTCGGCGCGGTCATCCCCGAGCTGTGGGGCGGCTCCGCCGACCTCGCCGGGTCCAACAACACCACCATCGACAAGACCAGCTCCTTCCTGCCGAAGGGCAACCCGCTGCCCGAGGCCGACCCGTACGGCCGAACCGTGCACTTCGGGATCCGCGAGTTCTCGATGGCGGCGCTGATGAACGGGATCGCCCTGCACGGCAACACCCGGATCTACGGCGGCACCTTCCTGGTGTTCTCCGACTACATGCGCAACGCCGTACGCATGTCGGCGCTGATGCAGCTGCCGGTGACATACGTGTGGACGCACGACTCCATCGGTCTCGGCGAGGACGGCCCCACCCACCAGCCGGTCGAGCACCTCGCCTCGCTGCGCGCCATCCCCGGCCTCAACGTCGTCCGCCCGGCGGACGCCAACGAGACCGCGATCGCCTGGACCGAGATCCTGAAGAGGCACGCCACCGACCCCGCCCCGCACGGGCTCGCGCTCACCCGCCAGGGCGTGCCGACGTACGCGCCGGACGAGGACGCGGCCAAGGGCGGTTACGTACTGCGCGAGTCCTCGACGCAGGTCCCGGAGGTGATCATCATCGCGACGGGCTCCGAGGTGCAGTTGGCCGTGTCCGCCCGGGAGCGGCTGGAGGCCGAGGGCATCGGTACCCGGGTGGTCTCGATGCCGTGCGTGGAGTGGTTCGAGGAGCAGCCGCGCGCCTACCGCGAGCGGGTGCTGCCCCCGGCCGTGAGGGCCCGGGTCGCCGTCGAGGCCGGCATCGGTCTGACCTGGTACCGGTTCGTGGGCGACGCGGGACGGATCGTCTCGCTGGAGCACTTCGGTGCCTCGGCGGACGCCGGGACCCTGTTCGCCGAGTTCGGCTTCACCCCTGAGAACGTCGCCGCCGCGGTTCGCGAGTCGCTCGCCGCCGCGCGCGCCTGATACCGACGCAACGAGAAAGATGAGCATTGTGACCGAAGCAATCGCGACCCCCGGAGCCCTCAAGCGCCTCGCCGACGAGGGGGTGTCGATCTGGCTGGACGACCTGTCGCGCGAGCGGATCACCTCGGGCAGCCTGGCCGAGCTGGTGGCGGGCGGCATCGCCGTCGGTGTCACGACGAATCCGTCGATCTTCCAGGCCGCCATAGGCAGCGGCAAGGGCTATGAGGAGCAGCTCGCCGATCTCGCCGTACGGGGTGTCACGGTCGACGAGGCCGTACGGATGATGACGACCGCCGACGTGCGCGCCGCGGCCGACATCCTGCGCCCCGTGTACGACGCCTCGGGCGGCCGGGACGGCCGGGTCTCCATCGAGGTCGACCCCCGGCTCGCCCACGACACCGCGGCCACCGTCGCCGAGGCCGGGCAGCTGGCCTGGCTGGTCGACCGGCCCAACGTGATGATCAAGATTCCGGCGACGAAGGCGGGTCTCCCGGCGATCACCGAGGTCGTCGGCGCGGGTATCAGCGTCAACGTGACGCTGATCTTCTCGCTGGAGCGCTACCGCGAGGTCATGGCCGCCTACCTGGCCGGTCTGGAGAAGGCCCGGGAGCGCGGCGCCGACCTGTCGACGATCCACTCGGTGGCGTCCTTCTTCGTCTCGCGCGTGGACAGCGAGATCGACAAGCGCCTGACCGCCCTCGGCACCGAGGAGGCCCTCGGGCTCAAGGGCCGCGCGGCCCTCGCCAACGCCCGCCTCGCCTACGAGGCCTACGAGGACGTCTTCGCCTCCGACCGCTGGTCGGCGCTGGCCGGGGGCGGGGCGAACAAGCAGCGTCCGCTGTGGGCGTCCACCGGGGTGAAGGATCCCGCGTACAAGGACACCCTGTACGTGGACGAGCTGGTCGCGCCCGACACCGTGAACACCATGCCGGAGGCCACCTTGAACGCCGTCGCCGACCACGGCGAGATCACCGGCGACACGGTCACCGGCGGGTACGCGCGGGCCCGTGCCGACCTGGCCGCCCTGGAGCGGCTCGGCATCTCCTACGACGAGGTCGTCCAGCAGCTGGAGGACGAGGGCGTCGCCAAGTTCGAGGCGGCCTGGCAGGACCTGCTGGACGCCGTCGCCACGTCCCTCGACAGCAAGGGAGTTGACGCGTAATGACGAACCAGTCCCCCGAGGCCCCGGCCGGGCAGGCAGAGGTGCGCGTGCCGGTGTCCCCGGCCGCCGACTGGGTGAACCCGCTCCGGGACCCCCGCGACCGCCGGCTCCCCCGCGTCGCGGGCCCTTCCGGCCTGGTCATCTTCGGCGTGACCGGCGACCTGTCCCGCAAGAAGCTGATGCCGGCCGTGTACGACCTGGCCAACCGCGGCCTGCTGCCGCCGGGCTTCTCCCTCGTCGGGTTCGCCCGGCGCGACTGGGCGGACCAGGACTTCGCCGAGGTCGTGCACGACGCCGTCCGCGAGCACTCCCGCACGCCCTTCCGCGAGGAGGTGTGGCAGCAGCTCGCCGAGGGCATGCGGTTCATCCCCGGCGACTTCGACGACGACACCGCGTTCAAGCAGCTCAAGGACGCCGTCGACGAGCTGGACGCCTCCCGCGGCACCGGCGGCAACTTCGCGTTCTACCTCTCGGTGCCGCCCAAGTTCTTCCCGAAGGTCGTCCAGCAGCTGAAGAAGGTCGGCCTGGCGACCCCGCCCCAGGGCGCCTGGCGCCGCGCGGTCATCGAGAAGCCGTTCGGCCACGACCTGAAGTCGGCCCAGGAGCTGAACAAGGTCGTGCACGACGTGTTCGATCCGGAGCAGGTGTTCCGGATCGACCACTACCTCGGCAAGGAGACGGTCCAGAACATCCTGGCGCTGCGCTTCGCCAACCAGATGTACGAACCGATCTGGAACCGCAGTTACGTCGACCACGTGCAGATCACCATGGCCGAGGACATCGGCATCGGCGGCCGGGCCGGCTACTACGACGGCATCGGCTCGGCCCGTGACGTCATCCAGAACCACCTGTTGCAGCTGATGGCGCTGACCGCCATGGAGGAGCCGATCGCGTTCGACGCGGAGGTGCTGCTCACCGAGAAGCTGAAGGTGCTGAAGTCGGTGCGGCTGCCCGACGAGCTGGGCCTGCACACCGTGCGCGGCCAGTACGCGGCCGGTTGGCAGGGCGGCGAGAAGGTCGTGGGCTATCTGGAGGAGGAGGGTATCGACCCCGGGTCGAAGACCGACACCTTCGCCGCGGTGAAGCTGGGCATCGACAACCGCCGCTGGGCGGGCGTGCCCTTCTATCTGCGCACGGGCAAGCGGCTGGGCCGCCGGGTCACCGAGATCGCGGTGGTCTTCACACGGGCGCCGCACTCCCCGTTCGACTCCACCGCCACCGAGGAGCTGGGCTCCAACGCCATCGTCATCCGCGTCCAGCCGGACGAGGGCATGACCGTGCGGTTCGGATCGAAGGTGCCGGGCACCTCGATGGAGATCCGGGACGTCTCGATGGACTTCGCCTACGGCGAGTCGTTCACCGAGTCGAGCCCGGAGGCGTACGAGCGGCTCATCCTGGACGTGCTGCTCGGCGACGCCAACCTGTTCCCCCGTCACCAGGAAGTGGAAGAGTCCTGGAAGATCCTCGACCCGATCGAGGAGTACTGGGCGGCGCACGGCAGGCCGGCCCAGTACCCGGCGGGGACCTGGGGTCCGCAGGAAGCACACGAGATGCTCGCACGAGACGGACGGAGCTGGCGCAGGCCATGAAGATCGACCTGACCGACACCACGGCAAGCAAGATCAACAAGGCGCTGGTGCAGGGCCGCCGCGCCATCGGCACACCGGCTGTGGGCATGGTCCTGACGATGGTCATCGTCACGGACGAGGAGAACGCCTACGACTCGCTCAAGGCGGCCGAGGAGGCCTCGCACGAGCACCCCTCGCGCACCCTGGTCGTCATCAAGCGGCACGCCCGCACCCTGCGCGACCGCACCGCCTCCCGGCTCGACGCCGAGGTCCGGGTCGGCTCGGAGGCCGGCACCGGCGAGACGGTCGTGCTGCGCACCTACGGCGAGGTGTCCGACCACGCCGACTCCGTCGTCCTGCCGCTGCTGCTGCCGGACGCCCCGGTGGTCGTGTGGTGGCCGGTGGAGGCGCCGGACGCCCCGGCGAAGGACCCGCTGGGCGCGCTGGCCCAGCGCCGGATCACCGACCTGTACGCGATGGAGCGGCCGATGGAGGTCCTGGAGACCCGCGGCCGCAACTACGCGCCCGGCGACACCGACCTCGCCTGGACCCGGCTCACACTGTGGCGGTCCATGCTGGCGGCCGCCCTGGACCAGGCCCGGACGAAGGTGACGTCGGCGACGGTCGAGGCGGAGCAGGACAACCCCAGCGCCGAACTCCTCTCGCGCTGGCTGGAGGCCCGCCTCGGCGTCCGGGTGGACCGGGTGGTCAGCGCCGGGCCGGTGGTCACGGCCGTACGTCTGGGCACCGCCGCCGGCGAGATCGTCATCGACCGCCCCGAGGGCCCGCTGGCGACCCTGACCCTGCCGGGCCAGCCGCCGCGCACGCTCGCCCTGAAGGTCCGTCCCACCTCCGAACTCATCGCCGAGGAGCTGCGCCGCCTCGACGCCGACGAGATGTACGCCATCGCCCTCAAGGGCGAGGCCGGCAAGGAGAACGCCTGATATGTCCGAGGCCCCATCAGACACCCCCGAACTCACCCGCAGGCCCGAGTGGACGGCGCTGGCCGACCACCGCGCCCAGGGGCAGCCGCGGCTGCGCGAGCTGTTCGACACCGACCCCGGCCGGGCCGAGCGGTACGTCGTCGAGGTCGGCGACCTGCGCATCGACTACAGCAAGCACCTGATCACCGACGAGACCCTGACCCTGCTGCGCGAACTGGCGGCCGCGACCGGTGTGTTCGAGCTGCGGGACGCCATGTTCCGCGGTGAGAGGATCAACGTCACCGAGGACCGGGCGGTGCTGCACACCGCGCTGCGCGCCCCACGGGACGCGGTGATCGAGGTCGACGGCGAGAACGTCGTGCCGAAGGTGCACGCGGTCCTGGACAAGATGTCCTCCTTCGCCGAGCGGGTCCGCTCCGGCGAGTGGACCGGGCACACCGGCAAGCGGATCCGGAACGTCGTCAACATCGGCATCGGCGGCTCCGACCTCGGCCCCGCCATGGCCTACGAGGCGCTGCGCCCCTACACGGCACGGGAGTTGACCTTCCGGTTCGTGTCGAACGTGGACGGCGCCGACCTGCACGAGGCGACCCGCGACCTGGACCCGGCGGAGACGCTGTTCATCGTCGCGTCCAAGACCTTCACCACGATCGAGACGATCACCAACGCCACCTCGGCCCGTTCCTGGCTCCTTGGGGCCTTCGACGGCGACGACAAGGCCGTCGCCCGGCACTTCGTGGCCCTGTCCACGAACGCGGAGAAGGTCACCGGATTCGGTATCGACCCGGACAACATGTTCGAGTTCTGGGACTGGGTCGGCGGCCGGTACTCCTTCGACTCCGCGATCGGCCTCTCCCTGATGATCGCGATCGGGCCGGACCGGTTCCGGGAGATGCTGGCCGGGTTCCGTCTGGTCGACGAGCACTTCCGCACCGCTCCCGCCGAGGACAACGCGCCGCTGCTGCTGGGCCTGCTGGGCATCTGGTACGACAACTTCCACGACGCCCAGTCGCACGCCGTCCTGCCCTACAGCCACTACCTGTCCAAGTTCACCGCCTACCTCCAGCAGCTGGACATGGAGTCCAACGGCAAGTCGGTGCAGCGCGACGGCCGGCCGGTCGACTGGCAGACCGGACCCGTCGTGTGGGGCACGCCCGGCACCAACGGGCAGCACGCCTACTACCAGCTGATCCACCAGGGCACCAAGCTGATCCCGGCGGACTTCATCGGCTTCGCCCGGCCCGTGGCCGAGCTGAGCGGTGAACTCAAGGCGCAGCACGACCTGTTGATGGCGAACTTCTTCGCCCAGACGCAGGCCCTCGCCTTCGGCAAGACCGCCGAGGAGGTCCGCGCGGAGGGCGTGCCCGAGGAGCAGGTCGCGCACCGCACCTTCCAGGGCGACCACCCCACCACGACGATCCTCGCCGCCGAGCTGACCCCGTCCGTGCTCGGCCAGCTGATCGCCCTGTACGAGCACAAGGTGTTCACGCAGGGCGCGGTGTGGAACATCGACTCCTTCGACCAGTGGGGAGTGGAGCTCGGCAAGGTCCTCGCCAAGCGGGTCGAGCCCGCCCTCACCGAGGGAGCCGACGTGCCCGGTCTCGATCCGTCCACCAGGGCCCTCGTCGCCGCCTACCGCACTCTCAAGAACGCCTAGGAAGTGAAGTGACATGCAGCTTGGTCTGATCGGTCTCGGCAAGATGGGCGGCAACATGCGCGAGCGGATCCGCCGCGCCGGCCACACCGTCATCGGCTACGACCGCAACCCCGAGGTCTCCGACGTCAAGAGCCTCGCCGAACTGGTGGAGAAGCTGGACGCGCCCCGCCAGGTGTGGGTGATGGTCCCGGCGGGCACCGCCACGCAGACCGTCGTCGACGAGCTGGGCGACCTGCTGGAGGCCGGCGACACGGTCATCGACGGCGGCAACTCCCGCTGGACGGACGACGAGAAGCACGCCGCGGCGCTGGGCATCAAGGGCATCGGCTTCGTCGACGCCGGTGTCTCCGGCGGCGTGTGGGGCCTGAAGAACGGCTACGCGCTCATGGTCGGCGGCGACAAGGAGCACGTGGACCGGCTGCAGCCGATCTTCGACGCCCTCAAGCCGGAGGGCCCGTACGGCTATGTGCACGCGGGCCGGGTCGGCGCCGGGCACTTCTCGAAGATGGTCCACAACGGCATCGAGTACGCCATGATGCAGGCCTACGCCGAGGGCTGGGAGCTGCTGGAGAAGGTGCACTCGGTGGAGAACGTCCGCGAGGTGTTCCGCTCCTGGCAGGAAGGCACCGTCATCCGCTCCTGGCTGCTGGACCTCGCGGTCAACGCCCTGGACGAGGACGAGCACCTGCAGCAGCTGCGCGGCTACGCGGA
This sequence comes from Streptomyces sp. NPDC051452, assembly GCF_044454765.1. Classification (NCBI taxonomy): domain Bacteria; kingdom Bacillati; phylum Actinomycetota; class Actinomycetes; order Kitasatosporales; family Streptomycetaceae; genus Streptomyces; species Streptomyces sp. NPDC051452. The sequence goes on from NZ_JBITEB010000007.1 coordinate 101,598, forward strand.
GGACTCCGGCGAGGGCCGCTGGACCGTCGAGGCGGCCATCGACAACGCGGTGCCGCTGCCGGCGATCACCGCCTCCCTGTTCGCCCGGTTCGCCTCCCGGCAGGACGACTCGCCGCAGATGAAGATGGTCGCGGCGCTGCGCAACCAGTTCGGCGGCCACGCGGTCGAGAAGCGGGACTGAGCCGCCGTGGGGGACCTTTTGCTGGTCCGCCACGGTGAGACGGAGTGGAGCCGGTCGGGCCAGCACACCAGCTGGACCGACCTGCCCCTGACCGAGCACGGCGAGGAACAGGCCAAGTCCCTCGCCCCGCTCCTCACCGGCCGGACCTACGCGCACGTGCTGGCCAGCCCGCTGGGACGCGCGATACGCACCGCCGAACTCGCGGGCCTCGCCGGGGTCGTAACGGACCCCGACCTGCACGAATGGGACTACGGCGGCTACGAGGGCATCACCACCGCCGAGATCCACGGCACCCGGCCCGACTGGGACCTGTGGACCGACGGCGTACCGCCCGGCCCGGTGGACCGCTCCGGCGAGCGACACCCGGGCGAGTCGCCCGAGGAGGTGGGCGCCCGCGCCGACCGGGTCCTGGCCCGCGTCGGTGCCGCCCTCGACGCGGACGCCGGTGACGTCGTACTCGTCGCGCACGCCCACTTCCTGCGGGTGCTCACCGCCCGCCGGCTGGGGCTGCCGCCGGCCGAGGGCCGCCTCTTCCAACTGGCCACGGGCACGGTCGGCCGGCTCTCCACGGAGCACGGGCGACCCGTGATCGCGGAGTGGAACCGACGCCCCTGACCGCCACACCGACGGCCCGGGTCACCGCGTGTGACCCGGGCCGCGCCCGTACCCGCCCCTTCGCGCCGGACCCGGCCGGCACACGCTGCTTCTACAATCACGGCACGCGAACGCGCGTGACCCAGGCGTGACACGGCCCGAAGGAAACCGATGACGAGCGTCGAAGAACCGCCGCGCCCGGGGAGTCCGGCGCGCGACGCGGCCCGCACCCGGGCCGAGATACTCGACGTGGCTACGCGGGAGTTCGCGCGGGCCGGTTACGACGGCGCCCGGGTCGACGAGATCGCGGCCCTGACCCGCACCACCAAGCGGATGATCTACTACTACTTCGGCGGCAAGGAACAGCTGTTCACGGCCGTGCTGGAACGGGCGTACGGGGTGGTCCGGGAGGTCGGCCGGCAGCTGGACGTGGAGCATCTGCATCCGACCGCGGCGATCCGGCGGCTGGCGGAGCTGGCCTTCGACCAGTACGAGCGCCACCCCGACCTCGTGCGCCTGGTCAGCATCGAGAACATCCACGGCGCCGAGCACATCGCGGCCTCCCGGAAACTCGGCGGGACCGCCTCCCCGGCGCTGGAGGTGATCGGCCGGATCCTCGCCGCAGGGAGGGCCGAGGGAGTGTTCACGGCCGACGTGGACGCGGTCGACCTGCACGCCGTGATCAGCTCGTTCTGCTTCTTCCGGGTCGCCAACCGGCAGACCTTCCGCACCCTGTTCGGCCGGGACCTGGTGGCCCCGGCGCGCCGGGAGCACTACCGGACCATGCTGGGCGACCTGGTGATCGCGTACCTGACGGCGGAGGCTCCCACCGGCTGACCCGCACGCGTCCGCCTCCGCGCCGGGCGCCACCCGAGCGCGCTCAGGCGGAGTGGTCCACCGCCGCGTCGAGCAGCGGCCCGAGTTCCCGTACGACGGTGGTCAGGGGCCGTACGTCCTGTTCGGCGCGGGCCATCAGAATCGCCCCCTCCAGTGCGCCGATCATCAGCGTGGCGAGGGAGTCGGCGCGGACGGTGGGGACGCCCATGCCGGTCAGGGCCTCGGCGACCGGGCCGCGCCAGGCCGCGAACGCGGCGGCCGCCGCCTCCCGCCCGGCGGTGCCGGACGCGGCGCGGTCCACGGTCGCCGCGGCGACCGGACAGCCCGCGGCGAACCCGTGCGTGTCGTACTCGTCCGTCCACTGGGCGGCCATCGCCGCGAACAGCCCGCTCGGCGTCGGCTCGTCCAGGGCGGCGAGGAAGCGGGCGACCCGCTTGCCCGCGTACCGGCCGGCCCAGGCCACCGCCTCGCCGACCAGCTGCTCCTTGCCGCCCGGGAAGTAGTGCTGGAGGGACCCGCGTGGCGCCCCGGCGTGCGCGGCGACCTCCCGCATCCCGGTCGCCGCGACTCCCTCGCGGCGGATGAGCTGGGCGGCGCTGAACACCATCCGCTCACGCGGCCCGTACCGCGACTCGGCCATGAACGACCTCCGATCACCCGGCTCCACTCTATGACCGGCGTCATAACGGCCGCTACTATGACCACTGTCATAGTCGCTCGGAGCGGAGGCCCTCATGCGCGTCGGATTCATCGGTCTCGGGGTGATGGGCCGGCCCATGGCACTGCGCCTGGCCTCCGCCGGCGTGCCCCTGGTGGTGTGGAACCGGACCCCGGAACGCGCCGAACCGCTGCGGGCGGCCGGGGCGGACGTGGCCGCCGGTGCCGAGGAGGTGTTCGCGCGGGCGGAGACGGTGCTGCTGATGCTCGCCGACGAGGCCGCCGTCGACGCGGTCCTCGGCCGGGGCACCCCCCGGCTGGCCGCCCGGGTGGCGGGGCGGACCGTCGTCCACATGGGCACGACCTCGCCCGAGTACTCCGACGCCCTGCGGAGCGACATCCGGGCCGCCGGCGGCCGGTACGTCGAGGCACCCGTCTCCGGATCGCGGGTCCCGGCGGAGCAGGGGCAGCTGGTGGCCATGCTCGCCGGCGAGGAGGCGGACGTCGAGGCCGTACGGCCGCTGCTCGCCCCGATGTGCCGGGAGACGTTCGCGTGCGGTGCGGTGCCCGGCGCCCTGCTGATGAAGCTGTCGGTGAACCTCTTCCTGATCACCCTGGTGACCGGACTGTCGGAGGCGTTCCACTTCGCCGAGCGGCAGGGACTGGACCGGGGGCTGCTCCTCCGGGTGCTGGACGCGGGCCCCATGGCCAGCGCGGTCTCCCGGATGAAGGCACCGAAGCTGCTGGAGCGGGACTTCGCGGTGCAGGCGGCCGCCCTGGACGTACTGAAGAACAACCGGCTCATCGCGGAGGCCGCCCGCAAGGCCCGCCTCGCCTCGCCGGTACTCGACGTGTGCCACACGCTGTTCGAGGAGACCGTGGAGCGGGGGCACGGCGACGAGGACATGGTCGCCGTGGTGCGCGCGATCGAGGCGCGGACCGCCGGGGCGTCGTGGACGGCCGAGGCGGGTCAGCGCTTCGGGGCGCCGTAGACCCGGTCGACGCGCAGCCGCACCACGAGGCGTCGGTCGCGGACCATCGCGGCCCGGTACTCGTCCCAGTCCGGGTGTTCGCCGAGCACGTCCCGGTAGAGGCGGATCAGTTCCTCGACGGTCTCGTCGTGCGGGTCCCGGGCGACCGGGGACAGCTCGGCCGTGCCCTCCGCGACGGCGTACGCCCAGCGGTCGGCGCTGGTCACGTGGTACGAGGCGCGCGGGTCGCGGCGCAGATTGCGGGTCTTGGCCCGGTCGTCGGTGACCGAGATCCGGATGGTCCGCTCGTCCGGGTCGTAGGCGTGGCTGACGTTGGACAGCTGCGGACGGCCGTCGCGCTTGAGGGTGACGAGCACCCCGCCATGACCGTCGGAGAACAGTTCGAGCAGCGCGTCCCGCGTCGAGTCCGGTGTCGCTTGCGGAGTCGAGTCCTGTGCCGAGTCCTGAGTCATGACGGGGACAACCCCGCGCGGCCGGTCCGGCATTCCCGCGCCTCGGCGTCCGAGTTCCCGTCCGGGACCACCGGCCGTCCGGGGCCTGAGGGAGCCACGCCCCGCTCTCCCGGTCCGCCCTCAGACGGGTCCCCCCACGGCGCTTCCTGGGCGACGATGAGGCACGGGCGCCTTCCGGCGGAACACGGTCGGGACGCGCCGGGTCCGAGGCGAGCCAAAGGAGAACGATGGGACAGCTGCGGCAGGAGACCGACCCGGGCGAGGCCGGGCTGGACACGGCGGCGCTGCACCGCCTGGACCCGGCTTCCTGCTGTCCGTGGCCCGCGGCGGCCGGGTCGCGCATCTCGCCGCGTACGGTCTGCGCGACATCGCGGCCGGGTTGCCGGTCGAGCCGGACACGCTGTGGCGGATCTACTCGATGACCAAGCCGGTGACCGCGGTCGCCGTCCTGATGCTGGTGGAGGAGGGCGGGCTGGCCCTGGACGACCCGCTGGAGCGGCATCTGCCCGCGTTCGCCGCACCCCGGGTGTACGAGAGCGGTTCGGGCGCCGACGTCCGCACCCGGCCCGCCGCCGGACCGATCCTGATCCGGCACCTGCTCAGCCACACCGCGGGCCTGACCTTCGGCTTCTACCACCGGCACCCGGTCGACGCCCTGTACCGCGAGGCCGGCCTCGAGTACTCGGTGCCACCGGGCGCCGCTCTGGCCGAGACCGTCGACCTGTACGCCCGGATGCCGCTGCAGTTCGACCCGGGCACCCGGTGGAACTACTCGGTCGCCTCCAACGTGCTGGGCCGCATCGTGGAGGTGGTCTCCGGCCGGCCACTGGACGCGTTCTTCGCCACCCGGATCCTCGGCCCGCTCGGCATGACCGACACCGGATTCCACATCGGGCCCGAACAGGCGCCCAGGCTGGCCGAGTTGTACGGCGAGAGGGAGGACGGCGGGGTGGAGCCGGTGCCGGGGCTGCCGGTGCACGGCCGCCCGCGGTTCCTGTCCGGCAGCGGCGGCCTGGTCTCCTCGGCGTTCGACTTCCACCGGTTCATGGAACTGCTGCGCCGGGGCGGCGAACTGGACGGCACCCGCCTGCTGTCCCCCGGCACGGTCGCCGAGATGACCCGCAACCAGCTGCCCGGCTCCGCGATCCTGCGGGACTTCGGCACCGCCGTCCACCAGGAGCCCGGCAACGACGGCCTCGGCTTCGGCTACAACGTGTCCGTGGTGGTGGACCCGTCCCGCACCGCGGCCCCCTCCAGCCAGGGCACCTACGGCTGGACCGGCGCGGCCACGACGGCGTTCTGGGTCGATCCGCGCCACGACCTCACCGTGCAGTTCATGAGCCAGGTCCGCCCCAGGACCCTGAAGGTCTTCCCGGAGCTACGACGCCTGGTGCACGCGGCCCTGCGGGCCTGACGTTGCCGTCCCGCCGGGCCTGATGCCCGGCGGGAGCGTGGCGGCGACGGCCGGTGTCAGGAGCCGTGGCCGACGGCGTCCAGGTGGGGCAGATGGTGGTCCATCCGCTCCCGCTTGGTGCGCAGATAGGTGATGTTGGACTCGCACGGCTCGATCAGCAGCGGCACCTGCTCGGTGACCTGGATGCCGTGCCGCACCAACGCCTCACGCTTGCGCGGGTTGTTGGACATCAGCCGCACCGAGCGCACCCCGAGGTCGTGCAGGATCTGGGCGGCGACACCGTAGTCGCGGGCGTCCACGGGCAGGCCGAGCGCCAGGTTCGCCTCGACCGTGTCCAGGCCCTCCGCCTGCAGGGCCATCGCGCGCAGCTTGCCGAGCAGTCCGATGCCGCGGCCCTCGTGGCCCCGCAAGTAGACGACGACTCCGCTGCCTTCGGCGACCACCGCGCGCATCGCGGAGGCCAGCTGGTCCCCGCACTCGCAGTGCTGCGAGCCGAACGCGTCCCCGGTCAGGCATTCCGAGTGCAACCGGACCAGGACGTCGTCGGTGCCGATCTCGCCGTGCACGAGGGCGACTTGCTCGTCACCGCGGTCGTGGTCCAGGTAGCCGATCGCCTGGAATTTCCCGTACACGGTGGGCAGCGGCGCATTCACGACGCGTTCCGCGCCCGAGCGCCGCTGGGACTTCTTGCCGAGGACGCCGATGTTTTCTGTCATGATCTGATTCCTAAACAGAGTCGAAAGGCCGTGAAAAGATGAGTGATTCGGGCGCGCGGACGGTGGCATACGGGGTGGTGCCGACGGACACCACGGAGGATGTACGGACACGGGGGGCGGACGTTTCAGCACAGGTCGCCGTTCTTCCGGTGGGCAGCTTCGAACAGCACGGTCCCTGCCTGCCGTTGGCGACCGACACGCTCATCGCCTGTGCCGTCGCGCGGGAGATCGCCGCCGCCTACCCGGTCCACCTCCTCCCTCCGGTGACGGTCTCCTGCTCGCACGAGCACGCGGCCTGGCCGGGAACCGTCAGCATCTCCGCCGTGACCCTCCACGCGGTGGTCCGTGACATCGCTGCGTCGCTGCGCCGCTCGGGGGTGGAAGCGCTCGTGGTGGTGAACGGGCACGGCGGCAACTACGTGCTCGGCAACGTCGTCCAGGAGGCCTCCGCGCGCGGGGAGCGGATGGCGCTGTTCCCGGCCGCCGAGGACTGGGAAGAGGCGCGGGAACGGGCCGGGGTGGTGACCTCGCTGCTCACCGACATGCACGCGGGAGAAATCGAGACGTCGATTCTGCTGCACGCTCACCCCGAATTCATCCGACCCGGTCACGAGTCCACCGATTTCACCGCCGACGACCGCCGGCATCTGCTCACCGTGGGAATGTCCGCCTATACCGAATCGGGTGTCATCGGCCGTCCTTCCCTGGGTTCGGCGGAAAAGGGGAAGGAACTGCTGGCGAGCCTCGCCGAGTCCTTCGCGCCGTATTTCGCGTCGGTCACCTCGTCCGACGGACGGTAGCCCTCGGCGGGTGCGCGGCCGGGGTCCGTCGGGGCGGCTCCGGCCCGCAGGCCCCCGTACCAGCGGGCGACGAGGACGACGGCACCGGGCAGGCTCGCCACGAGACTGAGCACGCCGTACACCACGGCGACGGCCACCCCGGTACTCGCGCCCAGGCCGGCGGCGCCGAACGCCCAGGCGGTGGCGCCCTCGCGGGGACCGAAGCCGCCGACGTTCAGCGGCAGCCCCATCGCGACCAGGGCGAGGACGGCCAGCGGGACCAGCACGGCGACCGACGCGCCGGAGCCGGCGAGCCGGGCCGCTACCACGAACATCGCCAGGTGCCCGGCGAGGACGACGGCCGAGGACAGCGCGATGCCCGGGCCGCCCCGCCGGGACAGCAGACCCTGGCGGATCTCGCGCAGGGCGGCGCGGACGGCGCCGTGGCGGCGGCCGGGCGCGCGGTTCATCCGGACCGCGAGGACCACGGCGAGCGTGCCGACGGCGGCGAGGGCCACCAGGGGGACGAGGCCACGGGCCTGCGCACGGACCGGGGACGGCAGGGTGAGCAGCACGGCCACGCCGAAGACCGTCAGCGCGAGCTGTCCGGCGACCCGCTCCAGCACCACCGCCTTCACCCCGCGCCGGAGGTCACCGGCGCTCTGTCCGTGCCGCACCGCCCGGTGCACGTCGCCGAGGATCCCGCCGGGCAGGGCCGCGTTGAGGAACAGCGCCCGGTAGTAGTCGGCGACGGCGGACCCCAGCGGCAGCCGGAGGCTCAGCCCCTGGGCCACCAACTGCCAGCGCCACGCGCTGAACACGGTGGTGACGGCGCCGATTCCCAGTGCGTCCAGCACCGTCACGGTGTCGATGCGCCGCAGCCCGTCGAGCAGTGCTCCGGTGCCGAGCCGCCACAGCAGGGCGGTGAGGATCAGCACCCCCACGGCGGTGCCGAGGTGGGTGCGCAGGGCGCGGGAGCCGAGGCGGCGCCGGGCGGAAGGGGCGGCGCACTCCGGCGCCGGACCGGTTCCGTCCTGCGGCGAGGGCGCGGGCGCGGCCGCGGGCACCGCCGTCTGCCGTGACACCGTCCGTAGTGGCACGGTCCGTCGTGCGCCCGTCCGTCGTGGTGCGGCGACGGCGCCGGGGGCCGGCCCGGCACCGGCCACCGCGATCCCGCTCTCCGCCACCGCGCCCGTCGCCACCCGCGCGCTCATGACGCGCTCCCGGCCGGCCCGGGCACGGCCAGCAGGTCGCTGTGGTGGACGACGGCCCGCAGCTCACCGGCCGCGCAGGCGGCGAGCCGGTCGTCGAGATAGCGGGCGGCACGCTCGCGCAGCTCCGGCCGCTGTTCGACGGCCGCGCCCACCCAGCCCCGCAGCCACTGCTCGGTCAGCGCGGCCTCGTCCGGGCCGAGCCGCCACGGGCTCGGACACACCCGTACCGTCGCCCCGCGCTCGGTGAACGCCTCGCAGGTCACGGTGACCGCGTCCGGGCCGAGCATCCCGGTGCGCCGCTGGTGGGCGTTGAACGCCTCGGTGATCTCCGCGTCCAGCGGGTCGGCCGGGTCGAGTTCGACCCGGCCGGCGACGGACAGGGTCAGCAGCGCGGGGCAGCCGGCCCCGGTGCAGGCCTCGGCGAGGGCGACGACGTCGTCCTGGGTGAGGACGTCGAGCAGCGCGGACGCGGTCACCAGCGAGGCACCGGCGAGCGCGTCCGGGGTGAGGCGGGCCACGTCGCCGCGGCGGGTCTCGACCGTGACCCGGCTGCCGTCGGCGGCCGAGCGCGGGCAGGCCGCCGCCGCGAAGTGCAGCAGGTACGGGTCGCGGTCGTGCAGCACCCAGTGCTGGGGGCCCTCCAGGCGGGGCGCCAGCCAGCGGCCCATCGACCCGGTGCCGCAGCCCAGGTCGTGCACGACCAGTCCGCCCGGCCGGCCCGGCAGGGTCGGCAGGTCGGCCAGGTGGACGCGCAGCGGGTCCAGCAACTCCCCGGCCCGGCCCGCCGCGTCGGCGCCCTCCCGCAGCCGCAGCCACTCGGGCGCGTAGCGCGGCGCCTCGTCGGCGCCGCCGTCCCGCAGCCGTACGGTGGCCCGCTCGCCGGGCCGTACGACGGGACCGGCACCGGCGATGACCGGGGCGGAGGCGAGGTCGGCGCCGCTTGCGGACGTTCCCGGGGCGCCGGTGGCGAAAGCCGGTCCGGTCGCCGTGGTCCTGGGGGTGCTCATGCCGCACTCCTCGGTGCTTCGGGGAGCCGTTGGAGGACTCCGGCCAGGCTGCGGGCGGTGGCCGCCCAGCCGTCGAGTGCCGCGCGGCGCCCGCGCGCGGCGGATTTGAGCCGGCGGCGTACGTCCGGCTCGCCGAACCAGCCGCGCAGTTCCGAGGCGAGCGCCGCGGGGTCCTCCGGCGGGACCAGGATGCCGGGTACCCCGCCGTCGGGGGCGCGGCCGACCGCCTCGGGCAGCCCGCCCACGTCGGTGGCGAGGACGGGGATGCCCCGGGCGAGGGCCTCGGTGACCGCCATGCCGTAGGTCTCGGCGTAGGAGGTGAGGACCATCAGGTCGGCGGACGCGTAGGCGGCGTCCAGCTCGGCCCCGGAACGCGGTCCGGTCAGCCGCAGCCGGTCGGTGAGGCCGTACCGGTCGATGAGGGCACGCAGGTCGGCGACGTAGCCGGGGTCGTGACCGAGGCCGCCGACGCACTCGCAGGTCCACGGCAGGTCCCGTACCGTCGCGAGCGCCTCCACGAGCCGGTGCTGGCCCTTGCGGGGGGTCACGGCGGCCACGCACAGCAGACGGGAGACGCCGTCGGTGCCGGGCGCGAGGGGGGCGATGTCGGCGCCCGGGGCGGCGACGCTCACCCGGTCGGGGGCGAGTCCGTGGTGGGAGACCAGGCGGCGGACCGCCCAGTCGCTGGTGGCGATCACCGCGGGCACCGCCCGCAGTACGGCGCGCTCGCGGGCGTCGAGGTCGGCGGCGAGGGTCGCGTCCAGGCCGGTCTCGGCGCCGAGCGGCAGATGGACGAGCACCGCCAGCCGCAGCCGGGCGGCCTCGGGGACGATGATCTCCGGGACCCCGCAGGCGACCAGTCCGTCGACCAGGACGACCGTGTCGTCCGGCAGGTCGGCGAGGGTGCGGGCGAGGCCGTCGCGGGCGGCCCGGTCCGGGCACGGCCAGTCGCCGGGCGCGGTGTGCCGGGTGACCTGCCAGCCGAAGCCGGGCAGGTCGAGGCAGATCCGGCGGTCGTAGGCGTTGCCGCCGCTGGGCGCGGCCGGGTCGTCGACACCGCCCGGCATGACGAAGTGCACGGTGCGCAGGGACATGGCGATGATTCCGGCGTTCTCGGCGGTGCTGGACTGCGCGGGGACGTAGGCGAGACGGGCGCTCACGACGGTGTCCCGGCCGGACACGGCGTCCCGGCCGGACACGGTGGGCCGCTCGCCGCCCAGGGTCAGTTCGGTCACAGGTCACGCTCGTAACTCGCCCAGGCGATGTGCGACTCGTGCAGGGTGACCGCGATCTTGCCGAGGCCCCGGGCACCCTCGCCGAGGGCGCCCTTGTGGACGCGTTCGGCGAGCCGGTCGGCGATGACCTTGGCGAGGAACTCGGTGGAGGTGTTGATCCCGGCGAACTCCGGCTCGTCGTCGAGGTTGCGGTAGTTCAGCTCGCCGGTGACGGCGCCCAGCTCCCGCGTGGCCAGGCCGATGTCGACCACGATGTTGTCGTCGTCCAGCTGCTCGCGGCGGAACGTCGCGTCCACGAGGAACGTGGCGCCGTGCAGTCGCTGCGCGGGCCCGAACACGTCGCCGCGGAAGCTGTGGGCGATCATGATGTGATCGCGGACGGTGATGCTGAACAACGGACGACCCTCCAGGTGCGGCGCGTCTGGTCTCCCCCCGCCCTTGCCCGCCGGGGGGTGCCGTGTAGTACGGCTCTTCGCTTCCCCGCGTTCAGCCCCCTCTCACTCTTTTCTCAGGTCAGACCCGTCTCGGCGTACCGCACCCGGTGGCACAGGGCGGGGATCTCGCCCGAGGCGAGTCTCGGCATGACGTCCGGGAGTTCCTCGAAGGCGCTCTCGCCCGTGACCAGCGCGTCCAGCGCCGGGTCGGTGAGCAGGTCGAGGGCGAGGGCCATGCGCTGCGCGTAGGAGCGTCCGGCGCGGGCGGCCGGGGAGACGGTGCCGACCTGGCTGCTGCGCAGGCTGAGCCGGCGGGAGTGGAAGGCCTCCCCCAGCGGCAGGCTGATCCGCCGGTCGCCGTACCAGCTCAGTTCCACGACCGTGCCCTCCGGGGCGAGCAGCCCGAGGGCGCCGGTCAGGCCCTGCTCGGTGGCGCTGGCGTGGACGACCAGGTCGCAGTCGCCGAGGGCTTCGTCGGGGGCGGCGAAGTCGACGCCGAGTGCCTCGGCGGTGGCGGCGCGGGCCGGATCGGCGTCGACGAGTTGCAGCCGGACGCCGGGGAAGCGGGCGAGCAGCGCGGCCACCGAGCAGCCGACCATGCCGCCGCCGACCACCGCGATCCGGTCGCCGACGAGCGGCGCCGCGTCCCACAGCGCGTTGACGGCGGTCTCCACGGTCCCGGCGAGTACGGCCCGTGCGGCGGGCACCCGCTCGGGCACCACGGTCACGGCGCTCACCGGAACGACGTAACGGCTCTGGTGCGGGTACAGACAGAAGACGGTACGACCGAGCAGCCCCGCCGGGCCCTCCTCGACCACACCGACGCTCAGGTAGCCGTACTTGACCGGGCCGGGGAAGTCACCCTCCTGGAACGGCGCCCGCATCACGGCGTGTTGGCTCTCGGGGACGCCGCCGCGGAAGACGAGCGTCTCCGTGCCCCGGCTGACCCCCGAGTACAGCGCGCGCACCACGACCTCGTCCTCGGCGGGCTCCGCGAGGGTGAGGTCGCGCAGCTCCCCACGGCCGGGTGAGCTGAGCCAGAACGCGCGGGCCGACCTGTTCATCGGCATCCTCCTGAACGATCGGGAAGTTGTTCACGTACCGAGAAGTGCACAGGCCGCGCAGAGTACGCGGCGTTGATCGACTCTGTCACTCGGCCGGAGGGTGTGCGGTGGCCCTGAACAACACATATGACGCGAGGCTCCAGCAGGAGACCGCTGTGGGAGCGGGCGTGCAAGTCCTGCTGCTGGCCCTGCTCGGCTCGGCGATCGGCCTGGGGCCGGTCGGCTGGCTGACGGGGCTGGCCTTCGCGTTCGCCACCTGGGCGGTCCTGGCCCGCGCGCTGCACCGCTCCCGGCTCAGCTCCTTCGGGCCGGCGAACCGGGTCACGCTCGGCCGGGCGACCCTGGTGGGCGGGGTGACCGCGCTGGTCGCGGACTCCTTCCAGAGCGCGCCGCCGGTGACGCTGCTGGTGGGGCTGACGGCGGTGGCCCTGCTGCTGGACGGGGTGGACGGCAAGGTGGCCCGCCGCACCGGCACCTGTTCCGCGCTGGGCGCCCGCTTCGACATGGAGGTCGACGCGTTCCTGATCCTGGTGCTGAGCGTGTACGTGTCGATGCGGCTCGGCCCATGGGTGCTGCTGATCGGCGGTATGCGGTACGCGTTCGTCGCGGCGGCCCGGGTGGCCCCCTGGCTCAACGCCCCGCTGCCGCCGTCCTTCGCCCGCAAGACCGTGGCCGCCGTGCAGGGCGTCTGTCTGCTGCTGGCGGGCTCCGAGCTGCTGCCGCAGCCGGCGAACCTCGCGATCGTGCTGTCGGCGCTGGGCTCGCTGACCTGGTCCTTCGGCCGCGACACGCTGTGGCTGCGCCGCACCTTCCGCACACCGGCGTCCGCTCCCGCGCCCGCCTCCGTACCGGTCGGACCCAGGCTGCTGGAGCCGGCGGCGCGCTGAACGGCCGGACACACAGGGAAGGGCCCGGACCGTCGACCGGTCCGGGCCCTTCCCTGTGCCGTAGGCCAGGTGTTACGACCGCGCGCCCCGGCTCCGTACGATCGCGAAGGCGGCGGCCGCGAGGCCGAGGACGCCGACGACGAGACCGGCGACACCGAGCCCGCGCGCGGTGGAGTCGCTGGTGTCGCCCGCCTCGGTGCCGGCGGAGGCGTTCTCGGCGGGGGCCAGGGTGGCGGCCGGGTCCCCGGCCGTCAGCTTCAGCACCGGCGCGGGGTTCTCCGGCTCGTCACCGCCCGTGGACTCCTCGATCCAGCGGACGACCTTGCCGTCGGAGTAGGTCTGCAGGGTCTTGAAGCTCAACTGGCCTGCGCTGTCGGGGAGTTGACCGAAGGCGACGTCGAAGTCCTCGTACTGCCCGGCGCCGATCCTCCCGCCGCTGAAGGTGATCTCGGAGGCCGCCTCGGTGATGGTGCCGTCGTCGGTCTTCACCGGCGTCTTGAGCTTGGTGGTGGTGACCTTGGCGGTCCAGCCGTCCTTGGGGTGGACCAGCACGCCGAGGACGGGGTGGTCGGTGGGCAGGAAGACCTGGACCTTGGTGGTGGAGGCCTTGTCCTCCTCGTTCGGGACACGGAAGGTCAGCACGCCGTCGGTGGCGCCCTTGGCGTAGCTCTCCGGGTGGACGGTGACGTGCGCGGAGGCGGCGCCGGCCGCGGCGAGGACCGCGACTGCGGCGAGGGTGGTGGCGGCCGCGGTGCGGCGCAGGGTGTGCTGGGACATGGTGAGCGGATCTCCGTACGAGTGACGTGGTGGAAGGCCGGACCGGGTACGGGATCGGGACGGGGGCCCACGCCGGCTCACCGGGTGGCGCGGCGGGACCCGGTGGAGCGGTTCGGTACCCGTCGGGGCGCACGGCGCGGGGCCGGCCGGATCGGGCACCGGAGCCGGGCGCCACCGGGAGACGAGCCCCGGCACCCACGCGACCGCCCGGCGCAGCAGCGCCCACAGCGCGGCCTCGCCCCGCCGCAGCCACCAGGAGGCGGCCAGCGCGGCGAGCAGATGCGCTGCGGTGGCGTGGGCATGGGCGGTGAGGGCGGGGTGGGCGAGGGAGTGCGCGTGGGCCGTGTGCGTCTGCATCGCCGCCATGGCCGGCATGCGCGCCCGGTCCGGTCCCCCGCCGCCGGTGCGGTGGGCCGCGTCGAAGGCCAGGTGCAGTGCCGCCTGGGTGAGCAGCATGGCGGCGCCGATGCCCGGAAGCGACCGCTCCCGCCCCCCGAGCGCCCAGCCGAGCGCCGACACGGCGAGGAAACCGCCCGCGTCGGCCCACGACGGCGGCATGTCGCCCATGGCCAGCCCGTGCCCCGCGGCGGCGAGCAGCACGCACACCGCGGCGAACACCGCGGCACGCAGGCCTCTCACCGCCGGGGACGCGCTCATGGTGAGGGATCCTCCCACGGTGGGGGGATACGCGGGGCACGCCTTGCCTGTTCACCACCGATCGGGGGACGGAGCGCCGGTGGTCAGCCCTTCTGCTCCACCCGTACCCAGTCCACCTGCGCCTGGACTCCGCCGGCGGCGATCTTGTCGACGCTGGGCTGGGGCAGGCCCCAGTAGGGGGTGGTGGCCTTGTTCCAGCCGGCCGGGTAGGCGCCGCCGAGGGCGAGGTTGAGGATGATGTACTGGTTGTGGTCGTAGACCCACTGCCCCCGGGTGGACTCGAGCTTGTTGCGGGTCGTCTCCTGGACCAGGCGGTCGTCGACGTAGAACCGCATCGCCGTCGGGGTCCATTCCACGGCGTAGGTGTGCCACTGGTCGGCGGTGCCGCCGTTCGGGTAGGTCTGGCGGGCGCCGATGTTGCCGTCCGCGGAGTAGCCGGGGCCGTGCAGGGCGGAGCTGGTCCAGTCGGCGTAGCCGATGTTCTCCATGATGTCGCTCTCGCCGGAGGCGGGCCAGGAGACGGCGGGGTCGTCGACGTTGCTGCCGAGCAGCCAGAAGGCGGGCCAGAAGCCGTCGCCGACCGGCAGCTTCATCCGGGCGCTGACCTTGCCGTAGGTGAAGTCGTAGTGGGTGTGGGTGTCGACGCGGCCCGAGGTGAAGTCGTACCGGCCGCCCCCCGCCTGTGTGCAGCCCTTGCAGTACTTGGCCTTCAGGATCAGGCTGCCGTCCTGGGTGCGGATGTTGTCCGTGGAGTCGACGTAGGCCTGCGACTCGCCGTTGACCGGCCCCATCTCCGTGCCGGTGCGCACGACCCGCCACTTGGAGCGGTCGAGCGCGGCTCCGGTGAAGTCGTCGAAGAACGTGGTGCGGTAGGTGCCCTGCTGGTCGGCGGGCAGCGCCGGGTAGGCGGCGGACGCGGCGCCGCCGGTGCCCCAGACCTGGAACTCGTAGAGGGAGTAGCCGAACTGGGCCGTCGCGGGGGCCGGGTTGTAGAAGGAGCGGCGTTCCTTGCCGAGCATGCGGACGTACCGGCCCGTCGCGGGCGAGGGCAGTCTGACCGTGTCGTGCACGCCGGCCGCGTCGGCCGGTGACTTGACGTCGGCGCGGCGGGCGGCGATCTCGGCGGCCGACGGCTCGTACACCGTGCGCCAGGTGCGGTTGTCGTCGGACACCTGGACGAGGTAGTCCACGGCGTAGGCCGACTCCCAGTACAGGTCCACCGTGTCGACGCTCGACTGCGCGCCGAGGTCCACCGACACCCAGCGGTCGGCGTTCCAGTCGCTCGACCAGCGGCTCTGGTCGCCCCGGAGATCCCCGGGCAGGCCGCCGTCGGTGACGTACGCGGGTGAATGCCCGGCGTCCTGGTAGGAGTTGGAGTAGGCGGGGTGGTTGAGGGCCAGGTTGGTGCGGGGCGTGGACGCGGGGGCCGGTTCGCCGCCGTAGACCTTGAGGTTCCACAGGGAGTAGCCGTAGGGGGTGGCGCGTTCCAGGCCGCGCAGCCGGACGTAGCGGCCGGTGGCCTCCTGTGGGTAGGTGTGCGCGGTGACCGAGCCGCCGGTGCCGGCGGTCTCGGTGTAGAAGGGGGTCCAGTCGGTGCCGTTCTTCGAGACCTCCAGGACGTATCTCTTGCCGTAGGCGGCCTCCCAGTCCAGGACGACCCGGTCGACGCGGATCACGGAGCCGAGGTCGACGCGGATCCAGGCGCCGTCGGCGAAGTCGCTCGACCAGCGGGTCGCGCCGTCGCCGTCGAAGGCGCGTCCGGGCGCGGTGCCCGCGTTCTCGCTGCCGGACGCGGTGACGGCGGCCGGGTTCACCGCGTAGGCGGCGGCAGCGCGGTCGGTGTCCCAGGTGGCGGCGGTGGGGGCCGCGGAGGCGGGGGCGGCCAGCAGTGAGCCGGAGCACAGCAGGGCCGTGGCGGCCAGGGCGGCGAGCAGGGTGCGGGAAGTGCGGGTGCGGGTGCGGATGGACATGCGGCTCTCCTGGTGGGGTGGAGGTGCGCTTTCCGGTCTGCGAGGGGTGCGCGTACACGCGCCGATCAATCAGGTACATGACATGTGCAGAGATGTGCCGACCGGGGGGCCCGGGCCCCCCGGCCCGCGCCCACCGGTGATCCGGACCGGCTCAGGCGGCCCGGAGCGAGTGGCCGGCTCAGGCGGCCCGGCGGGTCTGGCCGCGGTGTACGCGGACGATGTCCGCGTAGCGGTGACCGCTGCCCTTGATCGTGCGCACCTGGGTGCGGTAGTCGACGTGGACCAGGCCGAAGCGCTTGTCGTAGCCGTACGCCCACTCGAAGTTGTCCAGCAGCGACCAGGCGAAGTAGCCGGCCAGCGGGGCGCCCTTGCGGACGGCCGAGGCACACGCGGCGAGATGGCGCTCCAGGTAGTCCTGGCGTTCGGGGTCGTCGACGCTGCCGTCGGGGCGGACCACGTCCGGGAAGGCCGAGCCGTTCTCGGTGACGTAGATCTGCCGGGCGCCGTACTCCTCGGTGAGCCGGAGCAGCAGCGTCTCGATGCCGGACGCGTCGATCTCCCAGTCCATGCCGGTGCGCGGAACGCCCTCGCGGCGGACCGAACGGACGCGGGGAGCCGGGCCGTCGGGGTCGTCGCTCACGTACGCCGGGAAGTAGTAGTTCAGGCCCAGCCAGTCCAGGGGCGCGGCGATGGTCTCCAAGTCGCCTGGCTGTTCGGGGAGTTCGACGCCGTACACCTCCCGCATGTCGGCGGGGAAGCCACGGCCGTGCACCGGGTCGAGCCACCAGCGGTTCACATGGCCGTCGTGCCGGCGGGCCGCGGCCAGGTCCTCGGGGCGGTCGCCGGCCGCGTACACGGTCGAGAGGTTGTTGACGATGCCCACCCGGGCTCCGGGGGCGGCGGCGCGGATCGCCTGGGTGGCCAGGCCGTGACCGAGGAGCAGATGGTAGGAGCTGCGAACGGCGGCGGTCAGATCGGTCCAGCCGGGGGCCATCTTGCCCTCCAGATGCCCGATCCAGGCCGAGCAGGAGGGCTCGTTGAGGGTCGCCCAGAGCCCCACCCGGTCGCCGAGGCGTTCGGCGACGACCGAGGCGTACTCGGCGAAGGCGAGCGAGGTGTCCCGCTCGGGCCAGCCGCCGCGGTCCTGCAGCGCCTGCGGCAGGTCCCAGTGGTACAGGGTGACGGACGGGGTGATGTCCGCCTCCAGCAGGGCGTCCACCAACTCGTCGTAGAACGCGAGCCCCGCCGCGTTCACCGGGCCCGTCCCGCCGGGCACCACCCGGGGCCACGCCACCGACAACCGGTATGCGTTGACACCCAGTTGCCGCATCAGCCCGATGTCCTCGCGCCAGCGGTGGTAGTGGTCGCACGCGACGTCGCCGTTGTCGTCGTTGGCGATCTTCCCCGGGGTGTGGGAGAAGGTGTCC
This sequence comes from Streptomyces sp. NPDC051452, assembly GCF_044454765.1. Lineage (NCBI taxonomy): Bacteria > Bacillati > Actinomycetota > Actinomycetes > Kitasatosporales > Streptomycetaceae > Streptomyces > Streptomyces sp. NPDC051452. The sequence goes on from NZ_JBITEB010000007.1 coordinate 118,892, forward strand.
CAGATCGAGGGCGTACGGCCGTCCTCGGCGACGGCCCCCTCGATCTGGTACGCCGCCGTGGCCGTGCCCCACAGGAAGTCGTGCGGGAGTGCGGCGAGGTCGATGGGTTCGGACACGGGAGTCCCTTCGGAGTGCGGGAGGTGGGTCACTTGACGGCGCCCGCCGTCAGACCGGCGACGAGATAGCGCTGCAGGAGCAGGAAGCCCGCGACCACGGGCACGCTCACGACGAGCGAGGCGGCCATGATCTGGTTCCAGTAGACGTCGTTGAGGGTGGAGTAGCCCTGGAGCCCGACGGCGAGCGTGCGGGTGGCGTCGTTGGTCATGACGGAGGCGAAGAGCACTTCTCCCCACGCGGTCATGAAGGCGTAGACGGCGACCGCGACGATGCCGGGGATCGCGGCCGGTACGACGATCCGCAGCAGTGCCCCCAGCGGGCCGCAGCCGTCCACCAGCGCCGCCTCGTCCAGGTCGCGCGGCACCGAGTCGAAGTATCCGATCAGCATCCAGATCGAGAACGGCAGCGAGAAGGTCAGGTACGTCAGGATCAGACCGCCGCGCGATCCGAACAGCGCGATGCCGGTGGCGTTGCCGATGTTGACGTAGATGAGGAACAGCGGGAGGAGGAAGAGGATGCCCGGGAACATCTGCGTGGACAGGACGGTGACGGTGAAGACCCGTTTGCCGCGGAACTCGTAGCGGCTGACCGCGTACGCGGCGAACACCGCGATGACGACCGAGCAGACGGTCGCGGCGCCGGCCACGATCAGCGAGTTGGCGAAGTACCTGGCGAGCGGGATCGTCGACCAGATGTCGATGTACGGCCGGATGGTCAGCCCGCTGGGCAGCCAGCGGAACTTGCCGCTGACGTCGGCGAGCGGCTTCAGCGAGCTGGAGATCATCACGTACACCGGGATCAGTACGAAGCCGGTGAGCAGGGTGAGGAAGATCCGCCGTGACCACCGGAACGAGCGAGGTGGTGCCATCGGGGAGGCGGGGCTAGACATCGGCGGCCCTCCGTCCGCGCGAGGTGAGCAGCAGGTACGCCCCGGTCACGACCAGCAGGAAGAGCAGCAGCAGCACGGACATGGCGGAGCCGGTGCCGAAGTTCCAGGTGACGAAGGAGGCTTGGTAGATGTGGACCGAGATGAGGTCGGCGGCCTCGGGGGCGGCCTTGCCGAACAGCACGTAGGGGGTGTTGAAGTCGTTGAACGTCCATAGGAACAACACCAGGACCAGCACCTGGTTGACAGGGCGCAGCGACGGCAGGGTGATCCGGCGGATCTGCTGCCACATTCCGGCGCCGTCCAGCGCGGCGGCCTCGTACAGCTCCCTGGGGATGTTCTGCAGTCCGGCCATCACGATGAGGAAGGCGAACGGCCAGCCCTTCCACACCGACACGGTCAGCAGGGCGTAGAAGCTGTTGTCGCCGATGAGCCAGAAGGAGGGCTTGTCGGTGAGGTGCAGCTGGTCGTGCAGGACGTGGTTCACCAGGCCGTTGTCGTGCTGGAACATGAACGCCCAGGTGATCACGGCCGTGTAGACGGGCAGCGCGTACGGCACCAGGAACAGCGCGCGCAGCAGCCCGCGGCCGCGGAAGGTGTCCTGCATGTAGATCGCGGCGGCCGTGCCGATGATCCAGCACAGGCCGACCGAGAGCAGGGTGAAGCCGACGGTGACGAGGAACGAGTGCAGCAGGGCCTCGCCGACCGGGGCGTCGAAGTCCACCGACATCGTGTAGTTGCCGAGGCCGGACCACGGGGCGGTGCCCCAGTCGCGGATGTAGAACTGGGTGAGTTCCTTGAAGCTCATCACGATGCCGATGACCATCGGCACCAGATGGACGAGGAGTTCGAGGAGCAGGGCGGGCAGGAGCAGCAGGTAGGGCAGTCCGACGCGGCGGATCCGCCCGGTGCGGCGGCGGGAAGCGCTCGCCGCACCGGGGGACGTCCCGCGCACCGGCTCCTTCAGAGCGGTGGTGGTCATCGTCGTGCTCACGCCTTCGGCATCTGCTGCTGGGCCTTCTCCAGCTTGGCCTTCACCGAGTCGGTGGTCACCGCGCGCCCGGCGGCGGCGTCGGCGAACAACTCCTTGACCGCCGTACCGACCGCCGTCTCGAACTGCGACTCGGCGGCCACCTGCGGCAGCGCGGCCGCGCTGGTGGCCAGGGTGTTCTTCAGCACGGAGGTGGCGGGCGCGTTGAACGCGGCGTCGCTCTGCGCGGACTTGACCGGCGGGATGGAGGTGTAGGCCTTGTTGAGGATCTTCTGTTCCTCGTCGCTGGTCATGAACTTCACGAACTTCGCGGCGCCATCGAGGTTGTGGCTGTTCTTGAAGACCGCGATGTTGATGCCGGCGACCATCGAGTTGGTCTGGGCGCCGGTGCCGGGCGTGCCGGACCGCACGGGTACGGGGGCGACGCCGTAGGAGTCCTCGCTCATGCCCTGGGACTTGAGGTTGGCGGCGGCGGACTGCCACAGCAGCATGGCCTGCCTGCCCTTGGCGAAGTCGCTGACGGACTGGTTCTGCGCGTACTCGGCGTCGCCCGTCGGGATGACCTTGTCCTTGGCCATGAGGTCGACGTACTGCTTCACGGCGTCGACGATCTTGGGGTTGGTGAAGTCGGGCTTGCCGTCGGCGGTGAAGAAGTCGGCGCCGTGCTGCTTGGCGAAGACGAAGACGTGGTGGATGTTCTCCGACACGTTCGCGCCCTCGGCGCCGAGCACGGACTTGCCCTTGGCCTTGATCTTCCTGCCGTCGGCGACCAGTTCGTCCCAGGTGGAGGGCGGCTTCGTGATACCGGCGTCGGCGAAGATCTTCTTGTTGTAGTAGAGCGCGTAGGCCATCGAGTACAGCGGTATCGCCGCCGGGTCCTTGCCCTCGGCGCCGGTCGAGCCGAGCGCGGAGTCCACGAACCGGTCCCTGCCGCCGATCTTCGCGAAGTTCTTCGCGTCCCACGCCTGAAGGGCGCCGGTCGCCTGCAGCGAGGCACTCCAGGTGTTGCCGATGTTCAGCACGTCCGGGCCCTGACCGGAGGTGGTCGCCGTGAGGATGCGGTTGAGCAGGTCGGACCAGGGCACGACCTCCAGCTTGACCGTGATGCCGGTCTGCTGGTGGAACTTGTCGAGCTCGGGCTGGAGGACCTGCTTGTCGACGGCGATGCTGGCGCCCTGGTTGGACGCCCAGTAGGTCAGCGTCTTCGGCGAGTCGTTGGACCCGCTGCCGCCCGACGACCCGCCTCCGCAGGCCGTGGCCGCGAGGGCGAGAGACATGGTCACGGCGCCTACGGCCGCGGCTCGGATGCTGCGCATGGCTCCTGGTGTCCCTTTCCGGGAGTCGAGACCCCTGAGGGCCACTCACGCGAACCGACACCCCGTGCGGTCCGCGAAGCCCCCTCATGGCTTAATTTAGGACGTGAGTTAAACCTCATGAGAAACGAACGTCAAGGGATCCGGCAGCGGTGAACGGCCTTCGGGGCCGGAAAAACCGCCGGGAACTGGGAGGCCAGGTGGCAGGGTTGAGCGGCCGCACGGTGCGTGACCTGCGGCGGGAGAGCCGGAGCGCCGTTCTACAACGGTTGTATGTCGATGGGCCGATGAGCCGGCACGCACTGGGCCCGGCGACGGGCCTGAGTTCGGGTTCCGTCAGCAACGTCGTGGCCGAACTCCTCACCGACGGCCTGCTGGAGGAGGCGGGCGTGATCGGCGCGGACGTCGGCCGCCCGCGTCGGCTACTGCGGGTACGCCGGGACAGCGGGCGGCTGATCGGGGTGGACGTGGGCGAGACCCGGGTGCGGGTGGAGCTGTTCGACCTGGGCCTGAGCGAACTGGCGCGCGCCGAGAGACCGTTGGGACCGCGTGGCTACGACGTCGAGGCCGTCGTCGGCCATGTCGTGGACGGTGTCGCCGAGGTTCTGCGGGCGGCCGGCCTCGCCCCGGGCGAGCTGCTCGGCGTCGGCATCGGCGTACCCGGCATCATCGAGGACACCGGCGAGGGCGGGGCCGTCGTCCACGGGCAGACCATCGGCTGGGAGGCGGTACCCCTGGAGCGCCTGCTCCGGCGCTCCGGCCAACTCCCGCCGCACGTGCCGTACTTCATCGACAACGGCGCCAAGGCACTGGGGCAGGCGGAGATGTGGTTCGGCGCGGGGCGCGGGGCCCGCAACGCCGTGGTGGTGCTGTTCGGTTCGGGGGTGGGCGCCTGTGTGGTCACCGAGGAGGCGGCTCAGGGGCGGGCGGTGGAGTGGGGGCACCTGACCGTACGGGTCGGAGGGCGCCGGTGCCGGTGCGGCGCGCGCGGCTGTCTGGAGGCGTACGCGGGCGCGGAGGCGCTGGTGGCGCGCTGGCGGGACACGGGCGGGCGGCCGTCGGCGGGGGCCGGCGAGGAGCGGGCGCTGACCGAGCTGCTCGCCGCGGCCCGGCCCGCCGACGGCGGGGCACCCGACCCGGTGGCCGCGGCCGTCCTCGCCGAGACCGCCGTCTACCTCGGCGCCGGTCTCTCCGACCTGATCAACCTCTTCCAGCCGGAACGCGTACTGATCGGCGGCTGGGCGGGTCTTCAGCTCGGCGGCGACTTCCTGGAGCAGGTCCGCGAACACGCCCTCGCCCAGGCCCTGCGCCACCCGGCGTCCCGGGTCGGCATCGAACTGGGCCTGCTGGGCCCGGACGCGGTGACGGTGGGCGCGGCGGTCCTCCCCCTGGCCGCGTTCTTCGCCACGGGCGGCCGCCGGCCCCGCCCGGCCCCCGACCACACCAGATCACCCGCGTGGCGCGCGGCGGTGGAGGGGCGGTTGGCCTGAGGAGGGCCGGCGAGCGGGGGCTCTGACGGGCAGGCATCGGGCCGGCGAGCGGGGGCTCTGACGGGCAGGCATCGGGCCGGCGACGGTCTCGCGGTAGGCGCCCCTCGGGAGGCGCATGGCGGCATCCGGACCGCCATCGCGGCGGATCCGCTCCCCCGCCACCTCCGGGCCGAGTTCACCCATCCCGACAGCACGGGACTGACCGGTCTCGGCATCGGGGCGCACGACCAGGGAGGGATACGCCTCCGCGAGCCTCGACAAAGCGGTGTCGAGTCGGCCGATGTCGGTGCCGCGCCGCACCCCGACCGCCACGGACACCGCGGCACCACGGGTTCGGCGTCCACCGGTTCTCCCTCGACTCCCGCCGGATGCGACAACTCTCGATGATCTTGGGCATTCGTAGGGCAGGTGATCTTCGTCGTCGGTGTCCGGGAGGCAGACCAGCATGACCATACCCATACGCCCCGTGCGGCATCGGGAGCGCGAGCGGCGCTTCGATCTGCGTACAACCGCCCTGTTCTTCGTCCTGCTCGCGATCATCCTGTGCCTCCTCGGCTGGCTGGCGCGCCTCGCGGCGGGCGTCGCCGAACGCCGCCCGCTGTGGGCCGGCGTGCTGGTGGTCCTCTGCGCGGCGTCCGCCATGACGCTCCGGTCGAGATGGCGCCGCTTCTCCGCCGCACGGGTCGCGGGCCGGGCCGCCCGGGCGCTGGAGGAGGCGGCCGAGAAGGCGGCCGACAGCCTCCACCTCGCTGCCCCCGACCTCACCGTCCCGCCGGTCCCGGCCGAAGCGGACAGGCCGGCCCCCTGCGACGAGTTGGCCGAGTACGTGGAGGTGACCGAGTACACGGAACTCGACCCCGACGGATTCGAGGAGGCCATAGCCGACCTGTGCGCCCGCGACGACTGCCGGGACGTGCAAGTCGTGGGAGGGGCGAACGACTTGGGCGCCGACGTCATCGCGGTCACCCCGGACGGACGGCGTATGGTCGTCCAGTGCAAGCGCTACGCCGAGGACAACAAGGTCGGCTCGCAGGACCTGCAGCGCTTCGGGGGGACCTGCTTCACCGTTCACAAGGCCGACGTCGCGGCGCTGGTCACGACGAGCGACTTCACCGCACCCGCCCTCGCGTACGCGCAAGCGACCGGCATCGTATGCGTGAACGGCGAGGACCTGCGGGCCTGGTGCGACGGCACCGGACCGAGCCCCTGGGCCGATATCCCGTTGCGGGAGCCGGAACCCCGACCGTAGGGTCCCGCCATGTCCCTCCGCGTTCGTATGCGCCAAGCCCTCCCGGAAGCGATGCGGGCCCGCGACAAGGTCGCGGTGAGCGCCCTGCGCGCGACGCTCGCCGCGCTGGACAACGCGGAGGCGATCCCGGTGGGCAACGCCGTGACGCGGGGGCCGGCCCTCGAGGAGTCACCGGTCGGCGTCGGTGTCACGGAGGCGGCGCGACGTGAGCTGAGCGAGCGCGCGGTGATGGACATCGTGCGCGCCGAGGCGGCCGAGCGACTGGACGCGGCGGCACAGCTGACCTCTCCCGCGCACGCCGACCGCGTCGACCGACTCCGCGCCGAGGCCGCCGTACTGCTCCACTTCCTCGACGCCCCCGGCCACCGCGGCTCCGACTCCGGTTCCGGCTCCGGCGAGCAGCCGCCCGAGTAGCCGCCCCGGTTCGTTTCCGGTCGAACGCCGGTCCGGACACGGCCCCGGACGCGTCGGACGCCACGTACAGCACGTCTCCCGGTGCGCTGATGAAGCATCAGACAAAGCCGACCGCGAGTTGTAACCTGTCGACACACCAGGTGCCAACCATCAGTGGACGCTACTCGGGGGAGAGCAGGATGGCGTTGCAGGTGCGGCCCACCAGCCGCCGGCCGAAGGAGTCCCTCCCGTCCGACGAAGCGCGCCGGCTCTCGCTGTTCCAACTCTTCGGACTCGCCGCCGGGGGGACGATCGGCTCCGGTTGGCTGCTGGGCGCGGCCGACGCCTATGACAAGGCCGGCGTCGATGCTCCGTGGGCCTGGCTGATCGGCGGGCTGGTGATGCTGGTCGTGGCCGGTGTCATGGTGGAGTTGGGTACGGCCGCGCCCAAAACCGGAGGGCTCATCTTCCTTCCGCTGCAGAGCAGTGGGCCGCTGGTGGCGATCGTGGCCGCGGCGGGGCTGTGGATCTTCTACGCGATAAACGCCGCCAGTGAGTCCGTGGCGATGACCAAGGGACTCTCGTCCATACTGCCCACGTTCCTGATAGGGCCCCATACCACCCTGACCGCCTGGGGCTGGGTCTGCTCGCTGGCGTTGATGGCGGTGATATCGGCGACCAATCTGCTCGTCCCGCGGCTGGTGCGGATCGGCAACTCCTGGCTGACCTTGGTGAAGGTCGTGGTCCCGCTGCTCACCGTCGTCCTGTTCATCCTGTCCGGATTCGATCACCCGCACGGAGGCGGGGGCGAAGCCGAGGACGGGGCCGGTGGCGCCGGAGGGTTCGGCGCGGTCCTGGCCGCCGTGGTGGACAGCGGGGTGATCTACGCCTATGTGGGGTTCCAGGGCCCACTGGACTTCGCCGGAAACGTCAAGGCCGAGGGGCGGCTGACCGAGTCCGCCCGGCTGCGTTGGGCGGTCTACGGCACGATCATCGGCACGACCGTGCTCTACATCCTCCTCCAGGTCGTCTTCAGCTCTCGCCAGGGGCAGTGGCATCCGGGCCGCCCGGACTCCCCCTACACCCAGTTCGCCTTCGCCTCCTCATTGGCCTGGCTCGGGTGGTGTCTGCGGATCAACTCGGTACTCTCCCCCATGGGCGCCGGGCTGGTCTTCACCCATGCCCTGACCCGCGAGGTCGCCACGCTCAGCCGCGCCCATCTCACCCACCGGGGTCTGCAGACCATGCGCACGACCACCCTGCGCGGCAGGGACGTCTACTGGCTGGTGCTGGCGGTGGACTTCGTCGTCGGGGTGGTCGTGCTCCTCGCGATGGGCGGGCGATGGCACACGCTGGTCGCGGCCGACGGGGTGCTGACCCTCGTCGTGTACGCCGTTCCCGGCGTAGCCCTGGTCTCCTTGCGCGACAAGCTGCCGCCGGTCTCGCCGAGCCGCGACCGGGTCCGCCGGCACGCGGCCTGCGTCAGCTTCGTCCTCATCGCACTGATCCTGTACGGAGCCGGATGGACGGACCTGTGGCACGGGATGGCCGTGCTCGCCGTCGGCTGCGTTCTGCTGCTCGGATTGCCGGTACTGGCACGGCAGTTCCCCACGCTGGGACGGTTCTACGACGCCCGGGAGCATGTGACACGCTTTCGCCGGCTGGGCTCCGACCCGGCCGCCCAAGCCGGGGCATACCTTCTCGGCATGCTGGCGTTGCTGCTGGTTTGTACCCTGTTCGGCAACCCCGAGCCCGGTGCCCCCCACCATCACGCGTTCTATCTGTGGGGAGGGGGTGTGGGGGTCATGGCCCTGGCAGTGTTCCGCGGCATGGTGTGGGCCTCGAAGCGTCACATCGGGCGGGTGGAGCCGCTACTGCCGCCACCGACCTCCCTGCTCCGCGAACAGGGGCAGGGACGCTCCCGGGAACCGCGGCAGCGCACGGGGGGCTAGGACCTTGTCGTCACATTCCCGTCTGCCCCCCGGGCGACGACGTGAATGCGACGACGTGACGACGGGCCCTAGCGCACCGACTCCACGACCTGCTCGGCCTCCTCCTCGAAGCCCCAGCTCCGCAACAGCTCCACTGCCTCCTGGCGGCGCACCGCGTCCGCCCACCGGCCGACCGTTCCGCGGTAGAGCAAACGCCGGCGCTGTCCGTCCATCCGGCTGGCGCGCAACTGCTCGGTGACCGCCAGCACGTCCGCCGGGGCGATCCGCTGCTCGTTCTCCAGGCAGCGTTCCAGCAAGTCCCAGGCCCTCTCCTGCCTCCAGGCCCGACCCGTCCCGTTGCCGTAGAGGCGGCCGGCTGTCTCGGCGACGACACGGCCCATCGACACCCCGGCCAACTCGGGATCGGAGGGATCCGACAACTCCCTGCAGGCGAGGTCCGCGGCGATCCTGCCGCGGTTGCCCTGCGCCTGCTGTGCCGTGACGTAGTCGGCGAACACCCCGGGGTCGACATTCCCGCTCAGCAGTCCGGCGGTGAGCCGGCGGGCGACGGTACGCGCCACCCGGTATATGTCCCTGGAGCGCTCGATCTTCGTCTGCAGCAGCACGAGTTCGCCACCCGTTCGGCCGTCGACGTGCTCCGCCGCGGCTATGTACAACAGGCGCCAGCACTCCGGGTCGGCGTCGATGTTCCGCAACTCTTTGACGAGGGTGTCGATCTCGGCTGGGGAGCGCGGTCCGGTGGCGCACGCCACGCCACGGGCCACGACTTTGGGATACAGGTCGACCCTGGTCCTCGCCGCGGTCTCGAACCGCTGCCAGCGGCTGATGATCTCGGCGAGATCATGCAGCTCCTCGCGTGCCGCGGCCTGATTCTGGATCGCCTCGCATCGCTCGGGGTCGCTCTCCGCCAACGTCCGGCAGACAGCGGCCACGTTGTGGTACTGCAACCGCCTGCCGACATGTTCGATGAGGGCGTCCGGGCTGTGTTCCGAGCCCGAGATCAGCTTGGCGACGGTATCCCTGGTGGGCCCCACCAGGTCCGTGTCGCCCAGCCGCGTGTCGATCCAGTTCTCCAGCACCGGCTCGACCGGGCTGAGCATGCGCAGGGCCGCGACCAGGTCGTTGAGCCCGGCAGGGGTCGTCGTGTCGGATTGTCGGGCACCGGACGTGTTGATCCTCTGCACGGCACGTCCCAGAAGGTCCACCGCCGCCTCCGCGCATCCTTCGTCGCGCAGCCCGAGATAGAGCAGTGCAGTGTCGAGCAGGGTTCGCTTCTCGCTGAAGGTGTTCAGCGTGGCGTCGACGAGGTCCTGCTTGCCCCGGTCGCGCAACTCCCGTACGAACCTGGCCACATCGAGCGCGGTGCGCTGACGAGCCACGTCGTGCACGATGCCCTTGCTCAGCGCGGAGGGCCGGTACTCGGCGATCTCGGGTTCCGGCTGCTGCCGCTCCCCCTGCCCGGCCGCGCCCGCGCAGACGGCGCCGTCGATCTCCGACTGACGGCACGCCAGGTCCGCCGCATCGCAGATGCTTCGCCACAGAGCCGCCGTCGCCAGTACGTTCACCGCGTCGTAGAAATGGAACTTGGCCGCCGCTTCGATCAATTGGTCGGTCGACCGCTGGATCGCGAAGGCGTACAGCACCCGGACCGCGACGGCAGGACGAGGCGGCTCACCCCGGCTCTCGTTGCCCTTTCGCAGGGCCTGCACGCGCGCCGCGACTTCCTCGGTGCTGCTCCGGGTCACCCAGGAGTAGCGGACGCTCCAGGTCCGATCGTCGTCCAGCCAGCCCTCGGCTCCGGGTCGTGCCCTACTCATGCGTGACGCTCAAGCTGCCCGACGCTCCATCCGGCTGAAGTACCTGGCGAAGGTGTCCGGGGATCGGTAAGCCTCGTTCGCCCGTATATCGATGTGCTCGGCCAGCTTCAGGCTGTCGTCATCCCCTCTGTCGCACAGGGTGGAGACGATGTCGGCGGTGGTGCACTCGTCCTTCAGCAGATAAGGGATACGCGCGTCCGGGTCGCCCTTCAACCAGTCTATCCAGGCGTGCCGATCGGTGGGCAGCGACGGATCCACACGCTGGTCGGCGGCCATCCGGTTGGTGAAGATCTGCGTTCCGTCGGGAGCGTCCCTGAGCACCATCCGCGGCTGCGGGTGTCCTGCGGTGCACTTCTCCATCTCGGCCTTGATGGCCTCCCGGAGCAGTCCGAAGGTGAGCTGGTCCTTGCGGTCCCGAATGCCTCGCGAGAGGACGTTGAGCAAGTGTCCACTGAAGGGGGTGCACTGGTCGAACGGTGCCGGGAGACCGGGACACCCCGCGGCGGAGGCGAGCGGACCGGCGAGCGCGGCATCCTGGCCGAGAGCGCTGAGGACGCAGGTTCCCTCGAACTGGCGGCCCATCACCCCCGGCAGCTTCGGCTCCTCCCCGGCCGGGCCCAGGTCTCCCAGCCGGTGCGAGTAGCAGCAGTCGGCGATGAGGACCTTCAGCCCGGCCGCGGACCCTCGCATGGCGCGGTACACGTACCAGCTGTTCAACCACGTCCACGGAGCCCGGTCCTGGGAGGTGCCCACCGAGAAGTGCACCTGGTCCCCGGCGGGGACGTCGCCCCAGCAGGCTCCGTGGCCGACGTAGACGACGAGCAGGGTGTCCGAAGGGCCCACCTCGGCGGCCGTCTCCTCCAAAGCCCGCATGACCCCGTCGATCGTCCCCGCCTCGTCCGGGCCGAGCACCCGGCAGCCGTCGGCACCCCAGAGCTCGTCGCCCGCGAGGACCTCTCTGTACATACGTCCGCTCGCGGCGATGGTGGGCCAGCCGGGGACGTTCGATCCCGGCTGGTACTCCCAAGGCGCGATCACCAGTGCGCGTGAAGCCATCTCAGCCGTTCACTCCCTCGGATCCCCCCGGCCGACCCTCGTCCGCGGTATCTGCCGGAGCGTCAGTGGGCGGCGGCACCTGCCTTACCTCGACCTCGGCCTGCGGCGGATCCAACCGGCCGGCCCGCCACCGCTCGACGGCCCGCTTCGTGGCGTCCAGGGCCGCGCCGAGGGACTCCTCGGTGAGTTTGGAGACAGCGGCCACCAGCAGGATCTCGACGATGCCGCCGGTCAGTACCCACCCCTGGTCGACCTCCTCGCGGCACCACTTCAGACCAGTCTCCGCCTCGAGTTGGCCCCGTATCCGCTCCGGATCGTCCAAGCCGAGTAACGCGCCCCTCACGGACACCGAGATCACCGCTGCCACTTACCGGCCCCCATGTCGTCGAGCTCTGGTCCCAGCCCCAACCCGTCCAGGGTAACGGGCCTGACGGAGCAGGCACAGACGGTTCACGACTCCATCGGCGACGGCTTACGCTCACCTCCCCAAGGGCAACAGGCCCTGGCGCGTGGGGTGCCGCTGCTCAGCGCCTCGTCTCGTACCTCGTCAGGACCACGCCGCCGGGAAACGTCCGCGTCTGCACCAGGTTCAGGTTCACCCAGCCGTCCAGCGCGGTGAAGAAGGGCGTGCCGCCGCCCACCAGGACCGGATGGGTGGCGATCACGTACTCGTCGACCAACCCGGCGCGCATGGCCGCCCCGGCGAGCGTCGCGCCGCCGATGTTCATCGGGCCGCCGTCCTCGGCCTTGAGCCGGGTGATCTCGGCGATCGCGTCGCCGGTGACCAGGCGGGTGTTCCAGTCGACCTTGTCGATCGTGGAGGAGAACACCACCTTCGGGGTGTCCCGCCAGTTCCGCGCGAACTCGATCTCCGCCGGGGTGGCGCCCGGCTGCTGGTCGCCGGTCGGCCAGTAGGAGCTCATCGTCTCCCACAGCTTGCGCCCGTACAGCGACAGGCCACCCGCCTGCTCGTGGTCGAGCCACCACTGGAACAACTCGTGGCTCGGCGGTCCGCTCCAGCCGATGTCGTCACCGGCCGCGGCGATGTAGCCGTCCAGGGTCAGGTTCATGCCGTAGATCAGTTTTCGCATGGCCGGCCTTCCGTCCGTGGGTGCCCGGCGTACAGACCGGCGGGACGCGGGAAACTCATCGGCCTGGAACGGGGGACTCTTCGAATTTCGGCCTGGAAAAGCAGAAAACCCCTGATCAACAGGGGTCTCAGCTGGTGTCCGAGGGGGGACTTGAACCCCCACGCCCGATAAAGGGCACTAGCACCTCAAGCTAGCGCGTCTGCCATTCCGCCACCCGGACTAGGTGTCTGCCGCCCGGCCGGGGTCCTCCCCGCGGCGACGAGACAACAATACCAAGCTTTCGGAGTGCGTTTCACCTGCGTATCCGTCCGCTGGGAGCGGCTCGCGTCACTCTCCGGCGCCGGATCACCGGCCGTACGCGGTGGGCGGGGATCCGCTCACCGTGCGTGGCCGGGGATTCACGGTGGCGTCAGGGGCAGCGGACGACCTGGCCCGCGTACGACAGGTTGCCGCCGAAGCCGAACAGCAGAGCCGCGTCTCCGCTGCGCACCGCGCCCTGCTCGATCAGCTTGGACAGCGCGAGCGGGATGCTGGCGGCGGAGGTGTTGCCGGACTCGGTGACATCGCGTGCGATCACGGCGTTGACCGCGCCGATCTTCTGGGCGAGCGGCTCGATGATGCGCAGGTTCGCCTGGTGCAGGACGACCGCGGCCAGGTCGGCGGGGTCGAGGCCGGCCTTCTCGCAGGCGCGCCGGGCGATGGCCGGCAGCCGGGTGGTGGCCCAGCGGTAGACGCTCTGCCCCTCCTGTGCGAACCGGGGCGGGGTGCCCTCGATGCGCACGGCGTTGCCCATCTCCGGCACCGATCCCCACAGCACCGGCCCGATCCCGGGCTCCTGCCCCGGCAGGCAGGCCTCGACCACCGCGGCCCCGGCGCCGTCCCCGACCAGGACGCAGGTGGTGCGGTCGGTCCAGTCGGTGACCTCGGACATCTTGTCCGCGCCGATCACCAGCGCCCGGGTCGACGCGCCTGCCCGGACGGTGTGATCGGCGGTGGCCAGGGCGTGGGTGAAGCCGGCGCAGACGACGTTCACGTCCATGGCGGCGGGCTGCGGGATGCCGAGGCGGGCGGCCACCCGGGCGGCGGTGTTCGGGGAGCGGTCGATAGCGGTCGAGGTGGCGACGAGGACCAGGTCGATGTCGGCCGGTGTGAGGCCGGCGGCGGCGAGGGCCTTGGCGGCGGCGTGCGCGGCGAGTTCGTCGACCGGTTCGTCCGGGCCCGCGAGGTGCCGGGTGCGGATCCCCACGCGGCTGCGGATCCACTCGTCACTGGTGTCGACCATGCCGGCCAGGTCGTCGTTGGTGAGCACCCGGGCGGGCTGGTAGTGGCCGACGGCGACGATGCGTGAGCCGTTCATGTCGTGGGTCCCCTCGTTGCCGTGGGTGGCGGGTCCCCAGTCTGTTCAGTGACCGACGGGTACGAGGACAGGTGATGCCACAGGAAACGGCCGTCCGAGTTGTCGGCTTCCACAGAGCCCCGGGCACGTTCACCCTCCCTGTGCAGGACAATGAGACCGTCGAGGTCATCTCGCCGCACGGCGGCCGGGTGGCCCACGGCACACTCCGTATCAACACGGCACACTCCGTATCAAGGGGCGCGCTTCGGCCGCCCGCACGTACAGAACCGGGGCTGATCAGACAATGGGACGAGTCACGGAACGACGCAAGGTCCTCCGGATCCGGGACGGGGCGCTCTCCACCCGGCCGGACACGCTCGTCGCCGAGGAGCCCCTGGAGATCCGGCTCAACGGCAAGCCGCTCGCGATCACCATGCGCACGCCGGGCGACGACTTCGCACTGGCGGCCGGCTTCCTGGTGAGCGAGGGCGTGCTGGCCACCGCGTCCGACCTGCGGAACATCGTCTACTGCGCCGGGGCCACCGGCGAGGGCGGCGCGAACACCTACAACGTGGTCGACGTGCGGACCGCGCCCGGCCTGGACCTGCCGGACTTCACCCTGGAGCGGAACGTGTACACGTCCTCCTCCTGCGGGCTGTGCGGCAAGGCGAGCCTGGACGCCGTCCGGACGACCGCCCGGTGGCCGATCGCCGACGCCCCGACCGTCCAGGTCACCCCCGAACTGCTGGCGAGCCTGCCTGATCGCCTGCGGGCGGCCCAACAGGTGTTCGACCGGACCGGCGGCCTGCACGCGGCGGCCCTGTTCACCGAGGACGGGGAGCTGCTGGACATCAAGGAGGACGTGGGCCGGCACAACGCGGTCGACAAACTGGTGGGCCGGGCGCTCCAGAACGGCGACCTGCCGCTGTCCCGGACCCTCCTGCTCGTCTCCGGCCGGGCCTCGTTCGAGCTGGCGCAGAAAGCGGTGATGGCGGGCCTTCCGCTGCTGGCGGCGGTGTCGGCGCCGTCGTCGCTGGCGGTGGACCTGGCGGCGGAGACAGGGCTGACCCTGGTGGGCTTCCTGCGGGGCAGCTCGATGAACGTGTACGCGGGCGAGGAGCGGATCGCCCTGCGGGAGGCAGCCGCCCAGGGCTGACCACTTCCGCCCGATTCGGCACGGCGGCAGCGAGCAGCGGCCGCCCCGCCAGTCCCGCCCCGCGCCCGCCGGGCCGAATCCGCGCCCGCCTCAGCCGGGTCCCGGACGGCCGGGCCCCTCCGGCGGGCCCACCGCCGCCGCGGCCTCGGCGAACGCGGTGATCAGCGGAGAGCGCCGGCCCGCCGCCCAGGCCAGCAGCACCTCGTCGGGCGCGGCGTCGACGACCGGGACGTAGCTGATGTCGGGCCGGGAGTACTGCAAGGCCACCGAGCGCGGGACGAGGGTGATCCCGGTTCCCGCCGCGACACACTCGAACTTCTCCTCGATGGTGCGGATCGGCAGGTCTCCGGGCCGGGGGTCGGAGTATCTCAGCCAGGTCTCGCCGTCGAGGTCCGCCAGCGTCAACTCGCTCTTCCCGGCGAGCCGGTGGTCCTCCGGGAGCATCGCGACGCGCGGCTCGCCGTACAGGAGCCGCAGCTCCAGTCCGTCCTCGTGGACCGGGCGTCGTACGTAGGCGACGTCCACGGTGCCGTCGAGGATCAGCCTCTCCTGGTCGTCCCACTCGATGCGGCGGGCGTTGCCCTCCACGTCCGGGTGGGCCGCGGCGAACGCGCGCAGGGCGGGGGTGACGACGACGCCGGCGCGGAAGCCGACGAGGAGCCGCCGTGGCCCGCGCGCGGCACGCAGGACACGGCGGCGCGTCCCGTCGGCGGAGGCGAGCAACGCGCGCCCCTCGTCCAGGAGTTGACGGCCGGCATCGGTCAACGACACGCCGTGGCTGTCGCGTACGAACAGTTCGGCGCCCAAGTCTTTCTCCAGCGCGCGGATCTGACGGCTGAGCACCGGTTGGGCGATGTGCAGCCGCTCGGCGGCGCGGCCGAAGTGCAGCAGCTCGGCGACCGCCACGAAGTAGCGCACCTTCCGCAGGTCCAGATCCATGGCCGCCCCTTCCCTCGCGCGGGTGGCGATACCTCGAGGGTATCGCCACCGGCAGAAGAGGTCTTGGACGGCCGCGCCCGGGCGGCCGCACGCTGGAAACCGTCAGAACGAGGTGGAACACCGGCCGGAAGGGGCTTCTCATGAGTCCGCGAGGACAGCAGGGCGCGTGGGGACAGCAGAGTGCGCAGGAAGAGCAGGGAGAGCAGGGCGCGTGGGGGCGGCACGGGCTACCCGCACAGGGCGGGCCATCGGGTCGGCCGGGCCTGGAGGGACGGCGTGTCGTCGTCATCGGCGGCACGTCGGGCATCGGGCTCGCGGTCGCCGAGGGCGCCGCGAGGGAGGGTGCCGCGGTCGTGGTCGCCTCGCGCCGCCAGGAGAGCGTGGACGCGGCGCTGAAGCGGTTGCCGTCCGGCGCCGAGGGCCTGGTACTGGACGCGACGGACGAGAGCGCGGTGCGCGGATTCTTCGACCGGATCGGCGACTTCGACCACCTGGTGTACACGGCCGGTGAGTCGCTGATGCTGCGGAGTCTGGCCGAGACGGATCCGGCGGAGGCCCGACGGTTCCTGGACACCCGGCTGTGGGGGGCGTACATGGCGGTGAAGTACGGGGCCGGGTCGATCCGGGCGGGCGGTTCGGTGGTGCTGACCACCGGTACGGCGGGGCAGCGGCCGCTGCCCGGTTCGAGTGCCGCGTCGGCGCTGTGCGGGGCCATGGAGTCCCTGACCCGGGCGCTCGCGGTGGAGCTGGCGCCACTGCGGGTGAACGTGGTCTCGCCGGGGCTGGTCCGCACCGAGCTGTGGCGGGAGCTGCCGGAGGCCGAGCGGCAGGGACTGTTCTCCTCGTCCGCCGAGGCGCTGCCGGTGGGGCGGATCGGAGAGCCGGCCGAGGTGGCGGAGGCATATCTCTATCTGATGCGCGGCACCTACAGCAACGGCTCCGTCGTGGTCGTAGACGGTGGTGGGGTACTGGTCTGAGGCAGGGCGCCCGTTCCGAGGCGGGACGCCGGCCTGAAACAGGGCGCCGGGGCGAGGGCGCTGCTCCCAGGCGGGACGCCGGCCTGAACAGGGCGCCGAGGCGGGGGGCGCTATTCCGAGGCGGGACGCCGGCCTGAACAGGGCGCCGAGGCGGGGGGCGCTGCTCCCAGGCGGGACGCCGGCCTGAAACAGGGCGCCGGGGCGAGGGCGCTGCTCCCAGGCGGAGCGCCGGCCCGAAACAGGGCGGCGGGGCGGGGGCGCCGTACCGAGGCGGGTCGCCGGGGCGGGTTGCCCGCCCAGGTCGGCCGCCGGTGTACCGCGTACGGCGGCCGGAGACCGGCCCGCGTCAGCCGTCGGTGCCGGAGATCCGGATCAGCGACGCCAGGAACTGTTCGCGTTCGGCGCTCGACAGCGGTGCGAGCAGCTCGTCGTTGGCGTCCCGGGCCGCCGCCTCGCAGCGGACGAGGAGGCGGGCGCCCTCGTCGGTGAGACAGACGGCGTTCTTCCGCCGGTCCCGGGGGTCGGGGGCGCGGACCACGAGCGCGGCGGACTGCAGGTCGTTGAGGACGCCGACGACGTCCTTGGGGTCGAGGCCCACGCTGCGGCCGAGGTCGGCCTGGGCGACCGGGGCGAGGTCGCGGACGGCGGAGAGGACCACGTGGTGCCACATCTTGAGCCCCTCGACCGCGAGCGCGTCGGCGACCAGGGCCCGGCCCCGGGCGGCGGCCCGGCCCAGGAGCCAGCTGGGGAGGGAGCGGATCGCGGGCAGGGGTGCTTCGGCCATGGCGGCACTCTAACCCGCAATTCATTGGACTTCCCAACGAAGCTTCCCTATCGTTGGGACTCCCAACGAATTCATTCGGGTGTCCCCGCGTTCACGGGTCTTCCCGACGACGGAGGCCGGGTTCTCCGGCCCGGGAGGTAAGCGTTGCGTCGCGTTCGCTACGAGTCCACCGGCGGTCCGCTGTTCCTGGAGGAGGCGCCCGTCCCCGAGCCCGGCCCCGGCGAGGTGCTGGTGCGCGTAGAGGCGGTCGGGGTGACCCTGCCCGTCGTCCGCAAGGTCACCGAGAGCGCCGAGCCGATCCCGCTCGGCGGTGAGATCGCCGGTGAGGTGGCGGCGGTGGGAGCGGGCGTGACCCGCTTCCGGTCCGGTGAGCGGGTGACCGGGCTGTGCTTCGGACACGGGTACGCCGACTTCGCCGTGCTGCACGAGTCCATGGCCTCCCCGATACCGCCGGGGGCGACCGCCGTCGACGCGGTCGCGCTGGTGCGCGGCGGGCTGGTGGCGTTCGGTGCGCTGGAGGCGGCCCGGTCCGCCCCGGGCGAGGCGGTACTCGTCACGGCGGCGGCAAGCGGTGCGGGGCACCTGGCCGTGCAGCTGGCCCGGGCTCGGGGCGCGGGGCGGGTGGTGGGCGCCGTGTCCGATGCGGGGAAGGCGGATTTCGTCCGCTCGCTCGGCGCGGACGACTGTGTTCGCTACGGCGACGCCGACTGGGGCGACCCCGTCGACTGCGTCCTGGACGCCGTCGGCGGTGAGTTGCTCACCCCGGCCCTCGCCGCTCTGGCCCCACACGGCCGTTTGGTGGCCTACAGCTCGGGAGGCGGCACGATCCAGGCGTACGACCTGCTGGTGGACGCCAAGTCGGTGATCGGCTTCCAGATGGCGCTGATCGCCCGCGGCCGACCGGAGTTGTACGAGGAGTGGCGGCGCGAGCTGTGGCGGATGCTCGCCGACGGCACGCTGCGGCCCGCCGTGCACGAGGAGTTCGCGCTGGAGGACGCGGCGAAGGCCCACGCGACGATCGAGACCCGGACCAACCTCGGCAAGGTCGTCCTGCGTCCGTGAGGGGCGGTGGGCCGGGCACCCGTTCGCGGACGGATGTCCTACCGGCACGGCTGCGCGTGCTCCGCCGGGAGCGAATCCGGCCGCGAGAATCCTGCCGGCGGCCATGCGCTGCACGGAAGGCGTGCGGGCGTGCCCTGCCGGCGGATGCCCGGCGGACACCTCCGGCCGGGACCCGGCCGTGAGAATCCCGCCAACAGGCATGCGCTGCACGGCAGGCGTGCGGGCGTGCCCTGCCCGGCGGATGCCCGGCGGACATGTCCGACCGGGACCCGGCCGTGAGAGTTCCGCCCGCCGGGGACGCTTCCGGGAGCACCCCGCCCGACGGGGACCTGCCCGCAAGCTTCCCGGGCCAGGCATCCGCCCGCGCCAATGCCCCGCCCGGCAAGCGTCCGCCCACCCCTGCCCGCACACACCGACGCCCGCACGCTCCTTGTGGCGTACCCGAGCCGCAACTACCGTCATGGAAGCGCACGTTGGACATGGGATGTGCGGATGTCCGAATATCCGGATGTTCGGATTCGGGTGTTCGGATGCGGATGTTCGGCCACCCGGCCAGACGAAAGGCAGGTCGCACCGTGCCGTCAGGTCTTCGCCTCCGTCCCGGATTCGCACTGGTCGTGGCCGCCCTCACGGCGGCGGCCCTGCTCCTGTCCTTGGCTCCCGCCCCGTCGGCCGAGGCCCGACAGGCGGCCGGAGAAGGCAGGTTCGAGCAGCGGATCCTCTTCCGCGCGTCCCAGGATCCCGGTTACGCCTGCTTCCGCATCCCGGCGATCGTCCGGACCACCGACGGCACGCTGCTGGCCTTCGCCGAGGGCCGGGTGCTCAACTGCGGTGACGCGGCGGACATCGACATCGTCCTCAAGCGCTCCACCGACGGCGGCCGCAGCTGGGGGCAGCTACAGGTGGTGGACGAGGGCGGTGGCGACACGCACGGCAATCCCGCGCCGGTCGTGGACCGCGACACCGGCCGCGTCTGGCTCGCGGAGACGTACAACACGGGCCGTACCGACAGCGCCGGTTGCTCGGTGCCCTGCGACCGCAGCCCGCGTCTGCGCTACAGCGACGACGACGGACTGACCTGGTCCGGGCCGCGCGACCTGAGCCCGGAGATCCTGCCCGCCGACTGGAACTCCTGGTACGCGACCGGGCCGGTGCACGGCATCCAGCTCACCCACGGCCGGTACGCGGGACGGCTCGTGTTCGGGGTCAACGCCGAGACGTGGGACGGCGGTCGGGTCACGGCCAACCACGCGGCGCTCGTCGTCAGCGACGACCACGGCGGCCACTGGCGCCTCGGCGCCACCGACACCTGGCCCGTCGGCCCCGACGGCACCTTCCGGCAGAAGCCCAGCGAACTCGCCCTGGCCGAACGCGCCGACGGCTCGGTGCTGGTCAGCGGGCGGGAGCAGGACGGCACCGATCTCGGCCACCGCACCCAGGCCGTCAGCCGCGACGGCGGTGGCGGCTTCACCGGCCCGTTCCAGGCACTGCCCGGCCTGTACGCCCCGCAGGTGCAGGGTTCACTGCTACGCCTCGGCGACCGCCTCCTGCTGGCCTGCCCCGGCGACCCCGACCGGCGCCGCACGATGATGATCCGGTCCTCCTACGACGGCGGCCGCACCTGGGACAGCGTGGACCGCGGCACGGTCGTCACCACGGACTGGTCCGGCTACTCCGACCTGACCCGCCTCGGCCGCGACGAGGTGGGCCTGGTGTACGAGGGTGGCGCGGTGGACGCGCGCGACGAGATCCGCTTCGCCCGGTTCACCGAGGACTGGCTCGCGCCCCGCCGGGGTCCCGACCCGGTCACCGCCGACCTGGCCCCGCACGCCCGCCCGGCCGCGGTGCTCGGCGGCGCGACGGAGACGGATGGCGTCCTCGGCGGCGCACTGGAGTTCGACGGCACCGACGACGCCGTACGCCTGCCGTACAGCGGCCGGCTGCCCCTGGGGACGCGTGACTTCACCGTCTCCCTGTGGTTCCGGTACACGGCCGTCGGCGGGGAGCGGCCGTTGCTGTGGATGGGGGGCATCGGCACCACCCAGCCGCAGGTGTGGGTGCGCGGCGAGCCGGCGGAGAACCGGATGCAGGCCCTGATCACCGTACGGGACGGTGCGGCGGCCCCGCGGACGGCGTCGGTGCGCACGGACCGCGCGTACAACGACGGACAGTGGCACCACCTGGTGTTCCGCCGAGGTGGGCAGGGTGGCCTGACGCTGTTCGTCGACGGCGCGCGGTCCTCCGTCGCCGACGTGCCGGGCTCCGTCAGCCGCACCTCCCCCTTCGGCGTGCACATCGGTCAGCGCATGGACGGCCGCGCCTTCTTCGCCGGCGCGATCGACGAGGTGCGTGTGTGGGACCGCGCGCTCACCGACGGGGAGCTGTCGGATCCGGCGGCGATGAGGTCAGCGCAGGACACGGTCCTGTGGCTGCCCCTGGACCGCGTGCGCGGCTGACCCGGGTACGGCGTCCCGGGACTCCTCGGGGTCGCGGGCCCGGCGCTTGGCGATGACCGCGCACACCATCAGCTGCATCTGGTGGAAGAGCATCAGCGGCAGCACGGCCAGCGAGGCATGGGCGCCGAACAGGACGCTCGCCATGGGCAACCCCGAGGCGAGGGACTTCTTCGAACCGGCGAACTGGATGGCGATCCGGTCCTCCCTGCCGAAGCCGAGCGCCCGGCCGCCGTACCAGGTCAGCACCAGCATGGCGGCGAGCAGCACCGCCTCGACGGCGAGCAGCGCGGCCAGCCGGACGGGGCTGACCTGGTGCCAGATGCCCTGGGCCATGCCTTCGCTGAAGGCGGTGTAGACGACGAGCAGGATCGAGCCGCGGTCGACCAGTCCGAGGATCTTCTTGTGCCGGGCGATGAACGCGCCGAGCCAGCGGCGCAGCAGCTGCCCGGCGAGGAACGGCACCAGCAGCTGCAGCACGATCTTCACCAGCGAGTCCCCCGAGAACCCGCCCCCGCTGTTGCCGAGCAGGGCCGCCGCGAGCAGCGGGGTCAGGATGATGCCGGCCAGGGAGGAGAAGGAGCCGGCGCAGATCGCCGCGGGCACGTTCCCGCGGGCGATCGAGGTGAACGCGATGGACGACTGGATGGTGGAGGGCACCAGGGTCAGGAACAGCAGGCCCTGGTAGAGGGGCTGGGTCAGCAGGACCGGCACGGTACCTCGCAGGGCGAGCCCGAACACCGGGAAGAGGACGAACGTGCAGATCAGGACCGTGAGGTGCAGTCGCCAGTGCTTGAGTCCGTCCAGGGCCTCCCGGGTGGACAGGCGGGCGCCGTAGAGGAAGAAGAGGAAGGCGATCGCGGCCGTGGAGGCGCCCGAGGCCACGTCGGCGGCGGCCCCCCGGGCGGGGAGCAGCGCCGCCAGGCCCACCGTGCCGAGCAGCAGCACGATATACGGGTCGATCGGCATCCAACTCGGCCAGCGCAGGCGTGTCACGGTGCTCCGATTGCTGTGTGTGTCGTGCGTGTGAGGTCCGGGCTCGCCGGTGGCGTCGAGCGGTTCGACGCGGCCGCGGCGCGCCCCTCTCCCATCGTCCTCCACCGCCCGTCGATCGGGAATCCCACATACCACTCTCACTGTCATCACGGATCCCGATAACGGAGTAGGCTGCGCGACCGTGTACGACCCGACGCAGCTGCGTACGTTCCTCGCGGTGGCCCAGACGCTCAGTTTCACGCAGGCCGCCCGGCGGCTGGGGCTGCGCCAGTCCACCGTCAGCCAGCATGTGCGCCGGCTGGAGGACGCGGCCGGCCGGCAGTTGTTCTCCCGGGACACCCATTCGGTGGAG
Organism: Streptomyces sp. NPDC051452; assembly: GCF_044454765.1. NCBI lineage: Bacteria > Bacillati > Actinomycetota > Actinomycetes > Kitasatosporales > Streptomycetaceae > Streptomyces > Streptomyces sp. NPDC051452. The sequence continues at coordinate 141,302 of NZ_JBITEB010000007.1, forward strand.
CTGACCGAGGACGGGGAGGCGATGCTGGGCTTCGCCCGCCGGATCCTGGAGGTGCACGAGCAGGCGACGGCGTTCTTCACCCGGACGCGGGTGCGCGGCCGGCTGCGGTTCGGTGCCTCGGAGGACTTCGTCCTCACCCGGCTGCCGGAGATCCTGGAGAGCTTCCGCTACGACCACCCGGAGGTCGACCTGGAGCTGACGGTGGAGCTGTCGGGAACCCTGTACGAGCGGCTGGCCGCCGGAAAGCTCGACCTGGTCCTGGCCAAGCGGCGTCCGGAGGATCCCCGGGGCGCCCTGGTCTGGCGCGACGAGCTGGTGTGGATCGGCGCCGAACGGCTGCGTCTGGACGCCGGCCGGCCCGTGCCGCTGATCGTGTACCCACCGCCCGGGATCACCCGGGCGCGCGCGCTGGAGGTCCTGGAGCGCCAGGGCCGCCCCTGGCGGATCGTGTGTACGAGCGGCAGCCTCAACGGGCTGATCGCGGCGGCCCGCGCGGGTCTCGGTGTGATGGCGCACTCCCGGCGTCTGATCCCGCCCGGCCTGTTCCGGCTGCCGGACCGGGCCGGCCTGCCCGAGCTGGGCGGGATCGACTTCGTCCTCGTCCACGGCCGTCGCCGCGCCCCGGCGGAGGAGGCGGCGAACGCCCTGGCCACGGCCATCCTGGCAGGCGGCGAACGGCTGCGCCGCCGCGGCGACTGACCCACCGGAGAGCGGCTACGGCGGCACACGGCCGACGGGCGCGCAGATGGCGCCCCGCCCGGAGACCCCGCCTGGCCTGGCCAGGACGGCGCTCCTGCCGGACCGGGCACGGGGACACGGGCTGACACCGACCGCCGGTCCCTCGCCGCCTCCCGCGCCGGCCAGGCGGCAATCCGGCACCAGAGCGCGGCCAAGGCCCGGGCGACAGTGGTGGGCCTGGAGGAGTTCGAGGTCGTTCACCCCGGGAAGCGCTCCCCCCGCGCAGGCGCGCCGGGAAGCGCTCCTCCCGCGCCGGCATGGCGGACGGGGCGGCGAACCGGCGAGCACACGGTGAAGGCGCACGCCGCTCCCAGCCACCGGACGGCCTTCGGACACGGTGGCGCGCGGCTGGACGCGCTTCGTGGCGCGACAGGACGGTGGGAACGGTCGGCGCCCTGGTGAGGCGGTGCGGCGGCCCTCGGAGCGGCGGTCCGCGGACGGCTCGGCGCGCACGGTGGCGCCGTACACCGTGCCGGGCGCGTACAGATTCGGTGGAGATTACGGCGCCAGAAACTTACTGACCCGTCAGTATTGTGTCCGGCCCTTACCCATGTGGGGGTATTTTCGGGTTGGCGTGCCGGAAAAACGTCAGGTTTGCTCGGTTTCCGACCCCCTCCCGCCGGGCGGAGCCGTGGGGTAGCTTTCACCGCGCTGTGCCGAGCATCAGGGGCGTCCGAGCAAGCAGCGAGGATCGGGGAGCGAGGTTTTGCGCGAGTTCACCAACCCGCCGTTGGCATCGGCGCCGCCGGTGGGCGGTCTGGCCGACGTCGTCTTCGAGTATGCCGCCGCGGACCCGTCGCGCATCGCCTTCGGCCGCAAGGACGCCTCCGGGCAGTGGCGGGACGTGACCGCCGCCGAGTTCCGCGACGAGGTCCTCGCCCTGGCCAAGGGCCTGCTCGCCCGCGGCATCCGGTTCGGCGACCGGGTCGCCATCATGTCCCGCACCCGCTACGAGTGGACCCTGTTCGACTTCGCCCTGTGGACGATCGGCGCCCAGGTGGTGCCGGTCTATCCCACGTCCTCGGCCGAGCAGTGCTTCTGGATGCTCTACGACGCCGAGGTGGTGGCGGCGATCGTGGAGCACGAGGACCACGCCATGACCATCGCCACGGTCATCGACCGGCTGCCGCGGCTGCGCCAGTTGTGGCAGCTTGACTCGGGCTGTGTGCAGGAGCTGTACGACGCCGGGGCCCCGGTCGACGACGAGGTGGTGCACCGGCACCGGCAGGCGGTCACCCCGGACTCGGTCGCCACGATCATCTACACCTCCGGCACCACCGGACGCCCCAAGGGCTGCGTCCTGTCGCACGCGAACTTCATGTTCGAGGCGGACACCATGATCGAGCGCTGGACGCCGGTGTTCCACACGAAGAGGGACGACGAGGCCTCCACGCTGCTGTTCCTGCCGCTGGCCCACGTCTTCGGGCGGATGGTGGAGGTCGCCGCGGTGCGCGGCCGGGTCCGCTTCGGTCACCAGCCACAGCTGCACGCGGCCGCCCTGCTGCCCGACCTGGCCGCGTTCCGGCCGACGTTCATCCTGGCGGTGCCGTACATCTTCGAGAAGGTGTTCAACGCGGCCCGGCGCAAGGCGGAGAAGGAAGGCAGATCCGGGCCGTTCGAGAAGGCGGTCGACATCGCGGTGAAGTACGCCGAGGCCATCGAGGCGAAGGCGTGGGGCACCGGACCCGGCCCGTCGGCGGCGCTGCGCATGCAGCACCAGCTCTTCGACAAGCTCGTCTACTCCAAGGTGCGGGCGGCGATGGGCGGCCGCATCCGCAACGCCATGTCCGGCGGTTCCGGGATGGACCGCCGGCTGGGACTGTTCTTCGCGGGCGCGGGCGTGCAGATCTACGAGGGCTACGGTCTGACCGAGTCGACGGCCGCGGCCACCGCCAACCCGCCCGAGCGCACCCGGTACGGCACCGTCGGCCAGGCCATCCCGGGCGTGACCGTGCACATCGCGGACGACGGGGAGATCTGGCTGCGCGGCGGCAACGTCTTCCAGGGGTACCTGAACAACCAGAAGGCCACCGACGGGACGCTGCACGACGGCTGGCTGGCCACCGGCGACCTCGGCTCGCTGGACGAGGACGGCTACCTGACCATCACCGGCCGCAAGAAGGAGATCCTGGTCACCTCCGGCGGCAAGAGCGTCTCCCCCGGTGTGCTGGAGGAACGGGTCCGCGAGCACCCGCTGGTCAACCAGTGCATCGTCGTCGGCAACGACCGCCCCTACATCGCCGCGCTGGTCACCCTCGACCAGGAGGCCGTCGAGCACTGGCTGCAGATGCGCGGGAAGCCGGGGATGCCCGCGGCCAAGCTGGTGCGCGACGCCGATCTGGAGACGGAGGTGCGGCGCGCGGTGGTCGCCGCCAACACCCTCGTCTCCCAGGCCGAGTCCATTCGCACCTTCCGCATCCTGGCCCAGCCCTTCACCGAGGAACACGGTCTGCTGACACCGTCGCTGAAGCTGAAGCGCAAGGCGATCGAGAAGGCGTACACGAACGAGGTCGACGCCCTCTACGGGAGCTGAGGTACTGACCTGCCGGTCAGTCGCGTTCGATCTCGCGATCCGGAATGCATCGGGGCCCGTGATCGTTGACCATGGGTGTACCACCTGTCGACAACCGAAGGATCACTAAGCTCGTGAGCAGCCAGGTCCCCCCGATCATCCTCAACAACGGCGTCGAGATGCCCCAGCTGGGCTTCGGCGTATGGCAGGTGCCGGACGACGAGGCCGAGCGGGCCGTCGCCACGGCACTGGAGGCCGGGTACCGCAGCATCGACACAGCGGCGATCTACGGCAACGAAGAGGGCACCGGCAAGGCCATCGCCGCCTCCGGCCTGCCCCGCGAGGACATCTTCGTCACCACCAAGCTCTGGAACAGCGACCAGGGATACGACTCCACGCTGCGCGCGTTCGACACGTCGCTGGAGAAGCTGGGCCTGGACTATCTCGACCTGTACCTGATCCACTGGCCGCTGCCCTCCCGGGACGCCTACCTCGACACCTACCGGGCGTTCGAAAAGCTGTACGCCGACAACCGGGTGCGTGCCATCGGCGTGTCCAACTTCCTTCCCGAGCACCTGCGGCGGCTGCTCTCCGAGACCTCCGTCGTCCCGGCGGTCAACCAGATCGAGCTGCACCCGCATCTGCAGCAGCAGGCCTCCCGCGAGTTCCACGCCGAGCACGGCATCGCCACGGAGGCCTGGTCACCGCTCGGCCAGGGCAAGGGCCTGCTGGAGGTGCCGGCGATCGTCGCGATCGCGCGCAAGCACGACCGCACCCCGGCGCAGGTCGTGCTGCGCTGGCACGTACAGCTCGGCAACATCGTGATCCCGAAGTCCGTCACGCCGTCCCGGATCAAGGAGAACATCGAGGTGTTCGACTTCAGCCTGGACGACGAGGACCTCGCGGCGATCAGCGCGCTCGACGAGGACCGGCGGCTGGGCCCCGACCCGGCCACGTTCGACCTGGGCTGAGCCCCGCCCCCCGGCCGGACCGGGGGGCGACAGCCGTCCTGGCCGTACACGTGCGCCCCGCCGGTCCGGCGGGGCGCACCGCTGTGCCAACCGGTCAGTCGGCCCGCGCGTCCGCGTGCACGACCTCGAACTCCTCCAGGCCCGCCACTGTCGCCCGGGCCTTGGCCGCGCCCTGGTGCCGGATCGCCGCCTGGCCGGCGCGGGAGGCGGCGAGGGACCGGCGGTCGGTGAAGAGCGCCCCGGTCAGCCCGAGTCCCCGTGCCCGGTCCAGCAGGAGCGCCGTCCTGGCCAGGCCAGGCAGGGTCTCCAGGCGGGGCACCACGTGCGCGTGGAACGTGTCGGCCAGCAGGTCCGCGTCGGCCGGGTCGAACTCCAGCCGGGTGAGGCGCAGTCCGCCGCCCGCGGCCGGGCGCTGGAGGGTGTGGAAGACGGCGACCTCCCAGTTCGCCACGGCGACGGTCGCCGCGAAGGGGGCCAGCAGCGCGGGCCGGTGTTCGCGCATCACCTCGTCGCTGTTGCGCCGGGCCTCCTCCGACTCCCACCAGCTGACCGTGAGCAGTTTGCCGACATCGCGGTCCACGAAGACGCCGGCGCCCCGGTAGCCGGGCCGCTCCTCCAGCAGGTCGTGCCCCTCGGCGTCCAGGGCCCGCAGCGCCGGGCCGAGTCCGGCCGGATCGCCGGTCGCGTACACCGTGCGGACGAACATGAGACCTCGCCTTCCGGCGCGCCGTCCGGGGACAGGGCCGGACAGGACCGAACGTTTCAGGAATGCCGTCGCGATGTCCCCCGCGTCCAGTTTTGCCCGTGCCGCAAACCACCGCAATGCGCGCGGCTTTCCTGACGCGGTGACCGCAGGGTTGACGAGGACATGCAAGGAGGGCACCTTGTACGACACCCGGTAAGGAAACTTTCCTAACAGAAGGGTCCCCCACAGTGCGCCTTCGAACACTGACCCTCGCCGCGGCCTCCGGGGCCGCCCTGCTCGCCGCCGGCGTCCTCCCGGCGGACGCGTCCACGGCACCGGCGTCCCAGGCGGCTCCCAGGTCCGCCCAGGAGGGTTCGGTCAGCGCGGCCGACCTGCTCGCCAAGGTGACGTCCTGTTCGCAGATCTCCAACGGCAAGTACAAGACCGACGACGAGACCTCGGCCACGGTCCCCGTCTGCGGCAAGAACGGCGCGGTCTTCTGGAAGGCCGACATGGACATCGACTGCGACGGCCAGCGCACCACCAACTGCAACGAGGACCGCGACCCCTGGTACCAGGACGACACCGCGTTCCACCAGTCCGACGGCAAGCCGCTGAAGGCCGAGTCCCTGCCGTACGTCGTCGTGCCCAGCTCCAGCAGCATCTGGAACTACTCCGGCGCCGGCATCAAGGGCGGCGGTGTGGTCGCCGTCATCTACAACAACAAGGTGAAGTACGCCGTCGTCGGCGACACCGGCCCCACGAAGATCATCGGTGAGGCGTCGTACGCCACCGCCAAGGCGCTCGGCATCGACCCTGACCCCGAGACCGGCGGCGCCGACTCGGGCGTGACCTACATCCTGTTCAAGAACTCCAAGGCCTCCCCCATCGAGAGCCACAGCGCGGCGGTGACACTCGGGGACCAGCTGGCCAAGCAGTTCCTTCAGAGCAACTGAGACACCGACCCGCCCCGGCCGGGGGGGCCCCCCCCCCCCCGCGCGGGGCGGCGCCCCCCCCCCCGGCGCCCCCCCCCCCCCCCCCCCCCCCCCCCCCCCCCCCCCCCCCCCCCCCCCCCCCCCCCCACACCCCCCCCCCCCCCCCCCCCCCCCCCCCCCCCCCCCCCCCCCCCCGGCGGGGCGCCCCGGCCCAGCAGGCGTCACCCGGCGACACTACCGACGAGGACGATCCGGCCGCGGGCCTCCCTCAGCGCCTCCACGGAGGCCGGCCGGCTCGGCGAAGGACTTGGCGACCTCCCGCGACCGCGGCCCGCGAACGGCCTGTGACGGTCATCCGGTGCCCGCGTCCAGCAGCCGCCGCCCCCACGGCCCAGCCCCGGTCACCGCTCCGCGGCCGGCCCGGAGATCGTGGGCTTGCGGAACGCGCGCAGGCTGAACGTCGGGTCCCGGCGGGGCCGTTCCTGGTCCGGGAGGCGGGCCAGGCGGGTGACGAACTCCTCGGTGCGCGGCTCTCCCGGCGGCAGCATGGTGAACCAGCCGCGACGCAGGTCGGCGATGGTGGCGCGCGGGCTGCGGCCCTGTCCGACACCGCGGAACGCGCCGCGCCCGGCGGGCAGCAGTCCGTGCCGGGCGGCGTGCGCCGCGACCGTGTCGGCGGCATCCGCGGCGGGGCGGCGCGGGCGGGAGGCGAGGACGGCGTCGATGTCGCTGCCCACGTCGTGCGCGGCGGCCTTGTCGACAGTGGTGACGTAGACCCCGCCGGGGCGCAGCACCCGGGCGCACTCGGCGACGACGGCGCGGACGTCGTCGGTGTCGTGCAGCAGGTGCAGCAGCCAGACGGTGGTGACGGCGTCGGCGCTGCCGGTGCGGAACGGCAGCCGGCGGCTGTCGGCCCGTACGACGGTGCCGGGCAGCCGGGCAGCGGCCGTCCGCGCCATGGCGGGGGTGAGGTCGGCTCCCGCCACCCGCAGCCCCGGACGGGCGGCGGCCAGCCGCCGGGTGACGATCCCGGTGCCGCAGGCGATGTCGAGGAGGCGGCCCGGGGTGTCGGGTATCAGGGCGAGCAGGGCCTGGGTGGCCGCGGCGGCGCGGGCCTCGCCACCGCGGGAGGCGTCGTAGTGGCCGGCTTCCTCGTCGTAGTCGAGCACATCGCTCAGTGTGCGCCGTGGCCTGGGGCGATGTCCTCCACCCTGCGGGCGAGAGCGAAGTCCTTCCCGGTGACGGCGCCACCGGCGCTGTGGGTGTTCACGGCGAGCGAGACGGTGTTGTAGCCGAGGGTGAGGTCGGAGTGGTGGTCCAGCTCGTCCTGGATGCCGGCGACGTGCACGACCAGCGCCGCCGCCGCGAAGTGCGAGCCGAGGCGGTAGGAGCGGGTGAGCCGGTCGCCCTCCAGCGACCAGCCGGGCAGCTCGGCCAGCCGGTCCTCGATCTCCTTCTGCGACAGCGGTTCGACGGCCATGGCCGGTCTCCCTTCGTGGCGGCGGGGAACGTCCCCGGGGCGGGCGGTACGTGCTCAGCCTGCCATGTCGGGTGCCGTCTCGATTAGGGTCGCCGTATGAGCAGTGTCGCGTCCGGCGCCCCCCTCTCTCCCGCCCCTCTTGCTCCTCCCGCCCCTCCCCCCGACAAGGGGGTCGGCCCGCTGCTGCGCCTCTGGCGGGAGCGGCGGCGGGTCTCCCAGCTGGAACTGGCACTGCGTGCCGACTCCTCCGCCCGGCACGTCAGCTTCATCGAGACCGGCCGGTCCCGGCCCAGCGAGGAGATGGTGCTGCGGCTGGCCGAGCGGCTGGACGTGCCGGTGCGGGAGCGCAACGCCCTGCTGGTGGCGGCCGGTTACGCCCCGCACTACCCGGAGACCCCGCTGGACGACCCGGCGCTGGACGCGCTGCGCGACGGCATGGAACGCCTCATCCAGGGTTACGAGCCCTACCCCGCGCTGGTGGTCGACGCCTGCTACACGGTCCTCGCGGCGAACCGGGGCATCGCGATGCTGCTGGACGGGGTACCGGAGGCGCTGATGGCGCCGGCGCCGAACGCCATGCGGCTGACCCTGCATCCGCGGGGACTGGCACCGCGCATCCTGAACCTGCCGGAGTGGCGCGGACATCTGCTGGCGCAGATGGAGCGGGAGATCGCCCTGCACCGCTCGGACCGGCTGCGCGACCTGTACGAGGAGGTGTCGGCGTACCCGATTCCCGAGCACGCCTCCGGCGCGGAACCGGCCGAGCCCGTACCGTACTTCGCGCTGCCGATGCGCATCGAGCACGAGGGCCGGGTCCTGTCCTTCGTGTCCTCGATCTCCACGTTCAACACGCCGATGGACGTCACGGTCGCCGAGATCGCCATCGAGACGTTCCTGCCCGCGGACCAGGCGACCGTCAAGTTCCTGCGCACGCGCCTGGGTTGAGGGCGGCTCGACGGCCCGGCGGAATCCCGTTCCGTCGACCGCGTGTGCGAGACGGCATCGCGTGACACACTGCCCGCATGCTTCGGCGCGTAGGGGAGGACGTGGCGTGAGTGAGCGGCGGGCCGCGCCCACCGTGGGGCAGGTGGTGCTCGGCAAGCGATTGCAGGAGCTGCGGGAGGCGGCCGGGCTGAGCCGTGACGAGGCCGCCCGGGTGCTGAGGGTGGCGTCGGCGACCGTGCGGCGCATGGAGATGGCCGAGGTCGCGCTCAAAATCCCCTACGTGCAGGTGCTGCTGTCCACCTACGGAGTGGCCCTGGAGGAGGCGGTCGCCTTCGTGCGGCTGGCCGAGGAGGCCAACCAGCCGGGCTGGTGGCAGCGGTTCCACGACGTGCTGCCGGACTGGTTCAGTCTGTACGTCAGCCTGGAGGGCGCCGCCCGGGTCATCCGCTCCTACGAGCCGCACTTCGTGCCCGGACTGCTGCAGACCGAGGAGTACGCGCGCGCCGTGATGGAGGCCGGGACGATCGGGCAGAGCGAGCCGGCGTCGGTCGAACGGCATGTGTCGCTGCGGATGGAGCGGCAGCGGCTGCTGGAGCGGGACGATCCACCCCACCTGTGGGTGATCATGGACGAGACGGTGCTCAGACGACCGGTGAGCGCACGGCCCGAGGTGCTGCGGGACCAGCTGGACCGCCTGCTGGAGTACGCCGAACGGGACCGGGTCACCCTCCAGATCGCCGAGTTCGCGGCGGGCCCGCACCCGGGGACGTACGCGCCGTTCACACTGTTCCGGTTCGCCGAGCCGGAGTTGCCGGACATGGTGTTCACCGAGTACCTGACCGGCGCGCTCTATCTGGACTCGCGCCGGGAGGTCGCCGCGCATCTGGAGGTGCTGGACCACATGACGGCCCTGGCCGCCTCCGCCCAGCACACGAAGAAGGTCCTGCGGAGGTACCGCGAGCGGCTCTGAGCCCGCTCGCCCGGCCGGGCCGCGCGTCCGCCGGATGACCCGTACGGGTCTGTGAACGGGTGTGCTCCCGCGCCCGCCCCTAGGTTCGGAGCAGGGGGCGAGCCCAGGGAGCGCACGTGAGCGACACCCGCAGCACCCACAGCACGGCCCCGACACCGGCGATCCCCCGCAGCCGGCGCCGGGCACGGCACGCGGGCCGGTGCGTCCACGACGGCGGGGAGGCGTGATGCCCTCGGACGCGGTGCTGTACCAGGCGGCGGCGCTCTGTCTGACCCACCCCGACGACGACTTCGTCGCCCGGCTGCCGCTGCTGCTCCAAGCCGCCCCGCAGCTGCGGGCGTTCACCGACCACGCGGCCGTGACCCCGCTGCCGGAGCTGGCCGCGCACTATGTGCGGGTCTTCGACTCCGGCGACCGGCACAGCCTGTACCTGAGCCGGTGGTACGACGGCGGTACCCGGCGCGGCGGCATGTCCCCGGCCCGGTTCAAGGACGTCTACCGGGAGCACGGGCTGGAGTTCAGCGGCGAGGAGGTGCCGGACTTCCTGCCGGCGGTGCTGGAGTTCACCGCGCGGACCGGCGACACCCTGATGCTGACCGAGTACCGCGAGGGCCTGGAACGGCTGCGTGCGCGGCTGACCGACCACGGCACGCCGTACGCCGGTGTCCTGGACGCGGTGTGCGCGGCACTGCCGGCCGCCGCTCCCCCCGGGCCGCGCCCGTGACGGCGTCGTACCGGGCGTTCGGGCCGCAGGTGCCCGGGAGAGGGTCGGCGCCGCGCCCCGCGGCGGGGCGCGGCGGCCATGGGTGGTCGGGCGTCAGGCCAGCTCGGCCGTCAGGGTGATCGTGGTGCCGGTCAGGGCCTGGCTGACCGGGCAGTTCTTCTTGGCGTCCTCGGCGGCCGCGGCGAACCTGTCGGCGTCCAGTCCGGGCACCGAGCCGCGCACGGTCAGGTGGATGCCGGTGATGCCCTCGCCGGGCTGGAAGGAGACGTCGGCGTTGGTCTCCAGCCGGGTGGGCGGGGTGCCGGCGCCGGCCAGGGCGTGCGAGAGAGCCATGGAGAAGCAGCTGGAGTGGGCGGCGGCGATCAGCTCCTCGGGGCTGGTCTTGCCGTTCGCCTCCTCGGCGCGCGACGCCCAGGTGACCGGCTGCTCGCCGATACCGGAGGAGTCGAAGGTGACGACGCCGTGCCCCTGGACGAGGTTGCCTTCCCAGACGGTGTGCGCGGTGCGCGTGGTGGCCACGATGGTTCCTTTCGCAAGTGGTCCCGTTTCCGGATTCCCTGCCCCTATCCGATCACATCCGGGCTCGTCGCACGCCGAGGACCGGCCCACGCGGGGTGAACGGAAGGGGCCGGCTCTCAGGCGGCCCGTTCTTCGGCCACGACCGTGGTGAGCGGCACTTCCGGTCCGTTCAGCTCGGCCAGCCAGCGGCGCAGGACGCGGTGCACCTGTTCGGCGCCGGTCAGCCGCTCCCCCGGCGCGACGGGTGCGGACAGGTCCAGCGGGGAGAGCAGGAAGGGGCGGGCCTGCGCTCCGCCGAGGCCGCCGTGGGAGCCGATCTGCTCCTCGAAGGCGAGGACCTCGCCGTCGGCGGGGTCGTGCGCGGAGTTCACCATGATGTCGGCGGTGTGCGGGAACGAGTGGGTGCGGCGGACCGCGTCCGCGGCGCCGGGGCCGAAGTGGGCCAGCGGGCCGACGTCGTCGGCCAGTTCGGCCAGGGGGACGGCGGCGCCGTGGGCGCCCAGCACCACCCCGCCGTGCTCCTCGCTGCGCACCAGCAGGAAGCCGATGCCGGGGTGGTCGGCGAGGGTGCCGAGCAGCGCGGGGTGGCGGGCGTCGATCTCCTCCTTGGTCATGCGGTGCGGCACGTCCGGGAAGGAGACCAGGCCGAGGTTGCCGGAGGCCAGCACGATCGGTTCCAAGGCGCGGGACGGGCGGTGCCGCCCGGCGGTCTCCTCGACGGGCCGGCGCAGGGCCGCGCGGACGGCGGCCCGGGCCTCGGTACCGCTGCGGGTGCGTTCGGCGCGGCGTGGGACGGGCAGTCCGCAGCCGGCTCGGACGAGGTCGCCGAGGCTGAGGCCGTAGCGGGCGCGGAAGGTCTCGCCGGGGCTCTGTCCGTGGTCGGAGAGGATGACGATCCGGTAGGGGCGGGGGGCCTGTTCGGCGACCCGCTGGAGGAGGGCGAGGGAGCGGTCGAGTCGCCGCAGCACCTGCTCGGCGTCCCGGCTGCGCGGCCCGGAGTGGTGGGCGACCTCGTCGTAGGCGACCAGGTCGGCGTAGACGACGGTGCGGCCGGCGAGCAGGTCGCCCATCACCGCGGCGACGACGACGTCCCGTTCCACCACGGTGGCGAAGGCACGGACCAGGGGGTAGAGGCCGCCGCGGCCGACGCGCGGGCGCTGCCCGCGGGCCCGGGCGCGGGTGGACTGGCCGATCTCGCGCCCGACCTCGGCGACGAAGGACAGGGCGGTGCGGACGGCGTTGGCCGGGTCGGAGAAGTAGGCGAAGTAGCCGGCGCGGGAACGGTTCTCCCGGCTGCGGCGACGGGCGGCTATGGACAGGACGAGGGCCTGCTCGCCGGCGCCGCCGCTGAACAGGTTGCCGCGGCTGGCGCCGTCGACGGCGAGCAGTCCGTCGTCGCCCGTGTGCCGGATGGCGCGGCGCTGCAACTCGGCGGCGCTCGTCGGTCTGTTGCTCACCATCACCTCCCCCCGGTCCTTCTCGTACCAGCGGAAGGCCGGCACGTCGAAGGTGCTGCCGTGCAGGATGCCGAGCTGGCTGGCGCCGGTCTGGCTGGACCAGTCGGTGCGCCAGGGGGTGAGCCGGTGGGTGGGTCGCACGGGGCCGGTCGCCGGGCGGCTGCCGTCGTCCGGCAGGCCGTCCGCCGTGCCCAGCCAGCGGGCGACGGTCGGCATCAGGCCCTTGCCGACCGCGTCCGTGAGCACGTCGTGGCCCACGCCGTCGAGCTGGACGCACAGCAGGCCGGGGGCGGATCCGCAGGGTTGCTGGTCCCGGCGGCCGCGGGTGGCGAGCCGGTGCAGACGGCGCCGGTAGGCCTCGTCGTCGCGTACGGCGAGGGCCGCGCCGGTGGCCGAGGCGACGGCGGACATCACGGCGGCGACGATGACGGCGGTCTCGGGGGCGGCCTCGCCGTGGCCGGACGGGTTGACGCGCAGCGCGAGCAGCAGCAGGGAGCCGTTGAGGAAGAAGACCAGCAGACCGAGTACCAGGGCGGGGACGAGCAGCAGCAGCCGCACCAGCAGCGGCCAGACGACGGCCGAGAGCAACCCGAAGGCGCCGGCACCGCAGGCGCCGGTGATGGCGATGCGGGTGGCGCTGTCGCCGTCGTCGGACTGGAGCCGGAAATCGGGCAGGAGCCCGGCGAGCGCCAGCATGGTGACCGTGGACACCGCCCATACGGCGACGCTCCGCCCGATCTGACTGGCGATCCGCCGCCACCGTACGCCCCGCACGCCCCGCACACCTCACGTCCCGCCCCGCTCGACCGGCCGGGCCGGGCTCCACCCTGTCATACCGCAAGGGGGCCGCCTGGAGCCGCCGGCGGGCGGCGAGGGCTCGCTCCGGGCCCGCGGTCCGGCGCGTCAGCGTCCGTCGTAGCCGGCCGTCGGCATCGACAGCCGCCGGTGCACGCGGGCCTTCATCTGGGCGTCGTACGACGGTTCGGCCCGGCCCACCGTCTCCACGCGTACGCCCCGGCGCGCGCATTCGGCGGTGAACTCCTCCACCGACGACAGGGCCCGTTCGAGCACGCGCAGACTGGGCGCGACGAACACGTCCTGGCCGGGCCGTATCCCGTCCCACAGGGCGCAGTGGTCGAAGCGCAGGCCACCGACGAGGAGTTCCCGGGCGATCACATAGCCCTGTTCGGCCGCCCAGCGGGCGCACATCGCGTGCTGGCTGCGCGAGTCCACCAGGAAGGGGTCGGCCTCCAGCTCCTCCAGGGGTGTCAGACTCGCGATCGCGGTCACCCGCACCGGCATGATCACGCCGAAGACACCCCGCGGCTTTCCCATGGCGTCCCCCTCACCTCCGGGTTTCGCCGCCGACCCTACTCCTGCCCGTAGGCTTCGGGGAGTCGCGTGAAGGAGGCGAAGAAGGTGCCGGTGGAGATCACCTGGTGGGGTCACGCCACCTGCACGGTGGAGGATTCGAACACACGGGTGCTCACCGATCCCCTGTTCGCTCGTCGGCTGGCGCATCTGCGGCGCCGCCGGGGTGCCGTACCGCCCGCCGAGGCGCGCCGCGCCGACGTCGTGCTCGTCAGCCATCTGCACGCCGATCATCTGCATCCGCGCTCGCTGGCGGCTCTCGCCCCGGGCACGCGCCTGCTCGTGCCCCGGGGCGCACCACGGGCGGTACCCGGGTTGCGCCGGCTGCGGCGGCTGCGGATCACCGAGGTCGTGCCGGGGGACGAGGTGCGGATAGGCGAACTGCTGGTGCGGGTGGTGCCCGCGCTGCACGACGGGCGGCGGCTGCCGGTGGGCCCGCACCGCTCGCCCGCGCTCGGCTACGTCGTGACGGGCGAGGCGCGCACCTACTTCGCCGGGGACACCGGGCTGTTCGACGACATGGCCGAGCAGGTCGGGCCGGTGGACGTGGCGCTGCTGCCGGTGGGCGGCTGGGGGCCGTACCTCGGCGAAGGGCATCTGGACGCGGGGCGGGCGGCGCGGGCGCTGGCCCGGCTGGCGCCGCGCGTCGCCGTGCCGGTGCACTACGGCACGTACTGGCCGCTGGGGATGGACGCGGTGCGCCCGCACGAGTTCCACACGCCGGGCGACGAGTTCGTCCGGCTGGCGGCCGTGGCCGCCCCGGGGGTGGCGGTGCACAAGCTGGGGCACGGGGAGAGCGTCCGGCTGGAGGCCGTGCGGTGATACGGCCGCTCTCGGCCGTGGTCCTCGCGGCCGCCGCCACCTCGACCGTGCCGCTGGAGTCGACGCAGCGGGCCCTCGGCTATCCGTCGTTGTTCCTGCTGATCCTGATCGGCGCTCTGGTGCCGGTGGTGCCGACCGGGGCGCTGGTGAGTTCGGCGGCGGTGGTGGCTCTGCATCGCGCGGCGCCGTTCCCGCTGGCCCTGGTGTTCGTCACGGCCTCGCTGGCCGCGTTCCTCGGGGACGCGGCGCTGTACTGGCTGGGGCGGCGCGGGATGCGGTCGAAGAACGGCTCGCGGTGGCTGGAGGCGATCCGCTCGCGGGCACCGGAGGAACGGCTGGCGCAGGCGCGGGAGAAGCTCGCCTCGCACGGGGTGGCGGTGCTGGTGCTGTCCCGGCTGGTGCCCGCCGGCCGGATACCGGTGATGCTGGCCTGTCTGATGGCCGAGTGGCCGCTCAGGCGGTTCGCGCGGGGCAATCTGCCGGCCTGTCTGGCGTGGGCGGTGACCTATCAGGTGATCGGGATCCTGGGCGGGTCCCTCTTCAAGGAGCCCTGGGAAGGCGTGGTGGTGGCGGTCGCGCTGACCGTGCTGGTCAGTGTGACGCCGGGTCTGGTGCGGCGGGTCCGCTAGGTCCTGTCTGACAATTCGCGTCGTCGCCCCAAGGGCGGCCGCGCGGCGTCAGGTGCGTGCTCTGGGGGTTCCCCCGGCCGGAGGCTGGGGGAGTGCCGGCCCCAGGCCCTCGTACCGGACGTACTCGGGTCTGGGGCCGGTGCGGCGAGTGGGGGTCCCCCCGGCCGAAGGCTGGGGGAGCGTGCATGGCGTCGCGCGGCAGACGCGAATTGTCAGACAGGGCCTAGGGCGCTCGGGTCGCGTGGCATGGTCGTGCCGTCGGGCTGCCTGGCCCGGTGTCGTGCCCTCCGGTGGCTCAGGGGGCGTCTCGCTCCAGCGTTCTCGACGCTCCCACCGGCAGGTCCCACAGGTCCTGGCGCGCCAGCCCCGCCGTCTGCCAGGCCGCCCGCACCCGGGTGAGCGGTTCCAGGACCGGTTCGGCCGAGAGCACGAAGGTGCCCCAGTGCATGGGGGCCATACGGCGGGCGCCCAGGTCGAGGGTGGCCCGCACCGCCTCTTCGGGGTCGCAGTGGACGTCGCTGAGCCACCAGCGGGGATCGTAGGCGCCGATGGGCATCAGGGCGAGGTCGATGTCCGGGTAGCGGCGGCCGATACGGGAGAACCAGTGGCCGTAGCCGGTGTCGCCGGCGAAGTACAGGCGCTGTCCCGCGGACGAGGTCAGGACCCAGCCGCCCCACAGGCTGTGGCAGGTGTCCGTGAGGGTGCGCTTGGACCAGTGGTGGGCGGGCACGAAGTCGAAGCGGACACCGGAGAGTTCGGCGCCCTCCCACCAGTCCAGCTCGGTGATACAGGTGAACCGGCGGCGACGGAACCAGCCGCCGAGCCCGGCGGGCACGAACACCGGGGTGTCACGCGGCAGTCGGCGCAGGGTGGGGGCGTCGAGGTGGTCGTAGTGGTTGTGGCTGATCACGACGGCGTCGACGCGGGGCAGCGTGTCCCAGGCGACGCCGACGGGGGTGACACGCGCCGGGGTACCAAGGATCCGGCGGGACCAGACGGGGTCGGTGAGGACGGTCAGTCCACCGATCCGCACGACCCAACTGGCGTGCCCCGCCCAGGTGACGGCGAGGTCGTCGGGGTCGACGCGGGGCAGCGGGGCGGGTTCGTACGGGAGCCGGGAGATGTCGGCGAGGCCTTCCGGGCCGGGGCGTACGGCGCCTTCGCGGGCGAACCGGGCGAGGGCCTTGAGGCCGGGCAGCGGTGCGGTGAGCCGGTCGTGGAACGTACGCGGCCAGACCCGGGGTTCGCCGAGCGGGCGGGGGTCGGCCAGCGGCGGAGAGGGGGGCGCGTGCGGGGCCAAAGAGGCGCCGCCCGGGGCGGTCGCGGCGGGCCTCGTCGTGACGGCGGATGTCGTGGGGGCGGCGGGCGGCGGCGCGACGGCACTCGTGGCGGTGGCGGTGGCGGCGCTCGTCATGACCGTGGGGGTGGCGGCACTCGTGGTGGCCGTCGTGGCCGGTCCGGGCCCATGCGTCTGCTGCGTCATCGAGGAGGCTCCCATCGCTGAGCGTCGTCGCGGAGATCGTCGAAGACCGACCTCAAGGACATCAACGCGCGTTGCACCTGTGGCAGTTCCAACGGCGCGGGTGACGTGAGGCATTCCGTGCGCTCCTCGTCGGTACCGCCCAGCAGGGGCCCGGTCGCGAGCCGGACGCGCAGGGCCCCGAGGTCGTCGCCGAAGCGGTGGCCGCCGGGCGCCGGCATGCCGAGCCGGTCGGTCAGGAAGTCCTCCAGTTCCTGCGCGTCGCCCACGCCTTGAGCCGCGAGGGGCTCGCGCAGCGGGCCGAGGTCGGCGTAGAGGTGACGGCCGGCCTGCGGCGGGCGGGCGAGCGCGCCGGTCGCGACGACCGCCGTGTGCGCGGCGGCGGCCACGCGCGCGTGCAGCCGTACCGTGGCGTCGCGGCGCTCGGTGACGGGCGGGGGCTCGTCGAGCGCGTAACCGGCGGCCGCCGCGACCGGGACGGCGATCCGGGCGCCGAGCGCCGTGAGGACGTCGAGCACGCGCGCGTGAAGGCGACGTCCGTCGTCGGTGGCCGGGAACCGGGCGACGGCGGCGGGCCACCCGGGGGGCAGCAGGGCGCCCGCCAGGTCGGTGACGACGGTGACCCGGTCGGGCCGCATCTCGGCGGGGCTGAGCAGCACGGCCGCCTGCGGGGCGTGCAGCGTGTCGCGCCAGGTCTCGTCGCTGACGAGGTGCAGTCCCTCGGCCGTGGCGGCCTCGACCGTCTCGTGCAGCAGCTCGGGCGGGGAGACGGTGGCGGTGGGGTCGTCGGCGACGGACAGCACCAGCAGCCGCGGGTCGCCGCCTTCGGCGCGGACCCGGCGGATGGTCTCCAGCAAGGCGTACGGGTCGGGCACGCCACCGCTCTCGGCGGGCGTGGGCACATGGAAGACGGGCCGGCCGAGCAGCCGGGCGTAGGGCGCCCACCAGGCGGCACACGGGCGGGGTACGAGGACGTCGCCGCCGTCGCCGGCGAGGGCGGCGGTGACGGCGAGCAGCAGCGCGGGGGCCCCGGGGCCGGCGGCCATCTGCTCGGGGACGCAGGGCAGTCCGCGGCGCGTCCAGTAGCCGCAGGCCGCTTCCAGCAGGGCGGGCGCCCCGCCGACGGGCTGGGCGTCGGCGCGGTGCGCGGCGGCGGCGAGTACGGCGGACAGTTCGGGGAGGACGGGCAGGCCGTCGGCGGGCAGGGGCGGGCCGTAGCGGACGGGGCCGTGGCCCTCCGGGTCCGTCCGCCGCATGTCCGCCTCCGCGTCCGTGGTGCGTGTGGTGCTCGTTGCCGGTGTGTCCCCGGGAGGGTGTGTACCCGCCGAACGGTCGTCCAAGGCCGGTGCCGAAGTCGTCCGTCGTCCGGGTCACGTGGCCGTGGGCGTCCCTCCCGCCGACCGCCTGCGACCCTGGAGCCGGTAGACGGCTCCTCCGCAGGCGGCGGCGATGAGCGTGCCGCCGGCGGCGAGCGCCGGAACCGAGTCGTCGAAGGTGCCGCCCGCCCCGGCCTGCACTGCGCCCCGCCCGGGTGCCTGGGCGCATCCGTCCGTGCCGTGGGGCTCGCGACAGGTCTGTCCGTCCGGGCACGGCGCGCCTCGCCCGGCCTCCTCGCAGCGGCCGTCGCCACCGGTGCCCCCGAGGTCCCCGTTTCCTGCGGTTGCTCCGGTTCCCCCGTTTCCCCCGGTGTCCTCGGCGCAGGACGCGCCACGGGCCGCGTCGCACCGGCCGCCGTCGCCGCACTGCCCGGACTCGCCGCACGAGCCGTCGTCGCCCTCGTGGGCGGTCGGCCGGTCCGCGCTCCAGGGCGCACCCGGCCCGTCGACGTCGAGGTCGCCCGGACAGGCGCCGGGGACGTCCGCGGGCTTGTCGCGAGGAGGGTCCGCGGGCTTGTCACGAGGAGGGTCCGCGGGGTTCTCGCGAGAGGGGTCCGCGGCTCCGTCGCCGGGGGCGTGGGTGGCCTGGGCTGCGGGAGCGGTCACGGCCCGGGCACCGACTATGGCCCGGCCGGTGCTCCCGCTGGTGCTCCGATCGGCCCCACCGTTGGCGCGGTCCGTGCCACCGGCGGTCCGGTCCGTGCCGCCGGCGGTCCAGGCCGTAGCCGGGGCCCGGTCCGCGCCCGGGGACCGATCCGTGCCCGGGGCCCGGTCCGTGCCCGGATGGGTGGTGTCCCCCTCGAAGGCCGGTGACGTGGCGCCCTGGGGATCCGGCATCCCGCCGCTGCCGGTGTCGCAGTTCAGGGGCGCGGCGGCGGGCTCCGCGACGGCGGCCGGACCGGCCAGGGCGAGCGCGGCACCGGCGGCGAGGGCGACGGACAGGGCACGGACGGTGCGGCGCATGGGGTGGGCTCCTCGACGGCTGCGGCACGGGGGCGGGCGGTGGTGCACCAGGGCACCGTGGGCACCGGTACGGAAGTACGGCCGTGCGGCGCCGCGGTGCGGGGCACGTCGTGCCCTCGCTGCCATCACAGCCCCCGCCGCCCCGTACCGCGCGCGGCCGGGCCCCATTCGCGGGACACGGACGGCCAGCCGGGTGAGAGCCGGACTCCTGGGCGTGCGGGCGCGGCGCCGGTGTGTACCGGGGCGCGAGGCGAAGACGCGGGAGTTCCTGCCCGGCCGGCGGAAGCGGAAGCGGAAGCGAGGCCGTGTTGCTTCCCCGCAGACGGGTACGCGACCCGGACCTTCGACTCCCTGGAGGGAGACATGCAGCGAGGCAGTGACCGGATGAGCGTCCACCGGGACGACGAGATGAAGCACGAGCTGGAGGGTCTGCTGAGGTCGGGGCACCCCACGCGGGTCGAGGAGTGGAACGATCCGGAACCGGCGGCGGACGACGACCCCGAGGTGTGGAGCGGGCCGGTGGGCGGCCGGGGCTCGCCCGCGTCGCTGGAGCGGACGCGGCTGGAACTGGCCCGGCACCTGAGCCGACACTCGTTCCCCGCGAACCCGGACGAGCTGGCCCGGGCGCTACGCCGGGGCAACGCGCCCGACGCCCTGATCGACGCGGTGGCGGCCCTGCCGGGCGAGGACCGCTACGCCAACGTGCAGCAGCTGGCCGAGGCGCTGGCGGACGGCGGATGAGCCGGAGTCATCAGGCGGCGGAGATCGCGCGGGGCGCCACCGTGGACGTCGGGGACGCCACGACGCGATTTCTGCTCTACGGGCTGCTGCCCGGCTGGTTCGTGCCGGGGCTCGCCGACTGGGTGATGCACCGGCGCACCGGCATCGAGGACACGGCGGGGACCAAGGAGTCCCTGATCCACTCCCTGATGATGGCCGAGGTGGGTCTGCCGATCGCGCTGACCCTGCGCTACGAGGTCAATCCGCTGCTGCTGTCCGTGCAGCTGGGCGCGGCGGCGGTGCACGAGGCGACGGCGCTGTGGGACGTGCGCACGGCCGTCGACAGCGATCGCGAGGTCAAGCCGATCGAGCAGCACATCCACAGTTTTCTGGAGTCGCTGCCGTTCGGCGGACTGGTGTCACTGATGTGCCTGCACTCCGACCAGGTGCGGTCGCTGTTGCGGGGCGGACGCGGCGATCCGGACGCGTGGCGTCTGGTGCCGCGCCGGCGCCCGCTGTCGCCCGGCTATCTGGCGGGCATCGGACTGGCGATCGGGGCGTGTGTGCTCGCTCCGTACGGCGAGGAACTACTGCGCTGCCGACGAGCGGCAGGCGACGGGAAACGGCGCGCGCGGGCCGCTCGGTCCGCGGTGCGCGCCGGGAAAGGAAGCTGAAGATCATGCGTATCGCGTTTCTGGTGGCGCCCGAGGGCGTCGAGCAGGTCGAACTGACCGAGCCGTGGAAGGCGGCCAAGGACGGCGGTCACGAGCCGGTGCTGGTCTCGACGGAGTCGGGACGGATCCAGGCGTTCAACCATCTCGACAAGGCGGACACCTTCCCCGTGGACGAGGTGGTGGGCGAGACGTCGGCCGATTCGTTCGGCGCCCTGGTGCTGCCGGGCGGGGTGGCCAACCCGGACTTCCTTCGGATGGACGACGGGGCCGTCTCGTTCATCAAGGGCTTCTTCGAAGGGGGACGGCCGGTCGCGGCGATCTGTCACGCGCCGTGGACGCTGGTCGAGGCGGATGTGGTGCGGGGGCGGGTGCTGACGTCCTGGCCGAGTCTGCGGACGGACATCCGCAACGCCGGCGGCACCTGGGTGGACGAGCAGGTGAAGATCTGCGACCACGGCTCCAACCTGCTCGTGACCAGCCGCAAGCCGGACGACCTGAAGGCGTTCTGCGACGCGTTCCTGCACGTGTTCGCCGGAGAGGCCGGCTGACCCGCCGGCGGCACCCGAACCGACGAAGGGCCGGCTCCTGCCGGCCCTTCGTCGGTTCGGTTTCCGTCAGGTCGCGGAGGTGTCCGGGGTCGCCGACTCGCCGCAGGCGCGCTCCCGGGCGCCCTCGCGGGTGCGGCTCGCGCTGACCAGGCGGCGCGGGTTGCGGCGCAGGTATTCGCCCTCCAGCTGCGCCATGCGCTCGTTGTGGGCACGCAGCGCGTCGTTCGAGCCGTACAGGAGGGTGTCGTGGCGCGTGCGGTGGATCGTCTCCAGCTCCTTCATGAGCTGCTGGTCGTCCAGTCGGCTGGGGTCGACTCCGGTCATGGTGGTTCCCCGCTCCTCGCTGGTTCGTGTCCGCGGTCCGGGTACCCGCCCGGCATGGCCTGCCCCCGAGCGGTTCCCGGGAGGAGTCCATGGAGCTCGCTTGCTGAGTCCACTGTACGAACATCCGGGCGGCCGGGCCTCCGCATGGGGCCCGGCCCCGGAGACGGCCGGGCGGCCGGGGTCAGCGGGCCCGTTCCACCCGGCGTTCGTCCCAGACCGGCTCCGGGGTCTCACGGACGCGGCCGTCGCTGCCGAAGACGAGGAAGCGGTCGAAGGAGCGGGCGAACCAGCGGTCGTGGGTGACCGCGAGGACCGTGCCGTCGAAGGCCTCCAGCCCCTCCTGGAGGGCCTCCGCCGACTCCAGGTCGAGGTTGTCGGTGGGCTCGTCCAGCAGCAGCGCGGTGGCACCCGCGAGTTCCAGCAGCAGGATCTGGAAGCGGGCCTGCTGGCCGCCGGAGAGCCGGTCGAAGGCCTGTTCGGCCTGCTGGGTCAGCTCGTAGCGGCGCAGCCGGGACATGGCCGCCCCCCGGTCCTGGGAGTGCTCCTTCCACAGGATGTCCAGCAGCGTGCGGCCCTGGAGTTCGGGGTGGGCGTGGGTCTGCGCGAAGTGCCCGGGCACGACCCGCGCGCCCAGCCTGAACTCGCCCGTGTGCGCCACGTCCTCGCCGGCCAGGAGGCGCAGGAAGTGCGACTTGCCCGAGCCGTTGGAGCCGAGGACGGCGACCCGTTCGCCGTAGAAGACCTCCAGGTCGAAGGGGTTCATCAGGCCGGTCAGTTCGAGCCCCGCGCAGGTGACGGCTCGTACGCCGGTGCGGCCGCCCTTGAGGCGCATGGTGATGTCCTGCTCGCGCGGGGGCTCGGGGGGCGGGCCGACCTCCTCGAACTTGCGCAGTCGGGTCTGCGCCGCGTGGTAGCGGGAGGCCATCTCATGGCTGACGGCGGCGGCCTGGCGGAGGTTGAGGACCAGTTTCCTCAGCTGGGCGTGCTTCTCGTCCCAGCGGCGGCGCAGCTCCTCGAAGCGGGCGAAGCGTTCGCGGCGGGCCTCGTGGTAGGTGGCGAAACCGGCGCCGTGCACCCAGGCGTCGGCTCCGGCCGGTCCCGGCTCGACGGAGACGATCTTCTCGGCGGAGCGGGCGAGGAGTTCCCGGTCGTGGGAGACGAAGAGGACCGTCTTGCGGGTCTCCTCGAGCTGCTCCTCCAGCCAGCGCTTGCCGGGCACGTCGAGGTAGTTGTCCGGCTCGTCGAGCAGCAGCACCTCGTCGGTGCCGCGCAGCAGTGCCTCCAGGACTAGGCGTTTCTGCTCGCCGCCGGAGAGGGTGCGCACCTGTCGCCACTGGGCGCGCTCGTAGGGCACGCCCAGCGCGGCGGTGGTGCACACGTCCCAAAGGGTCTCGGACTCGTAGCCGCGGACCTCGGCCCAGTCGGCGAGGGCCTGGGCGTAGCGCAGCTGGGCCGCCTCGTCGTCGACGGTCATCAGGGCGTGCTCGGCCTCGTCGACCGCCTTCGCCGCCTCACGGATGCGGGGCGGGGCGACGGACACGAGGAGGTCCCGTACGGTCGTCTCGTCGCGTACGGAGCCCACGAACTGGCGCATCACGCCGAGGCCGCCGCTGACGGTGACCGTGCCGCCGTGCGGCTTCAGCTCGCCGGAGATCAGCCGGAGCAGGGTGGTCTTGCCGGCGCCGTTCGGGCCGACCAGGGCGACGACGGCGCCTTCGCCGACCCGGAAGGAGACGTCCCCGAGCAGGGTCCTCCCGTCGGGGAGGTGGTACTCGAGGTGCGCGGCTTCCAGATGTCCCATGGGCAGGCATTCTCCGGGGCGCCCGGCGTCCGGGGCAAACGCATATCGGCCGCGACGCCAAAGCCCCGGCCGGATACGGCCGACCGCCCCGGCCGACCGCCCGGGCCCCGCGCCGGAGGGGCCGCCCGGCGCGCCCACCCGGGGCACGGCTCCCGCCCCGAGGCTCCCAGGCGGCTTACTCCTGGCCCGCGGTGTCCAGGGGTTCTCCCGTCGGGCCGGCCTCTCCCGCGGGTTCCACCGTGGCGCCCTCCCAGGCCAGGGCCTTCCAGCCGTCGGCCGGGCAGCCCTCCAGGACGACCACGCCGGTGTTGCGCAGCGGGCGGGCCGCGGCGAAGGACACGTCGACGTTGGCGGCGCGGGCGGCGACCCATACGCGGATCGCGGCGCCGTGGCTGATCATGGCGACGGTCCGGGCGCCGCTCGCCGCGGCCTCGGCGACCACCGCGTCGTACCGGGCGAGGGCCTCCCGCCCGCTCTCCCCGCCGGGGACGCGCAGGGCGGTGTCGCCGGCCGCCCACGCGAACACCGTGCGCAGATACCGCTCGCCCTCGGGCGAGTGTCCGGGCCGCATCTCCAGTTCGCCGGCGGACAGCTCGCGGATGCCGTCCCGGACGATCACCTCGAGCCCGCGGGCGGCGGCCAGCGGGGCGGCCGTGAGCCGGGTACGGGTCAGGTTGGAGGCGTACAGGGCCTCGATGTCCTCGTCGGCGAGCGCCTCCGGCAGGGCGGCGGCCTGGGCCTCGCCGAGCGCGGTCAGCCCCGGGCCCGGTACGGCCGTGTCCAGCAGGTGGTCCACATTGGACGGGGTCTGACCGTGACGGACCAGGAGCAGGCGCATCCGGAGGATCTCCTTCCGCACCGGTGGGACGCCCGGCGCAGCGGGCACAAGAAAAGGGCACTTCAGGGTAACCGCACCCCATGAGCCCAGACCTGGACCTGACCCCCCTCCAGACCGGCCGGAACGCACTGTGCCGGCTGCTCGGTCTCGACGCGCGCGTGTTCGAGGCGGCCGCAGCGTGGCACTGGCCCGGCGCCGAGCACGTACTGCCCCGGCTGAGCCGGAGCGCGAACCACGGCGTGCTGTGGTTCGCGACGGCCGCCGCGATGGCCGCGAGCCGCACCCCCCGTTCCCGCCGAGCCGCCGTGCGGGGCCTGGCCTCCCTCGGTCTGGCCTCGCTGACGATCAACACCATCGGCAAGCGTTCGGTCCGCCGCGCGCGGCCGGTGCTGGACCCGGTGCCGCTGGTGCGGCAGCTGAAGAGGCAGCCGATCACCACCTCGTTCCCGTCCGGGCACGCCGCTTCGGCGGCCGCGTTCGCGGCCGGGGTCGCGCTGGAGTCGCCCGCGTGGGGCGCGGCGGTGGCGCCGGTGGCGGCCTCGGTGGCGGCCTCCCGCGTGTACACCGGGGTGCACTTCCCGAGTGACGTGCTGGCCGGTGCCGCCCTCGGGGTGGGGGCCGCGTTCCTGGTCCGGCGCCTGGTGCCGACCCGGGCGCAGCTGTGGCAGACCGCCCGGCCGCGGGCCGACGCACCGGCGCTGCACGAGGGCGACGGTCTGGTGATGGTCGCCAACCGGGCCTCGGGCACCGCCGACCGGGTGCGCGCGTTGCGCGACGCGCTGCCGAAGGCCGAGGTCGTCGAATGCGAGCCGGAGGAGGTCGGGGACGCGCTGGCGAAGGCCGCGGCCCGGGCTCGGGTGCTCGGGGTGTGCGGCGGCGACGGCACCGTGAACGCGGCCGCCCGCGTCGCCCTGCGCCACGATTTGCCGCTGGCGGTGCTGCCCGGCGGGACCCTCAACCACTTCGCCTACGACCTGGGGGTGGAGGACGAACGCGATCTGGCCCAGGCGATCCGGCACGGCGAGGCGGTCCGGGTGGACGCGGGCCGGTTCGTCACCGCCGACGGCGAGGGGCTGTTCCTGAACACGCTGAGCCTCGGCGTCTACCCGGAGCTGGTGCGTGTGCGGGAGCGCTGGTCCCCCCGGATCGGCGGCTGGCCGGCCGGGGTGCTCGGCGCGCTGCGTGTGCTGCGCGCGGACCGGCATCCGCTGGAGGTGGAGCTGGGCGGTGAACGGCGGCCCCTGTGGCTGCTGTTCGTCGGCAGCGGCGTCTACCACCGCATGGGGCTCGCGCCCGGCCGGCGCACCGATCTGGCGGACGGGCTGCTGGACGTGCGGGTGGTGCACGGCAGTCGCAGGCCCGCGCTCAGGCTGCTCGCCGCGGCCGTGGCGGGCCCGCTGACCCGGTCCCCGGCGCACGCGGCGGTCCAGGTGAACCGGCTGCGGCTGACGGACGTCGCCCCCGGCACCCCGCTGGCCTACGACGGCGAGGTCACGACGGTGTCGGGCGAGGTGCGCCTGGAGAAGCTGCCGGAGGCGCTGACCGTCTACCGCCCGCTGCGCACGACTCCCTGACCTTCCGTCAGTCCATATCGCGAAACGCGGGTCTCATCATGCGGCACGCGCGCGTACCGTGACACCTACCGCCGGGGACGGTGTCACGTGGCCCCGGGCCGGTCCGACGAGAAGGGGCAGAGCCATGGCGAACGCACGGGAGACCGCCGTCTACACACACGGGCACCACGAGTCGGTGCTGCGTTCGCACACCTGGCGCACCGCGGCCAACTCCGCGGGGTATCTGCTCGGTTCACTCCGTCCCCAAATGAGGATCCTGGACATCGGCTGCGGTCCGGGCACCATCACCGCCGATCTCGCGGAGCTGGTCCCGGACGGCCGTGTCACCGGCGTCGACCACGCCCCGGGCATCCTGGAGCAGGCGCGCGCCACCGCCGCCGCGCGCGGCCTGGACAACATCGACTTCGCGGTCGCGGACGTCCACGCCCTGGACTACCCGGACGACACGTTCTGCGTGGTCCACGCCCATCAGGTGCTCCAGCACGTCGGCGACCCGGTGCGGGCGCTGCGCGAGATGCACCGGGTGACGAAACCGGGCGGCTTCATCGCCGTACGCGACGCGGACTACGCGGCGATGACCTGGTACCCGGCGGCCGACGGTCTGACCGACTGGCTGGACCTGTACGAGCGGGTGGCCCGCGCCAACGGCGGCGAGCCCGACGCCGGGCGCCGGCTGAAGGCGTGGGCGCTGGCCGCCGGACTCCGTGACATCACCGCCACCTCCAGCACCTGGACGTTCGCCACGGCCGAGGAACGTGCCTGGTGGAGCGGTCTGTGGGCGGATCGGACGGTGGCCTCCGCCTATGCCGACCGGGCTGTCCAGGGTGGTCACGCGACCGCCGGGGAACGGCGGGCGGTGGCGCGGGCCTGGCGGGAGTGGGGCGGGCGGGAGGACGCCTGGTTCGCCGTCCTGCACGGGGAGATCCTGTGCCGCAAGGACGCGTGATCCGGGCGGGTGATCCGGGCGGGTGAGTCGCGCGGGTGATCCGGAGGTGACCCCGGCGTGTCATTCGCCGGGGCCTTGGCCCGCCGCCCCGGATCAGTCGCGGGGAAGCAGCGGGCCGAGCGGTCCGAGGTCCAGGTTCAGATCCTCGGGCCGCAGGCCGTACCGGTCCCGCAGTTCGGCCATCCGGTCCTCCAGGAGCATCAGGGTGAGCCCGATGCGCTCCTCCTGCTCCTCGGACAGCTCTCCGGTGTCGAAGCGGCGCACCGCCTGCCGTTCCATCAGCTGGCGCAGCAGCTCCACCACGGTGAGCACGAGCTTCACCAGGTCGCGCTCGACCGTGTCGGGTTCGAGGTCGAGCCGCTTGCGGCGGCCGCCGTCCGCGCTCATGTGAGCCCCTCGAAGGGCGAGGGGACGTTCTCGTTGACCGAGCTGATCAGCGCGTTCAGGTCGATACGTACGAGGTCGACGTCCGCGATCCGCAGGGTCAGGTCGCCGGTGATGACGACACCCCCCGCCAGCAGCCGGTCGAGCAGATCGACGAGCGCGATCTCCCGGCGTTCCACCACGGTCACCGCTCGGCCCCCCTCATGACCCCTCCCCCGTGAACGAGTAGGCGGCCCAGGGCCCGGTGAGTTCCACCCGGAGGCCGGGCACCTCGTCCTTGGTGCGGTCGACCAGTTCCACAAACTCCTCGGAGTGTGCCCGGGGCACCAGATAGGCGCCGTTGAGCACGTTCTGCCCGGACGCCGTGGACAGCGCGGACTTCTGCGGGGCGTGCAACCGGGCGTCTTCGGCGTACTGGGAGAGCCGCTCGTGCAGCGACCGCGCGAACCCCTCGGCCCGCTGCCATTTCTCCTCGTGCGCGTGGCTGCGCTCACGCCGCCGGCGCAGATAGTCCCGCCCGCTGGCCGGCTTCGCCGCGGCGGCGGGCTCGGCCCGCTCCGGCTCCGGCTCGGGCTCCAGATAGACCTTCACACCCCACTCCACCCGGCCCTGCAGCCGGTCCAGGGCGCGCCGGAAGTCGTCCTCGCGTTCCTCGATCATCGCGCGCACCCCGCTGCAGTCGCGGAACACGGTCGCGAGCCGCAGCGGCAGCGGGGTGGTGACCGTGGTGAGCGCGTCGATCACGCCCTGGTGGGCGCGCGCGGTCGCGGCCAGCCAGTCCAGGTCCTCCAGCCGCGCCTTGAGCGCCTCCTCGGAGAAGTCGCTCTCGGAGACGCCGCTGACGACGGCGACCAGGCCGTGGTGGTGCAGCAGTCCGGGCGGGGCGCCCCCGATCCCGGTGAGCTGGGACTGCAAGGGCGTGTCGAAGGGACGGCAGACGGCGTACACGTAGCGCAGTCCGGTCATGATGCCTCCCTCGGCGTGCGGCCCGACTCCAGCTCCTCCAGTTCCTCCAGCCGGGCCAGCCGTTCGCGCAACTCGGCGTTCTCCCGCGCCAGCTCGTCCCGGCGGGCCCCGGAGGAGAGCGCCGGATCGGTCTCCCACCAGTCGATGCCCATCTCCTTGGCCTTGTCGACCGAGGCGACGATGAGCCTCAGCTTGATGGTGAGCAGTTCGATGTCAAGCAGGTTGATCTTGATGTCACCCGCGATGACGATCCCCTTGTCGAGCACGCGCTCGAGGATGTCGGCGAGGTTGGCCCCCGAGCCCTGTCCGTAGGGCTCGGGGAACCGGGCGGCCGTCGTCATCGACGGCTCCCGCCCTCGGCGTACTCGGGTTCGTCCGCCTCTTCCTCTTCCTCTTCCTCGTCCTCGTACTCACCCTCGGGTTCGTCTTCTTCCTCGTATTCGCCCTCGGGCTCCTCGCCCTCCTCGTACTCCTCCTCGGGCTCGCCCTCCTCCTCGTCCTCGTACTCCTCGGCCTCGCCCTCGGGAGCCTCGTCCTCGGCGTCCTCGTCCTCGGCGTCCTGGTCCTCGGTCTCCTCGGATTCCTCGTCCTCGGTTCCCTCGGCGTCCTGGTCCTGCTCCTGCTGCTCCTCTTCCTCGGCGACGGCGTCCTCGTGGCTGCGGACCACCTCGCCGTCGCGGATCTCGCCGCGCCAGCCGTCCTCCGCCTCGCCCTTCATGGTGATGAAGCGCGCGAAGTGCTTGAGGTCCAGCCTGACCCGGCGGCCCTGGGCACGCCAGATGTTGCCGGTCTTCTCGAACAGGCCGCTCGGGTAGTACTCGATGACCAGCAGCACCCGGGTGAGGTTCTCCTCCAGCTTGTGGAAGGAGACCACGCCCTTGGTGGTGCCCTTGGCGCCTTCCGACGTCCACTGGATGCGGTAGTCGGGTATCTGCTCGGTGGTCTGCGCCTTCCAGCTGCGGCTGGACAAGAAGATCTTCGCCTGCCAGTCGGAGTGGGTGTCGTCGGCGCGGCTCGCGCTCTTGACGCCCTTGGCGAAGCTGCTGAAGTCCTTGTACTGCGTCCACTGGTCGTAGGCGGTCCGCTGCGGCACGCCGACGTCGATGGACTCCAGGATGACGGTCGGCTTGTTACCCGCCCCGCCCTTCTTGCCCTTGCCACCCCCCAGATTCTTGACCGCGTTCATCACGTTCTCCTTGACGCGGGAACCGCCGACTTCCAGCGCGGAGCGCAGGGGGCCCTTGCCCTCGGCGAGCTTGCGGCCGCCGTCGAGCGCGAGCTTGGCGAAGCCAGGGCTGTTGCCGTCGGCGATGTCGTTGAGCTTGAGGGTGGTCTGGCCCAGTTTCCGGCCGAGACCGGTGAGCATCTTCGTGGCCTGCGCGGCCAGGTACTCCTGCGCCTCGGCCTTCAGCCGGTCGGCGGCCTCGCTGTGCGCGAGTTCGCTGAGCGGGTTGCTCTTGGCCGCACCCGCGGCCTGGCCGGCCCCGGAAGTGGCCGATCCGACGGACTCGGTCATCGGTCATCGCCGCCCTTCGGCCTCCGGGACGCGGCCCCGCGGGCGGCGCCACCGGATGCGGCCGTCTTCTTCGCGGCCGTCTTGCGGGCCGCGGTGGTCTTCTTGGCCGCCGCCTTCTTGGCCGGAGCGCCCTCGGCCGCCTTCTTCGCGGGGGCCTTCTTCGCCGGGGCCTTCTTGGCGGCCTTCTTACGGGGCGCGCCCTCGCCGCGGGACGCCCGGCCGGAGTCCTCCCGGCGCCGGTTCCGGCCGCCGTCGTCGCCTCCGTCGTCCCGGTCGTCCGGTTCCTCGCGGGCGTCCTCGTCGTCGGCCTCGTCGCGCGACTCGTCCTCGTCGCGCGGCTCGTCCTCGTCCTCGTCCTGGTCGTCGGAGCCGCCTTGCGACGCCACACCCGACAGTTGATCGCGTACGTCGGCGGTACGGCCGTGCAGCCGGTCGGCGAGCGCGCTCATCTGCCGCTCGACCATGGCCCCGGAGGCGGCCTTGCCGACGCCCCGGAGATCCTCGCGCAGCTGGTCGCCGATCTCCTTGAACTGCGGGTTGTTCTTCAGCTGCTGGCTCACCACGTCCGCGATCATCTTGGGACTGAGGTTGAGCTTCTTGCCGGCGACCACGGAGCCGACGGCGAGAGCCATTTTCAGTTTCTTGGTACGTCCCAGCAGGTATCCGGCCCCTATGGCGAGGCCCAGCGTCGTTCGGTTCATCGTCCCGTCCCGTTGCCTGTGGTGTCGCCGGAGTGCAAGGCGGTCTCCAGCCGGTCCAGCAGTTCGTCCTCGCGCTGGTCGAACTCTTCCTCGCTGATCTCGCCCGCCTCCAACTGCTCTTCGAGACGGGCGAGTTCGGCCCGGACGGTGGCGGGATCGTAGTAGATCCGTTCCGCCTCCTGGAGCACCTGCCTGATGGCCCACGCGCTGCCGCGCACGGGGGCGAACGGCAGCATCAGCACCTCGCCGATCAGTCCCACGGTGTTCTCCTTCCGTTTCCGTCCGGGCCCGGAGGGCTACTGCGCGCCGAAGTCCGCGCCTGCCGTACTGCCGGCGGGCTCGGCGGGCCCGGGTTCGACGAAGCTGTAGGGCGGCAGCGGCCCGTTGACCCGCAGCTCCAGATGGGGGTGGCTCTTGCGGATCTCCTCGACCGCGGCGAGGAAACGCTCGGCCGAGTCCCTGGCCACCAGGAACGACACGTTGAGCAGCCAGCCGGTGGACTCGGGACCCACGCTGACCGCGGCGGCGGTCGGGGTGAGCAGGCCGCGCACCTCGGCGGCGTCCTCGGTCTCCTTGGCCTTGACGCTGGCCGCGACCATCTCGCCGAGGCGGATCTTGTCGTCGTAACCACCGCCGCCGGAGCGTCGGTTGGCCTCGGCGAGGCCGCGCACCTCGGCGTTCTCCGCCATCACCAGATGCAGGACGGCCTCCTCGACATGGGTGGCCTTGACGTTGTACTCGACCTTGCCGTCCAGTTCCCGCAGTCGTTCCAGGTAGTGGTCCGCGCGGTCCACGAGCACCTGGGTGACGGAGTCGTCGTCGGGGCCGACGCTGCCGAAGCGCATCGGCAGCACGCAGCCGGCCGCGCCGACCTCGGCGAGCACGTTCTGGTGTGCGAGCAGGTCCCGGCGCTTGGGGCGCAGGCCCTCGGGAGCGTCGCTGACCACGGCGGTCAGCTCACCGGCCGTGAGCAGGCGCACCGGAAGCGGCGGCTCGCCCACACCGGTCATGCCCTCGGGGAGCGCGGGGTGCGAACGGGCGGTGATCCCGTAGACGTACGTGCTCACTCCTGCTCCTCCTTCCGGCGCGCCGTAGCCTTGCGGGCACGCGGCCTGGACTCGCTCTGGCCTTCCTTCCGGGCCTGGCTGAAGGCGTCGGATATGGTCTCGGCGGCGCCGGACAGCGCGCCCTTGCTCTTGCCGCGGGCGCCGGACTCGGTGACCTCGCCGACGATCTCGGGCAGGCCCGGGCTCTTGTTCGGGCCGGACTCCAGGTCGAGGCGGTTACAGGCCTCGGCGAAACGCAGATAGGTGTCGACGCTGGCCACGACGACCCGGACGTCGATCTTCAGGATCTCGATGCCGACCAGGGAGACTCGTACGAACGCGTCGATGACGAGCCCCCGGTCGAGGACCAGCTCAAGTACGTCGTAGAGGCCGCTGCTGCCGCCTCCGCCTCCGGTCTGCTGTGCCGGTACAACAGTCATTCCGGCGATTCCTCCTCGTATCTAGTCGGTCGCATGGTCTTCACGGGGGGGGGTCACGCAAGGTGACCTAGCGGCCACTGCGCGGGTCCGCCCGGCCGCGTTCGTAGCGGCGGACGCGCCGGTAGCCGGTCAGCTGGCCCTCCGGGTCGAGTTCGACCTGGTAGCCGGCCATCAGGCTCATCGTGTCGGGGACCCTCGTCAGTTCGAGGACCTCGACCTCCAGCGACCACCCGTCCTCCGTCTGCTCGAACGAGGACACCGACTCCGGTGTGAGGCCGGTGAGTTCGGCGAGCTGGGCGCGCGCGTGGCGCAGCACCTCCATGGGATTCGGACGGCGGCCGCCCGTCTCATGCCTTTCCGTGTCGCCCGGCGACTCCTGGGATTCCTGGGATTCCTGGGAGCCCTCGGAATCCTGCGTCTTGCGGGTCTCCCGTGAACTCTGTGATGGGGATGTGTTCTTTGCGTTCGTCATGGCCACCTCTCCCCTGCGTGTGGCCGCCACATCCATGGCCAAACCTTCAGGAGCGGATGCGTGCCCGTGGCCGGACGTCGTACCTGGTCAGCGGGTACCTGTGTCAGCCACGCAGTGCCGCGAGGCGCCTCCGGGCGGCCTTCAGGGAGCGGCCGCGGCCCGGCAGACCGGCCCAGGGGTCCGTCCGCGCCTGGTCCACCGCGTCGGCGATCGTCCAGTGCCGGGCGTCGACACCGGGATCGTCCACCTGTTCCCAGGCTAGGGGCACCGCGACGGGCGCGCCTGGCAGGGGACGGACGGTGTAGGGGGCGACGGCGGTCTGCGCGTAGGCGTTGCGCTGCACGTCGAGGTAGAGCCGGTCGCCGCGTTCACTCTTGCGGGCGGCGGTGGTGAGCTCGTCCGGGTGCCGGGCGGCGACGTACTCGGCGACGTCGTGGGCGAATCGCCGCACCTCGTCGAAGTTCTCGCGGCCGTCGAGGGGGATGACGAGGTGCAGTCCGCGCGAGCCCGTGGTCATGGGGGCGGCGGGCAGGTCCAGCTCGTCCAGCACCTCGCGGAGCCGGCCGGCGGCCCGCCGGACCGCGGGGAAGTCGTCGCCTGCGGGATCGAGGTCGAACACCAGCCGGTCGGGATGGTCGAGGCCGGCCGCGCGGTCGGCACGGGAGAGCCAGCGGTGCAGCGTGAGGCAGGCCTGGTCGGCGAGGTAGAGGAGGGTGGCGGTGTCGTCGCACACCACGTGTGTGACCGTGCCGCCCTCCTTGGCGACCTCGACCCGGGTGATCCAGTCCGGATAGTGCTCGGGGGTGTTCTTCTGCATGAACCGCGGGCCGCCGAGGCCGTCCGGATACCTCTCCAGCATCAGCGGACGGCCCCGCAGGTGCGGCAGCATGTACGACGCGACGGACCGGTAGTAGTCGGCGAGGTCACCCTTGGTGTACTGCTCGGCGCCTCCGCCGCCGGGGAAGAGCACCTTCCCCGGCCGCTGGATCCGCACCGTGCGACGACCCGCGCGCAGGGTGCGCGCGTCGTCGGGGCTCATCGCACGACCGCCTCCTCCACCAGCAGCTTGGCGGCCGCCGTGATCCCCGCGGCGTCGATGCCGGCCGCGTGCAGCTGCTCGTCGGGCGCCGCCGAACCCGGCATGGTGCGCACCGCGAGCCGGACCAGGCGCGGCACGGGCCGCCCGTCGCCGAACGCCTCGGCGACCGCGTCGCCGAGGCCGCCCTCCGCGTGATGGTCCTCGACGGTGAGCAGGCAGCCGGTCTCCTCGGCGGCCCGCCGCAGGGTCTCGGTGTCGACGGGCTTGACGGAGTACAGGTCGACGACCCGCACCCGGATGCCGTCCTCGGCGAGCCGGTCGGCGGCGGTCAGCGCCTCGTGCACGGTCACCCCGGCGGCGACGACGGTCAGCCGGTCGTCCTCGCTGGAGCGCAGCGTCTTGCTGCCGCCCACCGGGAACTCCTCCTCGGGGCCGTAGATCACCGGTGACTTGCCGCGCGAGGTGCGCAGGTAGCGGATGCCGTCGAGACCGGCCATGGTCGCGATCAGCCGGGCGGTCTGGTTGGCGTCGCACGGGTAGAGCACGGTCGAGCCGTACACGGCACGGAACATCGCCAGGTCCTCCAGCCCCATCTGCGAGGGCCCGTCCTCCCCGATGGCGACGCCCGCGTGGGAGCCCACCAGGTTGATCCCGGAGCCGCTGACGGCGGCCATGCGCACGAAGTCGTAGGCGCGGCTGAAGAAGGCGGCGAAGGTGGACGCGTACGGCACCCAGTTGCGCGAGGCCATGCCGACGGCCGAGGCGACGAGCTGCTGCTCGGCGATGTAGCACTCGAAGAACCGGTCGGGGTGGGCCTTGGCGAACTCCTCGGTGCGGGTGGAGTCGCCGACCTCGCCGTCCAGCGCGACGATGTCGCCGCGGGCGCTGCCGAGGGCGGCGAGGGCCTTGCCGAAGGCGTCCCGGGTGGCGACCTCGTCGCCCAGGTCGTAGTGCGGGAGCTGGAGGGCCTCGGTGGTGACCGAGCGCAGCGCGGCGGCGGCCGGCG
The DNA here is from genome assembly GCF_044454765.1 of Streptomyces sp. NPDC051452. Taxonomy (NCBI): domain Bacteria; kingdom Bacillati; phylum Actinomycetota; class Actinomycetes; order Kitasatosporales; family Streptomycetaceae; genus Streptomyces; species Streptomyces sp. NPDC051452. Next base: position 174,874 of record NZ_JBITEB010000007.1, read on the forward strand.
GCTCGCTGACCCGGACGTGCAGGTCACGTGGTCCGCCGAGTTCGCCGATGGCCTCCTCGGCGTCGGGCAGCGGCTTGCCGTGCAGCCCCTCGCGGTCCTCCACGGCGGCCACGCCCTTGCCCTTGAGGGTGCGGGCGAGGATCGCGGTGGGCTGTCCGGTGGTGGACAGCGCCTCCCCGTACGCCCGGTCGATCTTGTCGACGTCGTGGCCGTCGATCTCGACGGTGTGCCAGCCGAAGGCCTGGAAACGGCGTGCGTAGGCGTCCAGGTCGTGGCCGTGCCGGGTGGGTCCGCGCTGCCCGAGCCGGTTGACGTCGACGATCACGGTCAGGTTGTCCAGGTTCTCGTGGCCGGCGTGTTCGGCGGCCTCCCACACCGAGCCCTCCGCCAGCTCGCTGTCCCCGCACAGCACCCACACCCGGTAGTCGACACGGTCCAGCCGCTTTCCGGCCAGGGCGATGCCGACGCCGACGGGCAGGCCCTGGCCGAGGGAGCCGGTGGCCGTCTCCACCCAGGGCAGGCGCCGGGGCGTCGGGTGGCCCTCCAGCCGGCTGCCGAGCTTGCGGAAGGTGAGCAGCTCGCCGTCCTCGATGGCGCCGGCCGCCTTGTAGGCGGCGTACAGCAGCGGCGAGGCGTGCCCCTTGGAGAGCACGAGACGGTCGTTCGCGGGGTGCTCGGGTCGTTCGAAGTCGTAGCGCAGATGGTTCGCCAGCAGCACGGCCATCAGGTCGGCCGCGGACATCGAGGACGTGGGATGCCCGGACCCCGCGGCAGCCGCCGCGCGGACGCTGTCCACGCGCAACTGCTGTCCCAGTTCGGCGAGTTCGGCAGTGTTCATGAGTTTCCTCGGTCTCCTTGCTCAGAGTCGGTGGAGCGGGGTCGGTCGGTGGTTCGGTCCTCGGGGTCCGGAGGATCTGGGGGTTCTGGGGGTTCCGGGGGGTCGGTGCGCCGGACGGGACCGGGGGCGGGGTGCCCGGGGGCGGGGCGTCCGGTGCCGGGCTGCGCGTGTTCGCTCTTCGTCGGCTGTCCGCCGGGCCGGTTGCGCGCGGGGCGCGCGTCGCGATCGTTCGGCTGCTTCGTCATGTGCTCGTCTCCTCGCTGTCGGGGCCGGCGCCGGGTGCCCGGCCGGGTCCGCCCGGTACCCGTGCCAGTTCCGGGGATGCCGTGTCCAGGGGCACCGACCACGCTCGTACGAGGCCCAACTGCACGCCTTGGCGGGGCAGTACGGAGTCCAGCAGCCAGTCGGCGGCCACCCGGAGCCGGTTGCCCGGCAGCGCGGCCAGGTGGTAGCCGCGGGTGACCACGCCGGCCGCCGGACCGGACAGCGGGACGCCGAGCGGGTTGGCGGCGGCCCGGAGCCCGCCGAGGTCGACGGCGAAGCCCAGGTCGCGGTGGCGGTAGGGGCGCCGGCGCCGGCCGAGGCCGAGCGAGGCGGCCACGTTCTCCCCGGCCACCCGGCCCTGCCGCCAGGCGTGCTGCGCCGTCATCGCGGTGAACTCCCCGGGGCGCCCGAGGTCCGGTACGGCGGCCGCGTCCCCGCAGGCGAAGACGTCCGAGCGGCCCGGCACCCCCAGATACGGGTCGACGATCAGCCGGCCTTGCTCCAACGGCTGCCCGACCGCCTCCACCAGCGGATCCGGCCGGACGCCCACGCACCACACCAGGGTCCGCGTCGCGACGAACTCGCCGTCGCTGAGCAGCACCCCCTCTTGGGTGGCCTCCTTCACCGAGGTGCCCGTCCGCACGTCCACGCCGCGCGCCCGCAGCACCCGCTCGGCCGTGCGGGAGAGCCGCTCGTCCATCTCCGGCAGCACGCGGGGCGCCACGTCCAGCAGAATCCAGCGCGGACGCGGACCGGGAGGCAGCGAGGTGCGGCGGGCCAGCCCGTCGGTGAGCATCCGCAGCTGTGCGGCCACCTCGGTGCCGGTGTAGCCGGCACCGACCACGACGAAGGTGCGCCGGGCCGCCCGGGTCCCGGGGTCGTCGTCCGCCGCGGCGAGTTCCACCTGGCGGGTCACGTGGTCCCGCAGGTACAGCGCCTCCGGCAGACCGCGGAACCCGTGGGCGTGCTCGGCCACGCCCGGGATCGGCAGCAGCTTGTTGACGCTGCCCACGGCCAGCACCAGCCGATCGTAGCGCAGGGCGCCCGGGGCGCCCTCGGGGTCGGTGTAGTGGACCGTGCGGCCGTCGAGGTCGACGCGGTCCGCCTCGCCGAGCGCCAGACGCACCCCGCGCAGGGTGCCGGGCAGCGACACGGTGACCCTGCGGGCCTCCAGGACGCCGGCGGCGACCTGGGGCAGCAGGGGGAGGTACAGGAAGTAGTCGGTCGGGTTCAGCAGCGTGATGTCGGCCCGGTTCCGGGTGAGACGGGCCAGGGTGCGGGCGGCCCGGTACCCGGCGAACCCGGCACCGACGATCACCACGTGAGGTCGGCTCACGGTGGGCCTCCGGCGTTGTGGCTCGTCCGAGGTTTTCCGCGTAACCGGGGCAGGGGCACCCAAACGCCGCGCGGGTCACCCGTACGCCGGTCGCGGCACCCGAACGCCGGTCGCCCGGCGCCCCGCCCGGTCGGCGTTTCGCCGAGTCGCCGCCGGTTACCCGGCCGCGGACCGGTGCACACCCGGCCCGGCGGCCACGCGCGGAGGTGCCTTCCATGCCCGAGTACGGCTATTTCCTGGCGAGCGAGGAACACGCCCCAGCCGACCTGATCGAGCAGGCCCGGATGGCCGAACAGGCCGGCTTCCAGGCGCTGTGGATCTCGGACCACTACCATCCGTGGAACGACGCGCAGGGCGAGAGCTCGTTCGTGTGGTCGGTGATCGGCGCTCTCTCGGAGGCCGTGTCGCTGCCCATCGAGACGGCGGTGACCTGCCCGACCGTGCGGATGCACCCGGCGGTGGTGGCGCAGGCCGCGGCGACGAGCGCCGTGCTGACCGAGGGCCGCTTCCGGCTCGGCGTGGGCACCGGCGAGGCGCTGAACGAGCACATCCTCGGTGACCGGTGGCCTCCGTTGCATGTGCGCCTGGAGATGCTGGAGGAGGCCGTGCAGGTGATGCGCCGGCTGTTCACCGGCGAGGAGGTCAACCACCACGGCGCGCACTACACCGTGGAGAACGCCCGCCTCTACACCGTCCCCGACGAGCCGGTCCCGATCGACATCTCCGGCTTCGGCCCCAAGGCCACCGCGCTCGCGGCCCGGGTGGGCGACGGCTACATCACGATGATGCCGCAGGAGGAGATGGTCACGCGGTTCCGCAAGGGCGGGGGCGGCGCGAAACCGGTCAGCGGCGGCACCAAGGTCTGTTACGGCAGCGACCGCGAGGAGTGCGTCCGTACGGTGCACAAGCTCTGGTACAACGAGCTGCTGCCCGGCGAGATGGGCCAGGTCCTGCCCTCACCGCGCCACTTCGAGCAGCTGCATCCGCTGGTCGGCGAGGACATGGTGCGGGAGAAGTCGGTGTGCGGGGACGACGTGGACGAGCATGTCTCGGCGCTCGCCGCGTTCGCCGACGCCGGGTTCGACCGGGTCTACGTCAACCAGATCGGGCCCGATCAGCGCGGCTTCTTCGACTTCTACCGCACGAAGGTACTACCGCAGCTGGGCCGTTGAGGTCCGAGACGGGACACGGACCGACACGGACCGGCCCCGGCCACGCGGTGTGGCCGGGGCCGGAGGGTCAACGGCTGCTGTCCGTCACGTTGTTCGTCCGTCAGGCCCGGTGGTCCGGTACGTCGGGGTTGAGTTCCGGGCCGGTGGGGTCGTGGTGCGGCATCGGCGGGTAGGGCAGGCCGAGTCCGCTCGGCGGGCCGGCGGGCGCGGTGCCGCCGACGACATGGCCCGGCGCCGACGGGTGGCCGCGCTTGGGGTGGGCGGCGCCGCGCAGCAGATAGGCCGCGGCGCCGAGGAGGGCCGCGGTGATCAGCGCGGCCGCCCAGCCGGGCAGGCCGATCGCCAGTGCCAGGCCGACGGCGAGCGCCACCGCGCCGCCCGCGTAGAGAGCGGCGGCACCGGAGGCGGCGTACAGCATGGCGGTGCGACGCTGTTTGCGGCTCTGTTCCCGCAGTTCGTCGCGTACCGTCTCGCGTGCCACCTGTGCCAGCTCTTCGACAAGGTGCTTGTCCAGGTGTTCCAGGTGATCCAAACGGTCCATACGGTGCGGGTACCCGCTGGGCACGGTCGGTAACGCCGGGGCGCTGCGCCACCGTGGGCGGCCCAACTAGGCTCGCCCGCATGGAGATTCTGGGCGCCTCGCTGCGCATCTGCGTCGATGACCTCGAAACCGCCGTCCCCTTCTACGAACGGCTGGCGGGAGCCAGGGCACTCCGCTTCGACCGCGGTGGGGTGCGCGTCGCCGCGGTGGGCTCCTTCCTGTTGATGAGTGGTCCCGAGGCGGAGCTGGAGATCCTGCGCAAGGTGGCGGCCACGATCGCCGTGCGGGACGTGGAGGAGGCCCACCGGCTGCTGACGGAGCTGGGCGCCCGCGTCGTCGCGGGGCCGGTGCCGACGCCGGCGGGCCGCAATCTGATCGCGATGCACCCGGACGGCTCGGTCTTCGAGTACGTGGACCAGCGGGGCTGAGCCGGTCGCTCGCGGTCGTGCTCAGGCCGGGTCCGGCCGCATCCGGAAGTCGTGGCGGGCCGGCAGCGGCTCGTCGGTGAGGCGGGCCCACAGCCGGTCGATCTCGTCCGCGCCCTCCCTGAGGTCGGCGACCTCGAAGCCCTCGTCGAAGACGGCCCTGGCCTGCGCCGGCCGTCCCTCGGCGAGCAGCAGCCCGGCTCCCAGCAGCCGGAACCTGCCGCGCTCGCGGACGGTCGGCAGCAGCCGGTCCCACACGGCCCGCGCCTGCGCCGTGCGCCGGACGCGCAGCAGCGCCTCGAGGGTCTCCCGGCCGAGCGCGGCGACCGCCGCCGTCCAGGCCTCGCCGGTGTCGCGGCGTTCCCGGCACAGATCGTCGAAGGCGTCCGTGTACCGGTCGGCGGCCCGCTCGTGGTGGCCCGCCTCCTGGTCGGCGACGGCCAGGCAGCGCAGCAGCGGCCACAGGGAGGGGGCCAGCGGCAGGGCTCGTTCCCAGCTGCGGACGGCCTGGGCGCGGTCACCGGCGTGCCACTGGGCGACGCCGAGGTGGTACTCGGTGTGCGGGGTGGCCGGGGCGGTCTCCAGCATGTCCCGCCAGTGCGGGGCGACCAGGGTCTCGCCGGGCGGCCGTACCCGGCGCGGCTCGGGCAGCGCGCCGGTGCGCAGCAGTTCCCGCCAGGGCTGCTGCGCCTCACCGAGGGTGGACTCGGGAAACGGGGTGCCCGGCAGTTTCCAGTCGGCGCGCAGGACTTCGAGCGCGCCCCAGCCGGAGCCGGCGGCCAGGGGTTCGCCGGGTTCGGTGTCGGCGCTCGGCCGCCAGGCGGCGTAGGCGTCCTCGACCCGGGCGCGCGGCAGGGCCGACTCCAGCCGGTCCTCCGTCGCCCGGACGGCTTCGGACCAGTCACCGTCGGGCGGCGGCGCGTCCAGCGGGCCGTACGCCTCCAGCCAGGACACCTCGGCGCGCGCCTCCAGCGGGACGTGTTCGAGCTGGGTGCGGGCGAGCCCGGCCTGGATCTCGCAGTAGCCACCGGTACCGGGCTCGGTCAGCCACTCCTGCCAGCGCCGGGCGCCGGGTCCGCTGCCCCAGACGAAGAGTTTGCGGCCGCGCAGCACGTCGGTGGAGGTCTGCACCAGGCCGTGGCCGTCCGCGTCCAGTGCGGCGATCCAGCGGCGTCGGCCGCCCGGGACCTCGTAGAAGTAGTCGGCGGCATACCGGCTGTTGCGCGGGTAGGTGTGGTCGACCCCGTCGTGGGAGGGGACGGGGACCCGGCGCAGCCGGCGTTCGTAGCCGAAGGCCCAGGCCTCCTCGGCGGGCGCCAGGATCCGGCGGTCCTCGGGTACGGCGGTGTTGGTCCACCAGTAGGTCGGCACGGGCCGCTCGTGCGGGTTGCGGATCCGGACGCCGGCGTAGAGGAAGTCGGAACCCTCCGGCAGCCACAGGTCGACCTGGAAGGGCAGGTCGCGCAGCCGCTCCCACTCCCACAGCCGCAGCATCTCGCCGCCGTCCGGCGCCGGGACGCGGGCCGCGTGCAGCGGGGCGCAGGCCAGGGTGGTGTGGCCGGTGGCGCCGATGTTCCACTCGATGCCGCCGGAGTACCAGGCGCCGTTGAGGGCGAAGTTGGCGGGCTGGAACACCGGGTTGCGGTAGAGGAGTTCGCGACCGGTGGGCAGGTGGAGCAGGGAGACGACGCGGCCGCCGAGGCCGGGCAGGACGGTGGCGCGCAGCCGGTCGTTCTCGATCACGAGGGCGTCGAGGGAGCGGGGCTCGCGGGTTCTGCCGTACCCGTCCCGGACGCGCACCGGCAGCAGGCCGCGCAGTGGTCCGTGGCCGAGCTGGCGGGCCATGTCCCGGGGCAGTTCCGCGCGTTCGCGCTCGTCGACATGGTGCACCTCGTCGAGCGGGCGCAGTGGGGGCAGCGGGTTGTCGGGCCCCACCTCCGCGGCGGGCAGGGTCAGTACCTCACGTCGGATCCTCGTCACGATGACCATGGAACCCGGCGCGGCGGGAGTCGGCCAGGGGAGCTGCCGGTCAGGATTGCGCAAAGGTGTCCGCGGGCGGCGTGGGCTCAATCCGTCGCCGGTGGTCGGCCGCCGGGCCGCATCTCGGCGGTGAGCGCCCAGCGTTCGTGGTCGCGCCAGGCTCCGTCGATGTGGATCATGGCGGGCGAGAAGCCCTCCCGCCGGAAGCCTGCACCCCGGGCGAGGGCGAGGGAGGCGGCGTTCCCGGGCTGTGCGTTGATCTCCAGCCGGTGCAGCCCGAGCGGCCCGAACGCGTACGAGATCACCAGGGCGAGGCCCTCGCGCATCAGCCCACGCCCGGCGGCGTGGGCGAAGGCGCCGTAGCCGAGGGCTCCGCACTGGAAGCCGCCCCGGACGATGTTGTTGATGTTGATGAACCCGGCGATGTCCCCGCTGTCCTTCTCGCACACCAGGAAGCCGGCCCTGGCCGGGTCCTCGAGCAGCCGGGCGGCGTAGCCGGCGTAGGCGTCCTCGGTGTCCGGCGGGAACAGCCACGGCCGGTGCAGGTCCTTGCTCTCCCGGGCCCGTGCGGTGAACTCGGGGCCGTCCTCGGGGGCGAAGTGGCGGATGGCCACCCGGGGGCCCTCGGCGAGATAGCGGGGGGTGGAGTGCGGCATCCGGCCAGCCTACGGTGTCCCCGCCTGCCGCGTCGCGCGGTATCCGCCCGGTCGCGGGCGCCGGTCAGCGCAGCGCCGGCCGGTCCAGCGTCAGGGTGCCCGCGTCGGCGTCGAGCTCGGCGGCGACCCCGAAGGGGATCGTGAGGGCGCCGTCGCAGTGGCCGAAACCGAAGTCCTGCGCCACCGGCACGCCCAGCGCACCCAGCCGGTCGGCCAGCAGCGCGCGCACCTCCTCCCGGCCGGCGCAGCCCTCCCAGGAGCCGAGCAGGACCCCTTGGACGCCGTCCAGCCAGCCCGCGCGCCGGAGTTGGGTGAGATACCGGTCCAGTCGGTAGGTCTCCTCGCCCACGTCCTCCAGGCACAGCAGCCCGCCGCTGGCGGAGGGCCGGGCGTGCGGGGTGCCGAGTTCCGCGGCCAGCAGGCACAGACAGCCGCCGAGGGTGACGCCCCGGGCCCGCCCGGGTACCAGCGGCGTGCCGCCGGAGGCGAGGGTGCGGACCGTCTCCGGGGCGAAGAGCGTGGCCCGCAGCCCCTCCTGGGCCCGGCCGTTCTTGATGAAGTCGACGCCGGCCGCCATCGGCCCGTACAGCGTGGCGAGGCCGAGTCGGTTGGCGAAGGCCTCGTGCAGGACGGTGATGTCGCTGAAGCCGACGAAGACCTTCGGGCCGGCGGCCCGCAAGGCCTCCCAGTCGAGCAGATCGATCATCCGCTGCACGCCGTACCCGCCCCGGGCGCACAGCACCGCGTCCACGGCCGGGTCGCACCAGGCCCGCTGGAAGTCGGCGGCACGGTCGGCGTCGGTGCCGGCCAGATAACCGAACTCGTCGTGCCGGTCCAGGACATGGGCCCCGACGACCGGATCGAGGTCCCAGCCGCGCAGCACGTCGAGTCCTGCCTGCAGACGCTCCTCGGGCACCGGCCCGCTGGGGGCGACGACGGCCACCCGGGCGCCGGGGGCCAGCCGGGCCGGACGCCTCAGCTCTTTCACGTGACCAGCTCCACCTCGGGCACCTCCGATGCCGGGCGCAACCCGAACACCTGTGTGTACAGGGACAGTTCCGCCTCCAGCGCGCGGATCATCGTCTCGGCCCGGCGGAACCCGTGACCCTCTCCGGCGAAGGTGAGGTAGGCGTGCGGCACGCCCCGGCCCGCGATCCGGGCGAGGAAGCGTTCGCACTGGGCGGGCGGGCAGATGACGTCGTCCAGGCCCTGGAGCAGCAGGAAGGGCACGGTGAGCCGGTCGGCGTGCGCGGTCGGCGACCGCTCGGCGTAGCGGGCCGGCACCTCGGCGAGCGGTCCGATCAGCGACTCCAGGTAGTGCGACTCGAAGTCGTGGGTCTCCCCCGGGCCCCAGGCGGTCAGGTCCAGAACCGGGTAGATGATGGTGCCGCAGGCGTAGAGGTCGGTCGTGGTCAGGGAGGCGGCGGTGGTCCAGCCGCCCGCGCTGCCGCCCCGGATCGCGAGCCGGCCGGGGTCGGCGGTGCCCTCGTCGGCCAGGGCGCGGGCGACGGCCGCGCAGTCCTCGACGTCGACCACGCCCCACTGTTCGCGCAGCCGCTCCCGGTAGGCCCGCCCGTATCCGGTGGAGCCGCCGTAGTCGACCTCGGCCACACCGATGCCCCGGGAGGTGAAGTAGGCGATTCCCAGGTCCAGCACGAGCGGTGCCCGGCTGGTGGGGCCGCCGTGCGCCCAGATGACGTAGGGCGGCAACTCGCCGTCGTCCGCGGTCCGTTCGGGGTGGTGCGGGGGGTAGACGTGGGCGTGCACCTCGCGGCCGTCGGGGCCGGTGAAGACGCGGCTCTGCGGCTCGGGGTAGTAGGCGGGGTCGACGGGGTCCCGGTGCCGGGCGCCGATCGCCCGGGCCCGTCCGCCGCGGGCGTCCAGCTCGACCACCTCGTACCCCGTGCGCGGGCTGGCGCCGACCGCGACGATCCGTTCGCCGTGCACCGCGAGCGTGGACCCGAACTCGGTCCACGGTCCGGCGGCGTCGACCAGCTCACCGGTCTCCGGGTCCAGTATGCCGAGCAGCGTCGACCCGCGCCCGTGCACGACCGCGATCAGCCCGTTGTCCAGCGGGGCGAACCAGCGCAGGCCGAGCTTCCACAGCGGGCCGGCGAACTCCTCCTCGCGCGGGCACAGCGGGGTCCCGTCCCGGTACAGGTTCCACCAGCCGGAGCGGTCGCCGGCGTACAGCAGACGGCCGTCCGCGGACCATTCGACCTGGGCGACGGCCTCGTCCGGGCCGCCCGCGACCGTGCGGACGCTGTGCAGGGTGCCGTCGGCGCCGATGTCGCCGACGAGCAGTTCCGTACCGTCCCACGGCATCCGCGGATGGTCCCAGGCGAGCCAGGCGGCCCGGCGGCCGTCGGGCGAGACGCGGGCGCCGGTGACGAACCGGTGCCGGTCGTCGGTGAGTTCGCGTATCGCGGCCCGGTCCTCGGCGGCCGAGCCGTCCAGCGGTACGGCGGCCAGCACGCGCCGCACATCGCCCGGGGCGTCCCCGGTGAACTCCTCCAGCACGCACCACACCTCGCCCCGGGCGAGGTCGATCCGCGGCTCCGCCCAGCGCAGCCCGCCGTCCACCGGCGACAGGGGGGTCAGCGGGCGCGGCTCGCCGTCGGGCTCGAACCGGTACAGCCGCTGGTCGACGAAGTGCGCGAACACCACCAGAGGGCCGCCGTCACGGACCACGCCGGTCCAGGGCCGGCCGCCGTACTCGATGACGCGGCTGCGCACGTTCCACGGCGGCGGCAGCACCGACTCCTCGGTGCCCTCGGCGGTCCGGCGCACCAGCGCCCGCCGGCCGCCCTCGGCCGGGCGCGGCTCGGTCCACCACACCTCGTCCCCGACGTGCCCCACCCACTCCGGATACCCGTCGTGCGCGGCGGCCAGCGCCGCGTCGATGGGCGAGGGCCAGGAACCGTACGCCGACTTATCCACTTCGTCCCCCATCGTCTAGGCCGTCCGCAGGAAGCGGTCGAGGACCCGCACACCGAAGTGCAGCGCGTCCACGGGCACGCGCTCGTCCACACCGTGGAACAGCGCCTGATAGTCGAGTCCTTCGGGCAGCCGCAGCGGGGCGAACCCGTAGCCGGTGATACCGAGCCGGGAGAACTGCTTGGCGTCCGTGCCCCCCGACATGCAGTACGGCACCACCTCCCCCTCGGGTGCGAACTCCCGCACGGCGTCCCGCATCCTCGCGAACGTGGGCGAGTCGACCGGCGCCTGCAGGGCCACCTCGCGGTGCGCGAACTCCCAGGACACATCCGGGCCGGTCAGCCGGTCCAGGGTGGCGCGGAACTCCTCCTCGCCGCCCGCGAGGAAGCGACCGTCGACGTAGGCGACGGCCTCGCCCGGGATGACGTTCACCTTGTAACCGGCGTCCAGCATCGTCGGGTTGGCGCTGTTGCGGACAGTCGACTCGACCAGCTGGGCGGCCGGACCGAGCTTCTCCAGCAGCGGTTGCACATCGTCGAGGTCGGCGTCGACGCCGTACAGGGCGGCGAGTTCGGTGAGCGCGGCCCGCACGGTCGGGGTGATTCTGAGCGGCCACTCGTGCTCGCCGATGCGGGTGACGGCGGCGGCGAGCCGGGTCACCGCGTTCTCCTCGTTCACCTTGGAGCCGTGTCCGGCCCGGCCGCGCGCGGTGAGTCTGACCCAGCCGGTGCCGCGCTCGCCCGCCGCGATCGGGTACAGCTGCCGGCCCATCCCGTCGTGGAAGGTGAAGCCGCCGGACTCGCTGACGCCCTCGGTGCAACCCTCGAACAGCTCGGGGTGCCGGTCGGCGAGGAATCCCGAACCGTCCTCGGCGCTGGCCTCCTCGTCCGCGGTGAACGCGATGACGAGGTCGCGGCGGGGCCGTACGCCCTGCCGGGCCCAGGACCGCACGACCGCCAGGATCATCGCGTCCATGTTCTTCATGTCGACGGCGCCCCGCCCCCACACGACGCCGTCGCGAACCTCACCGGAGAACGGGTGCACGCTCCAGTCGGCGGCCTCGGCGGGCACCACGTCGAGGTGGCCGTGGACGAGCAGCGCGTCGGCGGACGGGTCGGTGCCCTCGATCCGGGCGACGACGTTGGTCCGGCCCGCGGTGCGCTCCAGCAGCAGCGGGTCCAGGCCCGCCCCGGACAGCCGCTCGGCCGCGTACTCGGCGGCGGGCCGCTCCCGGCAGTCACCGCCGCCGCGGTTGGTGGTGTCGATGCGGATCAGGCCGGCGGTGAAGTCCACCACCTCGTCCAGGGCCTGCTGGTCAGCCATACTGCTCCTCCACGGCGGCAGAGACGATCGTGGTGACCGCCTTGAACGTCCTGATCCCCTCGAACATGGTGGCGCTGGTGTACGCCACCTTCCGCTCCCCGATCCGCGTCACCCCGGGGACGACCGTCGCCGCGAGCGCCAGATGCTCGGCGTCGAACTCCACGGCGATCGTGAACGGCCCGGCCTGCGCCGGTTCGTGACGGACCGCCAGTTCGGCGGCCTGCCGGGCGGCGGCGCGGATCTCGGCCGCGGTGCGGGCCGGGGTGCGGCACACCGCCGCGTAGCGCGACACATGGTCCTTCACGGCGACCTTCAGCGCCTCGGGCGCGTAGCCGAGGGCGTCCTCACAGGCCAGGTCGTCGCCGGTGACGAGCACGACCGGGACGCCGTACTCGGCGACTACGCGCGCGTTGAGCAGACCCTCGCTGGCGCGCTCGTCGTCCAGCCAGACCCCGGTGATCTGGTTGGCGAGGTAGGTGTGGGCGAGGACGCCCTCCATGCCGGCGCCGGTGTGGTAGCCGACGAACGCGATGCCGTCGACGTCGCCGTGCTGTACGCCCTCCACCATGGACAGGGCCTTGTGCCGACCGGTGAGCATCTCGACCCGGTCGTCGAGCCGCTCCAGGAGCAGATTGCGCATGGTCCAGTGCGCCTCGTTGACGAGCACCTGGTCGGCGCCGCCGTCGAAGAAGCCCTCCGCGGCGGCGTTCACGTCGGAGGTGAACATCACCCGGCACCGCTCCCACTGCGGCGTCCCCGGCAGCACGTCGGCCGGCCAGGTGACGCCCGTGGCCCCCTCCATGTCGGCACTGATGAGGATCTTCATGCTGCGTCACGTTACGCGCCGAGGGGCGGACAGGCTACGACCCCGACCTCGCGAAACGACCCGTCGGCGGCGCGTGTGGCGCTTGCGGCCGGTGGTGCGCCGCTGCGGACGGGCGGGGCGGGGACGGGAGCGCGGGGCGGAGGCCTGCGGCCGCCCCGCGCTCACCGGCCGGTGCGCGGTCCCGGGCTCGGTCACTTGCCGGCCGGCCGGTCGCCAGGCGGTCGGCCGGTCGCCTCCCGGTCGGCCCGTTACTTCCCGGCCAGGACGAACCAGCGGGCCGGCAGGTCTATGCGGGTGCCGTCGGCCAGGTGCTCGGTCTGCGGCAGGGCCGTGTCACCCTCGGCGAGGATCTCCAGGCCGGCCTCGGTGAGCAGGCGCGGTATTTCCTCGTCGTCGGCGTCGGCGGGCTTGAGCCCGTGGTGGTAGATGCGCTGGAGCTTGGGCGGCGGCCCGGCCGGCTCGGCCGCCGCCCGCCCCAGGACATCCCGGGAGGCGGAGGTGAGTTCGACGACGAAGGCGCGCCCCTCGGTCCCGATGATGGCGGCGACGGCGGCGGCCACGGCGGGACGCGCGGCCGGCTCGCTCTGGTGGATGACGGCCCGCATGTACACGTTGCTGTCACCGAGCCGGTCGTGCAGGGCGTCCACGGCCTCGGCGTCGGTGAGGTCGAGCTGCTGGAACTCGACTCCGTCCCCGCTTCCGGCGCGGCGGGCGTGCTCGACGGCGGCGTGCGAGAGGTCGACGCCGACGGCGCGGGCGAACCGGGTGGCGAGGTAGCGGGTCTGGGTGCCGTTGCCGCAGCCGAGGTCGACGATGGCGCGCGCCGGGTCCGCGTACGGCAGGAGCAGGTCGCTGTGCGGTTTCGCGGTGAGGGAGGGATCGGAGTCCCAGATCGCCTCGCCCCGGGCGTCGGAGGTCCCGCTCCAGAAACTTTCCCAGTTCTGCCGGTAGTTGTCCGAGACGTTCATACGATCTCCCCACGGTCGGTTGCGTGATCGGGATATCGCGTCGGTCCGCGGCGGGGCAAGGGGTGGGCGGCCTTCTTCATGAGAAGTACGGACGTCGGACACGCCGGGGGCGCGCGGCGCAGGGGCGTGCGCCCGCGTGCGGAGGTGGCGGCGCTATGCGGTGACGGCCTGCTCGAACCAGACCGTCTTGCGGTGCCCGGCGGCGCTGGCGCCCCACTCCCGGGCCAGTCGGCTGACCACGCGCAGGCCTCGGCCCGACTCGTCGTAGGGGCCGGCCTGGAGCATCGCGGGCAGGGCGGGTTCGTCGTCGGTGACCTCGAACAGCAGGGCCTCGGTGCGGACCACCCGCAGTCCGACCTGTTCGCTCCGACCGTGCCGGACGGCGTTGGTGACGACCTCGCTGACCAGTAGCTCGGCCGTCTCCACCGTCTGCGGCAGGCCCCATCGCCGGAGCTGTTCGCGGATCAGCCGGCGGGCCCGGCCCACCTCGCGCGGGTCGGCGTCGAGCCGCCACTGGGCGACGTGCTCGTCGGGGATGCCGTTGAGGCGGGCCATGAGCAGGGCGACGTCGTCCTTGCGGCCGCCGTGTGTGTTCAGGGCGCGGATGATGGTGTCGCAGGCGGCGTCCATCGAGGCGGCGGGGTGCGCCGCGGACTCGCAGAGCGCGGCGAGGCCCTCGCCGATGTCGGTGCCGCGCACCTCGACCAGGCCGTCGGTGCACAGCACCAGCCGGTCGCCGGGCGCCACCTTGACGCGGACGGCCTCGAAGGGCACCCCGCCGACCCCGATCGGGGCGCCGGTGGGCAGTTCGAGGAGTTCGCTGCTGCCGTCCTCGGCGCGGACCAGCACCGGCGGGATGTGTCCGGCGTTGGCGAGGGTCACCGCGCCACCGATCGGGTCGTAGACCGCGTACAGGCAGGTGGCGAGGTAGTTGTCGCCGAGCCGGCGGGCCAGGTCGTCCAGATTGCGCAGCAGTTGGGCGGGCGGCGTCTCCATGGCGGCCATGGTCTGTACGGCCGTGCGCAACTGGCCCATCATGGCAGCCGAGTTGAGGCCGTGACCCATGACGTCGCCGACCACCAGGGCGGTACGTGAGCCGGACAGTTTGATGGTGTCGAACCAGTCGCCGCCGATGCGGCCGAGGCGGGTGCCGGGCAGATAGCGGGTGGCGACGTCGCACCCGGGCATCCGCGGGCTCACCTGCGGCAGCATGCTGTCCTGGAGGGTGTCGGCGACGTTCTCCTGGTAGGTGTACATACGGGCGTTGTCGAGCACGAGGCCCGCGCGGGCGGCGAGTTCGGCGCCGGTGGTGCGGTCCATGTCGTCGAACGCGGGGCGGTCGGGGCGGCGCATCAGCACCATGAAGCCGAGGACGACGTTGCGTGCCTTGAGCGGCACGATCAGCAGGGACCGGCCGCTGATGAGCGGCCTGAGGTCGCGCTTCTCGAACTCGCCGGAGATGCGCTCGGACAGCTCCTCGGTGACCCGCGGGACGAGGACCGGTTCCCCGGTGACCATGCACTGGTAGAACGGGGTGTGCTCGGGGAAGGCGAACGCCTCGCCCACCGGTGTGGTGTCGTCCCAGCGGCCAGGTTCGTCGTTGTGCTCGACCCATACGCGGAACATCACGGTGCTGGCGTCCGGCGGGCCGTCCGGGAAGCCCTCGCCGGCCAGCACGGCCGCGCGCAGATGGGTGCCGGCGAAGTCCGCGAACCGGGGTACGGCGGCGCTGGTCACCTCGCGGATGGTCTCGCCGAGGTCCAGGGAGGAGCCGATGCGGGAGCTGACCTCGTTGAGGAATTCGAGCCGTTCGCGGACGGCGGCGTACTCGAGGTCCTCCTCGGCGCCGGCCGGGACGACGGCGGCCGTGACCCGCCGGCGCGGTGCGACGACCTCGGTGGGCGTCCGTCCGGCACGGCGGGGCACGCCCCAGTACGGCGTCACGGGCACCCGGTCGAACTGACTGAACTCCAGCACCGGGTAGCCCAGTTCGAGGACCTGGGAAACTATGCGGCCACTGACTCCCGGGCTCATGCTGGGCAGGATCTCGGGCAGGCGCCGTTCGAGTTCGCCGGGCGCGGGCAGTTCGGTGTGGCGGGCGAAGCCGGGCGAGATGCGCTCGGCGGTCTCGTCGTCGTGTCCGCGCTCGGCGTGCAGCCGGGCGGCGTCGGCGGCCAGTACGAGCAGCCGGGAGGGGCCGGGACCGACGAGCGGATAGGCCCACCAGAGCACGTCGAGGCGCTCGCCGTCGGCGGGCCGCCCGTGCGGGTGGAGGCGGGCGCGGCCGGCGGTGGGGTAGGAGGTGTGGCCGCCGAGCGAGACCTCCAGGTCGGGGCCGAGTTCGTCACCCCGCACACAGGCGTCGGGCATCGGCTCGCCCGGGTCCTCGGGGAGGGCGCCGGTGACCGGCAGCAGATCGGCCGCCGGGCGCCCGACGGCGTCCTCCCTGACGACGCCGAACAGGCGCCGCGCGCCGCTGCTCCAGTGGGACACCAGACCGTCACGGTCGACGACGACCACGGCCAGCGGAATCCGGCCCGCCGCGGTGTCGCCGGCCTCGCGCCCGGGAGGCGTGTCCCGCTCGCTGCCACGATCCATGGCCCAGGCCCTCTCTCCCCCACGGCTGTTCGAAAACGATCTGTGCCGCTCGCCACTACGGTACGGGGGCGGCCGGTGGCGATGTGCGGCAATCCTGGAATTGACTCCACCCGCTCGCACCGGCGCGCGGAGCGGCGCCCCGCGAGCGCCCCCGCCGGCCGCACCCCTCAGTCCTCGTGGCCCAGTTGCAGGTCCCGCTCGGTGCGGCCACCGCCCGCGACCTGCAACACCGTGGCGACCGGCGGGTAACCTGCGGCGATGACGGTGTACTCGCCGGAGGACAGATCCACGAACCGGAACGTTCCGTCGGCCCCGGTGGTGAGGGTGTCGACGACGTTGCCGGCCGCGTCGAGGAGCGTGACCCGCGCGTCCTCCACCGGGCGGCCGCCGCTCGCCCGGACCGTCCCCCTGAGCACGGCCCCGCCCGCGAGTTCGACGTCCTGCCGGGTCTCCCGGGAGGCCTGCACGGTGACGGGCAGCGCGGCGGGCCTGAAGGCGGGGGCGCTGGCGGCGAGGGTGTACTCGCCGGCGACCAGCTCGGTGATGACGTAACCGCCCTCGCGGCCGCTGCGGGTGCTGGCGACGACCTCGCCGTGCACGTTGGTGAGGGTGACGGCGGCGTCCCGTACGGGGCTGCCGTCGGCGGTCAGGACGCTGCCGGCGAGGCGCCCGGCGCCGCCGAGGACGACGTCGAGTTCGACGGGCCGCTCCCCGACGGTCACGGAGACGGCCTGCGGCTGGTGGCCGCCGGCCGCGGCGATGAGCACGTAGGCGCCGGCGCCGGGGGTGCTGAGCGCGTACCGTCCGTCCTCACCGCTGGCGCCCCGGCCGATCTGCTGTCCGGCGACGTCGATGAGGGTGAGCGCCGCGCGGGGCACCACGGTGCCGTCGGGGTGCTGCACCGTGCCGCACACGGGGATCCCGGCGGCGTAGGGCGAACGGGCGCCCGGGATCGGGGTGTTCACGGTCTCGGACGCGGTTTCGGCGGTGTGGTGGGACACCAGTGGTTTCTCCTTGAGGAAGAAGGCGATGAGCAGGCCGAGGGCGAGCACCGGTACCAGGTAGAGGAAGATCCGGGGCATCGCGTCGGCGTAGGCACGGATGTAGGCGTCACGCAGCGCCGTGGGCAGCGCGTGGACGAGCTGCGGGGTGATGGAGTCGGCGTCGGGCAGCCCGGCGCCCGCGCCGGGCGGCAGTTCCTCGCGCAGGGAGTGGGCGAGCCGGTCGGCGAAGAGGGTGCCGAAGATCGCTGCGCCGACACTGCCGCCGATCTGCCGGAAGTAGTTGTTGGCACTGGTGGCGGTGCCGAGGTCGGCGGGGCGCACGGAGTTCTGCACGGCGAGGACGAGGACGGGCATCACCAGGCCGATGCCGGCGCCGAAGACGGCCATCCAGACGCTGTAGTGCAGCCGGGGCGTGTCGGTCTCCAGGCGGGACAGCAGCCACATGCCGACGGTGGAGACGGCGCAGCCGAGCACCGGGAAGACCTTGTAGCGGCCGGTGCGGCTGATGAGCTGGCCGCCGACGATGGAGGCGACGACGATCCCGGCCATCATGGGCAGCATCAGCAGCCCGGACTCGGTGGCGCTGGCCCCGTCGACCATCTGCAGGAAGGTCGGCAGATAGCTGGCCGCGCCGAACAGGGCGACGCCGATCACGAGCCCCATCAGGGCGCTGACGTCGAAGACGGAGTCGCGGAACAGGCGCAGCGGGATGAGGGGCTCGCCGGCGAAGTGCTCGGCGACCAGGAAGAGGGCGACGGCGGCGACCGCTCCGGCGCCGAGGCCCAGGATCTGCCGCGAGCCCCACGCGTATTCGGTGCCGCCCCAGCTGGTGAGCAGCACCAGACAGGTGGAGGCGGCGGCGAGCAGGAGCGCGCCCGGCACGTCGAGACGGCCGCGGGCGCTGGGCCTGGGGAGCTTCAGCACGACGGTGACGACGGCGAAGGTGACCACGCCGAAGGGGACGTTGATGTAGAAGCACCAGCGCCAGGAGAGGTGGTCGGTGAAGTAGCCGCCGAGCAGGGGGCCCGCGACGGAGGCGAGGCCGAAGGCGGCGCCGATCAGGCCCATGTAGCGGCCGCGTTCCCGGGGCGGCACGATGTCGGCGATGATCGCCTGCACGCCGATCATGAGCCCGCCCGCGCCGACGCCCTGGACCGCGCGGAAGGCGATCAGCTGGTCCATGGTCTGCGCCCGGCCGGCGAGCGCGGAGCCGATGACGAAGACGGCGATGGCGAACAGGAAGACGCTCTTGCGGCCGACCAGGTCCCCGAGCTTGCCGTACAGGGGCAGGCCGATGGTGGAGGTCAGCAGATAGGCGGTGATCGCCCAGGACATCTTGTCCAGGCCGTGCAGCTCGCCGACGATCCTCGGCAGCGCGGTGGCGACGATCATCTGGTCCAGCGCCGCGAGGAGCAGGGCCAGCATCAGTCCGATGAACACCAACCGCACACGGCGCGGGTCGAGTTCGCCGGCGGACACGGACGGCGGCGGTGGTGGGGGTGCCGCCGTGGCGGTCCCCTCGGCTTCCTGCGCCGCGGCCGGTGCCACGACCGGCTCGTGCTGCACCAGAGTCGTCCCGCGCACGTACCGCTCCCCTCGTCGCACCTGTCACAATTCCCGCGTAAGGCGAAAACTGCCGACAACTGCCGCGAGTTACGGCACCGCGGGGCGCGCGGCGGAGATCCACTCGAACCGGTGAAGGGACCAACGCCCCTTCACCGGTGGGAGCTTGGCGTTACTTCTCGACCTCGGCGGCGAGGTTGGCGAGCAGGGCGTCGTAGATCCGGCCGAGGCCCTTGGGCGCGAAGGTCCTCTCGAAGAAGCCGCCGATGCCGCCGGCGCCGGTCCAGGTGGTGGTGACGACGACCCGGGAGCTGCCCTCGCCGGCCGGGGTGACGCGCCAGGTGGTGACCATGGAGGAGTTGCGGTCCTTCTCCACGAGCTCGCCGTCGGTCGGCTCGCCGACCTCCAGCAGGCAGTCGCGTACCCGCTTGCTGGTGGCCTGGAGCTTCCAGTGGACGAGGGTGCCCTCGCCGTCGCCGCCCTCGCGCACCTCGTACTCGCTGAAGTGCTCGGGGAGCAGCTTGCGCCGGGTGCCGCGGTAGTCGGCGAGGGCGTCGAACACCTTCTCCGCGTCCGCCGCGACGACCCGCTCGGTAGTGGCCTCGACCTGCGCCATTGCGTTCCTCCAGGACCTGTGTGCTCTTGGCTGGAGGAAAGCCAACCACCCCGGCACCCGGCCGCCCAAATCGGGGGTCGCACGATCATGGGAACACATGTTCTATTCTGGGCGCAGTCCTACCGAGGAGGCGTCATGCGCTGGGAGAACCTCACCGTGGAATCCGGGGAGCCCGCCCGACCGGGGGTGCCCGGCGAGTCCGGGGAACCCGAGCACGGCCGGGCCGCCGACGCCGCCCTGTTCGGGGTGGACGCCGTGACGACCCGGACGTTCGACACGCCCGAATTCCGCGGGATCACCTTCCACGAGGTGCGGGCGCGCTCGGTGCTGAACCGGGTGCCGGGCGCCTCGCGCATGCCGTTCGAATGGACGGTCAACCCCTATCGGGGCTGCTCGCACGCGTGCGTGTACTGCTTCGCGCGGAAGACGCACAGCTATCTGGACCTGGACACCGGCATCGGCTTCGACAGCCAGATCGTGGTCAAGGTGAACGCCCCGGAGGTGCTGCGCCGCCAGCTGGCCTCCCGCCGCTGGCAGGGCGATCACGTGGCGATGGGCACGAACGTCGACTGCTACCAGCGCGCCGAGGGCCGCTACCGGCTGATGCCGGGCATCATCTCCGCCCTCACCGACCACGCGAACCCGTTCTCCATCCTCACCAAGGGCACCCTGATCCTGCGCGACCTGGACCTGCTTGTCCGGGCGGCGCAGGTGACGGACATCGGCATCTCGGTCTCCGTCGGCTTCCTCGACACCGAGCTGTGGCGCACGGTGGAGCCGGGCACCCCGGCACCCGAGCGCCGGCTGGACGTCGTACGGATCCTGGGCGAGCACGGCATCGGCTGCGGGGTGCTGATGGCGCCGGTGATCCCGTTCCTGAGCGACGAGCCGGCCCAACTGCGCGCCACGGTAAAGGCGATCGCGGCATCCGGGGCGTCCTCCGTCACCCCGTTGGTGCTGCATCTGCGGCCCGGCGCCCGGGAGTGGTTCATGGCCTGGCTCGGCCGGCACCACCCGCATCTGGTGCGCCGCTACGAGCGGCTGTACGCCGAGGGTGCCTACGCCCCCAAGTGGTACCAGCGCCGGATCACCCGTCAGGTGCACGAGCTGGCCCGGGAGTACGGAATCGGGCCCACCCGCGCGAGCGCGGTCCGCCGGATCCGGCCGACCCGGCCCGAACCTCCCGCGCCCGCCGAACCGACCCAGCTCACCCTCATCTGAGCGCGTCCGAGGGATCCCACGGCCCAATCGGGTCAAGTATGGGGGGAACGCGTTCCGCCGGTCGCCGTTCCCGGGACGATGCGGCGAGGACCGTGATCATCACGGTCCGTCGCCCTCTGCGTCCCGGGAGCATGCATGAGAACACGCGCAGCCGTGCTGTGCGCGGCCGCGGCCGTGATCGCGGGTTCGGTCACGGCCGCCCCCGCGCGGGCGGCCCGGCCCGCCGCCCCGGTGCCGTCCGCCGCGGTGGCGGGGCTCGCCTGGAAGGACTGCGGCACGAGCGACTATCCGACGCTCCAGTGCGCCTCCCTGCCGGTCCCGCTGGACCACGCGCGGCCGTCGGGCCGGCGGATCACGCTCGCCCTGTCCCGCGTCCCGCACACCGCGCCGGTCTCCCAGGGCCCGCTGCTGGTCAATCCCGGCGGTCCCGGCGGCAGCGGACTGACCCTCGCCGGGTTCGTCGCCTCGGCGCTGCCCCGCGACGTGGTGGCACGGTACGACGTCATCGGCTTCGACCCGCGCGGGGTCGGCCAAAGCACCCCCGCGCTGGACTGCGTGCCGGGCCACTTCGGACCCGTCCGCCCGGACAGCGTGCCGGCCACGCCCGCGCTGGAGCGGGCGAACCTCGAACGGGCGAGGTCCTTCGCCGCGGCCTGCGGCCGCAAGTACGCCGACGTGCTGCCGTACATCGACACCGTCAGCACCGCCCGGGACATGGACCTGGTCCGCCAGGCGCTCGGCGCGCAGCGGATCAGCTACTTCGGCTACTCCTACGGCACCTACCTCGGCGCGGTCTACGCGAAGTTGTACCCCGAGCGGGTCCACCGCCTGGTCCTGGACTCGATCGTCGACCCGACCGGCGTCTGGTACGGGGACAACCTGGGCCAAGACCACGCCTTCGACGACCGTCACCGCGCGCTGATGGCGTGGATCGCCGAGTACGACGGCGTGTACGGGCTCGGCAAGGACCCCGCGAGGATCGAGGCCGCCTGGTACGCGATGCGGGCCGCGCTGGCGAAGGACCCGGCCGGGGGCAAGGTCGGCGCCTCGGAGCTGGAGGACACCTTCATCCCGGGCGGTTACTACGACGGCTACTGGCCCTACCTCGCCGAGGCGTTCGCCGCCTACGTCCACCACCGGGACACCGGGCCCCTGGTGAAGGCGTACGAGACCTTCGCCGCCGTGGACTCCGCGGGCGACAACGGCTACAGCGTCTACGCGTCCGTGCAGTGCCGGGACGCCTCCTGGCGGCGTTCGTGGAACCGGTGGAGCACGGACGCCTGGGCGGTGTACGGCAAGGCGCCCTTCATGGTCTGGAACAACACCTGGTACAACGCGCCGTGCGCGTTCTGGCCGACCGGCGCGCTGCGGCCGGTGGACGTGGCCAACCGCGAGCTGCCGCCTGCGCTGCTCTTCCAGGCGACCGACGACGCGGCCACCCCGTACCAGGGCGGCGTGACGGCCCACCGGCTGCTGGCCGACTCCAGCCTGGTGGTCGAGGAGGGCGGCGGCAACCACGGCATCACACTGAGCGGCAACGCCTGTCTGGACGGCTACCTCTCGGCGTATCTGGCCGACGGCACGGTGCCGCGCGGCACCGGGACGGCCGACGCGGTCTGCGCCAAGTCGCCCGCCCCGAGGCCGCTGAAGGCGAAGACGGCCTCCACGGCGTCCCGCGGCTCCACCCTGCACGGCCTGCTCGGCTTCCGCGGCTAGGCCCTGTCCTACGGATCCTGCCGGGGCCCCGGGGCGCTGTCGGTGGCGTGGTCCAGGATGGGGTCATGAGCGAACCGATCCGGATCCCCGCCCCCGACGGGGTCGCCCCCGCCGCCCAGTACAGCCACGTGGTCTCGGCGACGGGCCGTCTGATCGCCGTCTCCGGCCAGCTCGCCCTGGACGAGGACGGCGGCCTGGTCGGACCGGACGATCCGGCGGCCCAGGCCCGGCAGGTGTTCGAGAACCTGAGGCGCTGTCTGGCCGCCGCGGGGGCCGGTTTCGAGCACGTCGTGAAGCTGACGTACTTCGTCACGGACATGGCCCACATGCCGGCGATCCGCGCGGCCCGTGCCGCCCACATACCCGACGACCGCCTTCCGGCGTCCTCAGCCGTGCGGGTGGCGGGGCTGGTGGCACCCGAGTTCCTGCTGGAGGTCGAGGCGATGGCGGTGGTGGGCGAGTAAGTCCGGCGCCAGGGCGCGCTGTTGTGCGGGGCCTGCCTCTCGGATCGGGCCGGCGGGATCGGGGGCGCCGCGTGGACCGGCGCGACCCCGGCAGGATGCGCAGGAGAGGACCTAGGGTGTCGGCATGGACGAACGGCTCACCCGCATCCGCCCGATGACCGTCGCCGACTGCGACCGCGTCGCCGAGATCCGCACCGGCGGCTGGCGCCACGCCTACCGGGGGCTGATACCCCAGCCGTTCCTGGACGGCCTCAGCGCCCGGGCGGACGCCGAGCGGCGCCGGGCCGGGTTCGGGCGGGGGGACGGCTCGGTGGTCAACCTGGTCGCCGAGCGGGCCGGCGAGGTGGTCGGCTGGGCGGCGCACGGGCCGAGCCGGGACGGTGAAGAGCACGCCGGGGAGGCCGAGTTGTACGCGATCTACGTCGACCCCGCCCGCCTCGGCCACGGGATCGGGCGGGCCCTGCTGGCCGAGACGACGAAGCGCTGCGCGCCCTGTCCGCGTCTGCGCCTGTGGGTGGTGCGGGACAACGCACCCGCGCGCCGCTTCTACGAGCGTGCCGGGTTCCGGCCGGACGGCGCCGAGGAGCCCTTCGAGGCGGGCGGCGCTCTGGTGCCGGAGGTGCGCTACGTCAAGGAGCTGCGGGTCTGACCGCCCGTCATCTCGCCTCGCGCTGCCGCGGGATCCTGGCCAGCGCGTGCACAGCGGCCTCCGCGAGCGCCGGATGCGCCAGCGCCTCGTTGAGCACCCGGCGGGCGCGGGCGTCACCGAGCGCGCCCAGCCCCTCCACGCAGGCGAGGGCCACGCGCCGGTAGGGGTCGTGCGGGCGCAGTCGCCGCTCCAGCGTGGTGATCAGCGCGGGCACCGACTCCGGGGCGCGCAGGGCGATCAGCAGCCTGACCGGGTGCAGGGCGTAGGCGACCCGCAGTTCGTTGGTGGCGAGGGCGGCGGCCGCCCGGGCCGTGCGCGGGTCGCCCAGCCGGGCGAGGGCGTGGGCGGCGGAGGCGCAGCGCGGCGGGTCACGGTGGTTGAGCAGCAGCACCAGGGACTCGAAGGCACGCCGGTCGCCCGCGCGGCCGAGCCGGAACGCGGCCAGTTCCCGGGCCCAGAGCGGCTGTCCGGGCGCGGTGAGCACCTCCGCCAGTTCGCCGTGGTCCTCGGTGAGCAGCAGGTGCTCGAAAGCGGCCGAGCCGTGCGCCTCCTGCCGTAAGCGTTCCGTGAGCGATCGCAACTCTTCGTCCACGAGCACCAGCGTAGAGGGGTGGCGCCGCCAAAGGGACCCACATCACAAACTCCGGGGACTAGCGCGCTCGTTACCCGCCGGTTAAGCTCATACGAGCGAGTAACCCTCTCGCGTTTTTCGCTGGCGACGGTTTGGTGACGCGGCCGTCGCGAGTTCGGTCGGTTCGGCGCATCAGGTGCGCCGCGGTCACGACCCGGCTCCGGGACAGAGCCGGTCGGAGATCCGCTGCCCGTGGGCGTGTGCACGCCCGCGGTACCGGCGACACCCGGGCGTGTGCGCTCGCAGCCCGGCAACACCCGCATCCCTCCTCCGCCCCGCGGTGCGCCCTTCGGCGCACCCGGCGCGCCCTTCGTCGTCACCCTCGTCTGGAGTCCCGCGATGGCCACTCCCCTGTCCCACCCCTCCGGCACCCCGCTGTCCCCGTTCCGGAAGATCGCCGTGATCGGCCTCGGCACCATGGGCACCGGCATCACCGAGGTCCTGGCGAAAGCCGGCCGCGAGGTGATCGGCATCGACGTCACCGAGGCCCAGGCCGCCGCCGCCCTCGCGACCCTGGAGACCTCCACCGCCCGCGCCGTGGCGCGCGGCCGGCTCACCGAGGAGGAGCGCGCCGGAACACTGGCCCGGGTCCGCACCTCCACCGACCTGCGCGCGGCGGCCGACGCCGACCTCGTCATCGAGGTGGTCCCGGAGTCGTACGACATCAAGCAGCAGGTCTTCCGCGCGCTGGACGGCATCGTCCGCCCGGAGACCATCCTCGCCACCGGCACCAACGCCCTGTCCGTGACCCGGCTGGCCGCCGACTCCGCGCACCCCGAGCGCGTGCTCGGCCTGCACTTCTTCAACCCGGCACCGGCGATGAAGCTCGTCGAGGTCGTCTCCTCGGTGCTGACCGGGCCGCAGGCCGTCGCCGCCGTCACGGACCTGGCGCTGGAGCTGGGCAAGGAGCCGGTCGCGGTCGGCGACCGCCCCGGGTTCGTCGCGGACGGGCTGCTGTTCGGCTACCTCAACCAGGCCGCCGCGATGTACGAGGCCCGGTACGCCTCCCGCGAGGACATCGACGCGGCGATGCGGCTCGGCTGCGGTCTGCCGATGGGTCCGCTCGCCCTGCTGGACCTGATCGGCGTCGACACCGCCCGTACGGTCCTGGAGGCCATGTACGCCGAGTCCCGCGACCGGCTGCACGCTCCCGCGCCGATCCTCAAGCAGCTCAGCGAGGCGGGCCTGACCGGCCGCAAGTCCGGGCGCGGCTTCTACACCTACGAGGCGCCGGGCAGCGCCACCGTCGTGCCGGACGCGCTGACCCCGGCGGGGGGCGACTCGGCCGCCACGGGGCGCGAGGTCCGCTCGGTCGGTGTCGCGGGCTCGGGCACCATGGCCTCCGGCATCGCCGAGGTGTTCGCCAAGTCGGGCTTCGACGTCGTCCTGGCCGCCCGTAGCGAGGAGAAGGCGCACATTGCCAAGGCCCGGATCGGCAAGTCCCTCGCGCGCTCGGTGGACAAGGGCCGGCTGACCGCGGAGGCCGCCGCGCAGGTCCTGGACCGGATCACCCCGGCCGGGTCCTACGACTCCTTCGCCGAGGTGGACCTGGCCGTCGAGGCGGTCGCCGAGGACCTGGAGATCAAGCGGCAGCTCTTCCAGACGCTGGACAAGGTCTGCAAGCCCGGCGCGGTCCTGGCCACCACCACCTCCTCGCTGCCCGTCGTCGCCTGCGCCCGCGCCACCTCGCGCCCGCAGGACGTGATCGGCATGCACTTCTTCAACCCCGCCCCGGCCATGAAGCTGGTGGAGGTGGTCCGCACGGTGCTGACCGGGGACGACGTCCACGCGACGGTCCGCGCGGTCTGCGGGCGGATCAGGAAGCACGCCGTCGACTGCGGTGACCGCGCCGGCTTCATCGTCAACGCGCTGCTGTTCCCGTACCTCAACAACGCGATCAAGATGGTGGAGGAGCACTACGCGTCGCTGGACGACATCGACGCGGCGATGAAGCTCGGCGGCGGCTACCCGATGGGCCCCTTCGAGCTGCTGGACGTCGTCGGCCTGGACGTCTCGCTGGCCATCGAGAAGGTGCTGCACCGCGAGTTCCGCGACCCGGGCCTCGCCCCGGCGCCGCTGCTGGAGCATCTGGTGGCCGCCGGCTGCCTCGGCCGCAAGACCGGCCGCGGCTTCCGTGAGTATGCCCGCCGCTGACGACGTCGGCGACCGGTGCGCAAGCACCCCCGAGGACGCGGACTGGGGCGGCCTGCTCGACCCGAGGGTGTTTCCCCCGCCCGCGGTGCCCGGCCCTCCCCCGCCCCACGTGGGCGGGGGAAACCGCACACCTGCGCATACAGCTGCGCACATGCAGTACTTTCAGGTCATGTCCCAGCCCGCCAAGTCCTCCCGTACACCCGCTACGCCCGACGCGCCGGAGAGTGCCGCGGGCAGCCGCGCCGCCGCCCAGCGGCTCAAGATGCGCCGAGAACTGGCGGCCGCGGCCATGGAGCTGTTCGCGACCAAGGGGTACGAAGCCACCACCGTCGACGAGATCGCGGCCGCGGCCGGCGTCGCCCGCCGCACCTTCTTCCGCCACTTCCGCTCCAAGGAAGAGGCGATCTTCCCGGACCACGACGACACCCTGATCCGCGCCGAGGCGGTGCTCAACGCCGCCCCCGCCCACGAGCACCCGCTCGACACCGTGTGCCGCGGCATCAAGGAAGTCATGAGGATGTACGCGGCCCGGCCGGAGATCTCGGTCGCCCGCTACAAGCTCACGCGGGAGGTGCCCACCCTGCGCGAGGCCGAGATCGCCTCGGTGGCCCGCTACGAGCGCCTGTTCACCCGGTATCTGCTCGGCCACTTCGACGAGCACGCGCACGCCGACGACGCCAACGACGACCCGCTGCTCGCCGAGGTCGCCGCCTCCGCCGTCGTCACCGCCCACAACCACGTCCTGCGGCGCTGGCTGCGGGCCGGCGGTCAGGGGGACGTGGAGAACCAGCTGGACCACGCCTTCGCCATCGTGCGCAGGACGTTCGGCTCGGGGATCGGGGCCGGGCGCGGCCCGGCCGGCCGGTCCTCCGCCGCCCCGGCGACGGTCTCCGCGCACGGCGAGGTGCTGGTGACGGTGGCCCGCACGGACGCCCCGCTGGACGAGGTCATGCGGACCATCGAGGAGGCGCTCAAGGAGCGCTGAGGGCCCTCGCGCCCGCTGTGACGACGGCCACCCTTCGGGGTGGCCGTTTTGGCGTTTCCTGGACCGTTTTCAGGCACCTTCGCAGACCCGTTCGATCGATCATCGCTCATTTGTTACGTAAAGATTTCATCTGAGAGCGATTCATGGCACTCAGTGCCTTGCAGGCTGACACGCCGTGTCATACGTTGAGGGAGTCCGAGCTGTCCCGGCAGGCCCGATCGCCTGTGTGCCCGGACGCCTGCGTCACAGGCAACCTCCCGCGCCACAAAGCGCTGCCGAAGCACCACCGAGCCGAACCGACGGCACCGTTCCACCACCCTCAGCAGCACTCAGCACAGCCCGACGAACCCTCAGCGCCCCTCCCTCAAGGACGCTCACCGCCGGAGGCAATACCGTGACCGTGAAGGACATCCTGGACGCGATCCAGTCGAAGGACGCCGCGTCCGCCGACTTCGCCGCCCTGCCGCTGCCCGAGTCGTACCGCGCGATCACCGTGCACAAGGACGAGACGGAGATGTTCGCGGGGCTCGAGACCCGCGACAAGGACCCGCGCAAGTCGATCCACCTCGACGAGGTGCCGGTGCCCGAACTGGGTCCCGGCGAGGCCCTGGTGGCCGTCATGGCCTCCTCGGTCAACTACAACTCGGTGTGGACCTCGATCTTCGAGCCGCTGTCCACGTTCGGGTTCCTGGAGCGCTACGGCAAGGTCAGCGAGCTGACGAAGCGGCACGACCTGCCGTACCACATCATCGGTTCCGACCTCGCGGGCGTCGTCCTGCGCACCGGCCCGGGCGTCAACGCCTGGAAGCCCGGCGACGAGGTCGTCGCGCACTGTCTGTCGGTCGAGCTGGAGTCCTCCGACGGCCACAACGACACCATGCTCGACCCCGAGCAGCGCATCTGGGGCTTCGAGACCAACTTCGGCGGCCTCGCCGAGATCGCCCTGGTGAAGTCCAACCAGCTGATGCCCAAGCCGGCCCACCTCAGCTGGGAGGAGGCCGCCGCCCCGGGCCTGGTCAACTCCACCGCCTACCGCCAGCTGGTCTCCCGCAACGGCGCCGGCATGAAGCAGGGCGACAACGTGCTCATCTGGGGCGCGAGCGGCGGCCTCGGCTCCTACGCCACGCAGTTCGCCCTGGCCGGCGGCGCCAACCCGATCTGCGTCGTCTCCTCGCCGCAGAAGGCGGACATCTGCCGGGCGATGGGCGCCGAGGCGATCATCGACCGCAACGCCGAGGGCTACAAGTTCTGGAAGGACGAGCAGACCCAGGACCCGAAGGAGTGGAAGCGCTTCGGCAAGCGCATCCGCGAATTCACCGGTGGCGAGGACATCGACATCGTCTTCGAGCACCCCGGCCGCGAGACCTTCGGCGCCAGCGTCTTCGTCACCCGCAAGGGCGGCACCATCACCACCTGCGCGTCGACCTCGGGCTACATGCACGAGTACGACAACCGCTACCTCTGGATGTCCCTGAAGCGGATCATCGGCTCGCACTTCGCCAACTACCGCGAGGCCTGGGAGGCCAACCGCCTCATCGCCAAGGGCAAGATCCACCCGACCCTGTCGAAGGTGTACTCCCTGGAGGACACCGGCCAGGCGGCCTACGACGTCCACCGCAACCTGCACCAGGGCAAGGTCGGCGTGCTGTGCCTGGCGCCCGAGGAGGGGCTGGGCGTGCGCGACGAGGAGATGCGCGCCAAGCACCTCGACGCCATCAACCGCTTCCGCGACATCTGAGGACTCCGAGGTCATAGATGACTGAGCGTCAGCCCGCCGAGGTCAAGCGGGAGAAGGACCGGCCGTGGCTCATGCGCACGTACGCCGGTCACTCCACGGCCGAGGCGTCCAACGAGCTGTACCGGCGCAACCTCGCCAAGGGCCAGACCGGTCTGTCGGTGGCGTTCGACCTGCCGACACAGACCGGCTACGACTCCGACCACATCCTCGCCCGCGGCGAGGTCGGCCGGGTCGGCGTGCCCGTCGCGCACCTCGGTGACATGCGCCGGCTGTTCCAGGACATCCCCCTGGAGCAGATGAACACCTCGATGACGATCAACGCCACGGCCATGTGGCTGCTGGCGCTCTATCAGGTGGTGGCCGAGGAGCAGGGTGTGGACATCACCCAGCTCCAGGGCACGACCCAGAACGACATCGTCAAGGAGTACCTGTCCCGCGGGACCCATGTCTTCCCGCCGGGCCCCTCGCTCCGGCTGACGACGGACATGATCGCGTACACGGTCTCGCACATGCCGAAGTGGAACCCGATCAACATCTGCAGCTACCACCTGCAGGAGGCCGGGGCCACGCCGGTGCAGGAGGTCGCGTACGCGATGTCCACCGCGATCGCCGTCCTGGACGCCGTCCGCGACTCCGGCCAGGTGCCGCAGGAGCGCATGGGCGACGTGGTCGCGCGGATCTCCTTCTTCGTGAACGCGGGCGTCCGCTTCATCGAGGAGATGTGCAAGATGCGGGCGTTCGGCCGCATCTGGGACAAGATCACGCGGGAGCGGTACGGCATCGAGAACCCCAAGCAGCGCCGCTTCCGCTACGGCGTCCAGGTCAACTCCCTCGGCCTGACCGAGGCCCAGCCGGAGAACAACGTCCAGCGGATCGTGCTGGAGATGCTGGCCGTGACCCTCTCCAAGGACGCCCGGGCGCGTGCCGTGCAGCTGCCCGCCTGGAACGAGGCCCTCGGCCTGCCCCGCCCCTGGGACCAGCAGTGGTCGCTGCGCATCCAGCAGGTGCTCGCCTACGAGAGCGACCTGCTGGAGTACGAGGACATCTTCGAGGGCTCGAAGGTGATCGAGACGAAGGTGGAGCAGCTGGTCGAGGACGCGTTCGCGGAGATCGACCGCATCCAGGAGATGGGCGGCGCGATGGCCGCCGTGGAGTCGGGCTATCTGAAGTCGCAGCTGGTCGCCTCGCACGCCGAGCGCCGGGCCCGGATCGAGTCCGGCCGGGAGAAGATCATCGGTGTCAACGCCTTCCAGGCCACCGAGCCCAACCCGCTCACCGCCGACCTGGACACCGCGATCATGACGGTCGACCCGCGGGTGGAGGCGCGCGTCGTCAAGGCCGTCGAGGAGTGGCGCACCACGCGCCAGGAGTCCTCGGACCGCCAGGGCATGGGCGACCCGTTCCACCACCCGACCGTCCAGCAGGCGCTCGACCGCCTCAAGGAAGCCGCGGCGGGCACGGACAACCTCATGGAGGCCACCCTGGAGTGCGCCCGCGCCGGCATCACGACCGGCGAGTGGGCGGGCGCGCTGCGCGAGGTGTTCGGCGAGTACCGGGCGCCCACCGGGGTCTCCTCCGCACCGGTGGCGGTCATGGCCGAGGCCGGCTCCGCGCTCGCGGAGGTGCGGGCCAAGGTGGACGCCACCGCCCGTGAACTGGGGGTGGGCAAACTCCGCTTCCTGGTCGGCAAGCCCGGCCTGGACGGGCACTCCAACGGCGCCGAGCAGATCGCCGTCCGCGCGCGCGACGCCGGCTTCGAGGTGGTCTACCAGGGCATCCGGCTGACGCCCGAGCAGATCGTGGACGCCTCCCTGGCGGAGGACGTGCACGCCGTCGGCCTGTCGATCCTCTCCGGCTCGCACGCCCAACTGGTGCCGGACGTGCTGGAGCGGCTGCGCGAGGCCGGCGCGACCGACATCCCGGTGATCGCCGGCGGGATCATCCCGAACGCCGACGCCGAACAGCTGAAGTCCGCCGGAGTGGCCGCGGTCTTCACACCCAAGGACTTCGACATCACGGGAATCATCGGCCGTATCGTCGACGAGATCCGGAAAGCGAACAAGCTCGACCCCCTGGAGGTCCCCGCATGACTGTCAACCGTCTTCGTCCACGGCGCTCCTGCCTCGCCGTGCCCGGAAGCAATCCCCGCTTCCTGGAGAAGGCGCAGGGCCTCCCGGCGGACCAGGTCTTCCTGGACCTGGAGGACGCGTGCGCGCCGCTCGCCAAGCCGGAGGCGCGGCACACCATCGTCAAGTTCCTCAACGAGGGCGACTGGACCGGCAAGACCCGGGTCGTGCGCGTCAACGACTGGACGACGGAGTGGACGTACCGCGACGTCGTGACCGTCGTCGAGGGGGCGGGCCCGAACCTCGACTGCATCATGCTGCCGAAGGTGCAGAACGCCCAGCAGGTCGTCGCGCTCGACCTGCTGCTGACCCAGATCGAGAAGACGATGGGCTTCGAGGTCGGCCGGATCGGCATCGAGGCGCAGATCGAGAACGCGCAGGGCCTGAACAACGTCAACGAGATCGCGCAGGCGTCCCCGCGCATCGAGACGATCATCTTCGGCCCGGCCGACTTCATGGCCTCCATCAACATGAAGTCGCTCGTCGTGGGCGAGCAGCCGCCCGGCTACCCGGCGGACGCCTACCACTACATCCTGATGAAGATCCTGATGGCCGCCCGCGCCAACGACCTCCAGGCGATCGACGGTCCCTACCTGCAGATCCGCAACGTCGACGGCTACCGCGAGGTCGCCCGGCGCGCCGCAGCGCTCGGCTTCGACGGCAAGTGGGTGCTGCACCCGGGCCAGGTCGAGGCCTCGAACGAGATCTTCTCGCCCTCCCAGGAGGACTACGACCACGCCGAGCTGATCCTGGACGCGTACGACTACTACACGTCCGAGGCGGGCGGCAAGAAGGGCTCGGCGATGCTCGGCGACGAGATGATCGACGAGGCCAGCCGCAAGATGGCCCTGGTCATCTCCGGCAAGGGCCGCGCCGCCGGCATGCGGCGCACCACCAGCTTCGAGATCCCGGAGGCGTGACATGCAGTTCGGGCGCACCTACGAGGAGTTCGAGGTCGGGGCGACGTACAAGCACTGGCCGGGCAAGACGGTCACGGAGTACGACGACCACCTGTTCTGTCTCCTCACCATGAACCACCACCCGCTCCACATGGACACCAACTATGCGGAGAAGACGACGGACTTCGGCAAGAACGTCGTCGTGGGGAACTACATCTACTCCCTCCTGCTCGGCATGTCCGTCCCGGACGTCTCCGGCAAGGCGATCGCCAACCTGGAGATCGAGTCGCTGAAGCACGTGGCGCCGACATTCCACGGCGACACGATCTACGGCGAGACGACCGTGCTCGACAAGTGGCCGTCGAAGTCGAAGAACGACCGCGGCATCGTCCACGTCGAGACCAAGGGCTACAAGCAGGACGGCACCCTGGTGTGCGTCTTCCGCCGCAAGGTCATGGTGCCGACCGAGACGTACATCAAGGAGCGCGGCGGCGAGCAGCCGGGCCGCCCGGAGCTGAACGCACCCACGGAAAAGACGGAGAAGTGATGGCGCGCCTCGCCCAGACCGCCGGTCTGACCGACGTCCAGCAGGAGATCCTCTCCACCGTCCGGGACTTCGTCGACAAAGAGATCATCCCGGTCGCGACCGAGCTGGAGCACCGCGACGAGTACCCGCAGGCGATCGTCGACGGGCTGACCGAACTCGGCCTGTTCGGCCTGATGATTCCCGAGGAGTACGGCGGCCTGGGCGAGTCGCTGCTCACCTACGCGCTGTGCGTGGAGGAGATCGCCCGCGGCTGGATGTCCGTGTCCGGCATCATCAACACGCACTTCATCGTGGCGTACATGCTCAAGCAGCACGGCACGCAGGAGCAGAAGGACCACTTCCTGCCGCGCATGGCGGCCGGCGAGATCCGCGGCGCGTTCTCCATGTCGGAGCCGGGGCTGGGATCCGACGTATCGGCGATCACGTCGAAGGCGGTCAAGGACGGCGACGAGTACGTCCTCAACGGTCAGAAGATGTGGCTCACGAACGGTGGTACGTCCTCGCTCGTGGCCGTTCTGGTCCGCAGTGACGAAGGACACCCCGAGGGCACCGCTCCGCACAAGTCGATGACGACCTTCCTGGTCGAGAAGGAGCCCGGGTTCGGCGAGGTGCGCCCCGGCCTCACCATTCCCGGCAAGATCGACAAGATGGGGTACAAGGGCGTCGACACCACCGAGCTGATCATGGACGGCCTGCGCGTTCCGGCCGATCGGGTGCTCGGCGGCGTCACCGGCCGAGGTTTTTACCAAATGATGGACGGCGTGGAGGTGGGCCGGGTCAATGTGGCGGCCCGTGGCTGCGGTGTCGCGCAGCGTGCGTTCGAACTCGGCGTCCACTACGCCCAGCAGCGTCACACTTTCGGCAAGCCGATCGCCCAGCACCAGGCCATCCAGTTCAAGCTGGCGGAGATGGCCACCAAGGTCGAGGCCGCGCATGCCATGATGGTCAACGCGGCACGCAAAAAGGATTCCGGGGAACGAAACGACCTCGAAGCGGGGATGGCGAAGTACCTCGCCTCCGAGTACTGCAAAGAGGTCGTGGAGGATGCCTTCCGGATCCACGGCGGCTACGGCTTCTCCAAGGAGTACGAGATCGAGCGCCTCTACCGGGAGGCCCCGATGCTGCTCATCGGCGAGGGTACCGCCGAGATCCAGAAAATGATCATCGGACGCAGGTTGCTCGAAGAGTATCGGTTCCAGGGCTGATTGTCCGGATACGGGGTGTTTTGTTCGAGAAGAAGATCACACCCCGTAGACACTCTTCTGCCGCCGACTCGGCTTCCTGGCTTGCCCAGTTGCGGCCTGCGCCCGGTACGATCCGGGAAAGCCGCCGTCCCCCGTCACCGCGCGGCATCATCCGCTACGAAGGTCATCCATGCCCCACAGCCAAACCTCTGCACACCGCGACAGCCTGGTAGGCGCACGCCTCGCGCGCGGAGCATCGCCGTGGCTCCTCCCGACCGTCGCCACCGCAGCCCTCAGCCTGGCTCGCGCCCGCCGCTCGGGCGCCGCCAAGGCCGTCGCCGTACCCGCCACCGCGCTCGCGGCGGGCATGCTGTGGTTCTTCCGCGACCCCGAGCGCGAGATCGCCACGGGCCGCGTCA
Source organism: Streptomyces sp. NPDC051452 (assembly GCF_044454765.1). NCBI lineage: Bacteria > Bacillati > Actinomycetota > Actinomycetes > Kitasatosporales > Streptomycetaceae > Streptomyces > Streptomyces sp. NPDC051452. Next base: position 208,654 of record NZ_JBITEB010000007.1, read on the forward strand.
TCTCCCCCGCCGACGGTGTGGTGCAGAGCATCATGCCGTGGAAGGACGGGCGCACACGCGTCGCCATCTTCATGAGCCCGCTCAATGTCCACGTCAACCGCGCGCCCCTCGCGGGCACGGTGACATCGGTCGAGCACATCCCCGGCGGCTTTGTTCCCGCGTTCAACAAGGAGAGCGAGAACAACGAGCGCGTAGTCTGGCATTTCGACACCGAACTCGGCGACATCGAGATGATCCAGATCGCCGGCGCGGTGGCCCGCCGCATCGTGCCCTACATCCCCGAGGGCACGAAGGTCGAGCAGGGCGACCGCATCGGTCTGATCCGCTTCGGCTCGCGTGTCGACCTCTACCTGCCCGAGGGTGTGGAGGTCGCGGTCGAGGTCGGCCAGAAGACCGTGGCTGGGGTGACTCGCATTGACCGTGATTGATCCGGAGACCCAGGCAGGCTGGGTGCCCGAGGCCGACGTCGTGGACGACGAGGAGGAGATGCCTCTTTCTCTCCGCCTGTCGATAGCGGACACCCTCACCCTGGGCAACGCCACGTGCGGCTTCATGGCGGTGTACTTCACCACCACCGGCATCCTGATCCCGCACCTCACCGGCAGCCAGGAGTCCGGCATGGCCCGCCACAGCGCGGCCACGGCGGTCATCCTGATGCTCTGCGCGGCGGTCTTCGACCTGTTCGACGGCCTCGTGGCGAGGAAGCTGCGCTCCTCCCCCATGGGCGCCGAGCTGGACAACCTGTCCGACCTGATCAGCTTCGGCCTGGCCCCCGCGTATTTCGTCCTCGTCTACGGCATGGTCGCGGACGACGCGCACCAGAGAGTGGCGGCGCTCGGGGCAATCGTGGTGCTCCTGGCCGTCGTCCTGCGACTGGCGCGCTTCTCCTGCGTGACGATGAAGGACGGCGTGTTCCAGGGCATGCCCTCGCCATTCGGCGCGCTGACGGTCGTCTCGATCGTGCTGCTGGAGCTGCCCTTCGTGGCGACGCTGCTGGCGATCATCGGCACGGCGTGGCTGATGGTGAGCCGGGTGGAGTACCCCAAGCCGCGGGGCCGCCTCGCCGGCGCGATGCTCTCCTGGATCGTGCTGTCCATGGGCCTGCTGGCCGCCTGGGCCTTCGACGCCCCCAGCGGTCAGCTCCTGCTCCAGACCGGCTGCGCGCTGCAGCTGGTCATGGGCGCGGTGATCCCCCTGTTCGCCACGGCCCGCCGGGTGAACAACTTCCGTGACAACCGCCGCGAGGCACGGGCGCAGCTACCGTAACGACAGCCACGGCCCCGAACGCCGAGGGCCCCGAACCCACCCGGGTTCGGGGCCCTCGGCGTTTCGCGCCCCCCGGCGCCACGGGGGTGGGTCGGGTCAGATGGGTCAGGGCACCAGGTGGGTCTTGGCCAGGTGGGTCGCGAGGCGTTCCAGGATCGGGCCCGCTTCCGCGATGCACCTGGCCACGTCGGGCTCGATCGAGGTCAGCGGGTAGGCCTGGTCGATACCGGCGCGCCGCAGCGCCTCCTCCTCCAGCGCCAGCCGTCCGCACACGGCCACCACCGGCTTGCCCGCCGCCCGAGCCGCCGAGGCGACTCCCGCCGGCGCCTTCCCGTGCAGCGTCTGCTCGTCCAGCGACCCCTCACCGGTGATCACCAGATCGGCCCGCTCCAAGGCCGGCGCGAATCCGAGCACGTCCAGCATGACCTCGATACCGGCCCGGAACCGGGCACCCAGGAGCAGCGCCCCGTACCCGATACCGCCGGCGGCACCCGCCCCCGGCGCAGCCGCGTACTCGGCGGCCCGCGGCCCGACCGCCGCCTCCAGCACCTCGGCGAAGTGGGCCAGCGCCGCGTCCAGGGTCCGCACGTCGTCCGGAGAGGCCCCCTTCTGCGGGCCGTACACCGCGGGGGCGCCCTTCGGCCCGGTCAGCGGATTGTCGACGTCACTGGCGAGCACCAGCTCCACCGACGACAGCCGCGCGTCGAGCCCGGAGAGGTCCGCACGGGCCAGCGCGGCCAGCCCGCCGCCGCCCGGCGGCACCGGCTCGCCGTCCTCGTCCAGGAACCGGGCGCCCAGCGCCGCCAGCATCCCGGCACCGCCGTCGGTCGTGGCGCTGCCGCCGACACCGAACACGATCGTCCGCGCACCCGCGTCCAGCGCGGCGCGCAGCAGCTCGCCGGATCCGTACGTGGACGCGGTCAGCGGTGCGAAGACACCGGCCGGCAGACGCTGGAGTCCGCTCGCCTCGGCCATCTCCACGACCGCGGTCCCGTCGCGCAGCGCGAACGCGGCGGTGACCTCCTCGCCCAGCGGCCCGGCGACACGGACCTCCCGGCGTTCGAAGCCGGCCGCGATCGCCGCGTCCACCGTGCCGTCGCCGCCGTCGGCCACGGGCAGCGCCTCGACCCGCAGCTCGGGCACGACCCGGCGCAGCCCGGCCGTCACCCGCTCGGCGACCTGCACGGCCGTCAGCGAGCCCTTGAACTTGTCCGCGGCGATGAGCACCCGACGGGTCTCGTCCACTGCAGCGTCCGCCACCTTGCATTCCCCTTGCTCTCCGGGCCCCGCGCACGTCGGGGCCAGTCGCGCCGCTGTGACCATAACCTCGATGCGCCCTCTCCGTCATGCCCCGACCGAACCCTGGGCGGCCCGGCGGCGGCCGCCGTGCCGCCGTGGGAAGGCGCCCGGGAAAACGGGTAGACCCCAGCCATGACCACCCGGCCCATGACCACCCGGCGCACCGTGCCCGACCTCGCCGACCGCGTTCACGGCGGCTGGCTCGGCCGGATCGCGGGCAACATGCTCGGCAAGCCGGTCGAGCAGGGGGAGGTGTGGACCCGCGACCGCATCGACCGCTATCTGCGGCGGGCCGCGGCCCTACCACTCACCGACTACCTCCCCGAGCCCTCCGACCCGGCCGAGACCGCCGCGCTGCGCCCCGAATGGCGGGCGTGTGTGCGCGGCCGTGTCCACGGCAGCTGCCGGGACGACGACGTGGACTACGCCATCCTCGGGCTGCACCTGCTGGAGACGCACGGCTTCGGCTTCAGCACCGAGCAGGTCGGCGACCTGTGGCTGCTGCGGCTGCCGTATCTGCAGACCTTCACGGCGGAGCGGGCGGCGTACCGCAACCTCGCCAATGGTCTGAGGCCGCCGCTGACGGCGACGTACGACAACCCCTACCAGGAGTGGATCGGCGCCCTCATCCGCGCCGACGTCTACGGCTGGACCCGTCCCGGCGACCCCGCCCGCGCCGCCGGTCTGGCCCGCCGGGACGCGGTACTGTCGCACAGTGGCAACGGCGTCTACGGCGCGATGTTCGCGGCCGCGCTGATCTCGGCGGCCTTCACCTCCCCGACCGTACGGGACGCGCTGGAGCGGGCGCTCGGCGTGATCCCGGCCGGCAGCCGCCTCGCGCGTACCGTCCGGCGGGTCGTGAGCCTGCACGAGGCGCGGCTGTCCTGGGAGCAGACCCTGGCGACGCTGTCCGCGGAGACGGCCGGCCTCGGCTGGATCCACACCGTGCCGAACGCGGCCGTCCTCACCGCCGGGCTGCTGTACGGCGAGGGCGACTTCACCCGGACCATCGCCCTGACCGTGCGCGGCGGCCTGGACACCGACTCCAACGGGGCGACGGCCGGTTCGGTGGCCGGGGTCCTCACCGGTGCGGCCGCGATCCCGGACCGGTGGAAGGACCCCCTGGAGGACACCGTCCGCAGCGCGGTGTTCGGCTTCGACGGCGTACGGATCAGTGCGCTCGCCGAACGCACCCTGCGCCTGGCGACGAGCGTGCCATAGCCGGGCGGCGGCTGGTTACCCTGCCTGGATGACCACCACTCCTGACTTCGCCACGTACATCGCGAGCCTGCCCCGCGTTCTCGCCGGTGCCGCCGCGCTCTTCCGCGACAGCGCGGGACGGGTGCTGCTCGTCGAGCCCAACTACCGTGAGGGCTGGGCCCTTCCGGGCGGCACCATCGAGTCCGACGACGGGGAGACGCCCCGCCAGGGCGCCCGCAGGGAGACACTGGAGGAGATCGGTCTCGACCGGGAGCTCGGCCGTCTGCTGGCCGTGGACTGGGTGCACGGCTCCGGCCGGCCGCCGCTGGTGGCGTACCTGTACGACGGCGGAGTGCTCCCGGAGGCCGACTTCAAGGCCATCCGGCTGCAGGAGGAGGAACTGCTCTCCTGGCGGCTGGTCCCGGCCGAGGAGATCCCCGACCATCTGCCCGGTGCCCTCGGTCGCCGCGTCCTGGCCGCCCTGGACGTCCTCGCGTCCGGCTCCGGCACGGCGGAACTGGAAAACGGCCACCGGGCAGTCTGACCGGCCGGCCCTTCCGGCCCCGCGCCGCACGACGTACGGTTATCCGTTCGCGGGACCCGAACGGCTCGGCCTACCCTCGGGGCATGACCAAGCCGCTCGTCGCCGTGCTCAGCGGGGCCGGTATCTCCACGGACACGAGGATTCCGTCAACGTATCCCGCAGGCTGAGTAGCGCTGGGCTGATGTCCGACGACCCGGCTCACGCCCAGCACACTCGGCGAGGCCGGGCAGCGGGCCATCCACGCCCGGCCGAAGGGCACTGTTCCCCGTATCACGGCCCAGTGACATGATCGTCTGGCCGTCCGAGGGTGGAACTGATGTCCAGTACGAGGGGGAACGGGGTTGTCTTTCGAAGAGGAGTGGGCGCAGTTGAAGGCTGACGCCCTGGCGCGGCGGTCGACGGGCATGCAGATCGACCAGCTTCCGGCAGATGCGGGCGGTGGCACAGTCCCACCAGTCACCGGGAGTCTGGTGGCTAAGGCCGACTCGATCAACGGCAACGCGAATCTGCTGATCGAGATAGCGGGCTTCCTCCACGAGGGCCGGCCGGACGCGGAACTCACCACCATGGCCCGGGATCCCCGGGCGCACGAGGACGTGGCCAAGCAGGTGGCCCGGTTCGCTCAATTCGCCGATGACCAGTACCTGGATGCGGTCGCCCTGTTCGCGGCACTCTCCACCCGTCTACGCACCGCCGGCAGCGACTTCGTGAAGGTCGATGACGACACCGCGCAGCGCTTCCTCGACGACGTCCTGCGCTACGGCCAGTACGTCGCCCCGGAGGCACGATGAGCAGCGGCATCAGCCACCGCAAGGACGTCGAGTTCCTCGAGAGTTGTAGCCCTCCCCTCGTCGAGCGCAACGCGGAGGAGTTCAAGCGCCTGCACAACATGCTCGTGGCGGTTGACCCGTCCGCCGAGCGAGCCGAGAAGCACACGGAGTGGAAGAGCGAAGGCAGCCAGCGCTATGAGGCCCGGCTCGCCGAATCGCGCAAACTGCTCACACAGCTCGCCGAGGGCTACGACAAGGCCGCCGGCGCCCTGAGCGACTATGCGTCCGCGCTGGAGGTCGCCAAGGCCCACTACGCCAACGGCAAGGCGAACGAGCAGGCCCTCGCGAAGCTGATCCACACCAAGGGCACCGCGATCACCCGCGAGGCCCAGGAGGCGGAGCCGATGCGCCAGTGGGAGGACATGCGGGCCACCACCGGTGTCATGGACTTCTTCGCCGAACTGACCATGGACGTCGACGACATACGCGACGACGCTAACCGGCTTCACGACGCCGCTGGCGGCGCTTTCCACCTGGCCAAGACCACCGAGCAGGAGGCACGCGATCTCTGCGTACACCAGCTCAAGCAGGCGTATGACTTGTTACCGGACTTCCGCATGGGCTTCATCAACCGCGTCGACATCGTCTCGGCGATCGCTGAGTTGCGGCGAGAGGCGGCAGAAGCGAGTACGAACCCGCTGACGCGGCTGCCCGGTAGCGGCCCCAAGCAGGATTACTACCCCACTGCCGGGAACGACATCGTCTCCCCTACCCTGCGTGACATCCGCCTCCAGGTCGCCAGCCTTCCCGGGGCAAAGGACAGTTACTGGGACCCGCCCGCCAACGCTCAGGAGCGCGCCGACTGGATCGCGGCGAACAAGGAGATCATCAAGGCGGCGGCACGCAACTCGGGACTGCCGCCGGACATGGTCGCAGGGATCGCCTGGCAGGAGATCGGCGGACAGCCCGGCATCCTCGATGACATCACCGACACCATCCGCGAACAGGCCGACTCCCCGCTCAGTCCGATCGCCCCGGGGAGCCTGCCCTGGCGCCTCGGTGGCGACCCCGACAACACATCCATGGGACCCATCGCCATCCAGGTCCGACGCGGCGCCGAAGTCCTCGGGTACGACCCCGACCACCTCACCGATCAGCAGCGCAGCATGGTGGAGGAGTCCCTTCAAGATCCTGGACAGAACATTTTCATCGCCTCGGAGTACCTGGCCCAGCTCAAGGCGGAAAGTGAATTCGCCAACGTGCCGGCGGAGGAGATGACTCCAGCCCAATATCAGGAGCTCGCCGCGCGCTACAACGGCGGTCCGTACTGGCAGACCGACGACGCCCAAGCGTATGGGCGTGGCTTTGCTAACAACCTGGACGACGCAAGGAACGCACTGCGCTGATGACCAGCTCTTCCCACGTGAACGACGACCGCGGCTGCCTCCGCCTGGTCCTCGCCGTACCACTCGCTCTGCTGACCCTCATCGCTGGGTACTTCTGTTGGACGGCACTGTCCATCCGGCCGTCAGGACCCTGGGATGACGACGCGTCCGCAGGCATCGTTCTGTCATGCGTTCTCACCATCGGGGCTGCCGGTGCAGCGGGGGCGTTGTGGCTGCTGCCGTCGGTGCGACGGGTCATGGGGTGGTGGTGGGTGGCCCCAGCTCTGCTGCTGGGAGTGGTCGCAGGAGCGCGATGGGTCATGGGCAGTTAGTCCACTACCGCCATCACGGAGTCCACCTGCAATTCGTTTCTCCGGCAGCCGCTGCGGACGCCCCCGTACCGGCACGATTGCCCGTGTTACATCCAACGATGCCTTGCGACTCGGGGATCCCCGACTACCGGGGGCCGAACGGGCTGTGGCGGCGCGATCCCGAGGCCGAGAAGCTCGTGACGTACGAGTTCTACATGAGCGACCCCGAGATCCGGCGCCGGTCGTGGCAGATGCGGCGCGAGAACCGCGCGCTGTGCGCCGGGCCGAACGCGGCGCACCGGGCGGTCGCCGAGCTGGAGCGGTCCGGCACGCCGGTGCGGGTGATCACGCAGAACGTGGACGGCCTGCACCAACTGGCCGGGATGCCCGCCCGCAAGGTGCTCGAACTCCACGGCAGCGCACGCGACGTGGTGCGCACCGGCTGCGGGGAGCGCGGGCCGATGGAGGACGCCCTCGCGCGCGTCGACGCCGGTGAACCGGACCCGGCGTGCCTGGTCTGCGGCGGCATCCTGAAGTCGGCGACGGTGATGTTCGGCGAGCGACTGGACCCGGTGGTCCTCGGCGAGGCCCTCGCGATCAGCAAGGCATGCACCGTCTTCGTCGCCGTCGGCAGCAGCCTCCAGGTGCACCCGGCGGCCGGCCTGGCGGACGTCGCCGCCGACCACGGCGCCCGCCTCGTCATCGTCAACGCCGAACCCACGCCGTACGACGCCCGAGCCGACGAGGTCGTGCGCGAGCCCATCGGCACGGCACTGCCCGAACTCCTGCGCCGGCTCGGCACCGGGGACGCCCCTTAGGACCGCCTCAGGGCGGCTTCAGGGCGGCTTCAAGGCAGTGGAAGCGTGCCCGTTCCGCGTTCGAAGTCCAGGAGTCGGCGCTTGCGGTTCAGTCCGCCGCCGTAGCCGGTGAGGCTGCCGTCGGCGCCGATCACGCGGTGGCAGGGCACGATGATGCCGATGGGGTTGCGGCCGTTGGCGAGCCCGACCGCGCGGGAGGCCTGGGGACTGCCGAGGATGCCGGCGAGTTGCCCGTAGGTGCGGGTCTCGCCGTAGGGGATGCGGCTCAGCTGGGCCCACACGCCGCGCTGGAACGGCGTGCCGCGCGGCGCGAGTCGCACGGTGAACTCGGTCAGTTCGCCCGCGAAGTAGGCCGACAGCTGCTCCCTCGTCTCGGCGAAGCAGCGCAGGCCGGCCGCCGGCTGCCCGAAGCTCTCCTCGGGCGGACGGTGTCGCTGGCCGACCATGTACAGGCCGCACAGGGTGCCGTCCTGGTCGGCGACGAGGGTGAGCGGGCCGTACGGGCTGTCGATCACGGTATGGCGCTTCACTGCTGAACCTTCTTACACGGGGAGGAAGTTGATCGGGTGGCTGTCGGTCGCCCACAGGTACTGCACCGCGTACGCCCGCCACGGCCGCCAGGCCTCGGCGCGTGCGGTGAGCGCGGCCGGAGTGGACGGCAGGCCCAGCTCCCGCGCGGCCCGGCGTATTCCGAGGTCGGTGGGGAGGAAGGCGTCGGGGTCGCCGAGCGCCCGCATGCCGATGACGTCGACCGTCCACGGACCGAAGCCCGGCAGGGCGAGGAGCCGGGCCCGAGTCTGCGCCCAGTCGGAGTCGACACCCAAGTGCAGCGTGCCGTCGGCCAGTTGCCGGACGAGGGTGGTGAGGGTGGTGCGCCGGGTGCGGGGCATGGCCAGGGTCTCGGGGTCCACGGCGGCCAGCGACTCGGGAGACGGGAAGAGGTGGGTGAGTCCGCCCTCGGGGTCGTCCAGGGGCTTGCCGTAGGCGGTGACCAGACGGGCGGCATGGGTGCGGGCGGCGGCCGTGGACACCTGCTGTCCCAGGACGGCGCGGACGGCGAACTCGGCCTCGTCGACCGTACGGGGCACCCGGCGGCCCGGCGCCCGGTCGACCAGGGGCGCCAGCAGCGGGTCGACGCGCAGCCGGCCGTCCACGGCGACCGGATCGGCGTCCAGGTCCAGCAGACGGCGGCAGCGGCTGATGGCCACGGTCAGGTCGCGCAGGTCGCCCAGGGTGAGGCGGCAGGCGATGTGGTCGGGGCGCGGGGCAAGGGCGACGATGCCGTGCCCGTAGGGCAGTCGGAGCGTGCGCCGGTAGGCCCCGTCGCGCCACTCCTCGACGCCGGGTACGGCCGTCGCGGCGAGGTGGCCGAAGAGGTTGTCGGGGTTGAGCGGGGCGCGGAACGGCAGGCGCAGGGAGAGGGTGCCCGGGGTGGTGGGGGCGGCGGCCGGGCCGCTCCGGGGGGCCGGGGCTCCCGGCCTTCCCGGTGCGCGGTCGCCGGGGATCCGGGCCCGCAGCTCGCTCGGGGACAGGGCGTAGACCTCGCGCACGGTGTCGTTGAAGCTGCGGATGGAGGAGAAACCGGCCGCGAAGGCGATCTCCGCCATGGGCAGCGCGCTGGTCTCGATCAGCAGGCGCGCGGTCTGCGCGCGCTGGGCGCGGGCCAGCGCGAGGGGGCCCGCGCCCAGCTCGGCGAGGAGCTGTCGCTCCACCTGCCGGGTGCTGTAGCCGAGCCGGGTGGCGAGCCCGGGTACGCCCTCGCGGTCCACGACGCCGTCGGCGACGAGCCGCATCGCCCGCGCCACGAGGTCGGCGCGCTGGTTCCACTCCGGCGAACCGGGGCTGGTGTCGGGACGGCAGCGCTTGCAGGCCCGGAAGCCGGCCTGCTGGCAGGCGGCCGCGCTCGGGTAGAACGTCATGTTCCCGGGTTTGGGCGGCACCACCGGACAGCTCGGCCGACAGTAGATCCCGGTCGTCAGCACGGCCGTGTAGAACCATCCGTCGAACCGCGCGTCCTTGGACTGCACGGCGCGTACGCAGTGCTCCCTGTCCAGGTTCATCGCTGTCTGCATACGTCCAGCATCGGCCCCGCCACAGCTCGGTGGCTGGCGGAAATCCGACACGTACGTGGGCGTGACCAGGGCCGCGGTCCGGGCCGAGGTCTCAGGCGGCGCTCTCCCGCCGGAACCGGGCGGCCCACTCGGCGGTGGTCCGCAGCCCGCCGAACGTATAGAAGTGCACCTTCACCCGGCCGTGCCGCGCGGGGTCGTACCGCTCGGCCAGCGCGTGCAGGAAGCGGTCGGGGCCCGTGGTCCCCATCAGGTTGGTCAGCGAGAAGCCGTACTTACGGGCGACGGACGCGCTGGTGGCGACGCCGAAGCGAGTGGCGTAGCCGACCAGCCGGCGTACGCCCGCGGGGCCCGGGACGCCGATCCGGACCGGCAGGTGCACGCCACGTGCGCGGACGGCCTCCAGCCAACCGAGGACCGGGTCCACGTCGAAGCCGAACTGGGTGATGACGTCACCGCCGAACCGGTCGGCGCCGATGGCCGCCGCCTTGTCGGTGAGCGCCGACCACAGTGTCGGGCCGGATATCGCCGGGTGGCCCTCCGGATAGCCGCAGATGCCGACGTGCCGGACGCCGTGGCGCCGCAGCAGGCCGGAGCGCAGGAGGGCGAGGGCGTCCTCGTAGGGACCCTCCGGGCGGGCGGGGTCGCCGCCGACGAGGAAGACGTTCTCGGCGGTGCCGTCCGCCGCCAGCCCGGACAGGAACTCCTCCAGGGCGGTACGGGAGGGCAGGCGGCGCGCGGAGATGTGGGGTACGGGGACGAAGCCGAGCCGCTTGACGGCACGGGCGGCCGTCAGTCGCGTACCGAGGTCCTCACCGGCGAGGAAGGTGATGTTGATCCGGGTCCCGGGCGGGATGCTGTCGCTCGCCTCCTCCAGCCGGGACACGTCCTTGCCGGTCATCTCCAGCGAGAAGTCGTCCAGCAGGGAGGCCGAGGTGTCCTCCGGGAGGGCCGCGGGCTGCCGGTGGCCCCGAGGCGCGTTCGGGTCGGGAGCGCCGCCGTCGGGCGGGGCGGTGAGAGCGGGGTTCATCGTGCTCCTCGTGCGGCGGTGGTCCTGACCCCGGCCGATGATGCCACGCGAGCCACGGGAACCACGGGCCAGGGCCCACCCCGGCCTCCGCCCCCGAGCCCCCGAGCCCCCGGCGCGTCTCGGGCCGACGAGCACGCGGCCGACGGCACGCGGCAGGTGGGGGGCAGGGGCCCCAGGAGAGTGGTCCTTTCGCATGCCGGTTATCGGCCGGTCGATCGTGCGGAAAACCTGCCGTATCAGCGACTTGACGCACACTTCCCAGTGCCGCTCCCGTCGCACTGCATTCGGCAAACAGAGAGTGAAGAAATGAACGAGTCGCACACTAACGAGTCGCACACTGTCGACGGCCCCGGGGTGAGCGGGATGGGAACGGGTTCGTTCGCGAGCCCCGACGACATCCCTGACAGCGGCCTCCGGTACGCGGTTGCCCTGCCGTTCTACCAGAAGCACGGCATTTACGTCGAGAATGCGGGTAAAATCCTCGAGGTGAAAGGAGCGGCCCATGAGCTGAAGATCGCAGAGGAGCGATCCACCACTCAAACGATCCCCGCGGGTGGCGGTGGCGACGACGACTGGCGCAGCACGCTCAAATCCGTAGTGGGAATCGCCGTAAAGACGGCGGAGAATGCCCTGCGAAAGAAGTATCCCGTCCTTCCTGACGGCGCGATTTCCGGGCTGCTCGGGTTTGGTGCAAGCAGTGCCGATTCGGTCAGCAAGAAAGAGACGATTACCTTCGGCGTCAGCGACACGGTCAAAATTATTCCTCTCATCGGAAAGACCATCCTCGCCCGACCCGTATATTTCAAGGTGAAATCCGTCTCCGACGAGTGGGTGAAAGAGCGCGGGGGGAGCCTGAAGCTGGTGAGGGGAAGCGTCGTATCGGATGTCGTGGTGAAGATGGGTTGGATCCTGGAATGCCCCACCCCCGGGGGAGGGATGAGGCTCGCCCGACAGATGCCGAGCAAGCCAAAGGAGGGGGTGGAGTACGATTTCCAGGCCGACACGCTGCTCACCATCCCTACGCCCGTTTTCCCTGAAGTGGATGAATACGCTCCTCCCACAGGGCCGCCCGACCGAATGGCGACAAGCGAGGGAAAAAGCGGTGTTCGGTGGTATTTCTCCGGACCACAGGAAAGCAGGGTGAAATCGCTGGGCAGCGGGCTCCGCAAAGAATCGGACTGGCCATGGGACCGCACCTGGAATACGGGGATCTCGGTGCAATGTCCGCCTCCGGAGCACCAAGGAGACTCCAGGACGTACGAATGCTATCGAGTCAAGTACCGCGTGGAGGCGACGAGCCCAACTGTTGGCAACTGGGATTGGGAGACCCGGTCGCAGGGAACGGTGTCCTTCACCCGAGGGATGAGGACCATCGAGGAGGACGAGTCCGACCCCAGGACCATGGCTCAACACAACGGAATTCCTGCCGATGGCAGCGAATACAAATATGACTTGCAGTTCGGCGCGTACCTCGATGGCGCAGCGGCCAGCCCGAAAGTGCACGTAGACATCATTCCGGTCAGATAGCATCCCACGGAGAGCGCCACACGTCGCCTAGGGGCGACGGCACGCCTTGGCCCCCTCCAGACCCCGTCAGCCGGACTGCGACCCCGCCTCCGCCTCCCGGGCGAACGCCTCGTAGGCCCGCGAGTCGAAGAGGACGAAGCGTGCCTCTTCGACGTGCGTCGGCGTGCCCCGGACCGTGGTCAACGCGATGCGTGCCGCGTCGTCCATGGGCCACCGGTACACGCCGGTGGAGATCGCCGGGAACGCGACCGTGCGGGCGCCCAGTTCGTCGGCGACTCGCAGTGACTCGCGGTAGCAGGAGGCCAGCAGCTCCGAGCGGTCCTCGCGGGCGGACCAGACGGGGCCGACCGTGTGGATCACCCAGCGGGCGTCCAGTTCACCCGCCGTGGTGGCGACCGCGAGGCCGGTGGCCAGGCCCTTGCCGTAGCGGGAGGCGCGCAGCGCGCGGCACTCCTCCAGAATGGCGGGGCCGCCACGGCGGTGGATCGCGCCGTCCACTCCCCCGCCGCCGAGGAGGGAGGAGTTGGCCGCGTTGACGATCGCGTCGGCGCGCTGCCCGGTGATGTCGCCCTGTACGAGCGTGATGGCGGGGGTCATGTCTGTCTCAGTCTCCGCCACACGGCCTTGGCCGCGTTGTGCCCCGACATTCCGTGCACCCCCGGCCCCGGAGGGGTGGCCGAGGAGCAGATGAACACCGCCGGGTGGGGGGTGTGGTAGGGGAAGAGGGACGGCTTGGGGCGCAGTAGCAGCTGGAGTCCGGAGGCCGCGCCGCAGGCGATGTCGCCGCCGACGTAGTTGGCGTTGCGCGCGGCCATCTCGGCGGGCCCGGCGACCGCGCGGGCGAGCACCCGGTCGCGGAACCCGGGGGCGAAGCGCTCCAGTTGCCGTTCCATGGTGTCGGTGAGGTCGCCGGACCAGCCGTTGGGGACGTGCCCGTAGGCCCAGAAGACGTGCTTGCCCTCGGGGGCCCGGGTGGGGTCGGCCACGCTGGGCTGGACGGTGATCATGAACGGCCGGTCGGGGGCGCGGTTCTCGCGGGAGGCGGCGCGCAGGGCGGTGCCGATCTCCGCGCTGCTCGCGCCGATCTGGACGGTCCCGGCTCGGCGCGGTTCGGGGGCGGTCCAGGGCACCGGGCCGTCCAGCGCGTAGTCGATCTTGAAGACGCTGGGGCCGTAGCGGTAGTTCGCGTAGTAGTCGCCGAAGCCGGCGATGCGGGCGAGCGCGGTGGGCGAGGTGTCGAAGACGTACGCGCGCGCGGGCGGCAGGTCGTCCAGGCGCTTGACCTCGTAGTCGGTGTGCACGGCGCCGCCGAGGTCCTTCAGATAGGCGGCGAGGGCGTCGGAGATCGCCTGGGAGCCGCCGCGGGGCACCGGCCAGCCGCGGGCGTGGGCGGAGAGGGCGAAGACGAGTCCGATGGCGCTGGTGGCCAGTCCGCCGAGCGGGGCCATGACGTGGGCGACCAGGCCCGCGAAGAGGGCCTTGACCCGGTCGTCCTTGAAGCGGCGCATCAGCCAGGTGGACGGGGGCAGCCCGGCGAGGCCGAAGCGGGCGAGGGTGACGGGGTCGCGCGGGAGGGCGGTGAGCGGCAGGGACATGAAGTCGCGTACGAGGGTGTCCCAGTGGGCGAGGAACGGCTCGACCAGTCTGCGGTAGGCGCCCGCGTCGCGTGGCCCGAAGGAGGCGGCGGTCTCGGCCACCGACCGGGACAGGACGGCCGCGCTGCCGTCGAGGAAGGGGTGCGCCATCGGCAGGTCGGCGTGCAGCCACTCCAGGCCGTAGCGGTCGAGGGGCAGGGCGCGGAACGCGGGCGAGTTGATGCCGAGGGGGTGGGCGGCCGAGCACGGGTCGTGCCGGAAGCCGGGGAGGGTCAGCTCCTCGGTGCGGGCGCCACCGCCCACGGTGGACCGCGCCTCGAACAGGGCGACGGAGAGGCCGCGGCGAGCCAGCTCCACCGCGGCGGTCAGTCCGTTCGGTCCCGCACCCACCACGACCGCATCGAGCATCGACGGCACCTTCGGACCCCTTCGTCAGGCGATGACCACCGCGCGTCAGCCGATGGCCACTGGAAATCAGGATATGCCGGGGGCCGGCACTTCCCCGGGCCGGGTGGCCCACGCGCCCGGCCGGCGGCCGTGGGCCCGGCAAGCGGAACGGCCGCCCGGATCGCCGGGCCCCGACCGGGCGTGGTGCGGGAGGGGTGTGCGCGCCGTCAGACCGCCGTGCGCAGCAGGTCGGCCAGTCGGCGGGCGGTGGCGGCGTCGCGGGCGGCAATGAAGGGCAGCGCGTTGCCGCCGGTCACCCGGAACGGCTCGCCGCCGAGGGTGATGTGCGCGCCGCCCGCCTCCTCGACCAGGAGCAGACCGGCCGCGTGGTCCCAGGCGGCCTCCCAGGAGAACGCCACGGCGTCCACCTCGCCCCGGGCGACCGCGAGGTACTCCAGTCCGGCGGAGCCGCAGGGGCGGGGGGCGACACCGTCGGTCCACAGGGCGCGCAGGGCACGCTTCTGGTCGTCGGTGGTGTAGTCGGGGTGGGAGGTGGCGACGACGAGGTCCCGGCCCGGCGTGGGCGGGCCGGCGAACAGCCGCTCGCCGTCGAGGAAGGCGCCCCGGCCCCGGACGGCGGTGGCGAACTGGTCGCGTGCCGCGGCGTAGGTCCACGAGGCGATGACGACGCCGCGGTGGGCGAGCGCGACGAGGGTGCAGAAGCCGTCGTCGCCGTGGACGAACTGGCGGGTGCCGTCGACCGGGTCGACGATCCACACCGGGGTGTCGCCCTGGATCGCGTCGTAGGTGGCGGGGTTGGCGTGCACCGCTTCCTCGCCGACCACCAGGGAGCCGGGCAGGAGGGTGGCGAGGTCGGCGGTGAGCCGCAGCTCGGCGAGCCGGTCGGCGTCCGTCACCAGGTCGTGCGGTCCGCTCTTCTGGTCCACCTCGTGCTCGGCGAGGCGGCGGAAGCGGGGCAGGATCTCGGCCTCGGCCGCCTTGCGGACCGCTTCTTCCACGTCGGCCGAGCAACGGGCGAGAAACTCGTCGATGGTTTCCGTCTCTTCGATCATGTCTCCATGAGAACATGCCCCACTGACAATCCCCGCCCGCCCGATGGCCGCCGGGTGGAATCGGGATGAAGAGCCGGGGCCGCGCGGAGCCGCCGACCGCCGAAGCCTGTCACCGCTGCCGGTCGGCGCGGCGGTCACCGGCCCACCGCGTACCCCTGCATCCCTCGCGGGTTCGCCGCCGCCGACAGGATCCCGCTCTCCGGGTCCCGCGCGACCGCGCACAGGCGGCCCTCGGACCAGGCGGGGCCCACGGTCACGTCGTGCTCGCGCCGCCGCAGCTCCTCGATCACCTCGGCGTCCATGCGGGACTCGACGGTCACGCTGCCCGGTCGGCGGCCGCGCGGGTGGAAGGAGCCGGGGAAGCTGTCGTTGTGCCAGTTCGGGGCGTCGATGGCGCCTTGCAGGTCGAGGCCGCCGCGGATGGGCGCGCCCAGGGCGGCGGCGAGGAAGAAGTGCAGCTGCCACTGGTCCTGCTGGTCGCCGCCGGGCGTGCCGAACGCCAGCACCGGCACCCCGCCACGCAGCGCGAGCGAGGGGGTGAGGGTGGTGCGCGGTCGGCGGCCCGGGGTGAGGGTGTTCGGCAGGCCCTCCTCCAGCCAGGTCATCTGCAGCCGGGTGCCGAGCGGGAACCCCAGTTCGGGCATGACGGGGTTGGACTGCAGCCAGCCGCCGCTGGGCGTGGCCGCGATCATGTTGCCCCAGCGGTCGACGACGTCGAGATGGCAGGTGTCGCCCCGGGTGGTGCCGTCGACGGCGACGTACGGCTCGCCGGGGATCTCGGCGACCGTCGGCTCACCCGCGCCCATCGGGTCGAAACCGGGCCCGGCGCCGGGCTCCACGCGCGCGTGCGCCCACTCGGGCAGGCGCGGGGTGCGGCCGCCGGGGCTGCCGGGACGCAGCTCGTAGGAGGCCCGTGGGCCGACCAGGGTCCGCCGCCCGGCATTGTAGCCGTCCGACAGCAGGTCGGCGAGAGGCACCTCGGCGGCGTCGCCGTACCAGGCCTCGCGGTCGGCCATGGCGAGCTTGCAGCCCTCGACGAGGAGGTGGACGTAGTCGGCGGAGCCGTGGGCGGGCAGTTCGGGCGGGAGCAGGGCGAGCTGCTGCAACAGGGCGGGGCCCTGGCTCCAGGCGCCCGCCTTGCACACCGTCCAGCCGTTCCAGTCGTAGGTCACCGGGCTCTCGTAGGACGCCGACCAGCCGGCGAGGTCGGACTCGGTGAGGGTGCCGGTGTGCCGTGCGCCGCTGGTGTCCAGGGTGGGCCGGCGGGACTGGCGCAGCAGGGCCTCGGCGATGAAGCCGGAGCGCCAGACCTCGCGGGCGGCGTCGATGCGGGCCTCCCGGTCGCCGGCTCCGGCGCTCTCGCCGAGCAGCCGCTTCCAGGTGGCGGCGAGGGCGGGGTTGCGCAGCAGCTCGCCGGGGCGGGGCGCCCTGCCGCCGGGCAGGTAGAGCCGCGCCGACGACGTCCACTCCGTCTCGAACAGCTCGCGCACGGCCTCCACGGTGGCGCCGACCTTCTCCACGGGCGGGTGCCCGTGCTCGGCGTAGCCGATGGCGTACTTCAGGACGTCGTCGAGGGACTTGGTGCCGTGGTCGCGCAGGAGCAGCAGCCAGGCGTCGAAGGCGCCGGGCACGGCGGCCGCGAGCGGTCCGGTGCCGGGGACGAGGTCGAGTCCGAGTCCGCGGTAGTGCGCGGCCGTGGCGCCCGCCGGGGCGACGCCCTGTCCGCACAGCACGCGCACCGCGCCGCCCGCGGGGGCGAGCAGGGCGGGCACCTCGCCGGCGGGCCCGTTCAGATGCGGCTCCACCACGTGCAGCACGAACGCCCCGGCCACCGCGGCGTCGAAGGCGTTGCCGCCGTCCTCCAGGACCGCCATCGCCGACTGCGAGGCGAGCCAGTGGGTGGAGGAGACCATGCCGAAGGTTCCCTGGAGCGTGGGTCGGGTGGTGAACCGCATGCCTCACCTCTGGTGTTCGCGTGCGTCGGCCGGGCCCCCCGGCACTTCTGACCGCTCTATGGGGGTCCGGCGAGTCGAGCAGGGCTCCGGTCCCCTCGATCAGGCAGCACACTACCGAGGCACTGCCTGTCGGCAAGCCGTTCCCGTTGCTCCGGGGCGCGTTCCCGGTCTCGGGCCGGCGCGGCCGGCGTAGCGGACCTGCCCCGGCCGGCGCTCAGCGGTAGCGTGCCCGGCCCATCGCCGCGGCCACCGTCAGGGGCACGGTCAGGAGCGCCGCCAGCCAGAACAGGGGGCGGTAGTCGTGCGCCTGAGCGGTGGAGGCCGCCAGCCCGCTGGCCACGGCGCTGCCCACGTACAGGGCGACACCGAACATGGCCACGCCCGTTGCGCGGGCCGTCGGGGACAGCGCCGTGGCCCACGACTGGATCGTGGAGTGCATGAAGGACCAACCACCCCCGAGGAGCAGGGCGACCACGACGAGCGCCCCGGTGGACTGGCTGTACCCGGCGAGCAGATACGCCACGGCCATCTGTGCCCCGCCGGCCACGATCAGGCCCACCGCGGACCACTGCCCGACGAGCCGCTTGACCATCTGCGCCGCCGCCATGGAACCGACCCCGTACAGGGCGGCGACCGCGCCGGCCAGGGTGGTGGGGACTCCCCGCGCCTCCAGGGCCGGGGCGAGGTAGGTCAGGAAGCCGAGGAGCACCGCCCCCTCCAGCATCGCCACCGCCATCACGTACCACTGCCACGGCGAGGACAGGACCACGCGGAAGGGCGCCAGCAGTGATCCGGAGGGGGACCGCTCGGGCTCGGGCAGGCGGCGCAGGGCCACCGCCAGGTAGGCGGCGAGGACACCGGGCAGCACGAACACCAGCCGCCAGGTGAGGTAGTGGGCCAGCGCCCCGGCGACGACCGTGGCCACGGCGGTGCCCAGCGCGAACGCGGTCATCAGCTCGCTGAGGGGGCGCTGCCGTATCGCGGCGGGCACCGTGTCACCCACGTACGTCAGGGAGGCGGCGATGGACGCGGCGAAGAACGCGCCGGCCAGGGCGCGGGCCCCGATCAGCACGGGGGCGTCGGGAGCGAGAGCGGAGGCCAGTGCGGCCAGTGCCGCGCCGGTCAGCGACACCCGCATCACCCACACGCGGCCCCATCGGTCGCTGGCCGCCCCCCACACCGGCTGCATCAGCCCGTAGGTGAGGTAGTAGCCGCTCGCGGCCAGCACGACGGTGGGGAGCGGGGCGCCGAGCCCGGGGCCGATGAGAACCAGCATGGGCGCGATGCAGAAGCGGTCGAAGTTGCTGACGAATCCAGCGGTGCGCAACAGGCGCAAGGAGGAGGCGGGCAAGGTCGCCACCGGTGTCGACGCGGTGGTGGTCACGGGGTGGACACTCCCTTCCGAGAGGGTTCGACGAGAACGGGTGACACCAGTTCAGCACCGGGCCCCTCGGGGCGGAGACCGCTGGCTATTACCATCACTCACAGCCTGCCGGTTCGGCATCGCGCCTGGTGGCGGCAGCATCACAACAGGGCGTTCGCGGCCGGGCGGAGGCCCGTCATCCGGAGGAGAGGCACCATGACGCGCGGCGGGCTGTCCCTGGACACCTGCGCACCGCCCACCGTGGACCACGGTTCCTCGCCGGCCACGGCCGACCGCCGGCGCGGTGGCCGGTGAGCAACGCACCCACACCGCCGGGCGAGTCCCCCCGCCGTGAACTGGGCGCCTTCCTGCGGTCGCGGCGTGAACGGCTGACGCCGAAGGAGGTGGGCCTGCCGGACGCCCCGGGCCGCCGGACGCCGGGGTTGCGGCGGGCCGAGGTCGCGGAACTCGCCGGCATCAGCGTCTCCTGGTACACGTGGCTGGAGCAGGGCCGGGTGCGCACCTCGGAGCAGGTACTGCGCGCGGTGTCGCGGGTGTTGCGGCTGGACGCGGCGGAAACCGCGCACGTCCTGTCGTTCGTGGAGGAGAGCCGACCGCCCGCCGCCGCCCCCACCTGGGTGTCACCCAACCTGCTCACCCTGGTGCAGTCCATGACACCCAACCCCGCGGTGGTGCTCGACCCGTACTGGGACCTGCTGGCATGGAACGCCGGGTACGCGGCGCTGCTGACCGATCCGGCACGGCTGCACCCCAAGCAGCGCAACCTCCTGTGGCTGGTGTTCCGCTGGCCGCCGGCCCGCACCCTGCTCGCCGACTGGGAACACGAGGCCCGCGCCCTGCTCGGCCAGTTCCGGTCCCGGGCGGCCCGCCGGCCGAACGATCCGCGGTTCACCGAACTCGTCGGCGAGCTGCTGTCCGACGGTGACGCGGCCCGCTGGTACGAGCGCCGGGAGACGGCCGGATTCCAGCCCTCGGTCCGCCGCTTCCGGCACCCGGCCGTGGGCGAACTGCGCCTGCGTTATGTGAAGCTGGCCGCCGTGGACGAGCCCGGTCACCACTTCCTGGCCTACCTGCCCGACGACCGCGAATCCGAGGACGCCCTGCGCCGCCTGCGGGCAGGCGGATGAGCCCCGTGGGCCCGGTCGGTCCGGGACACGGGCCCGCGGGGCTCACCTCGGCGGGCCGGCGGCGCGTCGGGCACGTACGGGAGCCGTGCCTTTCAGCGCCCGGTGAGCGGGGGTTCTCACCGCACGGCCGGTCAGCCGGTCAGTACGGCCTTCAGGACGGCGCCCGCCGCCACGTCGGCCAGGGCTTCGGCATGGTTGTCCAACGGGTAGGCCGTCACCATGCTCTCCAGGTCGAAGCGCGCGGCGAGGGCGGGCAACAGCCGCACGTACTCGACCAGGTGCGCGCCGGTGAAGGCCCACGACCCGATCACGTCGAGCTGCCGGTACACGATCTGGTGCGGATTGAGCTCGGTGTCACCGGCGTCGGTGTACTGGCCGATGACCAGGTACGACCCGCCCCTGCGGGCGAGGGTGAGGCCCTGGGCCACCGCGGCGGGGACTCCGGCGCACTCGATGACGAGGTCGGCGCCGTCCGGTCCGGCCGCGGCCCGTGCCTCGCTGAGCACCGCCTCGGGGTCCGTAGCGCCCACGATGTCCAGGTGCAGGTCGCCGATGCCGGCGGCGGCCGCCGCGGCCAGCCGTCCTTCGGGTCCGCCGACGATGATGACGCGTGCCGCCCCGGCGAGTCGGGCGAAGGCCGCCGCGGCGAGTCCGACCGGGCCGCTGCCCTGGACGATGACGGTCTCTCCCAGCCGCACGGGCCGCCGCTCGTACAGGGCGTGCACGACCGTGGGGCCGGCACAGGCCAGGGCCATCGCCGCCGTGGCGGACACGCCCGGAGCCGCGCGCACCACGGTGGTGCCCGGCTGGAGGACGATGTGGTCGGCCCAGGAGCCCGAGAGGGCCACGCCGTCGGCGAGGGCGCGGTTGACGCCGTAGGTGCGCCGGTTTTGGCACAGGGTGGGTTCGCGGTGCAGCCGGCACGGCGGACACAGGCCGCAGGCGATGGACGAGGCCCACATCACCGGGTCGCCCACCGACAGCGGCTCGCCCAGGGCGTCCCGGCCGCCGCCCGCGCCGAGTTCGACGACGGTGCCGTACCCCTCGTGGCCGAGGACCAGCGGTGTCGGTATGGGCAGATGGCCCTGCTGGAGGTGCAGGTCCGTCCCGCAGATCCCGCCGTACAGACGGTCGAGGACCATCCCTTCGGCGGGCGCCGACGGCACGGGGAACTCGCGCAGCACGGGCGGTGCGCCGAACTCCTCAAGCACCACGGCCCGTCCGGTGCGTCCGGTGCGTCCGGTCATGAGGTCACCATCCCGAGGGCTTCGGAGAAGCGGTGCTTCAGGGGCCGCAGGGGTGCGGTGTCGCGGCACACCACGTAGTCGGGTCGCGGCTCGCCCTGCGGACGGGGCGGGTTGGAGCAGGCGTTGTACGTGGCGATGAGCAGCCTACGCGCCCACGGCGACATGTTGGGCGCGGAGCCGTGCACGATCTCGGGCGAGAAGAACACCACCGAACCGGCGGGTCCCTTCGGGCTGGTCATGCCGTGCCGGTCCACGAGGGTGGCGAGTTGCTCCGGGCTCAGGGAGATGTCGTCGGGATCGAGGTGCTGCGCCGACCTCGCGTCGGCCTTGCGCTCCTTGTGCGCCAGTCCGGCGCGGTGGGAACCGGGCAGGAAGATGACGGGCCCGTTGAACTCGGTCACGTCGTCCAGGAAGACCCCGATGTTCACCTGGAGCGGGGCCGGCAGGCCGTCGGCGATCCGCCAGGCGAGGTAGTCCTGGTGCCAGGCCCACTTGTCGCCGCCGAACGCCGGCTTGGCGTTGATCTTGAACTGGTAGACGTAGACGTCCTCGGGGAGCAGTTGCCGGACCGCCGGGAGGATCCGCGGATCGCGGACCAGGTCTCGGTACTCCGGCTGCCGGCGGTGCGAGGCGTAGACGGCTCGCACCTGGCTGCCGCCGTCCTCGGTGACGAGGTGCGGGCCGGGCACGTCGCAGTCGCGCTGGAAGGCGTCGGTCAACTGCCGTGTCTCGTCGGGGTCGAGAAGCGATTCCATGAGCAGGAATCCGTTGGCGTGGTACTCGTCCACCTGCTGCTGGGTCAAACGCATGGCGTGTTCCTTGTTCCTTCGTCCGAGGGGCGTGTGGGGCGCGGTCAGCCCATGAAATGGCCGCCGTCGACCACGAGTTGCTGGCCGGTGACGTACCGGCTGCGGTCGCTGACGAGGTATTCCAGGGCGTCGGCGATGTCCTCCGGAGTGCCGGTGCGGCCCTGGGGAATGGTGGCCAGCACCTCCTGGAGTCGTCGCGGATCGTCGAGGCCGTAGCGTTCGACGACCTCGCGGGTGTCGGTGAATCCGGGCAACAGCGCGTTGACCCGCACGTGGGGGGCGAGTTCGAGCGCCAGGCACTTGGTGAACTGCAGCAGGCCGGCTTTGGCCGCGCAGTAGTTCGCGCCCGACGTGCGCGGTCTGATGGCCGTGGTGGCCGCGATGTTGACGATGGTGCCTTGCCGGGTCTTCACCATGGCCGGGGCCAGCGCGCGGGTGAGGTGGAACGGGCCGGAGAGGTTGGTGGCCAGCACCTCGTCCCAGTCCTGTTCGGTCATGGACAGGAAGGGCCGGTCCCGGTTGATGCCGGCGTTGTTGACCAGCACGGCGGGCGGTCCGTACCGGTGGAGGATGCGGGCCGCGGCCGTGCGGATCTCGCTGGGGCGGGACAGATCGGCGCGCAGGGCGACGAGATCGCCGCGGCCGGCGTGTTCGGCCTCGGCGGCCGCCTTCCCGTCGCCCCGGTACAGGGCGATCACCCGGTGTCCCAGGGCGATGAGACGTCGGCTGAAGGCCGCGCCGATGCCCCGGGTCCCGCCGGTCACCACGGCGAGCGGCCTGGCCTGTGCCGCGGCTGTCACACCCGGGTCCCCTCGGCCGGTACGTCGCCGCGCAGCAGTCCGAATCCGTCGGGTACGTCGGCCGGGTCGTCGCCGCGCCGCACGATGCGGTTGTCGGCGTCGACGAAGACGACGCTCGGGCTGAACGAACGCGCCTGGGCGTCGGCCATGTCCGCGTAGGAGATGACGATGACCAGGTCACCGGGGCTGATCAGCCGGGCGGCGGCACCGTTGATGCCGATGACACCCGAACCGGCGGGGCCCTCGATGACGTACGTGGACAGCCGGTTGCCGTTGTCGATGTCCACGATGTCGACCTTCTCGCCGGGCAGCAGATCGGCGGCCGCCATCAGCTCCTTGTCGATGGTCAGGGACCCCACGTAGTGCAGGTCCGCCTGGGTCACGGTGGCCCGGTGGATCTTGGACTTCATCATGGTGCGCTGCATCGGCGTGTCGCTTTCTCGTAGGTGTTGAAGGCTCGTGGGTGTTGAAGGGGGGAACCGTGTGGGCGCGGTCAGGTCTCGGACGGCCAGGTGGCGAACCGGCGCCGGCCGTACAGCAGGGGGGCGGGAGTCGCGGTCCGTACCTCGCTGCGCAGGACGTCACCGACGACGATGGTGTGGTCACCGCACGGGTGCAGGTCGGTGACCCGGCACTCGGCGACGGCGTGCGCGTCGTCGGCGAGGACCGGCAGTCCGGTGGCCGGCCCCGATCGCCAGGACACCTCTGCGAACCGGTCCGCGGTGCGGCTGGTGAACACCTCCGCCGCGCCGCGGCCGGCCGCGTGCAGCAGGTTGACGACGAAGGCGCCGCGCGCGGTGAGCACCGGGAGCGTGCGGCCGCCGTGGGCCGCGCACACCAGCAGCCGGGGCGGCTCCAGCGACACCGAGCACAGCGCGGTACAGGTGAACCCGTACGGCACCCCCTGCTCGTCGGCGGTGGTGATCACGGCCACCCCGCCGGGATGGGCGGCCATCAGCGCGCGGAAGGCGGTCGCGGCGGTCTCCTCCGCCACCGGCGTCACCACGCGAAGGCCCGGGCGTCGTAGAGGTTGACGCCGACGGCGGCCTTGCCGAGGTATTCCAGGCAGTCGTGCGGTTTGGCCGGCATCACGGAGGCGAAGGAGGCCTCCCTGATCAGCCGCTCCAGGGGCTGGGAGCGGCTGACCGCGGCGGAGCCGCACAGCCGTGTCGCGTCCTGGGCCAGCTGCGGCCCGAACTCTCCGACCAGGTACTTGGCCGCGTGGACCAGGGCGTTGGCCTCCAGGCTGCCGCGCTCGCGGTCCACGGCGTCACCGGCCTCGTGGACGAGTGCGCGGGCGGCCCGCAACCGCGCCGACATCCGGCCCAGTTCCTGCTGGACCACGGGCGACTCGGCGCGGGACGGCGTCGCCGTCACACAGCGGACGGTGTACTCGAAGATGGCCTCGGCGATGCCGAGGTAGGCGGCGGTGTAGCCGGCCACCATCCAGTGCGGCTCGCGCACCACCTTGAACAGGGACATGCCCTCGACGCCCAGATACAGCCGGGAGCGCGGGAGGACGACGTCGGTGAGGGTCATCGGCGCGGTGCTCGTCCCGTACATCGCGGACAGGCTGTGCACCTGCCCGAAGGTGACGCCCGGGTCGTCGGCGGCGACGACGAAGTGGGACACCTCCGCCGTGTCCTCGCGCCCCTCGGCCGCGGCGGCCACCACGTAGTAGTCGGCGACGCCGGCGAGCGAGACGAACGACTTCGCCCCGTCGAGGACGTAGTGCTCGCCGTCGTCCGCGAGCCGGTACCGCGTGGTCATTCCGCGCAGCCGGGCGCCGCGGCCGGTCTCGGAGGTGGCGGAGGCGAAGAGTTTCCGGCCGTGCACCACCTCGTTCTGCATCCAGGTGCGGAACTTCTCGGCGGCCGGAGGCAGCGGGGTGCCGGCCGAGTCGGCGAGCGCGCCCAGCACCACGTGGTGCATGTTGAACCCGACGGCGGCGGCACCGTTGTAGGAGCCCAGCGTGGCCAGCATCTTCCAGTACTCGCCGAAGCTCAGGCCCAGGCCGCCGGCGTCCCGTGGGACCAGGGCGCCGAGCAGGCCCGACTCGCGCAGGACGGCGTAGGGGCGGTCCAGGTCGACGCGTCCGGCGTCGACGTCGGCGGCCAGCGGCGCCAGCGCCTCGCCGGCTTCCGTGGCCCGCTTGAGGACGTCGTCGGGATGGATCGGTGTCATCGTTCTCCTCGGATCAGTTCTCGACGGGGAGGCCGAGCTGGCGCGCGACGCCCACCCTCAGCAGGTCGTTGGGTCCCGCGTAGGTGAGGGCCGCCAGCGGGCTGAGGGGGTCGGCCGCGAGGTCGGTGTCCGGCAGGAAGGCGCGCACGCCCGCCAGCGCGGTGGCGTGTTCGGTCATCCGCAGGTAGTCCTCGGAGACCGAGATCTTCGTCAGGGCCGCCTCGGCGGCGAGCCGACGCGCGCCGGTGCCCGTGTCGAGGGCGGCGGCCAGCGTGTAGAGCTGGATCCGCGAGCGGTGCAGTGCCATCGCCATGTCGCTGATGCGGGCGGCCACCTGGTGACTGGCGCCCATCCGGCGGCCGAAGTGCTCCCGCTCGCGGGCCCACCGCGCCGTCCGGTCCAGCAGCCTTCGCATCGGTCCCAGCGCGTAGCCGAGGATCAGGGCGCGTTCCCAGGCGGTCGTGACCGACATGATGCCCAGCCCGGAGCCCTCCCGGCCGATGACGGCCGTGGCGGGGAGCCGGGCGCCGTCGAACAGCAGCTCCCCCATGGGTGCCGAGCGCAGGGCGGTCTTGTCGAAGGTCTCGCCGCGTGAGACGCCCGGGGTGTCCAGCGGGACCAGGAAGGCGGTCAGGGCGAACGGCGTACGTCCCGCCTCCGTACGGGCGAAGACGATGGCGAGGTCGGCGACCGGCGCGGCCGTGACGAAGGTCTTCGCCCCGGTGAGGACGTAGCCGTCCCCGTCCCGTTCGGCGTGGCTGGCCATGGACAGCGGGTCGCTGCCTCCCAGGCGCTCGGTCAGCGCGTGGCACAGCAGCGTCCGGCCCTCCTCGACGGACTCCGTGATGTCCTGGCCGGGTCCCGAGAGGGTGGTGTGCAACGGGTGCTGCATGCCGAACAGTTGGGACGTCAGCGAGTAGCACAACCCGGGGTCGACCCCGGCGAGACCGATCCCCTCGATCGCCGCGAGGCCGCGGGTGACCGGTCCGGGCCCGTCCGGGCCGCCGCCGGTGCGGCGCAGCACCCCGAGCGCGGCCAGCGAGCGCCACTGCGCGCGGAAGTCGTCTCCGGCCGTCTTGTCCGCGACCTCCGCCGCGCGTTCACGGAACTCGTCGACGACGCGCTCGGCCGGTGCCGGGGCGCAGCGCAGCATCCGGGTCAGGGTGTCGTTCATGCCTGCGCCCCGCGTGGTACGCCGTGGACCACGTTCCAGAGGGCCAGCGGGGTACGGAAGTTGGCGGCGACGATCTCGGTCTCGGGCAGTGCGATGCCGGCCTGCTTGTCCAGCGCGGCGACGATCTCCATGATCGCCAGGGAGTCGAGCAGCCCGCTCTCCAGCAGTGGTGTGTCGGGGGCCAGGGTCTGCGGCTCCTCGCCGCGCGCCCACGTGATCCGGCTCTGGATGAGGGCGCAGAGGTCTTCGACGCTGTTGATCGCGTTCATGCGGGGTTCTCCTGAAGGGTGGTGAGAGGGGTGTTCGCGGCCGGGGTGGCGTAGGGAGCCGAAGTGGCCGCAATGTCGTCGGCGAGGGCGCGACGGTCGACCTTGCCGCTGATGGTGACGGGCAGGGACGCCACCGGGACGATCCGGTCGGGAAGCATGCGGTGCGGCAGGACGGTACGCAGCTCCGCGAGCAACTCCCGTTCCGTGGCGACCGTCTGGGCGTAGACCCAGATCTGCCCGGCGTGGGCGCCGGCCTTGGCCACGGCCGCGGCGGTCGTGACCTGCGGAAGGTCGAGAGCGGCGCTCTCGATGTCGAGCAGGTCGATGCGATGGCCCCGGCGCTTGACCTGGAAGTCCCGGCGGCCGCGCAGGAAGACGCGGCCGTCGCCGGTGATGCGGCCCAGGTCGCCGCTGGCGTAGGCGCGGCGCACGACTCCGTCACGGAACGGCACCCGCACGGTCGGGTCGGTGAGCCGGCCGTCGCGCAGATAGCCCTGGAAGACGGTCGGCCCGGCGATGTGGATCTCGCCCTCGCCGTCGGTGGGGCGGCCGTCGGCGTCCAGCACCTCGATGTGCACGCCTGCGATGCCCCGCCCGATGGTCAGTTCCCGCTCGGCCGTCCAGTCAGGCGGCACCCGGTAGTAGGTGCACGCGTTGGTCTCGGTGGGGCCGTACAGGTTGTAGAAGGGCCGGTCGCCCAGCAGCCGGAGGTAGCGCTCCAGCAGATGCGGGGCGAAGGCCTCCCCGCCGAAGGCCGCGATCCGCAGGGAGGGGGGCAGCGCGTCGGCGATACCGCCCTGCTCGAGCAGATGGTGGTAGAGGGAGGGCACGGCCACGAACGCGGTGATCCGCTGCTCGTTCAGCCAGCCGACCACGTCCCGGGGGAAGGCGCGCAGCATGTCGGGCAGCAGCACGGCACACGCTCCGGCCGCGGCGGCGCTGTACAGGTCGAAGGTGGTCAGGTCGAAGGTGAGCGCGGCCTGCGACCCGATGCGGTCCTCGGGCGTGAGCCCGAACTCGTCGGCCGCCCACAGCGCGTAGTGCGCGACGTTCTCGTGGGACAGCAGGACGCCCTTCGGCCAGCCCGTGCTGCCGGACGTGAAGAGGATGTAGCCGCCGCGGTCGACCGGCGCCGGCAGGGTGGCCGGCTGCTCGTCGGGCCCGAGGACCTCCAGGGCGGTGAGCCCGTGGCCGAACTCGCGCTCGGCGGGCGTGTACCGGTCGCCGCCGGGTACGGTCTCGCGCGCCCCGGCCGCGGCGTCTCGGGCGGCGGTCCGGAACCGTTCCGTGGTGAGCAGCAGGGAGATACCGGCGTTGCGCAGCATGCGGGCCGTACGCAGTGGGGGATCCGCGACGTCCATCGGGGCGACCACGGCGCCGGCGCGCAGAGCCGAGTACAGCGCGATGACGGTCGCCGGGGTCTTCGGCGCGTAGACGCCGACGCGTTGTCCCGGGTGGACGCCGGTGGCCGTGAGTTCGGCGGCGAGCGCGGCTACGGCTCGTTCCAGCTCGGCGTATGTCCAGGTGGCGCCCTGGCCGGCGAGGGCGGGGCGGTCGGGGTGGCGCCGGGCGGCGTCGGCGAGCAGGCCGTCCAGCCGTGGTGTGGTGGTCCGCGTCGTCATCGGGTCCCTCCGGTGGCGGGCAGGCCGCTCGCGTGCTCGGCGAGGAACGTGGTGATGGCGTCGATGACGAGGTCGGGGCAGACGAGGTGCGGGTAGTGGTCGACTCCTTCGGGCACCAGGCGTCGCACCGGGCCGCGCAGCACCCGCTGGAGGGCGTCGAGTTGGCCGAGCGTGCCGTACTCGTCACGGTCGCCCTGGACCATGAGGACCGGCGCGGTGACGTCCAGGTCGTTCTCGATGGACCAGGTCTGGAACTCGTCGGAGAGCCACAGCTCGCTCCAGTTCGTGAACACGCCGTGCGGGTCGTCGTGGACCAGGGCGAGCTTGCGGCGCAACGGTCCGGCCGCGTAGGCGGCGCGCGCGGCCTCGATACCGGTGCGGTTGGCCTCCTCGAAGTACAGGTGCGGTCCGATGACGACCACGGCCTCGGCCGGCCTGACCGACGCGTAGAGCAGTGCCGTGGAGGCGCCGTCGCTGTGTCCGATCAGGACCGGGTCGTGGATGCCGAGCAGGTCGAGCAGTTCGGGCAGGAACCGCTGCCCCTGTTCGTGCATGTAGCGCGGGGTGTGGGGTGAAGTGGCGGGACCGGAGCCACCGTTGCCGGGACGTGAGTAGACCAGGGCCCGGCGCCCGGTCGCTGCGGCGACCGCGGCGGGGAAGCGCCCCCAGGAGGCGACACAGCCGAGGCCGCCGTGCAGGAAGACCAGCGGAGAACGGGACGGGTCGCCGTCGATAACAACGTGTTCGATCGGTCCGTGTCGGGTGTCTGCTACCGGCACATCAATTCCTTCGAGAAGAGGTTGCCTGCCCGGTTTTCGGCAGGCTGAATTGCCCGGATCACGTTCCCCAATAAATAGGGCACACCGGATCACCGGGAAGGGAGTCGCCGAATCGAAGGCAGGTCGATTCAGTGTTCAACCAATTAGTGGCGCGGAATTATGACGGCTCGTACGAGAACGGCGGCAAAGTCGGCTCGGCCCGTCGCGGCACATGCCGTACCGGCCAGGCTCATGGGCGCCGGAGCACCGTCGAGTACCGCGGCCGTACACCGCGCGGCGTGCGCGGTGACCTCGGCCGGTTCGCCATAGGTCGGGCTCTACCTGCGCATTTGTCTATTCGGGGCAGCCTCGCCCGACGGTCGGTCGCGATCCACGCGGTCGGCCCCACACGGGCCGACGGCGGCTGCACCGCACGCCGTCGGCAACCCGCGCAACGACGCCAATAGGTAAGGAATAGACAAAATCTGGACCCCCGTCTCAGCACTTCGAATGCCGACGCCAATGCCCGGACGGACGATTGAAGGGGCTGCGGATGCGATCTCCGCCGCCATATCGTCCGGCCGGCCGTGGCGTCGTTGAAAACACTAGATGTGGCACGCATGGAGGAGAAATAGCTATGCCGGATCACCTATGCTCTGGAAGTATGGATGTAGATCTTCGCCACCTGAGGTACTTCCTCGCCGTCGCCGAGGACGGCGGATTCAGCGCGGCGGGCCGCAGACTCCATGTGGCCCAGCCGACGCTGACCCGCTGCATCCGATCCCTGGAGGACGCCCTGGGCGTCCGGCTCTTCGACCGCACGACGCGAAGAACCCAGCTGACGCCCAAGGGCCAACGGCTCCACGACGAACTGGTCCCGGTGCTCAGGACGTTGCAGGCGACCCTGGACGGCATACGGGTGGGCGAGCAGCTGAGGCTGGGCTTCAGTTGGGGGCTGCCCGACGGCCTGTCCCTGATGGCGGCCGCCTTCGCCGAGGAGGGCGACGTCCGGGTGGAGTACGTCCGTTGCGACACACCGCTCGCCGGACTGGACACCGGGGCGGCGGACCTCGCCCTGCTGCGCGGCGACTCCCTGCCCAAGCATCTGCGCGGTGTCTTCCTCTACGAGGAGAGGCGGGTCGCGGCGGTTCCCAGGCACTGGACGCTGGCCGAGCGGGACGAACTCGCCTGGGAGGAACTGGCCGAGTGGCCGCTGATCGTCAACACCGTCAGCGGAGTGACGTTCCCGCACATGTGGCCCGCCGACCGGCGACCGGTGGTGGGAGCGGAATGCTCCAACTACGACGAATGGCTCGAGAAGGTGGCGGCGGGCCTGGGCGTGGGAACCGCGCCGGAGGACTCCACACGCCGCTACCACCATCCCGCCGTGCGGTTCGTCCCGCTGCGGGACGCCCCCACCGTCCGTCTGCACCTGGCCTATCCGTCGCATGGCTCGCACCCGCAGGCGGCCCGGTTCGCCGAGACCGTGTGGCGCGACGTGAGCGGCGGCCAACTCCCCGCTGCGGACTCCAGAGTCGCGGCGTACGGTGGCGGCCGCGCGACGGCGGACGGCGGCACCCGGCCCTGACCTCCGCGCAGCCGTCGGTGTCGCCCGGCTGGGCGGGCGCCCATCGGGTCCCGGCCGGTGGGGCTGCCGGCGCACGCTCATGGCGCGGGTGACGCGCGCCGACCTCGCAAGTGCCGCGCGCCGCCCGGTCGCTCCCGTCAAGGCGACCGGACGGCGTGCGGCATCGGCCCGCGATGGCGTCAGCTCTTCGGCATCAGGACGGTGTCGATGATGTACACGTTGGCGTTGGCGGTCTTGACGTTGCCGCAGACCACCTTCGCGGAGTCGTCGACGATGTAGGACTCGCCGGAACCGGAGGTCGTCACCTTCGACTTCTCCAGCGTGTCGAAGGAGCCGTTCCGCAGGTCGTTCGGCGCCAGCTTCCGGCCGACCACGTGGTAGGTGAGGATCTTCGTCAACTGGGCCTTGTCGGCGAGGACCTTGTCCAGGGTGGCCTTGGGGAGCTTCTTGAAGGCGTCGTTGGTGGGCGCGAACACGGTGATGTCCCGGGCGTTGTCGAGGGTGTCGACCAGGCCGGCCTTCTTCACCGCGGTCACGAGCGTGGACAGGGCGGGGTTGTTGGACGCGGCGATGGCGACCGGGTCCTTGGACATGCCGTCGAAGGACCCGGCACCGTTCTTCGGCACGGAGGAACAGGCCGGCCCGAAGGGCTGGTCCATGCTGACCGCACTGTCGCTGGAGCCGCCCATGCCGTCACTGTTCGCCGAGGCGGAGGACTTGTCGGAGGACGCGGACTTCCCGGAGTCGCCGCTGTCGCCGGAACAGGCGGTCAGGGCCAGGGGCAGCACGGCGGCGGCGGCGAGGAGGCCGGCGGTACGACGGATACGGGTGTTCATGGTGTTCTCCTGATGACTGGCGCAGCGAGGTGCTGCTGTCGGGGTGGTGCGGGAGGTCGGTGGTGCGGGAGGTTGGTGGTGCGGGAGGTTGGTGGTGCGGGAGGTTGGTCCGGGGAGGGCGAAGGGCCCTGGGGCGGGTGGCGGCGCGGGAAGGGCCGTCGTCGCGGGTTCACTCGACGGTGACGACCACCGAGTGCCATCCGGTGGTGCCGTCGGGGATGGTGCGGGCGCGTCTGTCCGTCTGCACCGTCCCGGTCCGGTCGGTGGCGCGCACCGTGAGGGTGTGGCTGCCCGCCGTTGCCTGCCAGGGAACGGACCACTGGCGCCAGGTGTCGCTGGTGTCCTCGGCGGCGAGGTCCGCTGCCCGCCACGGGCCGTCGTCGACACGGACCTCGACCTTGTCGATGCCGCGGCGCTGGGCCCACGCGACGCCGGCGACCATGACGGTGCCCGCCTTGGGCCGGGCGAACGGCTTGGGGGTGTCGATCCGTGACTCGGTCTTGATCGGGGCCTTGCGGGCCCAGCCACGCCTGACCCAGTAGGGGTCGTAGGCGTCGAAGGTGGTGAGTTCGATGTCCTCGATCCACTTGCAGGCCGATACGAAGCCGTACAGGCCCGGCACGACCATCCGGGCGGGAAAGCCGTGCTCGAACGGCAGCGGCTCACCGTTCATGCCGAGGGCGAGCAGCGCGTCGCGGCCGTCCATGACGTCCTCGACGGGAGTGCCGATCGTCATGCCGTCCACGGAGCGGGACACCAACTGGTCGGCCGGGCCGCCCTGGGACGGCGTCCGCACGCCGCACTCGGCGAGCAGGTCGGCCAGTCGCACGCCTACCCAGCGGGCGTTGCCCACATAGGAGCCGCCGACCCCGTTCGACACACAGGTCAGGGTGATGTCCCGCTCGATCAGCTCCCTGCGCAGCAGGTCGTCGTAGGAGTAACCGCGCGGTCGGCGCACACCGTTGCCGTGGATGCGCAGCCGCCAGCTCGTGGCGTCTACCTTGGGCACGATCAGCGCGGTGTCGACACGGTAGAAGTCCCGGTTGGGGGTCACGAAGGGGCTGATGCCCGCGACTCGCGGCGCGGCTCTCGGGGGGACGGGCCGCGCGGGTGAACCCGGCAGCGGCAGGACGACCTGCTCGCGCGAGACGATCGCGCCCCCGGCCCGGGACGCGTTCAGGGATCTGCCGAGCACACCCACGGCGGCGGACGCGGTTGCCGCCGTGGCGGCGGCGATCACAAAACCCCTGCGGTCCCATCCTCCCGCGGCGGCGGGCACCGATGCGGACTCCGGGGCGGGTGCGGGTGCGGCGGCGGGTGCGAGGCCGGGCACGGGTCCGGGCACGGGTTCGGGTCCGGGCACGGGTTCGGGTCCGGGCATGGGTTCGGGTCCGGGTGCGGGCACGGGTTCGGCGGCCGGCGCGGCCTCGGCGGTCGGCATGGCCCCGGGTGCGGGCGAGGACGGTCGCCCTCCTGGTCGTCCGGGCCTGGTGAGACGTCCCGCCAGGAAATACAGGAGCAACGCTCCGACCACGGCTCCCGCTGCGGAGGGCAGCGCGTCGGCGGGGCCGTCGGAGTCGGGGCGGGTGACGGCCGCCCACGCCCCGACCACCCCGAAGAGCAGTACTCCGGCCGCCCCGGCCCGTCGGTGCCGTACCGCCAACGCGCCCAGTGCCAGGGCCAGCACGGTCAGCACGGTCAGGATCCCGAGTTGCAGGACCAGCTTGTCGTCGGTGCCGAAGTGACGGATCGCCCAGTCCTTGACCGCTGCCGGTGTGCGGTCGATGGACGCGCCTCCCACCGCGATGACGGGACTGGATGGCGGGCGTACCGCTGCCGCGGCCAGGTCCGCGACGCACAGCGACGCGAATCCGGCCAGCAGTCCGCCCAGCGCGCCCCACGCACCCGGCGCACCCGGCGCACCCGGCGCCGGACGCGGCTGCCCTGGCCTCGGCCGTGGATCCCTCTCTTCATCCCTCACACGGGGAATCCGGTTCTCTCACCGGGGGCGGATTGGTGACACCCCCCGATCAGGTGAAAGTGGATCTCGGACCAATCCGACTGCCTCCACGGCACGGATTACCCGCTTGGCGCGCGTGCGGGGAGCCCGACGCACCCGGGTCGCCCGGTAGGCCCGGGTGTTCCGGCACGACGAGGACGGGCCCGTCGTCCGCCCCGGGAGCGGGGGCGGACGACGGGCCCGTCCGGTACGTGCCGGTCTCGGACGCCTTCTGCGGGTCAGACGTTGGCGCAGGTGTTGCCGAACGCCGGGTTCAGCAGACCGACGACGTCGACGGTGTTGCCGCACACGTTGACCGGGATGTGCACGGGAACCTGGATCACATTGCCCGACAGCACACCCGGCGAACCGACGGCGGCGCCCTGGGCGCCGCTGTCGGCCGAAGCGGCGGCGCCTGCGAGCACCACCGCGCCCACGGCGGCCATCAGCACAGCGGTCCTCGTCGTCCGAGACCCCAGGTAGGTCATGGCGGATTCCCTTCCACGTCTTTCGCGGCGGCGGTCGCCGCCGGCCCGTCGCATGCCGCGGCCGAGCAACGGTGATCCGCCGCGGGGCGGCACACGGATTGCCCGGAGCCGTGGAGTTCACCCGATCGCGTCACCACGCGCCGCGTACGGACTCCATGAGGTGCGCGGAACCAGGCGGTGCGTGCGTCCCAGCGGGAGGTCAAGGAATGCCCCAGCCTCGGCCAAGGAGGTGTATGAGTTCCGTGTGCGCCCGGATCACCACCCCGACATAGCGGGATTCGCCCCGTCGGCCGCTGGCTAACGTGGTCGGGAACCAGCCTCGCGAGCGCGGGCGGGACACGGGGAAGAGGTGACAGCGGTGGCGGCGCCGATACGTTCGCGTCTGCTCGATCTCATGGAGCCGGATCCGCCGGGAGGGTCGACGGGACCCGGCGCCGAGCGGGCGGCGGGCCCGCGGCGTTCCCCGCTGCTGGACTTCGTCGCGCAGGCCCCGCCGCCGGCTGCGGCCGCGGACGACCGGGCCCGCCCCAAGCCGGGCGTGCCCGCCTACCACACACCGGTGTGCGTGCCGGCCCATCCGAGGTCCGTCGCGTCGACCGGCCGGGACGGCCGTCCCGCGCGCGTGCCGTTCGTCGTCTTCGAGCTGTTCGAGCACGCCGCGCACGGCACCGTGGCCTTCGCGTTCACCACGCCCCGGAAACTGGCGGACGTGCTGGGCGAGGCGCAGCCGTGGGTCGCCGCCTCGCTCGGCCCGCTGGCCGAGGGCGTGGCCGAACAGGGGATCACCGTGCTGCTCGACCCCCACCCGACACCCCTGGAACCCACCTGGCGGCCGGCGGACCTGGCCGCGTACGCCCGGGAGGTCCGCCGGTGAGCGACTTCAAAGCGGTCTATGACGATCTCTCCACGATGGCGCGGACGTTCCACCAGCAGGCCGGCGACTACCGCAGGCTGCACCCCGACGTGGCACCACCGGTGGCCGACGGCGGCGACCCGGGGCTGGACTCGGCCATCAAGGAGGTCGCGGACCTCATCGTCTCCCTGCACATCGGCATGGCCGACCGGATGGACGACCACGGCGACAAGGTCGCGTACGCGCGGGACTCCTTCCACCGCCACGACGTCGACGTGCACGGCGTCTTCGAGGACCTGATGACGGGTGAGGGCTGATGGGCGACAGCTGGGTCGGCGGTGACATCGGCGGACTGCGCACGATGGCCGACACGTACAAGAACGCCAAGGACAAGCTGGACGGCGTGGTCAAGCCGCTGAGCGGCGCCGTGGACGCTCTGGTCGGGGACGCGGGCTGGAAGGGCGAGGCGGCCGAGAGCTTCCGCGCCCGCTGGAGCGAGGACGCGCTGGCCGCGGGCGGTTTCGCCGAACTGGTCCACGCGGCCGGCGATATCCTCGGGACGCTCGCCGACGCCCTGTCCACGTGCGAGACCTCGCTGCAGAACGCGCAGCACATCGCGGCCCGCAAGGGCGTGGCGACGGACGCCAGGGGCACTCCGCAGCCGATCATGACGGCCGACCCGCCGAGCGCGGACGACCAGAAGACCATCTCCGCGATGAACGAGTACGCCCAGGCGCGCACCGAGATCCTGCGCACCGCCCAGCACGCGCGGCTGGTGGCCGCCGAGCACTTGCAGGGGCTGTACGACAAGGTGACGTCGAAGGACGGCTCGGTGTCGCCGGGCGACAAGGTCACCCTCTACGACGCGCTGCGCGGCCTGTACGCGTACGACGCAGAGGACGCCCGCGCGGGCGGCATCGAGGCCCGCTCGCACATCGACGCGGCCAAGGCGGAGGCGCAGGCCGCAAAGAAGCAACTGCGCGCCGAACGCAAGGTGTTCCAGCAGCAGGGCCGCAAGATGCCCGCCGACCTGCCGGCCAAGAGCGCCTACCGTGACGCGGTCACCAAGGTCGACGCGCTGGAGGAGGACATCGCGCGCGCCGACCACGGCAGCGGCGCGCTGCCCTACGACCGCGCCCTGAACGTCAAACTGGCCGACGCCGCCGATGCGTTGCGGCTGGGCAAGGGGCTCGAGGTGCTGCCGGACGTCCTGAAGGAGGTCCCGGTGCTGGACGTCGCGGCGGCGGCCGCCTGCGGCGTGCTGGAGGCGAAGGACGACCATGACAAGGGCTGGTCCTGGCAGCACTCGGTCACCGTCGACGTCGGCGCCGCCGTGGGCGGCCTGGCCGCCGGAGCGGTGATCACGGCGGCCCTGCCGGTCGAGGGTGCCGTGGCCGTGGCCGCGGTCGGTGTCGGCACGGTGGTCGCCGCGACGTCCGTCCTCGATCACGCCTTCCACGAGCACTGGAGCGAGGACATCCACGACCACGGGGTGGTCGGTGGCGTGCTGACCGGGTCGAAGCACGTCGCCACGGAGACCGTCGATGACGGAAAGCGACTGGTGAAGGATGTCTGGCATGGCGTCACGAGTATCTTCTGAGGCCCCCGCCCCCGGATTCTCCGTCCCCGTCCCCGCCCTGCCGAAGCTGGGGCGCACGTGGTACCGGCGGGGCGCGGCCTACTGGCTGTGCCGCGCCCGTACGACCGTGTTCGTCGTGCTGGCCCTGGCCCTGTTCTCCCTCTTCGCCGTGGGCCTGTACGCGGGGGTGCGCGACCTGCTGCCGGCGACCGCGCGGACCGTGTGGGACGGCGTGCAGGTGGTCGCGTCCGTCGTGGCGTCGGTGTGGGGGTGGGTGACACAGCGTCGGGGCCATCGCGAGGCGTTGCTGGATCCCCCCGGTCCCGACCGGACCCTGCGGGCCAAACGGGACCACGACCGGCGTGTCCCGGGCCGGATCGCCGCGGGCCGCGGGCTGGTGCTGCTCGCCGCTCCGGTGATGCCCGCGATCGTCGCGTATCTCGTCGGCTGGTCGGCCGCCTGGCTGACCGTCCGGGAGTACCCGAGCGAGGTCGGTGCCCGCCGCTGGCTCGAGGAGCGCCGCTCCTCTTCGGGCACATAACAGACAGAGCGGTACGTCGCGCGCCCGCTCTCGTGACCGTCCGGCCACGCTGCGAGTTCCCGCTTCCGCCGCACAGGCAGTCGTGTGACACTGTCGTCCCCGTCCACGCTGCGGAACCCCCGATTCCGCGCCCCTCCCCCATGAGAAGTGCGCCGTGCGTTCTCTGCCTCTGCCGCTCGCCCTCACCGCGCGTCTGACGCCGGTCGCGGTCCTCGCCTGCGCCGGCTGGGCCATGACGTCCGGGCCGACCGCGCCGTCCCCCGCCGCGCCCCTGCCGGCCGGCCGGCAGGCGCCCGCGCAGTCTCCTTCCGCGTCGGAGTCCGCCACGGCGGCCAAGGCGTACACCGGTGCGCCCGCTCCCTGCTCCAGCGTGCCCGTAGCCATCGTCAAGTCGCTGGTGCCCGGGGCGAAGACGGCCGGCAAGGAGATCCCGTCCACGGACGACAAGCTGCGCCGCACCTGTTCCTGGAACGCGCTCGAGGGCTACGACTACCGTTGGCTCGACGTCTCCTTCGAGATCACTGCCTCCGACGACGCGGCGCGCAAGGAGTACCAGCAGCGGGTCGGCGAGAAGAGCGGTGGCGGCTCCGTTCCGGGGCTCGGGGACTCCGCGTACTCCGTCGTGAACCTCACCACGGAGGACAAGCAGCAGACCCGGGAGGGCGTGGTGATGGCCCGTGTCTCCAACGCCCTGGTGATCGTCACGTACAACGGCAGCGACTTCGAGACGAAGAAGGCGCCGGGCACCGACGAGATCAACAAGGGGGCCATCAAGGCGGCGAAGGCCGCGGTCGCCGCGCTGGGGAGCGGCCGGTCCGGCTGACCGCTCCCCCGAGTCGGCTACGCCGTCGCCTCCTTGCCACGGGCCTCTCGTACCTCCCGGGTGTCACCGGTGAGGAGGGTGAGGGCCAGATACAGGGCCAGGGAGGTGCCGAGGCCCACCGCCCAGCCGTAGTCGGCCAGTGGGGACAGGGCGGGGATGGGGCGGCCGTCGATCAGGGGGCGGAAGTCGGCGCCCCCGACCGCGAGGACACCGCCCACCACGAAGGCCGCCACCGCCCGCCAGTTCCAGCCGCCCGTGTACCAGTAGCGGCCGCCCGTGCGGTACAGGTCGGCGAGGTCGAGGCGGGTGCGGCGCAGCAGCCAGTAGTCGGCGACGAGGATGCCCGCGACCGTGCCGAGCAGCCCGCCGACCAGGCCGAGCCAGGTGAAGATGTAGCCCTGCGGGTCGGAGTACAGCTTCCAGGGACAGATCAGCACGGCGAGGACGGCGGTGATCAGCGCGCCGGAGCGGAAACTGACCTTACGCGGGGCGACGTTGGAGAAGTCGAAGGCCGGGGAGACGAGATTGGCGGCGATGTTCACGGACAGGGTCGCCACCAGCACGGTGACCAGGGCGTACAGCAGGCCGACGGCGTTGTCCGTCTTGGCGGCGAGCTGGACCGGGTCCCAGACCGGCGTACCGTATACGGCTTGGGAACCGGAGGTGACGAGCACGGAGAGGAACGCGAACAGGGTCATCGTGGTCGGCAGGCCGAGTGCCTGGCCGCGGGTCTGCGCCTTCTGGCTTCTGCCGTAGCGGGTGAAGTCGGGGATGTTGAGCGACAGCGTGGACCAGAAGCCGATCATGCCCATGAGGGAGGGCCAGAACAGTTTCCAGAACGCACCGCCCCAGCCCAGTCTGGACGGCTGGTCGAAGAGCGGTCCGACGCCGCCGGCCTTGGCGCTCATCCACCACAGCATCACGAGCGCGCCGACGATGACGAAGGGCGCGGCCCAGTTCTCGAAGCGGCGGATCGTCTCCATGCCCCGGTGGATGATGGCGACCTGGATGGCCCAGAAGAGCGCGAAGGACAGCCACATGGTCCATGCGTGGCCGCCGATGTGCGAGGCACCGGACCAGCTGTCGCCGATCAGTTTGCCGGCGAGGAAGTAGATCGCCTCGCCGCCGATCCAGGTCTGGATGCCGAACCAGCCGCAGGCCACCAACGCCCGTACCACGGCGGGCAGGTTGGCGCCGCGCACTCCGAAGGAGGCGCGGGCGAACACCGGGAAGGGAATGCCGTACTTGGGTCCCGCGTGCCCGGTCAGCAGCATGGGCGCCAGCACGACCAGGTTGGCGAGGGCGATGGTGAACACGGCCTGCTTCCAGTCCATGCCGACCGCGATGAGCCCGGAGGCCAGGGTCCAGGAGGCGGTGTTGTGGGCCATGCCGACCCACAGGGCCGAGAAGTTGTACGTCGTCCAGGTGCGCTGGGCGATGGGGACGGGGAGCAGGTCGTCGTTGGCGTAGGGGCCGCTGGGCGGTGGTGTGCCGGGGGCGAGTTCCACGCGCCCGTCGGGCAGGGTGACTTGGCCGGACGTGGGTATGGCCGTGGGAGCGGTGTCGGTCATGGGCTGGCCAATCGGGGAGAGAGGTGGGAGACGGCCGTGCGGGCACCAGCCCCCTCCCCGGGACGGCGGGGAGGGGAGACCAAGGGGGCGTGGGGGAACTCGGAGGGGCGGAACGGGAGTCGGGACGGGAGGGGCCGGGCAGGTCAGGCGTTGACCGCGGGGATGATCCGGCTGCCGTAGGCGTCGATCGTGGCCTCCTGCGCGTCGTGCATGTCGTACACCGCGAACTGGTCGACGCCCAGGGCGCGCAGGGCCTTGAGCTTCTCGATGTGCCGGGCGGCGGGGCCGATGAGGCAGAACCGGTCCACGATCTCGTCGGGTACGAATTGGGTGTCGGGGTTTCCGCTGCGCCCGTGGTGGGCGTAGTCGTAACCCTGCCGGGCGCGGATGTAGTCGGTGAGTTCGTCCGGGACCTGGGTGGAGTGCTCTCCGTACTTGGCGACCAGGTCGGCGACGTGGTTGCCGACCATGCCGCCGAACCAGCGGCACTGCTCCCGGGCGTGGGCGAGGGCCTCGGGCGAGTCGTCCTCGGTGACGTAGGCAGGCGCCGCCACGCAGATCTTGACCTCCGCCGGATCCCGGCCGGCCGCGGCGGCCGCGTCCTTGACCGTCTTCACCATGTACTCGGCCAGATAGAGGTCGGCCAGCTGGAGGATGAACCCGTCGGCCTCCTCGCCGGTCATCTTCAGCGCCTTCGGGCCGTACGCGGCCATCCAGACGGGGAGTTCGGCGTCGTCCTTGATCCAGGGGAAGCGGATCTTCGTGCCGCCGAGGTCTGCCTCCTCGCCCCGGCCGAGGGCGCGGATGACCTTCATGGCCTCGCTGATGCGGG
The DNA here is from genome assembly GCF_044454765.1 of Streptomyces sp. NPDC051452. Lineage (NCBI taxonomy): Bacteria > Bacillati > Actinomycetota > Actinomycetes > Kitasatosporales > Streptomycetaceae > Streptomyces > Streptomyces sp. NPDC051452. The sequence continues at coordinate 248,367 of NZ_JBITEB010000007.1, forward strand.
CCAGCGTGTTGGGCGTGCGGCCCGCGACGCGCATCGCGGAGTCGCCGCGGCCGATGCCGCACACGGTGCGGTTGCCGAACATGTCGTTGAGGGTGGCGAAGGTGGAGGCGGTGACCTCCCAGGTGCGGGTGCCCGGGTTGGTGACCATCGGGCCGACCTTCAGCCGTGTGGTGTTGGCGAGGATCTGGCTGTAGATCACGAACGGTTCCTGCCACAGCACGGCGGAGTCGAAGGTCCAGCCGTAGCCGAAGCCGTTGCGCTCGGCCCGCTTCATCAGGCTGATGACCCGGGAGGCGGGCGGGTCGGTCTGCAGTACGAGTCCGAAGTCCATCGGCACTGCTCCTAGTTGAGGTACTGACAGGTGGAGCGGGGGGTGAAGACGCCGTGGCCCGCGCGGCCGGTGTACTCCCGGCGGTCGACGACGAGTTCGCCGCGCGAGAGGACGGTCTCGACCCGGCCGGTGACGCGCCTGCCCTCGTAGGCCGAGTAGTCGACGTTCATGTGGTGGGTCTCGGCGGACATCACCTGCTCGGCGTGCGGGTCGTAGACGACGACGTCAGCGTCGGCGCCCGGGGCGATGGTGCCCTTCTTCGGGTACAGGCCGAACATCCGGGCCGGGGTGGCGCAGGCGATCTCGATCCAGCGCCGGCGGGAGATGTGCCCGTCGAGGACGGCCTGGTGCAGCAGGTCCATCCGGTTCTCCACGCCCGGCAGACCATTGGGGATCTTGGAGAAGTCGCCGCGGCCCAGCTCCTTCTGGCCGGTGAAGCAGAAGGGGCAGTGGTCGGTGGAGACCACCTGAAGGTCGTTGGTGCGCAGGCCCCGCCAGAGGGCGGCCTGGTGCTCCCTGGGCCGAAGGGGCGTGCTGCACACGTACTTGGCGCCCTCGAAGCCGGGCTCGGCGAGGTTGTCGGTGGACAGGAACAGATACTGCGGGCAGGTCTCGCCGAAGACGTTCAGTCCTTCGTCGCGGGCGCGGACCAGCTCGGCCAGCGCCTCCGCCGCCGAGACGTGCACCACGTACAGGGGCGCCCCGGCGACCTGGGCCAGCCGGATGGCGCGGTGGGTGGCCTCGGCCTCCAGCAGGGCCTTGCGGACCTCGCCGTGGAAACGCGGGTCACTCTCGCCGCGGGCCAGCGCCTGCTCCACGAGGACGTCGATCGCGATGCCGTTCTCGGCGTGCATCATGATCAGTCCGCCGTTCTCGGCGGAGCGCTGCATGGCGCGCAGGATCTGTCCGTCGTCGGAGTAGAAGACGCCCGGGTAGGCCATGAACTGCTTGAACGAGGTGACGCCCTCCTCGATGAGCAGGTCCATCTCCTTGAGCGTCTCCTGGTTCACATCGGAGACGATCATGTGGAAGGCGTAGTCGATCGCGCAGTTGCCCTCGGCCTTGGCGTGCCAGGCGTCCAGGCCCTCGCGCAGGGTGTGGCCGACGCTCTGCACCGCGAAGTCGACGATCGTCGTCGTACCGCCCCAGGCGGCGGCCCGGGTGCCGGTCTCGAAGGTGTCGGAGGCGAAGGTGCCGCCGAACGGCAGCTCCATGTGGGTGTGGGCGTCGACGCCGCCCGGGATGACGTACTTGCCGGTGGCGTCGATGCTCCGCTCGGCGGTGAACGCCTCGGCGGCCGGGGTGCCGGAGGCGGCGAGGGCGGCGATGCGGCCGTCCTCGATCAGCACGTCGGCGTGGATCTCGTCGGACGCGGTGATGACGAGACCACCGCGGATGACGGTACGGCTGCTCATGGTCCCTCTCCTGCCAGGGGGTTCGGTGTGCTCAGGGGGCGGTCAGCGGGGTGTAGGCGCCCGGCGCGCGGTCCCGGTAGAACTGCCAGCGGTCGCGCACCTCGCGGAGTTTGGCCAGATCGAGATCGCGGACGACGAGTTCGGTCTCCTTGTCGCTCGCCACCTCGCCGACGAACTGGGCCTCCGGGTCCACGAAGTAGGTGGTGCCGTAGAAGTCGTTGTCGCCGAGGTCCTCCACCCCCACCCGGTTGATCGCGCCGACGAAGTACTCGTTGGCGACGGCCGCCGCCGGCTGCTCCAGCTGCCAGAGATAGCGGGACAGGCCGCGTGAGGTGGCCGAGGGGTTGAAGACGATCTCGGCGCCGGCCAGCCCCAACGCCCGCCAGCCTTCCGGGAAGTGGCGGTCGTAGCAGATGTAGACGCCGATGCGGCCCACGGCCGTGTCGAAGACGGGCCAGCCACTGTTGCCCGGCCGGAAGTAGAACTTCTCCCAGAATCCCCGCACTTGGGGGATGTGGGTCTTGCGGTACTTGCCGAGGTAGCTGCCGTCGGCGTCGATCACCGCCGCGGTGTTGTACAGCACGCCCGGCTGTTCCTCCTCGTACATCGGCAGGACGAGGACGATGCCCAGCTCGCGGGCGAGGGACTGGAAGCGCTGGACGGTCGGCCCCTCGGGGATCCGCTCGGCGTACTCGTAGAACGCCTTGTCCTGCACCTGGCAGAAGTAGGGGCCGTAGAACAGCTCCTGGAAGCAGAGGACTTGGGCGCCCTGTGCGGCGGCGTCGCGGGCCGCCTGCTCGTGCACCTGGATCATGGACTCCTTGTCGCCGGTCCAGGCGGTCTGGAAGAGGGCGGCTCGGATCACTCGGCTCATCGCGGCCTCCGGTAGCTCGGTGTGCCGTGAGCCTAGAAAGGCCGGGCGTGCCCTTTGAGTGGCAGCGTGTCACGTCTGCGGGCCGTGGGCGTGCCACCGTGTCACGTGTGCGCGGGCCCATGTTTCACCGCCGTTTTCCCAGGTCGTCGCTTGTTTCACAGTTGTTGCGCGTCGTGCGCGAGGAGCGCGATGTGGACGGAGGCCGCCTGTTCGAAGTCGTCCAGGTCGACGCCGAGGCGGCCCTGTATGGCCTCCAGGCGGCGGTAGAGGGCCGGCCGGGAGACATGGTGGAGCTGGGCGGTGCGCGACTTGTTGCGGCCGGTGGCGAGATAGGTGCGCAGGACGTTCAGCAGCTCCGGTTCGGCGTCGCCCAGCAGTCCGTCCAGCTCCCGTTCGGCGAAGGACTGCACCTGCGGGTCGTCGCGCAGCAGCCGTATCAGCCCGCGCAGGTGGACGTCCTTGAGCCGGACGACGGCCGGCAGGTCGAGGGTGGCGGCCGAGTCGGCGACGGCCTCGGCGACATGCCGGGCCTCGCGCAGTCCCGCGGGCACCTCGTCCCAGACGGTCCGCGGATCGGCCGCGGCGACCACCGTGGCCGGCTCCCCCGTCTCGCTGCGCAGCCGGGCCGCGAAGTGCGCGGTCAGGGCCTCGGCCCGCTGGTCGCGGGCGAGGCTGAGCAGGACGGCGGTGCCGCCGCCGGACAGCTCGGCGACCAGACCGGGCAGTCCCAGCGTGCGCAGCACCCGGCCGAGCCGGGCCGGATCCGCGCCGGGGACGACGAGCGGGACGAACGTCCTGAGGTTGACCGGCAGTCCGGCCGCCCGGGCCCGCGGCAGCAGCTGCCGGGCCGGTACGACACCGGAGACCAGGTCGGTCAGCAGGCTCTGCGCGGACTGCTCCTCCCAGGTGTGCGCGGAGCCGCCGCCGAGCATGCGGTGCAGGACCAACGCCTCGGCGGCCCGGTCAGCGAGCAGCTGCCCGGTGGCCGTGTCGCCGCGGTGGCCGCAGAGCAGCAGCCGGCCCCAGTTCTCCCCGGGGCCGCCCAGCTCGGCACGGATCCAGCCGTCCCCGGCGCCGGCTCCGGCCTGCCGGGCGATCCGCTCCCAGTCGCGCAGTACGTCGTCCACCGCCGACCGCTCCCCCGCGGTGGCGAGGACGCGGTGGGCGAGGTTGGTGACGACCACCGGGCAGCCGCTGTGCTGGGCGACCTCGTCCAGCAGCCGTTGCAGCGGGGCGCCGCCCGTGATCAGTCCGGTGAGGGCGGTCCGTACGTTCTCCGACAGGCTGACCGCGGCGAACTTGCGTCGCACCAGCCTGCTTTGGACCTCCTCCGTCAACTCGGCGAAGGGGAAGGGACGGTGCAGTACGACCATGGGCAGCCCGCACCGCTCGGCGGCCCGCCGCATCACCTCGGGCGGTGTGGGGAAGGCCCGTCCCAGGCCGAGGACCACGGCCGCCGCCTCGGCCCGGTGCAGCGAGCGGACGTACTCGGCCTGCTTGGCCTCGTCCCCGGTCAGGAGCACCCCGGTGGTGAGCACCATCTCGCCGCCGCTGAGCATCACACCGACGTCGGCCGCCTCGGCGACGTGCACCCAGCGCACCGGCCGGTCCAGCTGTCCGGCCCCCGCCACCACCTCCGGCTCCCCGGCGAGCACCCGCTCCAGGGTGAGCACCTGCCGGACCGAGAGCGCGGGCTGGAGCGGCTGCCACGAGGCGGTCGAGATGGTCGTCATGGCCGTGTCCCTTGCTCGGGTGGTGCCGACTCGGCGAGCCGGCCGGTGCCGGCCCGTGCCGGTCGGGGCGGCCCCGGTCCGGTCCGGCCCGGGGCCGCTCCGGTGGTGCCGGTCCGGGTGGCGCTAGTACGAACTCCGCAGCGCCTGTTCGAGGATGGTCGCGCCCTCCTCCGCCTCCGTGACGGTGAGCGAGAGTGGAGGTGCGATGCGCAGGGCGCTGGTGTTGTGGCCGCCGCCCTTGCCGATGAGCAGTCCGCCCTCGCGGGCCGCTTCCAGCACGGCCGCCGCCGCCCGCGGGTCGGCCTCGTCCGTCCCGGGCTTCACCAGCTCGACACCGATCATCAGTCCACGCCCGCGTACCTCGCGGATGCCGGGCAGCTGGGCGGCGACGGCCCGCAGCCGCTCGATGAGCAGCCCACCGACCCGGCGGGCGTTGCCCTGGAGGTCGTGTTCGAGGAGGTAGGTGAGGTTGGCGAGGCCGGCGGCCATGGTGATCTGGGTGCCGCCGAACGTCGAGATGCTGTTGGCGTCCAGGCAGTTCATGATCTCGGCGCGGGCGACGACTCCGCCGACGGACATGCCGTTGCCGATTCCCTTGGCGAAGGTGAGGATGTCGGGCGGGCCGCTGCGGGCGTGCGCCTGCCAGCCCCAGAAGTGGTCGCCGGTGCGGCCCCAGCCGGTCTGCACCTCGTCGGAGATCCACAGGATCCCGTGTTCGCGCAGGACATCGCGGAAGGCGGCGTAGAGGCCGTCGGGCGGGGAGGTGAACCCGCCGACGCCCTGGACGGGTTCGGCGATCAGCGCGGCGGGCGGCCGGGTGTGGCCGAGGAGGTCCCTGAGGTCGGCGACACAGGCCTCGATGAAGGCACGGTCGTCGAGTGCGGCGTACGGGCCCCGGGTGCGCACGCCGCCGTGCACGTACAGGGTCTGCAGCGGGGACAGCGAGGTCGGGGACCAGCTGCGGTTGCCGGTGATGCCGACGGTGCCGAAGGAGCGGCCGTGGTAGCTGTTGCGCATGGCCAGGATCGTGTTGCCACGCCGGTGGGTGGTGGCCAGCAGCAGGGCGGTGTCGTTGGCCTCGGTGCCGGAGGTGGTGAAGAACACCCTTGCGTCCGGGATGCCGCTCAACTGGGCGATTCGCTCGGCCAGTTCGACCATCGGGCGGTTGAGGTAGAGGGTCGAGGAGTGCAGGATGCGGCCGGCCTGCTCGCTGACCGCCTTGGTCACCTCGGGCAGCGCGTGCGCGGTCATCGTCGTCAGGATGCCGCCGAAGAAGTCCAGGTACCGGTTGCCGGCGGAGTCCCAGACGTGCCGCCCCTCGCCGTGCGTGATCTCCAGCGGGTCGTCGTAGTAGAGGGCGAGCCAGTCGGGCAGGACGCCCCGGTGCCGGGAGTAGAGGTCGTTCACGGCTGTACCAGCCCTTCGTAGGCGTCGGGGCGGCGGTCGCGGTAGAAGGCCCACTGCTGCCGCACCTCCTCGATGAGGTCGAAGTCGAGGTCGCGGACCAGGAGTTCCTCGCCCTTGTCGCTCCCCGTCTCACCGACGAACCGTCCGCGCGGGTCGACGAAGTAGCTCGTGCCGTAGAAGTCGTTGTCGCCGTACTCCTCCTGTCCGACCCGGTTGATGGCGGCGACGAAGTACTCGTTGGCGACGGCCGCGGCCGGCTGCTCCAACTGCCAGAGGTGGGCGGAGAGTCCGCGGTGCGTGGCGGAGGGGTTGTAGACCAGCTGCGCCCCGTTCAGCCCCAGCTGACGCCAGCCCTCGGGGAAGTGGCGGTCGTAGCAGATGTAGACGCCGACCTTGCCGACGGCGGTGTCGAAGACGGGCCAGCCCAGGTTGCCGGGTTTGAAGTAGTACTTCTCCCAGAACCCCTTGACCTGCGGGATGTGGTGCTTGCGGTATTTGCCGAGGTAGGCCCCGTCGGCGTCGATCACGGCGGCGGTGTTGTAGTAGAAGCCGGACTGCTCCACCTCGAAGACCGGGACGACGATCACCATGCCGGTCTCACGGGCCAGGTCCCGCATACGGCGCACGGTCGGGCCGTCGGGCACGGGTTCGGCCCAGCGGTAGTGCTCCGGTTCCTGGACCTGGCAGAAGTAGGGGGCGTTGAAGACTTCCTGGAATCCGATGATCTTCGCGCCCCGGCGGGCCGCCTCGCGGGCGTGCTCCTCGTGTTTCGCCACCATGGACTCGGTGTCGCCGGTCCAGGTGGCCTGGACCAGCGCGGCACGGACGACGTTGGCCATGAGCTGCTCCTTCGACGCGACCTCAGAGCCTCTACGCCCGTAGAGCAGGTCGTAGAGGGACGAAAGTAAGCCTCCGCGCGGCCCTTGCCAAGACCATCGCCGCCAACCCGGCGGAGTCGATCACGATTCACACTCCGGTGGGTGAGCGGCACGGCCGGGGTCACCCGGGGTCACGGGGCGTGTCCCGCGACACGCAAGGCGTGTACGAGGTCGCGGTGCCGTTCCCCGGAGAGCGCGTGCGCGGCTCGCAGGAGCAGGGGCACGAGCCGGCCGGGGTCGGCGGCGGCGCTGCGGACCGCCTCTTCCGGGGTGCGGACCCGGACGTACGCGTCCAGCAGCGCCCGTGCCTCGCGGGCACGGCCCTCGTCGTCCAGCCGCAGCACGGCCGCGCCGATCTGTTCCGGCGGGCGCGCCACGCCCTGGCGCAGCATCCGCTGCCCGTCGGTGTCCCGGCCCGCCGCGGCCAGCGCGTCGGCGACGGCCACCAGTCGTTCGGCGGGCAGCGAGGCGGCCTCCCACAGCAGGGTGTCCCAGTCGGCGCCGAGCCCGGCGCGGTGCAGGGCCTCCGCGAGCAGTGGGAGTCGGGCCGGGGGCCACCCCGCGGCCTCCACCAGCAGCACGTGCGCCTCACCGCTGCGGCCCTCGCCCCGCAGCCACCCCAGCCGCGCGACGACCCCGGCGACCGCCTCGGCCGCCTCGTCGTCCACCGTCGCGACCGACGCGGGCTCCGGTTCGCCTCCCACGGCCCCGGCGAACCGAGCCCCCCGCGGCACTCGCGCCCCACCCGTCGGCGCGCCCCCCGCCCCCTGGGGCCCACCCCCGAGGACCCCGTCCTCCTCCATCCCGGCAAACCGCGCACTACCCCGACGGCGCTTACGGGGCTTGGAGGGGGTGAGGGTGGGCTCCTCGGAGGAGGTGAGGGCGGGGTCCTCGGAGGGGGTGGCGGGGAGTTGCTCGGAGGGGGTGGGGAGCGGGTGCGCGGAGGGGTGGCGAGGCGTGGGCGTGGGGGTGTGCTGGGGCTGCTCTGCGGTGGGGTGGGCGGAGGAGTGGTCGGGGCGGTTGGGCGTGGGGGGTGGTGCGGTTCGCCCGGTCGGGGCGTTGGCAGGGCGAGACGGCGGCGCCTCCGCAGCCGGCGGCCAGGGGTGGCGGGCAGAGGCATCCGCGGCCAGCGGAGCGGCCGGCCCCATCGGCGCGTTGGCAGGATGAGACGGCGGCGCCTCCGCAGCCGGCGGCGCAGGGATGCTGGTCGGAGCTTCCGCGCCGCCGGCCGGGTGCAACGGCGACGCCTGTGCGACGGGCGGCCACGAGTGGCGGCCCGGGGCTTCCCCGGCCAGCGGAGCAGCCGGCCCCATCGGCGCGTTGGCAGGATGGGACGGCGGCGCCTCCGCAGCCGGCGGCCAGGGGTGGCGGGCAGAGGCTTGCGCGGAGTTGGCCGGGTGCAGCGACGGCGCCTTTGCAGCGGGCGGCCTCGGGTGGTCGGCCCGGGCATCCGCGGCCGGGGGTGCGGGCCGGGCCGTCAGGGCGTCGGTGGTGTGACGCGCCGGAACGGTCGGGGCTCCGGAGGCCGGTGTCGCCCTCTGGGAGTCTGCGGCTCCGCCCGTCTCATCGGCTCGCGGGGCGTACGGCGCCGGGGTCGCCCGGTGACGGTCATCCGCGTCCTCGGGGCTCGCATCCCGGGGGCTGCCGCCGTCGCGGTGCCATGCCGTCGGCGCCTCTCCCCCGGCGGGGGCCGGCTCGTGCGGATGTGCCGCTGTCCATGGGCCGCTCGTCCGGACGTACCGTGCCTGCGCAGTCGGGCTCCCGGCCGTCGACCACCGGTCCAACTCGGTCATGCGGGCACGGAGTTCGGCGCAGCGGGCCGTGGCTCTGTGATGGGTGTCCCGGGTCCAGGCGAGGTCCAGGCCGAGGGCGGCGGCCTCTTCGGGGGTGGCCGACACCGAGAGCAGGCGGGTCAGTTCGGTCAGGCGGGCGACGGCGTGTCGCTGGTCGCGCAGTGTGCTGTCGAGACGTTCGGCGAGGGCGTCCCGGGCACCGGGCCGGGCGTCGTACGCCGTCAGCGCGGCCGCGTGCAGTATGCGGGCCCGGTGCCGTTCGGCGGCCGCGACGGTCGCGCCGTAAGCCTCGCCGAGGTCTCGCAGGAGCGCTTCCACGACGTCCCACGGTGGCACCTCGCGCCCGTCCAGACAGGCCCGCATGCCCGCGGGGTCGCGCTGCCAGAAGACGGCGCACCAGCCGCCGCCGGGGTCGAGCCGCGCCAGGAGGGCGTTCAGGTAGCTCGCGAACTCCCTTAACCCGTCGGGTAGTTGTTCCTCCGCCATCGCCCAGCTCCCGCCCGACCGCCAGCACTCCGGTGGGTAGAGGCAACACCAGCGGTGTTACGGCGCCGCTACGCGGAGTTTTCCGGGGGATGCCGTCGACGCGGGCGCGTCAGGCCGGAACCAGGGCGCACCACACGACCAGCTCGTCCATCGAGAGCCCGAGCACACCGGCCAGCGCCGCCACGGTGAAGAACGCCGGGGTCGGCGCCCGCCCTGTCTCGATCTTGCGCAGGGTCTCCGCGGAGAGACCGGCCGCCGCGGCGACCTCGGCCATGCTCCGGTCGCCACGCGCCTCGCGCAGCAGCCGGCCGAGCCGCTCGCCACGTTCGCGCTCTTCAGGGGTGAGGGGGGTGCGCACCATGGCGCCCATTCTAATACCGCCCCCGAGACGGGGACCCCATTTAAATACCGGTATAGTAATTGGCATGGTGGAACTGAAGACGGACGCGTCCATCGACGCGATGCATGCGGCGGGCCAGGTCGTCGCACGGGCCCTGACGGCCGCACGGAAGGCCGCGCGCGTCGGTGTCTCACTGCTGGAGCTGGACGAGGTGGCCCGGGAGGTGTTGCGCGAGGCCGGGGCGTCCTCGCCGTTCCTCGGCTACCGTCCCGCCTTCGCCCCGACCCCCTTCCCGGCGGTCCTGTGCACCTCGGTCAACGACGCGATCGTGCACGGCGTCCCGACCGGCTACCGGCTGCGCGACGGCGACCTGGTCTCCCTCGACTGCGGGGCCACGCTGGACGGCTGGGCCGGCGACTCGGCGCTGAGCTTCGTGGTGGGCCGCCCCCGCCCGGCGGACCTCCGGCTGATCGACACCGCCGAACGGGCGCTGGCGGCGGGGATCGAGGCGGCGGTGGTCGGCCACCGCGTCGGGGACATCGCGCACGCCATCGGCCGGGTGTGCCGGGCGGCCGGCTACGGCATCCCGGAGGACTTCGGCGGGCACGGCATCGGCCGCCGTATGCACGAGGACCCCGGGGTCCCGAACGAGGGCCGCCCCGGCCGCGGCCTTCCACTGCGCCCCGGCCTGGTCATCGCCATCGAGCCCATGCTGATCGCGGGCGGCACGGACTCGTACCACGCGGCGGCCGACGGCTGGACCCTGCGCACGAACGACGGCTCCCGGGCGGCCCACGTGGAACACACGGTGGCGATCACGGCGAGCGGCCCGCGGATCCTGACGGCACGAGCGACAGCCTGACGGGGCGCGCCCGCTCTGACGGCACGAGCGACGCCCTGACGTGGCGCGCACGGCCTCACGGGGCGCGCGGGCGACCGCGACCGGCGCGGTCCCGCGAGGGCGCCGCGAGCGCGCGCGGCACCCCCGGCAGACACCGCTCGAGCGGCCTGCGCGGCGCCGGCGGCCACCGTCCGAGCGGCCGGGGCGTCCTCGCGGGCGCCGGCGGACCGGCCCGGTGCCCTCCGCCCGGCGAACATGCCCACCCCCACGGATCGTGACATCGTGGGCATGAGCCACCCACCGCCGGGATACCCGGCCGCTCCGCTGCCGTCAGCGAAGGACCCCACGCCATGACCAACGGCTACCCTCCTGACCCCTTCGGTGAATTCCTGGGCCGCTTCTTCGGCGGTGCCCCCGGCGGAGCCGATCGCTCCCGCCACATCGATATCGGCCGGCTGCTCAGCCAGCCGGCCCGCGAGCTGGTCAGAGGGGCCGCCCAGTACGCCGCCGAGCACGGCAGCCGGGATCTGGACACCCAGCACCTGCTGCGCGCGGCACTGTCCAGCGAGCCGACCCGGAGCCTGCTGAGCCGAGCGGGCGCGGACCCCGACTCGCTCGCGACGCAGATCGACGACCGCTCCGGACCGGTCCGGCATCCGCCCGGCGAGGTGCCGCCGCCGACCTCGCTGTCCCTGACCCCGGCCGTGAAGCGGGCGCTGCTGGACGCGCACGACATGGCGCGCGCGAGCGGCGCCGGGTACATCGGCCCGGAGCACGTGCTGAGCGCGCTGGCCTCGAACCCGGACTCGGCGGCGGGACACATCCTCCACGCGGTCCGCTACTCCGGCGCCGCCATGCCGCCCGAGGCCCCGGAAGGCACCCAGATCCGCCCGGAGCGGCAGCGGTCCACGGGGACGCCCACCCTGGACAAGTACGGCCGCGATCTGACCGAGCTGGCCCGGCAGGACCGGGTCGACCCGGTCATCGGGCGGGACTCGGAGATCGAGCAGACCATCGAGGTGCTCTCACGGCGCGGCAAGAACAACCCGGTGCTGATCGGTGACGCGGGCGTCGGCAAGACAGCCGTCGTGGAGGGCCTCGCGCAGCGGATCGCCGACGGGGACGTGCCGGACGTGCTCTCGGGGCGGCGGGTGGTCGCCCTGGACCTGACCGGGGTGGTGGCCGGCACCCGCTACCGGGGCGACTTCGAGGAGCGGCTGAACAACATCGTGGAGGAGATCCGCGCCCACTCCGACCGCCTGGTCGTCTTCATCGACGAGCTGCACACGGTGGTGGGCGCCGGCTCCGGCGGCGAGGGCGGCACCATGGACGCCGGCAACATCCTCAAGCCAGCGCTCGCCCGGGGCGAGCTGCACATCGTGGGCGCGACCACGCTGGAGGAGTACCGCCGGATCGAGAAGGACGCGGCGCTGGCCCGCCGCTTCCAGCCGATCCTGGTGCCCGAGCCGACCGTCCTGGACACGATCGAGATCCTGCGCGGGCTGCGCGACCGGTACGAGGCCCACCACCAGGTGCGCTACACCGACGAGGCGCTGGTGGCCGCCGTGGAGCTGTCGGACCGGTACCTCACCGACCGGCGGCTGCCGGACAAGGCGATCGACCTGATCGACCAGGCGGGCGCCCGGGTCCGGCTGGGTGCCGGGACGAAGGGCACGGATGTGCGCGCGATGGAGCGCGAGGTCGACCAACTGGTGCGGGACAAGGGCCAGGCGGTCGCGGACGAGGACTACGAACAGGCCAAGCAGCTGCGCGACCGGATCGGTGAGCTGAAGCGGCGGATCGCGGAGACCAGCGACGACGGCAAGGCCGACGAAGGGCAGCTGGAGGTGACGACGGAGGCCATCGCCGAGGTGGTGTCCCGGCAGACCGGCATCCCGGTCAGCCGGCTGACCCAGGAGGAGAAGGAACGGCTGCTGGGCCTGGAGAGCCACCTGCACCAGCGCGTGGTCGGCCAGGAGGAGGCGGTCGCCGTGGTCGCCGAGGCGGTACTGCGCTCCCGCGCGGGGCTCGCCAGCCCGCGCCGGCCGATCGGCAGCTTCCTCTTCCTCGGTCCGACCGGCGTCGGCAAGACGGAGCTGGCGCGGGCCCTCGCCGAGGCCCTGTTCGGCAGCGAGGACCGCATGGTCCGCCTGGACATGAGCGAGTACCAGGAACGGCACACGGTCTCCCGGCTGATCGGCGCCCCGCCCGGGTACGTCGGGCACGAGGAGGCCGGGCAACTCACCGAGACGGTGCGCAGGCACCCGTACTCGCTGCTCCTGCTCGACGAGGTGGAGAAGGCCCACCCCGACGTCTTCAACATCCTGCTCCAGGTGCTCGACGACGGGCGGCTGACCGACTCCCAGGGCCGCACCGTGGACTTCACCAACACGGTGATCGTGATGACCAGCAACCTCGGTTCCGAGGCGATCACCCGGCGCGGGGCCGGGATCGGCTTCGGTCCGGGTGGTGCGGACGCCGACGAGGAGGCGCGGCGCGAGCAGATCCTGCGGCCGCTGCGCGAGCACTTCCGGCCGGAGTTCCTCAACCGCATCGACGAGATCGTGGTCTTCCGGCAGCTGACCGGTGAGCAACTGCGCAAGATCACCGACCTGTTGCTGGAGGGCACCCGGCGGCTGCTGGACGGGCAGGGTGTCCGCGTCGAGTTCACCCAGGCGGCCGTCGACTGGCTCGCCGAGCGCGGCTACCAGCCGGAGTACGGTGCCCGGCCGCTGCGCCGCACCATCCAGCGGGAGGTGGACAACCAGCTCTCCCGGCTGCTGCTGAACGGCACGATCACCGAGGGCGACCGGGTCACGGTGGACGTCCGGGACGGGCGGCTGGACTTCCGTACGGAGAAGGCGCCGGGCCGGGCGGCCGCCGACCAGCAGCCGCCCGCCGAACCACAGCCGCCTTCCTCGGGGCCGGATTCCTAGGGGGCCGGATCCACCACCATCGCCGAGCCCCCTCCGCGTCGTACCTTCTCGGCGGCGGCCAGCCACTTTCCGTTCGGCAGGCGTTGCACGCCGGTCGCCGCGCCGATCTCGGGGTTGAGCGAGAAGGAGTGGCCGATGGCCTCCAGTTTCCCGCGCAGTTCGCTGTCGTAGAGAGCCGGTTCGAGTTCCGTCTTGGCCGCGTTGCGCTGGCTGGCGCGGGGCGCGGCGATCGCGTCGACCAGCGGCAGGTGCCGGTCGAGGAACCCGGTGAGCGTCTGCAAGACGGTGGTGATGATGGTCGCGCCGCCGGGCGAGCCGAGGGCCACCACGGGCCGCTCGTCACGGTCCAGGACGATGGTCGGCGAGATCGACGAGCGCGGCCGCTTGCCCGGGCCGGGCAGATTCGGGTCGTGGACGGCGGGGTTGGCCGGGGCGAAGGAGAAGTCGGTCAGCTCGTTGTTGAGCAGGAAGCCCCGGCCGGGCACGGTGATGCCGCTGCCGCCGGTCTGCTCGATGGTGAGCGTGTAGGCCACCACGTTGCCCCACTTGTCGGCCACCGTCAGATGGGTGGTGTTCTCACCCTCGTAGGTCGTCGGGGCCGCCGTACCGCCCTTGCCGCAGGCCGCCGGCCGGCGCGGGTCGCCCGGGGCGAGCGGGCTTGCGAGCACCGCGTCGTCCTTGACGAGACAGGCACGGGAGTCGGCGAACCGCTGCGACAGCAGCTGCCTGGTCGGTACGTCCTCGAAGGCGGGGTCGCCGACCCAGCGCCCCCGGTCGGCGAAGGCGATGCGGCTGGCCTCGATGTAGTGGTGCAGGTACTGCACCTCGCTGGCCTTCGAGAGGTTCGTGCGCTCCAGGATGTTGAGGGCCTCGCCCACCGTCGTGCCGCCCGAGGAGGAGGGCGCGATGGAGTACACGTTCAGGCCGCGGTAGGAGGTCCTGGTGGGTGCCTGGAGTTTGGCGCGGTAGACGGCGAGGTCCTTCTCGGCGAGCTTGCCGGGCCGGGCCTTCCAGCCGGACGCGGGGTCCACGGGCGGGTGTTCGACCGTCTTGACGATGTCGTCGCCGATGTCGCCGCGGTAGATCGCGCCGACGCCCTCCCGGCCCAGCTCCTGGTAGGTGCGGGCCAGTTCGGGGTTCTTGAAGTTCGAGCCGACGGCCGGGAGCCGTCCGTTCGGCAGGAACAGCTTGGCGGTGTCCGGGAAGTAGCGGAACCGGGTCTCGTTGTCGGCCGTCTGCCGGCGGAAGGTGTCGTCCACCGTGAAGCCGTCGCGGGCGATCCGCTCGGCCGGCTTCAGGACGCTGGCGAGCCGCCGGCTGCCCCACTCGTGCAGCGCCTTCTCCCAGGTGGCGGGGGTGCCGGGGGTGCCCACGCTCAGGCCGCTGCTGACCGCGTCGGCGAAGGCGAGCGGTTTGCCGTTCTCCGTGAACAGGTCGGAGTCGGCGGACAGCGGTGCGGTCTCGCGGCCGTCGATGGTGTGCACCGTGCGGGTTCTGGCGTCGTAGTAGACGAAGTAACCGCCTCCGCCGACACCGGCGGAGTAGGGCTCGGTCACGCCGAGCGCGGCGGCGGTGGCGACGGCCGCGTCCACGGCGTTGCCGCCGTGCTTGAGCACCTCTATGCCGGCGGCCGAGGCGTCCGCGTCGACGCTGGCCACGGCGCCGCCGTAGCCGACGGCCACGGGAACCTTGGGGACCGTGCGGCTCGTTGCCGGGGCGGGGGGCGCGGCGGCCCCCACCGACACCACGGCGGCCGAGACCGCCAGAACCGCCAGTTTCCGTGTACCTGGGCGACCCATCCGTACCTCCCGTCGGGACAGTCCGCGCAGCGTAACCAGATCGCCGTAGTACCGACAGTACGCCTCGGTGACCTGCCACACGACCGTCACATACCGAACACGGGTACGGCGATGCCGCGGGCTTCGTGCGGAGCGCCGGCGCGCATCGTCGAGCGGGGGCCGCCCGGGGTCGGTGGGGTCCGAGCCGGGCGGCCGCCCGTCAGCCGTGGCTCACATCTTCGCGGTCGGCGGCTCGTAGCTGGAGCCGGTGTTGTTGACCTCGGGGTCGGACAGGTGTCCGGTGCCGATGCCGGCCTGTACGGCGGTGTGCGGGGCCGTCGGCGTGTGGGTGTGCGGCAGGCCGGTGGTGGCGCCGAGGGCGGTCGCGGCGAGCAGCGCCAGACCGAGTGCCGTACAGACACGGGGCAGCTTCGACATGGGTGGTCCTCCTTGAGTGTCGCCACCGGTGGTCTACCGGTGGCCGGTTGAGCGGGTGGGGCGCGGCTGCCGGCGGGTTGTCGTCAGCAGCAGAGGGGGATGTCGTGGGCGGGCGAGGCACTCGTGGTCCCCGTCAGCAGCTCGCGGAACTCCGTCGGCCCGGTGGCGAGTTGGAGGGGGAGGACCACCAGCAGCAGGGCCAGTGCCGGCACCCGGGCAAAACGGTGGGAGAGCGACCCGGCGACGGTCCCGCCGGACGGAGGGGCACCGGCGGGACGGCTGGAGGCGTGCGGCATGCGGATCGTCTGCTTTCGTCGGGGAGGGGAAGGCGGTGAGCGGTGTCAGGAGTACGGCGCTGCTGCCCTCCTGCGCTGTCTCCACCGACGTTAGGCGCCCGCGATCAACAACCGATTGATCGATCGATCTACGGCTGCGTCGATCGCCCGGCGAGCGACGGGCCTGGCGACCCGCTACGGCCGGTCGCGCTCCCCCGGGCCGCGCACGGCGGCCGCCCGGGTGGCGGACGGCGCGTCGGTGGCCGGAAGCAGGCTGCCGCGCTGGCCGAGGCAGCGCAGGCTCTCCCGGTAGGCCCACAGGGCCCGTTCGGTGCGCCCGGAGCGCTCCAGCAGTTCACCGAGGTCGTTCCAGGCCGAGGCCGCCTGCCGGTCCGCCTCGGAGGCCTCCAGCAGCAGCGCGGCCCGCTCGCAGCCGGCCTCGGCGGCCGCGTCGTCGCCGAGTTGCAGTTGGGCGCCCGCCAGCACCAGCAGGGTGCGCGCGGTCTCCAACCGGTGGCCGGTGCCGAGGAGTTCGAGGGCCCGCCGGGCGTGCCGCTCGGCCTGGCGGGGGTCGGACTCCAGCAGACAGGCCCGGGCCAGCGCCGTCTCGCAGTACGCCATGTCCACCGTGCTGCCGTGGTCGGCCAGGGTCTCGGCACTGCGCGTCAGCTGCGACTTGGCCTCGGCGAGGTCGCCGGTGTCCGACTGCATCAGCACCGACGCGTAGGCGTTGCGCAGCCGGGACAGCGCGCGGGCGTCGTCGCCCTCGGAGTAGATGGCCAGGGCGCGTTCCAGCAGCAGCAGGGCGTCGGCGGTGGCGCCGTCGCGGTGCGCGACCACCCCGGCGTTCCAGTAGGCGGCTCCCAGGGCCTTGCGGTCCTTGATGCCCTCGGCCTCGGCGATGGCGGTCCGGGCCAGGGCGGCCGCGCGGTGCAGGTCGCCGCGCTCGCAGTGCAGTCCGACGAGCGTGGCGAGCAGTTCGACGCCCAGCACCGTCGGGGTCAGCCGCAGCCGGCGGGCTTCCTCCAGGGTGGTGGTGGCCAGGTCGATCGCGTGGGCCAGATCGCCCGTCTCGCGGTAGCAGCGGCACAGTGCCACGGCCACCGCCAGTCGCGGGATCAGGGACTGTCCGTAGCCGGCGTGGTCCAGCAGGGCCTGGTAGTGGTCGGCGGCCTCCTCCAGCCGGCCGGCGTGCTCCAGGGCCTGGGCCACCCCGTACTCGGCGGTCAGCCGGACGCCGTCCTGTCCGGCAGCGGCGGCCTTGTCGCGGACGGCGGTGTAGGTCGCCAGCGCGGTCTCGGGGTCTCCGTTGCGCAGAGTGATCTCCGCGTAGCGCAGCTCCGTCTGCGGGGTGTCGTGCCGTTCGGGCTCCAGCAGCTCCAGCAGGTACTCGGAGCCGCAGCCGAGCCGGGCGGCGATCTGCTCCAGAACCTCCGGGGAGGGGGTGCGCTTGCCTGCCTCCAGGAGCGAGATATAGCTCGGGGAGAGGTTCTCGCCGGCCAGGTCCATCTGGGACAGACCCGCCTCGCGCCGCAGTCGGCGGATCCGTGACCCCAGAGCCTGCGATTCCGCCATGAAGGCTTCTCCTTATTGTGACCGACGGCACGACAACCCGAGTGAATATGCGGTGAATATACTCGGTCAAGGCCGGGCCGGGCCAGGCCTCACCGGCACGGGCGAAGTCGGTCGGGCGGGTCGGCGGGCTCAGCGGGCGGAGAGCAGTCCCCCGATTCCATGGGCGCGTTCCACCACCAGGCCCTCGGCGCGCTCGCTTCCGCTCAGGGTCCCGTAGAAGCGGTCCGCGGCCTCCACCGCCGCCAGGTCCAGCGGGCGGAAGCCCGGACGGGCGGTGCCGAACGGTTCCAGGGCGCGCGCCTTGGCGGCGTGGTGCGCGCTGATGTCCACGAACACCTGCGGGGCGAAGCGGGAGAACGCGGGGGTGCGGGTCTCGCCCGGCCGCATGCCGTAGAGGTCGACGCGGCAGGTGCGGGTCGCGGCGGCGGCCGCCCGGGCGGCGAGGCGGTGGTCGGCGTGGCCGTCGCCGCTCCAGTGGGTGAGCACCGCCTGGGGGGCGATCTCGGCGATCAGCCGGTCCACCGCGGCGACCAGGGCGATCTCGCCGATGTCGGTGACCTGGCGGTTTCCGCCGTCCGTCGGCCAGCGCAGTTCGTAGCCGAGGACCGCGGCCGCCCGCTCGGTGAACCGGGTGCGCTGCCGGGCTCCCGCACCGGACTCCGGCTGCGAGAGGACGGCGGTGACCACCCGGACCCCGCGTGCGGTGAGGTGGGCGATGGTGCCGCCGACGGCGATCTCCGCGTCGTCGGGATGGGCGACGACCACCAGCACGGCCGGGCGCCGGCCGGCGCCCGGCGCGGTGCCGGGTGCGCCGGCGGGGGTCACATCTGCCATCCGTAGAAGGCCACCGTCTTGTCGATCTCCTCGTCGGGCAGACGGGCGTACCAGTCCAGGGTGTCGGCCAGGGAGTCGGCGTAGTCGCTCAGCTTCGGGTCGCCGAGTACGTCGCGCAGCTCGGTCATGTCGGCGGTGAGGACGGTGCGCGGCACCTCACCCGGGCGCATCGGCAGGTGGTTGATGCCCGCGCGGTTGCCGAAGTGCTCGTTGACCGCGGTGGCCACCTCGTTGACGCTGACGCTGATCCCGCTGCCGCAGTCCGGGATCACGTCGGTGCGCTCGGTGCGGGTGAAGCGGATGGTCATGTCGGCGAGGTCGTGGGAGTACACCATGTCGACGATCTGCTCGCCGTCGCCGTACACCTGGATCGGCAGGCCGCGGATGGCCTGGGCCGCGAAGGCGGGGACGATCTTGCGGATGGGGAGCAGGGCCTGGCCTGGGCCGTAGGCGTTGTAGTAGCGCAGGGAGCAGATGCGGCTGGGGCCGGAGGAGTTGGCCATCTGGGCGAAGGACTCGGCGGCCGCCTTGGTGATGGTGTAGGTGTTCAGCCAGACGTTGGGTTTGCCGGGGTAGAAGACCCGGGGCACTCCGCAGGTGCCGGCGGCCTCGAAGACCTTGACCGTGCCGCCTATGTTGATGTCGATGGCCTCCTGCGGGGTCTCCTGCAGCTCGGAGGTGCCGAGGACGCCGGCCAGGTGGTAGACCTCCTCGGCGCCCTGGAAGGTCTTCGCCAGCAGTTCGAGGTCGCGGACGTCTCCCCGCACGAAGCGGGCGTCGGAGCGCAGGCCCTTGGTGCCGATGGGCACCCGGTCCAGCACGGTGACGTCGTGCCCCTCCTCGATCAGGCGGCAGGCGATGGTGCTGCCGAGGAATCCGCTTCCGCCTGTGACGACGGCTTTCATGGGGGTCTCCTAGATGCTGGCGCGAGGGCGCGGGTGGGTGGGGTGCGTGCGGGGAGGTCCGCCGGGGGCGGCCTGGCGCCGGGTCAGGACCGGGGCGCGGCGGAGGGGCGGGCGGCGGGGGTGCCCCATTCCGCGTAGCGGACGGCGGTGTCGCGCAGCGCGGTGCCGTAGCCGCCGAGGTTGTCCACCACCGTCGGCGGGTCGTCCAGTGCGGTGAGGCGGTCGGGCAGGTCGGCGTAGAGGTCGTGCGGGGTGGCGGCGATCAGCGTGGCGAGGCCGCCCAGGTCGTCGGGCCACTTCAGCGGCCGGGCGCCGGTGAGGGTGGTGATCTCCTCGGGGGTGAAGTAGGGGTCGTGCAGCCGTACGTCGGCGCCGCGGGCCAGCAGGTGCTCGGTGAGCCGGCGGGTGGGCGAGCCCTCGACGATCCTGGCGTTGGCCGCGTAGCTGAGGCCGAGGATGCCGATGGGACCGTCGGTGATCGCCAGGATCGATTCGGCGACCCGGGCCGGGTGGTCCGTGTCCCAGGCCATGGCCGAGTCGACCAGGGGCAGCGGGATGTCTCGCGCCGTCCCGTCGGTGGCGAAGTGGGGGCTGAGCGGGATGCAGTAGCCGCCGATGCCGATGGAGGGGTGGAAGGTGGGCACGTTCCACTTGGTGCCGGCCAGCCGGAGCACTTCGGGTACGTCCAGGCCCGGGTACGCCTGCGCGAGCTGGTTGGTCAGCACCAGGTCGACGTAGCGGTAGAGGTTCTCCACCGGCTTGGTCAGTCCGGCATGCCGCCAGTCCGGCGCGGGATGGACGACGTCGCTGATCGCGTCGTACAACTCCCGGGCCACGGGCAGGGATTCGGGGCGGGCGGTGCCCAGCACGCGGGGCAGGGTCCGCAGGTTCATCTGCGGGGAGAGCATCCAGTCCCGGCGGGGTGCGGCCGCCAGGTGCAGCGTCGTCTCGGTCGCGGGGTCCGTGTCGAGCGCGGCGGGCACCAGCTCGTCGAGCCAGCGCAGACTGATCGTGCTCTCCAGGGCGATCAGGGTCTCGTCGCCGGTGCGGGCCCGGCCGATGGCGCTCAGCACCGCGGTCAGCGGCCCGGTCACCGGTTGGCCGTCGCGGTCGGTGTTGACGCACACCAGGTGTGCCCGGGCCGCGACCGCCGCGGTGTCGTCGGGGGTCGCGGCCCGCAGCCGTCCGCCGGATCGGGCGTCGGCGAGGGGGATGACGTCCTCGAAGCCCGGCAGCGGCACGACCCCGGCGTTGATCTCGCCGACCCGGTGCTCGTCGATGTCGAGCACCGTGCAGGGGAACCCGGCCTGGGCCAGCGCGCACGCGGCGGACAGGCCGATGAAGCCCGCCCCCCACACCGTGACGGGCTCCGTGCGGTCCTGGAGCGCCGCCAGGAGCGGGCGCGGGAACGGCGAGGGCTTCATCGGCCCCATCCCTTCGTCGAGTTTACTTGACTGAATGATATGAACCTCGTGTCAAGCCAGTCAATATTGCTTGTCACAAAGCTCTGTCACAAACTCCGGAGGGGAGTCACGGGAGCAGTCGGGTTCCGGCGAGGGGAGCCGTCAGACCTGGTGGCCGGCCTCGGCCGGCTCCGGCACCGCTCCCAGGTCGACGGTTTTGGTGACCCCGACGGCCGCCGCGTTCTGCAGGGTCAGCCGCCCGGTGGCGGCCTCCTTCTCCCCCACCAGCGCGAACCACTGGCTGGGCTGGGCCGGCACCCGGCGCAGCTGGCGCCCGAGCCGCCGGGGACGCCAGTGCTCCAGCACGTCGTACCCGGCCGCGCGCAGCCGCCGGGCGGCGGCCATGAAGGTGCGCAGGTCCGCCGAGGGCATACGCATCAGATGCACGCACTCCGTCTCGGGGACCGGGCCCAGCTCGGCCAGCAGATTGACCGAGGCGCTGGTGCTCCAGCACCTGCTCAGCCCGATGTCCAGGGTGCGCACCATGTGGTGGTAACCACCGCCGTCCCCCAGCGTCCGGCCGTCGCCGGTGCGGGCGCGGAAACACAACCCCGCCTGGTACTCGGGCGCGTGCTCCCAGTCCAGGCCGAACTCCACGCTCACCTCCATTTCGTGAGCGATCGTCAGCACGGTGCGCAGATGGGCCATCCGCTCCCCGGTGACCGGTTCCGCCTCCGCCACCCGGTCCGGCGCCTCCTCCAGGGGCAGTCCACGGCAGAGCGCGGAGACGCGGTCCAGCCGCCGCAGGAAGCGGTCGGCGTTCGGCGCCGTGGCGTCCGGCTCCCCGCCCTCGGCGATGTCCCCGGTATCCGCGGCATCCCCGGGATCCCGGGCATCGTCGGTGCCCCGGGCCTCTTCGGTATCCCGGGCATCGTCGGTGCCCCGGGCATCGTCGGTGCCCCGGGCCTCTTCGGTGTCCCGGGCGTCCCCGGCTTCTCCGGACGGCGGCTTGGCCAGACCGCGGCGACGGCGGTGGAGCGCCGTACGGGCGGCGGCCGGGCTCAGGCCCTCGTCGGTGGCGATCGCGTCGAGGACTCCGTAGTCGCAGTACTCCAGCCTGCCCCCGGCGGTCGGGCCGAGGATCTCGAAGAGTGCGGCCCAGAGCCGCAACAGGGTGAGATCGGCCGCGAGTTCGTCGGACTCGTTGCATATCACCGCCACCGCCTGGCTCCAGCCCCGGTGCCGTTTGCGCCGGTAGCGCGCGATGGGCACGCAGGCCGCGCCCAGGACGCTGGCGTCGCCCGTCAACCGCCCCGACCCGGCCAGCGCCCGCAACACGGCCACCAGCGAGTCCGCGGTCAGGGCGAGCCGCCGCCCGGAGAGGTCCTCGAAGGTGAAGATGCGTCCGGTGGCCGCGGAGCCGAACCGCTCGAAGGTCTCCGCGTACCCGACCGGCGCCACCGTGACGGGCGCGAAACCGAAACTGCCCGTCACCGACCGGAACATCGACTCGGCCCACACCCCCCGGGCGGCCTCCGTGCCCACCAGGTCGCTGAACCCGCGGGGCAGCGCCTCGAACGCGTAACTCATCTGTCCCTCCTCCACGGCGCTCAGCTCAGCGAGAGCGATCCGGTGCGGACGGTGTGCCGCAACGCCCTGGTCAACAGCAGCCAGGCCAGCAGCCCCCAGCCCGCCGCGACGGCGGCCTCGCCGGCCACCGCGCCGAGGTCGAGCGAGCCGCCCGCGGCGAGCGTCCGCGCCGCCGCCAGCCCGTGGGTGAGCGGCAGGACCCGGGCCAGCAGACCGGCGGCACCCGACCGGGGCACCGCCGTGGTGACCCCGGCGAGCAGCATCAGCACGATCGTGGTGCCGGCGGTCAGGTACATGCGTGCGCCGGGCCTGCGCACACTGATGCTGGTCATACACAGCGCCAGGCAGTAGCAGGAGACCGTACTGAGGCAGAGCACGGCGAGGATCACCGGCAACGCCGCCCAGCTCAGCGGCACCCCCAGCAGCGGGGAGACGACGCACAGCGCGATGGTCGAGGTCAGCAGCCCGTCGGCCATCCAGTGCAGGCCCCGCGACGCCAGCACCAGGAAGGTGCTCCCCCGGCTGAGCAGCAGGAACTGCAGGGTGCCTGAGACGCGTTCGCCGACGGTGGAGGAGACCACGCCCAGGGAGCCCAGCGGTCCGAGGATCGCGGCGTTGCCGAACACGAGGTAGCCCTCGGCGGAGGAGGAGCCCACCAGCCGGCCCAGGCCGGCGAAGAACACCACCTGGCAGATCAGCCGCACGGTCCAGCCGAACAGCCAGGTCCGCAGGGTGAACATCGCGCGGTAGTCCTGATAGCTCGCCAGCGCGCCGTAGGCGGTCTGCCGTGCGGCGACGCGCAGGCGGGCGAGCGGTGAAGGGCGCCCGTCCCGGCCCGGCTCCAGGGCCGGGTCGTCGGCCGGTCCGCCGGACAGTCCGCCGGACCGGTGTGGGGAAGCGAACTCAGCCATTGAGGACCACCCGTCCACTGCGTACGAAGGTCAGCACCCGCCGGACGGTCCACAGCCCGAGGGCCGCCTGGAGCCCGACCAGAGCGCACAGCACGCCGAGCCGGGCTCCCGGATCGGGCACCTGTCCCGCGGCCGCGTCCCGCAGCAGTTGCGCTCCCCAGGAGAGGAAGAAGGCCCGGGAGACCCAGCGCAGCGGTTCGGGGAGCGTCGTGATCGGCAGGATCAGCCCGCCCAGCAGATAGAAGGGGTAGGTGAGGGCGTTCTGCAGGCTGCGGGCGGCCCGGACCAGGATCATCAGACCGCTCATCAGCAGTGCGGTGGCCGCGACCCCGGTCGTCACGAGCACCGCGACGAGCACGGTGAGCCCCGGCCGGTCCACCCGGATCGGCAGCCCGAACACCCAGCGGCCGACGAGGAACATCTCGCCCAGCACCGGTAGTGCGAGCGAGCAGGTCACCAGGGTCCGCGTCGCCAGCGCCAGCAGATAGCGGGAGGGGGTCAGCAGGGACAGGTTCAAGGTGCCCTGGACCCGGTCGTCGTCCACCGCCTGCGAGGCCACGAACACCGCGTGGGACCAGCTTCCCATCAGGAACGCGGTGATCGCGGTGGTGGTGGCCAGGCCGCCCTGGTGGTGGCTCTTGAGGAAGTGGAAGAAGACCAGCGAGTAGAACGGGATCACCAGCAGCGTGGCGAAGAGCTGAGGCGAGCGGAACAGCATCTGCGCCTGTGCGCGCATGAAATGGAACATCAGAGGGCGAACTCCCGGTCGGCGATGACCGTGCGGTACAGCTCGGTGAGTCCCGGCGGCGCCACCGCGATCTCGGTGGCCCGGGCCTCCACCAGCAGGGCCAGTGCCGCGGACTGGGCCTCCGCGCCCTCCAGCCGCGCGGTCAGGCTGCCCTGCTCGGTCACCTCGACGGTGCCGGGCAGCTCCGCGATCCGCGCGGCGGCCGCCGCGGGGACCCCCTCGGCGCGGATGGTGCGGGGTGCGCCGATCCGGGCCAGCAGTTCTCCGGCGGCGCCCATGTGCAGGATGCGGCCGTGGTCGATGAGGGCTATGCGGGTGCAGACGTCCTGGGCCTCGTGCATGTCGTGGGTGGTCAGGACGACCGTGCGGCCGTCTTCGCGCAGTTCGTGGACGAGGTGCCGGAAGCCGGCCGCGGCATGCGGGTCCAGGCCGTTGGTGGGCTCGTCCATGATGAGCAGCGGGGGGCGGCTCAGCAGGGCCCGGGCGAGGTGGACGCGCTGCACCATGCCGCGGGAGAAGAGCTCGACGCGGTCGTCGGCGCGCGGGCCCAGCCCGAAGCGCTCCAGCATCTCCTCGGTGCGCCGGCGGGCGGTCTGTCCGCCGAGGCCCTGGAGGGCGGCCCAGTACAACAGGTTCTGCCGTACCGTCAGCCGTCCGTAGAGGCCTCGGTCGCCGCCCAGGACCAGGCCGACCAGGCGGCGCACCTCCTTGGCCTGGCGCACCACGTCGTAGCCGCCGATCCGGGCCGTGCCGGAGGTGGGCAGCAGCAGGGTGGTCAGGATGCGGGAGAGGGTGGTCTTGCCGGCGCCGTTCGGGCCGAGCAGTCCGAGGACCTCGCCCTGCCCGATGCTGAAGGTCACCTCGTCCAGCGCGGTGACCTCGGCGCCTCGGCGGGGGGTGAACACCCGGCCGAGGTCCTGTACGTCGACGATGCTCATGGCTCAGCTCCCGTTTCCGGCAGGCAGGGGACTCTCGGCCGTCGAACCCCGCGCGGCACCGTGCGACACGTCCCGCGCCAGGTCCCGCGCCAGCCCCTCCGCCGGGTTCTTCACCTGGTCCTCCGCAGGGTCGTTCGCCGGGTCCTTCGCCGGGTGCCGGAGCGCGCGGGGGGACGGTGCCGGGACGGGGGCGACGGCCGGGGCCGGACGTTCGGGCCACGGGGCGAGCGCGGACAGCGCGGCCAGCGCCGCCTCGTGGTCGGCCGGGTCGACGAGTTCGCCGTCGACCAGCAGGAAGTCGGCCACCGGGGTGCGGCGGAGCAGCACCCCGCCGAAGTCGTGGTCCCGCGCCGCGTCGCCGGCGCCGCGCCGCAGGGGTTCGGTGAGCTGGAAGCCGTAGTGGCGCGGCTGTTGGGCGAGGGGGCCCCGGGCCGTCCGGCGGGCCTCTTCGAGGCGGGCGGGCTCACGCAGTCCGTCCAGCAGTTCCGCCGGCACCGCGGCGGCGAGCGCCGGATGGGCGGTGGCCTTGCCGCACAGCTCCCGAAGCTCCGGTGCCAGCGCGTAGTCGGCGGCGACACGGGCCAGGGCGGCCGGGTCGGGAGCCGCGGGCGAGGTGAGGACGCAGACCAGGTCCAGTACGTCCTTGAGGGTGAAGTCGCGCTGGAAGCGCTCCTCCGCGATCGCGAGGACATCGGCGTACACCTGCTCGACGGGCAGTTCGGGCCGCAGCGGCACGGCCCGCTCGGCCAGGCCGCCGTAGGCGAAGGTGGTCACCTCGACGCCGCGGTCGAGGTCGAGCATCGGATCCTCGCCGAGCCACCACACCGAGACCAGCAGATCCCGTCGGCCGTCCTCGCGCAGCTCCGTCATCAGGGCCTCCCCCGCCTCGCGGCGGTCCAGCACCTCGCCCAACACCCGCCACAGCGTGACCTCGTCGGGGACGACCACGTCGAGGTCGCCGATCGCACGCAGCAGGCCGGCCGGGTAATACCGGGCGAGGGAAGGGCCCTTGACGGTGCGTGCGCCGGGCACCGCGCGGACCACCGCGTCCAGCTCCCGGTAGAGATCGGACCGCCGGGTCATCCGGGCCAGTTCACCGCGCGCGCCCTCGCCCAGGGCCAGCCCCTCGCGCTCGGCCAGGGAGAGCACCAGGGTCGACACGACGGCGCCCTCCTGCCTCGCCCGCCGCAGCAGATAGCGGGGCGGCAGATCTCGCTCGACCTCCAGCAGCTCGTACAGCAGGTCGAGATCGAGGGCGAAGGGGGAATGGGTCGGTGGATTCACGGCGTCTCTTCCTGATCCTGATCCTGGGATGCGCGCACGGCCCCGGCGCTCCGACGGGGCGCCTGGCGGTACTGATGTGTGCGGCGCCAACCGCGTGCCTCCAGGGCCGCGGTCACGGCCCCACTGCGCCCGGCCTCGTCGAGGCCGTGGCAGACGTTGCCCACGAGGGGCAGCCCGAGGCCGTTCGCCAGGCGGGCGGAGGCCCGCACCAGGGCCGCGGTCGAGGTGGACCGCAGGACGGGGTCGTCGACGAGGATGTCCACGAGGTCCACGAAGTCGGTCCCGCTGGGGCCGTCATGGGCGTCGACGCAGAGTGTGGCGTGACCGAACGGCTGGTCGTGGCCTTCGGCGAACACCACGAAGGTGCGCCGGCCGGGAGAGTCCATCAGGTCGTCCACCGCTGCGCGCACCGCCTCCGGTCGCGTGGTCAGGCCGCGGCCGGCGGCGGCGGTGACCATGGCCCGGCACAACCAGCCGTGTACGGCGGTGTCGTGCTCGCGGGCCTCGTCCAGGACGATCCTCGGCTCGTCGGCCCGCGTGCCGTCGCAAGCGCGGACCGCTTCCACGGGCAGCGCCAGGTAGCTCAGGTACGGGGTGAGCGCGGGGTGTGGGTCATCGGCGCCGGCCACCCGGACGATCGCCTCGGCGCACGCCGGGAAGCGGGCGAAGAGCGCTTCGAGGAAGGCGGGTGCCGCGCGGAGCAGACGCGGGTCGGCGTACTCCACCAGGCACTGGTCGACCCCGGTGAGCGGCTCGCGGTACTCGCCGGCCACGTACACGAGTCCGTCGAGCCGGTGCAGCAGTCCCGCCTCGTCGGCGGCGGCCAGATAGTCCTCGCCAACGGCCGGATCGGCACCGGCGGTAGAGGGCGAGACGGAACCGGCCAGCGCCGGTGGCGCCGCGGTATCGGCCGCCGAAGGCGAGGCGGAACCCGCGGGTACACGCGGGGCGCCGTCGCCTGTCGAGGGCAGGGCGGAACCTGCCGCTACGCGCCGGGCGCCGGCGGCCGTCGAGGGCTGGGCCGCTTCGGTGCTCGCAGGCATCGCGTCGTCAGCCGTCGGCGGCAGTGCGGTGCCGGTGGCCGAGGGCCGCGCGGTGACCGGCGTCGCCGATGGTGCGGTGACCGGGGGCGGGAGGGCGGTGGGGTTCTCGGTCATGGGGCTCAGCCCGCCTCGGGGCGCACCACGGCGACCAGGTCGCGGGCCACCTCGGCCGCCGCCGCGGCGACCTCCTCGGCGGTGACCCGGCCGAGTGCCTCGATCTCCTGTTCGGGCAGGGTGACCTCGGCGGCCAGCGCCCGGTCGGTGGCCAGCGCGATGGCGGCGTCCTGCTGGGACTCCGCGCGCAGCACGACCTCCATCACGGCCTGCCGGACGGCTGCCGGGAAGGCCTCCTCGCCCGGCCCCTCGGATGCGACCTCGGCGAGCAGCGAGCGGAAGGAGTCCAGGAGGCGCGGGGCGTTGGCGGGTTCGGCGCCGGCCAGCATCCGCCAGGCGCCGGTGTCGCTGTAGGCCCGGGACCAGGACTGGAAGGAGTAGGCGAGCGCCTCGTCGTTGCGGATGCGCGCGTAGAGCAGGGACGCGGGGCTCGCTCCCATGAGGTGGGCCAGCACGGTGTAGGCGTGCCGGCGCGGATCACCCAGGTGCGGTGCCCGGCTGCCGGCCAACAGCCAGCAGAAGTCGTCGGGCCATCGCTCGGGTGTTCCGGCGGGCACCGCAGGCGGGTCGTGCCGCGGGCGGGCGCCGAGTGGTGCCGCGGCCGGCAGAGTGCCGAGGCCCGCTTCGGCGAGGGCGTCGAGCAGTTCACCGGCGGGCAGCCCGCCGACGGCGCTCACCGCGACCGGTGCGCCGGCCAGGGCCTGGCGGTGGGCGTCGCGCATGCCGTCGACGGTGATGCGCGCGACGCTCTCGGGGTCGCCGCCCACCGGTGAGCCGAGAGGATGCCCCGCGAACAGCCGGGTCAGGAAGGCGTCTTGCACCGCGTCGGAGGGATCGGAGGCGGCGGCGCTCAGTTCCTGGAGGACGACCTGGCGTTCCCGGTCGAGGGTGGCGGCCGTCAGTTCGGGGCGGAGCAGGGAGGTGCCGATCCAGCCGATGACCCGGGCCGCGTCCTCGTTGAGCATCTGGGCGTGGATCACCAGGAGTTCGGGGCTGGTGAGGGCGTTGCAGTTGCCGCCGAGCCGCTCGGTCCGCTCGCTCAGCGACGGGCCGCCGTCCAACGGGGCCGACATGACGAGGTGTTCGAGCATGTGCGTGGCGCCGGCGACGTTCTCGGGGTCGTGCCGGGCACCCGATCCGACGGCGACGCACACGGTGGTGGTGCGGCTGCCGGGGGTGCGGTCCACCAGTACGGGGACGTTGTTCATCAGGAGCTGTTCGGTCACGGGAGGTCTTTCGTCGCTGCGACGGTGCGGGCGGGGTGGGCCGCGTCGGGATCCGTCCGGCGAGCCGCCGGGACACGGCCGGTGCCGGGCCCGTCGCACACCGCCGGGAACGCCGCCGGGGCGAACCCGGAACCCGGCCGGGAGGTGGGCGCGGCCGGGAGCGGGACGGGCTTGCGGGCCCGGGAATGCGGCGGCCGGGCTGCCGCCGGTACGAGGACCGACGGCAACCCGGCACTGGGCCTGCTTACTTACCGGCGCGGACCTTGACCTTGTCGAGGCGGGGACGCAGGCCGACGGCGTGGTTACGGGTCATGACGACTCTCCTTTTTGATGGGTAATTCCGCGAGGACTCGTTCCCTTGCGGCAAATCCATATGACCATGATCGAGACTAGAGAGTCAAGAGACTCAGTCAATAAGTTCCGGCGAACGGACACCCCGACCGCCATTCCCGAACTTGCCCTGCTTACGCAGGCCTTGGCGTTACCCGCCGCCCACACCGGCTCCACCGCCATGCCAACTTGACTCTTGTTATTGACTCTCCATGAGTCGCTGTGTCAATCTCACGACGACAAGCACGCGGACGTAGAGGGGAAGCAGTTGGGACGCCAGCCTGAGAGCCAGTACTCCTTGCTCTTGATCAAGCCGGACGGGGTCTCGCGCCGCCTCCAGCCCTTCATCCTCGACACGGTGCGCGACGCCGGGCTGACCGTTCTGTGCCATCACCGGCTTCTCCTGGACGAGGACGACATCGGGCGCGCCTTCGCCGACATGCGGCGCGCCGAGAACCCGCTGGAGCACCTCACCCTCGATCTCTGGTACGCGCACCAGCCCATGGAGGTGATCGTCGTCCGTGGGGGCGAGGACACGGTGGAGGTGGCCGCCGCGGTCAAGCGCAAGGCACGCGCCGCCTACCGCCTGGGAGTGTGGGCCAACGTGGTCCACACCCCGGACCACTGGGAGGAGTTCGCGCTCCAGCTCTCCGTCTTCGGACAGGACTGCGCGGACTGCCGGGCCCTGCTGAGCGGCACCGACTTCGGGGACTACAGGGACGTCGCGCAGGCCTACCCGCCCGGGATCCTGCTGCCGGCGCGCTGGCGTGATCCCGGGACGCTGCGCGCGATCGTCGAGCCGATGTGGCGTGACCCGTACTCCTGCGTCTGGCGCCCCACCTACCCCCGCCTGTACGAGGCGCCGCACCGCGCCGACGGCCCGCGGGACCACGTCGTCTGCGTCACCCGCTCGCCCAACCAGCTCTCGTTCGACAACCTGGTCGCCGCCGTGATGGCCGCCCTGCCCGGCATGGACTTCCCGCAGGCCTTCGAGGTGATCTTCTCCTCGCTGCACCACGCCGAGTTCCCGCTGGCCGCCGGCACCCTCGCGGAATGCCGGGACTACGGGGCGTCGCTGTGGGACCTCGGGCTCGGTACCGTCGTCCGCCCGCTGGACGACGACTTCCCCTACCCCGCCGAGGACGAATCCGCGCGGTGGCACCCGGCGGTCCGGAAGGTTCCGGCGTGACGGCCCCCGCCGCCTGGAGCGGCGTCCCCGAGCGGCTCGACGCGCTCCTCGATGCCGCTTGCGCGCGCTTCGCGGACCGTACCGCCCTGGACGACGGTGAGAACGTCCTCGGCTACCGGGCTCTCGGCAAGCGGGGCCGCGCCCTCGCCGCGGCCCTGGTGGCGGCCGGGCACCGGCGCGGCGAACCCGTTCTCGTCGCCGTGGACAACCGATGCGGCGATGTCGTGTGCGAACTGGGCGCCTGGTCCGCGGGAGCGGTCGTGGTCCCGGTGCACCGGGACTCCCCCGCCCTGGTGCTGCGTTCCACCGCGGCACGCGTCGGCGCCCGGCTGCTGCTCGGCGACCCGCGTCACCACCCCCCGGCCTGGGCGGGCGTCACCGGTCCGGCCGGCCACCCGTGGCTCGGCGAGATCGTCGGCGACCCCGCCGGCGGCGCGTCGCGTCCGCCGGCCGAACTGGACGAGGAGGAGGCCCTGGTGGTCTTCACCTCCGGTTCGACCGGCCGCCCCAAGGGCGTGGTGCTCTCCCACCGCGCCCTGCACACCAAACTCCGCGCGATCAACGAGGTGCTGCCGTTCGGCGAGGGACAGACCGCGCTGCACGTGCTGCACCTGAATTTCAGCTTCGGCCAGTGGACGTCCCTGCTCACCCTCGCCACCGGCGGCACCCTCCTGCTCACCCCGCGCTTCCGGGCCCGCCAGGTGCTGGAGCGGCTCGCCCGGCGGACCGTGGACCGCACCGCCGTCGTCCCCAGCATGCTGCGTCTGATCCACCGCGAACTCGACACCGCCCCGGACGGCACCGGACTGCTGCGCCGCCTCGCCGAGTCGGGCTCCCCGGGCACCTGGATCTGCGGCGGTGAACCCCTGCCCGCCGGACTGGGCCGCAAGGTCAGGGGCCTGCTGCCGCACGCCGGGATCGCCGACGTCTTCGGGCTGAGCGAGAGTGCCACCTCCGACTTCATCCTCACCCCGGACCGCTACGACGACGAGGCGGGCACCATCGGCAGCCCCTCCCCCGGCGTGGAGTACCGCATCGTGACCGTGGATGGTGCCGCCGGTGCCGCCGGTGCCGCCGGTGCCGAGGCCGACGCCGACCCCCCGCCCGCGGCCCCCGGTACGGCCGGTGAACTCTGGTTGCGTACACCGCACTTGATGACCGGCTATCTCGACGACCCCGCCGCCACCGCCGCCACCATGACCGGCCCCTGGCTGCGCACCGGCGACCTCGCCCGGCACCGGCGGCGGGACGGCCGGGTGGAACTCGTCGGCCGGGCCAAGCAGCTCATCGTGCGCGGCGGCGCCAAGATCTCCCCGCTGGAGGTGGAGGCCGCCTACGCCGACCACCCCGACTGTGCCGCCTGCGTCGCCGTCGGCGTCCCCGACGCCCTGCTGGGCGAGCGGCTCCATCTGCTCTTCGTGCCGCGCGCGGGCCGTATGCCCTCCGAGGAGGAACTGCGGGCTCACGGGCGGCACCGGCTGGAGGCGCACAAGGTGCCCGAGCGGGTGCACCGCGTCGAGCAGCCCCCGTTGGGCCGCACCGGCAAGACCGACCGGGCCGCGGCCGCGCGCATCGCCGCCGGCGCCGTCCCGGGAGGTGCCGTATGACTTTGCTGGGCGTCTCCACCGGTGTGCTGGCCGACCGCACCGATCTGCCGGGGCTGCTCGCCTATGAACCCGAGGTCGTCGAGTTCTACAACTATCCGCGCTCGATGCTCTCCACGATCGGCGCGTTCTGCGACCGCCACGGCATCCGGCCGGCGCTGCACACGCCCGTCCCCTACGACGAGCCGCGCCCGTTGCGGCGGTTCGCGCCCACCGGTCCCGACCCGGACGAGGCGGCGGCCGCGCTGCGGATGACCGAGGACACCGTCCGCTGCGCCGCCGACCTCGGCGCGCTCCACGTGGTCGTGCACTTCCCGAGCCCCTATCCGCCCTACCCGGTCGCGGCGTTCGGCACCTGGTGCCGTGACTTCCTGGACGCCGTCTGCGCACTGGCCCGTGAACACGCGGTGCCCGTGCTGGTGGAGAACCTCTCCGCGCACCCGCTGCTGCACACCGCGGCGCACTATCGCGACGTCCTCGCCGGCCGTCCGGAGCTGGGGCTCTGCCTCGACCTCGGCCACGCCCACCTGCTCGGCCCGGAGCGGGGGCCGCTCTCCTACGCCGCTGCCCTGGGCCCCAGGGTGCGCAGCATGCACGTCTACAACACCACCGCCGCGCGCTACCCCGAACACGGCCACGAACCCGCCCATGCCGGCCAGTCGGCCGCCGACGGCTACCTCCCGCTGGCCGAGGTGCTGCCCGCGCTGCTCGACCTCACCGGCGCGCCGGCCGTCGTACTGGAACACCGGCCCCCGGCGCCCGGCGATCCGGACCCCGAACAGCTCAGCCGATGGATCCGCGCGGTGATCGGCCACCGGCGGCCGGCCCGCCCCGGGCCCACCGAACCCATCCGTCCCGCCCGCACCTGAGGAACCCCGATGCCCGACACCACTCCGCTGGAACTGCTGCGGCGCCTGGCCGCCGCCAACGACGAACTACGCCCCGTGCTGCTCAAGCGCGTGACCGAGACGACGCAACATCTGATCGACACCACCGGCCGCGGCATGGACCTCACCGAGGCCGATCTGACCGGCCTCGACCTGAGCGGCGTCGACCTGCGCCGCGCCACCCTCAACCGGGCCCTGCTGCACAGCACCCGGCTGCGGGAGGCGGACCTCTCCGAGGTCACCATGGTCTGCCCGGGCATGGAGCGCACCGACCTCACCGGGGCCAGCCTGCGCTCCGCCTATGTCCACGCCCTCGCCGCACAGACCTGTGTCTTCGACGGCGCCGACCTGACCGGGCTGCGGGACGCCACCGGCACGCTCTTCCACGGGTGCGGCATGCGGGGCGCCCACCTGGACGACGGCCATCTGTCCGGCTCGTCGTTCTACCAGTGCGACCTGTCCGACGCCTCGATGCGCAACATGAACCTCCAGGGCGCCCTGATCAGCGAGTGCCTCCTGGACGGCGCCGCCCTGGACGGCAGCTGCGTCGACCAGCTCTCGGTCACCAAGTCCAGCCTGCGCGACACCTCGCTGCGGTCGGTGGCCGGTCACGGGCTGGTCCTCCAGCGGCTCACCGCCGCCGACGGTCTGGTGCTCGCCGACGCCGGGCTGCCGCAGCTGCGGATCACCGGCGTCCAGGCACACGGCTGGCAGGCGGCCGGACTCAAGGCCCCCGACGCCGACTTCACCGACCTCGCCGTCACCGACGCCGACCTCGGCGGCGCCCAGCTCACCGGCGCCCGCTGGCTGCGCTGCACCCTGCCGCGGGTCCGCCTCGGCGGCGCGTCGCTGAACAACGGCAGCATCGTGGAGAGCAGCCTGCGCGGCGCCGTCCTGACCGCGGCCCGCGGCGAGAACCTCCACATCGTGGAGAGCGACCTGTCCGACGCCGAGATGAGCACCTTCCTGGGCCGCTGCCTCACCGTGCGCGACTCCAGCCTCGCCCGGGCCGGCCTGCGCCACGCCAACCTGTACCGCGCCATGATCACCGGCGATCCGCCGCGCGGCATGAGCCTGCGCCACGCCGTCCTGGACGGCGCCACCCTCGTCCAGGCCTACATCGCCGCCGACCTGCGCGGAGCCAGCCTGGTCGGCGCCAACTGCGCCTACAGCCGGTTCAGCCAGTCCGACCTGTCCGGCGCCCGGCTCGACGGCGCCGGCATGTACCAGTCCACCTGGGTGAAGACCGTCGTCACCGGCGCGAACCTGACGGGGGTGAAGGCACCGGTGTTCACCGACCGCTGCCCGGGTCTGGCCGAAGCCCTCGAACGCGACGGCGGACCGGCCGCGACCGGGTTCGCCGCCTTCGTCGACAGCCTGGGCGCCGCCCTGGCGAAGGGCCGCAAGGGATCGACGTGACCATCGACCAGACCCCCGACGACGGCTCGGCCGGCCGGCGCCGGCTGATCGAGGCCGGAGTGAGGCTCGGGCCGGGTGTGCGCGCCTGGCTCGGCGCCGACGTCCGCGTCGGCCGCGACGTGACCATCGGCGCAGGCACCGTCCTGGCCGCCGACACCCTGACCCTGGGCGACGGCGTCACCATCGGGGAGAACTGCGACCTGCGGGCCGGAACCCTCTTCCTGGGCGACGCCACCGAGATCCAGTCCTCGGTCACGGTGCTCGTCGCCGACGCCTTCGAGGTCGAGGGCGGCGGGCGCATCGAGTCCCTGGCCCAGGTGACCTGCCGGTCCTTCCAGGCCGACCGGCTGCTCTACCTCGGCCGGGAGACCAGCATCGGCTACGGCGGCACCACCGCCTCCACCTCGCACGTCGTCCTGGGCGCCCGGGTGGCGATCGGACCGCACAGCATCCTCAACGCCAACCAGCCCATCATCCTGGGCGACGAGGTCGGTTCGGGTTCCCATCTGACCATCTGGACCCATGGATTCCACTTCGGTCACCGGCTGCTGGACGGCTACCCCGCGACCTTCGCGCCCGTGCGCGTCGAGCGGAACGTCTGGCTCGCCTACCACGCCACGGTGCTCCCCGGGGTGACCATCGGCGCCGGCACCATCGTCGCCGCGGGCAGCGTCGTCAGCCGTGACCTGCCCGCCGGCGTACTGGCCGGCGGCGTGCCCGCGGCCGTCAAGCGCACCCTGGCCCCCCGGCCGCCCCAGGGCGACGAGGCCCACCGGCGCGTCGACGCCCTGCTCGACGAATGGGTCGCCGAGCTGCACTGGAAGGGCCTGCCCGCCAAGCGTGCCCTCGACGGCCCGATCGACGTGGGGGACGGCCACCGCGTGCTGCTCGTCACCGGGACCACCGGCCTCGACACCGTCAACGCCCACGCCGACGCGGCCGGCGGGCGCGGCTTCCATCTGCTCACCGTGGACGACCGCCCCGACCTGCGGCCCTGGACCGGGCGGACCCGCGCCCTGTTCGAACTGCGCTCGGGGCGGCTCACCGGCTGCCTGGACGACGTCGGCCACGACCTGCGGGACTTCCTGCGCCGCAACGCCCTGCCCTGCGGCGACCAACTGCCCTTCCGCAGCCTGCCGGTCGAGGGTTTCGCCCGGCTGGCGGCACTCACCCGAAAGCCCACCACCACCGGGAACGGCCGATGACCACCACCCCCCGTCCAGCACCCCGGACCACCACCCCCGGGCCCCCGGCCGAGCACCCGGCCCTCCCCGGACCCGCCGGCGGCCCCCGCAACCTGGACCTGCGCTACGCCGAGCGTCCCGTGGACAGCGAGCACCCGCACTACTTCCCCTTCGTCGTCGACCACGCCGACTCCTGGCTGGGCACCCGCCCCGGCGGGCAGGTGTGCGAAGTGGGCTGCGCGGCGGGGGCGTTCGCCCACTACCTCCTTGGCCGCCATCCCGGCATCGACCTGACCTGCGTGGACATCCAGCCGACGCTGATCGAGGCGGCCCGGCGCCGGGTACCGGGCGCCCGCTTCGCCACCGGCGACGTGCTGCGGCCCGATACCCTGCCCGCCGGGCCGTTCGACACCGTCTTCATGGTCGCCCTGCACAGCCACTTCGACGACCCCCGGCACTGGATCGACGCGCTGCTGAGACTGACCGCGCCCGGCGGACGCGCCTACGTCTTCGGTCTGTTCAACCCCGAACCGGTGGACGTCGTGGTCCGGCTGCGCCATCCGGACGGCGACCCCGAGTGGCTGCCGGGATGGAACCAGTTCTCCGTGCGGACCGTCGGCCGGCTGCTGGAGCGGGCCAAACTGCGCCACACCTTCCACCGCTACCTTCCCGCCGCACCCCGCGAGCGACGCCCGGAAGACCCCCTGCGCTCGCACACCGTGCCCGACCCCGAGGCCACCGGGGACCCGGCGCTGGTGTACCTCAACGGCAGCCAACTGCTGCACCGCTTCGCCCTGCTGGAGATCCACCGGCCGGAGCCCGAAGCGTCCGGTCCCGGCGGCCGGCCGTGACCGGCCCGCGCCACGGTTGCGACGGCGGCCCCGGCACCGTGCCGCGCCGCGGCCGCCTCGCCGCGCACGGGCACAGCGTCTTCGCCGAGATGTCGGCCCTGGCCGAACGGCACGACGCGATCAACCTCGGCCAGGGTTTCCCCGACACCGCGGGCCCCGACACCGTCGTCGAGAGCGCCGTCCGCGCCCTGCGCGCCGGCCACCACCAGTACCCGCCGGTCCCCGGGCTGCCCGCGCTGCGCCACGCCGTCGCCGGCCACCAACGGCGGCGCTACGGACTGGACATCGATCCGGACCGGGAGGTCGTCGTCACCACCGGCGCCTCCGAGGCCCTGGCCGCCGCGGTGCTCGCGCTGGCCGCGCCCGGCGACGAGATCGTGGCCCTGGAACCCTTCTACGACTCCTACGCCGCCTGCGCCACCCTGGCCGGAGCGACCCTGGTGCCGGTCCGGCTGCACGCCCCCGGCTTCACCCTGGACACCCGGGAACTGGCCGCCGCGATCACCGGACGCACCCGGATCCTGCTGCTCAACTCGCCCCACAACCCGACCGGCGCGGTCCTTCCCCCCGAGCAGCTGGACGAAGTGGCCGCGCTGGCCCGGGCGCACGATCTGCTGGTGATCTCCGACGAGGTCTACGAGCACCTCGTGTTCGAGGGCACCCACCGGCCCATCGCCGCCCTGCCCGGCATGTTCGAACGCACCGTCACCGTCTCCTCGGCCGGCAAGTCCTTCTCCTTCACCGGCTGGAAGGTCGGCTGGGCGACCGGCCCCGCGGACCTCGTCACCGCCGTGCGCGAGGTCAAGCAGCACCTGTCCTTCGCCGGCGGCACCCCCTTCCAGCACGCGGTCGCCGAGGCCCTCCGCCTCCCCGAGGAGTACTTCACCGCCGCCGCGGCATCCCTGCGGCGACGCCGGGACCTGATGACCGACGGACTGCGCGCGCTCGGCTTCGCCGTACGGCCGCCGCGGGGCACCTACTTCGTCACCGCCGACATCACCCCCCTCGGCGAACGGGACGGGATGGAGTTCTGCCGTGAGCTGCCCCGCCGGTGCGGCGTCGCCGCCATCCCCCACCAGGTCTTCTACGCCGACCCCGACGCCGGGCGCCGCCATGTCCGCTTCGCCTTCTGCAAACGCGACAGCGTGCTGCGCCAGGCACTGGAAAGGCTGGAGAAGGGCCTGACATGACATCGCAGCACACCCGTCCGGCCGCCCCCGACGCGACCGCGCCCCACGAGCCGGTGATCCCGCACAACGGGCCGCTGGTCACCGAGGACGACGTCGCCGCGGTGAGCGAGGCCCTGCGCTCGGGATGGCTCGCCTCCGGCCCCCGGACCGCGGCGCTGGAGGAGGCGTTCGCCGAGCGCTTCCACCCCCGGCACGCCACCGCGGTCTCCTCCGGTACCGCCGGACTGACGCTGGCGCTGCGCGGCGCCGGGATCGGGGACACCGGCGCCACCGTCGCCGTCCCCACCTACGGCTGCTCGGCCCTGCTGGACGCCGTGCTGGCCGCCGGCTGCACCCCGCTGGTCGTGGACATCACCGAGCGGACGCTGAACCTCGATCCCGGACGGCTCGACGGGGCGGGCCGCGTCGACGCCGTCATCGCCGTGCACACCCACGGCAACGCCGCCGACCTGGACGCCCTGCGCGCGAGGACCGCGCTGCTCGTGGAGGACTGCTGCCAGAGCCTGGGCGGCCACGACGAGCGGGGCCGCCCTCTCGGCGGCATCGGGGACGCGGCCGTGTTCTCCTTCTACGCCACCAAGACGATCGCGGCGGGCGAGGGCGGCGTACTGCTGCAGTCCGACCCGGCCGCCTTCGAACGCGTCCGCGTCTACCAGGACCCGGCCGCCCGTGAGCGCTACGCCCCGCGCTTCAACTACCGCCTCGCCGACCCCGCGGCCGCCCTGGCGCTCAGCCAGTTCCGGCGCCTGGACCGCATCACCGCGCACCGGCGCGCCCTCGCCGCCGGCTACACCGCCGCCCTCCCGCCGCATGTCGCGCCCCCGCCCGGAGCGGCTGACGGCCGGGTGCCCTACCGCTACTGCCTGCGGGCCGCCGACCGCGCCCAGCAGCGGCGGTGGATCGGCCATCTGCGCGCTGCGGGCATCCGCGCCGACCCCCTGATCCCCGCCCGGCACCTGCTGCACCGGCAACTGGGCCTCGAACCGGGCGGGTTCCCGGTAGCCGAACGCGTCGTGGACAGCACCGTCTCGGTACCGCTGTTCGCCGCGCTCACCGAGCGGCAGGCCGACCGGGTGACCGCGGCCCTGGCCGGTCTGCCGGCCTAGAGAACGAGAAGGACGACCGTGACGACACCTCCGCACCCCGCCCCCGAGGCCGTTCGCGCTCCCGATGCGCTTCAGGCCCGACGGGCCTTCCTCGCCGACCGGCTGGCAGCCGTCCGCGCCCGGATCGCCGAGGCCGCCCGGGCGGCCGGGCGCGACCACACCGGGATCACCCTCATCACCGTCACCAAGACCCGGCCCGCCGAGGACGTCCGCCTGCTGGCCGCGCTCGGCGTGCGCGACATGGGGGAGAACCAGGACCAGCAGGCGTCCGTGAAGGCGGCGGCCTGTGCCGACCTCTCACCGGCCCTGTCCTGGCACTTCGTCGGACGGCTCCAGACCAACAAGGCCGCCTCGGTGGCCCGTTACGCCGACATGGTGCACTCCGTGGACCGCGTCTGTCTGGTGACCGCGCTCGGCCGGGCCGCCGACCGGGCGGAGCGGGAGCTGCGCTGCCTGGTCCAGGTGAGCCTGGACGACGACCCGGGCCGCGGCGGAGCCCACCCCGACGAGGTGAGCCGGATCGCCGACCTCCTCGCCGGCTCGCCGCTGCTCACGGTCGCCGGTGTGATGGCGGTGGCCCCGCCGCGGGAGCCGGCCGACCGGGCCTTCGCCCGTCTGCGCGAGGTCCGGGAGCGGCTGCTCGGCGACCATCCGGACGCCACGGTGATGTCGGCCGGGATGAGCGGCGACCTGGAGGCCGCCATCACCGCGGGCGCGACCCACGTCAGAGTGGGCTCGGCCGTCCTGGGCGCCCGTACACCCGCGCCCCCGTCCCCGTGAGCCCCGGCGCCGCGGGCGCTGACTCGACGTCAGCAATGCCGTCTAGAATGTCGTTTCTCGCTTTCGTACACGTCAGAGGAGCCCTTCCGTGAGTCGTCTCCTGCCCACCGCTCCCTACCGAGGCACCAGGGACTTCCTGCCCGCCGAGATGTCCGTCCGGCAGCAGGTGTTCCGGCATCTGTACGAGACGGTGGAGCGCTACGGCTACGGGCGGTACGACGGGCCGATCCTTGAGTCCGCGGAGATCTACGAGGCGAAGTCCGGGCAGGAGATCGCGGACCAGCAGCTGTACTCCCTGACCGACCGGGGCGGCCGCCGGCTCGCGCTGCGTCCGGAGATGACGCCCTCGGTCGCCCGGATGATCGCCGGCAACGCCGGCAGCCTCCAGTTCCCGGTGCGCTGGTACAGCCACGTCAACTGCCACCGCTACGAGCGCCCGCAGCGCGGCCGCACCCGTGAGCACTGGCAGCTCAACGTCGACATCTTCGGTTCCGACAGCCCGAACTGCGAGATCGAGATCTTCGAACTCGTCCACGACGTGATGGGCTCCCTCGGGGCGACCCGCGACATGTGGCTGCTGCGGGTGGGCGACCGGGCGATCCTGAACAGCATCCTGCGCGATGTGGTGAAGGTGCCGGAGAGCGCGCACCAGCAGACCATGGCCCTCATCGACCGCTGGGAGAAGGTGCCGACCGAGAAACTGCGGGAGGACGCGGCGGAGTTCGGTCTCGACGGCCGCCTGTTCGACCTGCTGGAGTCCACCCTCCGCT
Organism: Streptomyces sp. NPDC051452; assembly: GCF_044454765.1. Taxonomy (NCBI): domain Bacteria; kingdom Bacillati; phylum Actinomycetota; class Actinomycetes; order Kitasatosporales; family Streptomycetaceae; genus Streptomyces; species Streptomyces sp. NPDC051452. The sequence continues at coordinate 287,773 of NZ_JBITEB010000007.1, forward strand.
CCGGCGCCGAGGTGCTGCCCGACCTCCCCGAAGAGGTCCGGGAGACCTCCGCGCTGGCCCGGGTGATGAAGAGCGAGGCGAAGGACCTCTTCGTCTTCGACCCCTTCATCGTGCGCGGTCTGCAGTACTACACCTCCACCGTCTTCGAGGTCTTCGACCGCTCTCCGGCGAACAACCGCTCCCTCTTCGGCGGCGGCCGCTACGGCGATCTCGCCGGCCTCTTCACCACCCAGCGCATCCCGGGCATCGGCTTCGGGATGGGCGACGTCACCCTGCACGACTTCCTCGACACCCACGGCCTGCTGCCCGAGGCACGTAACGAGGTGGACGTCACCGTGATCCCCGTCGACGACGATCTGGTCCCCGCCTCCCGCGAGGTCGCCCGGCTGCTGCGGCAGGCGGGCATCCGCACGTCGACCACCCTGGAACCGCGCAAGCTGGGCAAGGAACTCGCCCGCGCCGACCGCGGCGGCGCCCGATTCGCGGTCATCGTCGGCCGCGACGAGCGGCAGCGGCAGGCCGTGGTCCTCAGGGACCTGGAGGGCAAGGCCCAGCACGAGATCCAGCAGGCCGACCTGGTCGCCCATCTCCTGCCGCGTCTGACGGCCACGGGCGCCTGACCCCCGCCCGCACCGGGGAGCCCGGCCCCACCGGGCCCGGGCTCCCCGGCTCGCACCTTCACCGACCGACCAACGCCGCTCCCTCGCACGGCCGTTCACGGAAGGCCGCCGTCCCGGCCCCGTGACGGCTCCGTCAGCCCAGCCCGACCAGCAGCTGCGACACATCGGCCGCGTCGGGCAGTCCCAGGCGCGTGAAGACACCGTGGGCCCGCTCCAGGTGGTCCCTGGCCCGGACCGTCTCCCCCAGGTCGGCCAGCGCCCGCCCCATGACGACCAGGGCCTGCCCCCGGTCCCGCTCCGAGCCCGCCTCCTCGCACCGGGCGACCGCCGAGGCCGCGTGTTCCACCGCCTCCCGCTCCCGTCCCGTGGTGCGCAGGGTCTCGGCCAGCCGGTAGAGCACCTGCGCCTCCCGCTCCCGCAGCCCGGCCGCCCGGCACACCGTCAGGGCCTCCCCGTAGTGGGCCGCCGCCTCCTCGTAGCGGCCCAGTTCGTGCAAGGCCAGGGCGAGGACGTACAGGGCGTAGGCCACACCGACGTTGTCCTCCAGCTCGCGCATCAGCGTCAGCGCGGACTCGCAGGAGGCGAGGGCCTCCTCCGGCCGTCCGCTGCGCACGCGGGCCAGAGCCGCGTTGATGGTGGTCGCCGCCGCACCCGAGCGGTGACCCAGGGTGTGTGCCAGGGCGATCGCCTCGTCGTAGCAGGCCGCCGCCTCCTCGAAGCGGCGCAGGAACTGTGCGACCAGGCCTCGGTCGTTGAGGGCCTGGCGCAGGGCGTAGACGTCGCCGGCGGCGCGGGCCGCCGCGACGGCCAGTCCGGCGTGCCGCCCCGCGTCGGCGACCCTGCCCGCGCGCAGCGCGATGCCGCCGCAGAGCACCCGGGCCCGTCCGACGATCCGCTGACAGCCGGTCAGTTCCGCGGTCTCGGCCAGCGCCAGTGCCACCGGGGTCATCCGGTCGTACCAGATGGCGTGGGTGAAGGGGCTGACCGCGAGCAGCAGGTCCACCGCGCTGCCGAGCCGGTCCTGTGCGCTGTCCGGCAGGCGTAGGGTGACGGCGCTGAGCGCGGCGGCGACCAGGCCGTCGATCTCCGCCGTCACCCAGGCGCGGGCGGCGTGCACGTCCCGGAACGAGCGTCCCGGCGATCTCAGGGGGCCGAAAGCGTCGGCCACCGGGTCTCCGGGGACCAGGTGCACGAACGCGCTGGCGGCCGTCGCCAGCAGGAAGTCCAGCAGCCCGCCGAGGGCCGTCGCCGCCTCCGCGGGGTCATGCGACACCGCGCGCTGCCGGGCGAAGACCCGCACGAGGTCGTGGTAGCCGTAGCGTCCGGGCTTGGCCGACTCCAGCATCGCGGCGTCGGTCAGGGACTCCAGCACGCTCTCCGCCGTGGCCTCGTCGGTACCGATCGCGGCGGCGGCCGCCGGCACCCCGATGTCGGCAGCGCCGGCCAGGGCCACCAGCCGGAACACCCGCGCCTGCTCGACCGTGAGCTGCTGGTAGCCGAGTTCGAAGGCGGCGTCGATGGCCAGCGCTCCGATCCGCAGTTCGGAGATGCGCCGCTGCTCGTCGGCCAGCCGCGCGGTGAGCGTCGCCACCGTCCAGGCGGGCCGCGCCGCCAGCCGTGTCGCCACGATCCGTACCGCGAGCGGCAGATGGCCGCAGGCCTCGACCAGTTCCAGGGCGTCCTCGTGCTGTGCGGCCAGCCGCTCCGGGCCGATGATCGAGCCGAGCAGGGCCAGCGCCTCGTCGGTGCGGAACGGCCCCAGCAGCAGCTGGGCCGTCAACGGCAGGTCGAACATGGGCGATCTGCTGGTGAGGATGACGGCGCAGCTGGACGATCCCGGGATGAGTTCCCGGACCTGGGCGGCGTCCCGGGCGTTGTCCAGGACGATCAGCAGCCGCCACCCGTCCACCAGCGACCGGAAGAGCCGGCAGCGGTCCTCGACGCCGTCGGGTACCTCGTCCTCGGGCACGCCCAGCGCGGCCAGGAATCCGGCCAGCACGAAGCCGGGTTCCGCCGGGTCGGTCCCGCCACCGCGCAGATCGACGTAGAGCTGGCCGTCCGGGTAGTGGGCGCGGGCCCGGTGGGCGATGTGCAGGGCGACGCAGGTCTTGCCGACGCCCCCCATCCCGGCGGCGGCCAGCACGACGGGCGCCAGCGCTCCGGGGGCCCTGCGCACGGGTTCGGTGAGCAGCGCGTACCAGGCGTCGACCTGTTCGCCGCGTCCGACGAAGTCCGGTGCGTCGTAGGGGAGCTGGGCGGGCACCGGCCGTGCGGGGGCGGGTGCCGCCGCGGCCGGCCGGGGCTGGGCGGGGGGCCGCGGTTCGGGCCCGGTCCCGGTGTCCTGCCCGCGCGGCGCCGGGGGGCCGGCGGCGTCGGAGCCGCGTCCCGGCGGCGCGGCGGACCGCGCCGGGCCGGGCCCGGTCAGCGCGGGGTCGGCGGTGAGGATCCGCCGGTGCACGTCGGTCAGTTCCGGGCCGGGCTCGATGCCCTGCTCCTCGACGAGCAGGTCCCGCACCCGGCTGAACACCGCGAGGGCGTCGGCCTGGCGGCCGGCCCCGTACAGCGCGCGCATCAGCAGCCCGTAGGGGCGTTCCCGTAGCGGATGCGCCTCGGTCAGTTCGACCAGGTCCGGTATGGCGGAGCGGTGCAGGCCGAGGGCCAGGGCCACCTCGAAGTGCTCCTCGAGCAGGGCCAGCCGCAGCTCCTCCAGCCGGGCCCGCTGCCGTTCCGCGAACGGCCCGGGCACCCCGGCCAGCGGCTCCCCCTCCCACAGGCCCAGGGCGTCGGCCAGCAACCCCGCGGCCTGGGGCGCCCGGTCGTCGGCCACGGCGCGCGCGGCCCGGGCGGCCAGTTCCTCGGCCCGGCGCAGATCCAGCGCCCCCTCGGACACGGTCAGCCGGTAGCCGTCGCCGGCCAGTTCCAGAACGGACGGCGAGGCACCCTCCGGCTCCAGCAGTTTGCGCAGCCGCCATACGTAGGTCCGGATGGTGGTCACCGCCCGGGTCGGCGGGGTGTCCGCCCAGAGCGCGTCGACGATCTGCGCCATCGAGACGGGCTGGTTGGCGCGCAGCAGCAGCAGGCACAGCAGAGCCTGCTGCTGCGGCGGACCCACGCGCAGTTCGACGTCCCCCCGGTAGGCGCGCACTCTGCCGAGCACCTCGAAACGGAATCCTTCGGCCATCCTGTGTCTCCCCTCCCAACGGCCGGCACCCGAACAGCTCGCCGTTCGCGGATACCTCACAAGACGGTAAACGCCGCGTCGGGGATCCATCCCGCGGCGCCCGCGCACCAGCGGCGTGCGCTGCGCGGGGCGCACGGGGAACGGGGTGTGCCGCGCGCGGTCGGCGAGCGAATGGTCAACAACCTTTACCGGTACGTAACTTACCGACGGGTTACTTGCGGTAAGGAAGGCCGGTTACCGTCGGGTCACTTTGCACTCAACCAAGTGAAGGAGTGACCCGTGGGACGAGGTCGCACCGCCCCCCGCACCGCCCCCCGCACCGCCGCGGCGGCAGCCGTGTCGGCGGCGCTGATCGCCGGCACCGTCGTCGGCCTGGCCCCGGCCGCGCAGGCCACGCCGTCCGTCCGTTTCGTCGACATCGTGGGCGACGGCGGCACCGTGCTGAAGGCGAACGTCGTGACCCCCGCGGGTGCCGACGGCTCGCACAGCTATCCGCTCGTCGTGCTGCCCACCAGCTGGAGCCTGCCCCAGATCGAGTACCTCGCGCAGGCGCGGAAGCTCGCCGACTCCGGCTATGTGGTGCTCACCTACAACGTGCGCGGGTTCTGGCAGTCCGGCGGGCAGATAGAAGTGGCCGGTCCGCCCGACATAGCGGACGCCTCCAAGGTCATCGACTGGGCCCTCGCGAACACCCCGGCCGATCCGCGCCACATCGGCATGGGCGGGGTGTCCTACGGGGCCGGGATCAGCCTGCTCGCCGCCGCCCACGACAAGCGCATCAAGGCCGTGGCGGCGCTCAGCGGCTGGGCGGACCTGGTCGCCTCGATCTACTCGGGCCGCACCCAGCACGTCCAGGCACTCGGTTTCCTGGACGGCGCGGCCACCCTCACCGGCCGCGAGAGCCCGGAACTGCGGGAGATCCTCGACAACGTGTACTCCTCGGACCTGTCGAAGGAACAGGCCATGATCGACTGGGGGAAGAAGCGTTCCGCCCTGACCTATGTCGACCAGCTCAACAGCAACGGCGCCGCCGTCCTGCTCGCCAACGCCTGGGGCGACACGGTCTTCCCCGTCAACCAGTACGCCGACTTCTACCAGAAGCTGACCGGGCCCAAGCGGCTGGAGCTGCGCCCCGGCGACCACGCGACCGCCGAGCTGACCGGCCTGTTCGGGCTGCCCAACGACGTGTGGACGGACACCCAGCGCTGGTTCGACCACTACCTCAAGGGCTCCGACAACGGCATCGACCGGGAGCAGCCGGTCCAGCTGAAGCCCCGTAGCACGGGGGGATACGAGGGCTATCCGGACTGGAAGTCGGCCACCGCCACCCGGCGGAAGATCGCGCTCGGCGGGACGACCACGCTGCACGCCAACGTCGACTCCGGCGCGGACGGCGGGATCGTCTTCCTCTCCAGCATCCTCGACCAGTTCGCCCAGCTGCCGCCGATCGCCTCGATACCGCTGCTGCCGCGCCGCTGGGCGGCCGTGTGGCAGTCGGAGCACTACGGCGCCGACCAGCGGGTGCGTGGCACGGCGACGCTGCACACCACCCTCACCCCGACCGACGAGAGCGGCACCTTGGTCGCCTACCTGTACGACGTGGGTCCGCTCGGCTTCGGCAGGCTGGTCACCCACGCGCCCTACACCTGGCACGGGCGGACGCCCGGCGAGCCGTTCGGCGTGGACCTGGACCTGTTCTCCACGGCCTACGACGTCCCCGCGGGGCATCACCTCGCCCTGGTGGTCGACACGGTCGACCCGTTGTACACCGAGCACAACCCGTCCGGCGCGCAGCTGACCTTCTCCTCACCCGCGGACGACCCGTCGTACGTGTCGGTCCCGCTGCGCGAGCAGTGATCCCCGGCTGCCGCCGGACGAGCCTGGCCCGTGAACTGCCGCCCCCCTTACGGTCCCGGGGCCGTGGGGGGCTCCCCACCAGGCAGCAGCGCCCCAGGACCGGCCGCGGCGACTGCCACGGCCTCGGTCTTGGGACTGCGCTGCTCACGGCGGGACACCCAACCGGCGAACCATGAGAGCAGCATGCACATCCCGATGTAGATCGGCGAGACCACCATCACCACGGGGATGAACGGCAAATCGTAGTCGAGGTTCGACGCGATGAGTTTCCCGGCGTGGAGGAACTCCTCGTAGGTGATGAGAAAACCCAGGGAGGTGTCCTTCAGGGCGACCACCAACTGGCTGATGATGGCGGGCAGCATGGCCCGTACCGCCTGCGGGACGAGGACGTGCGCCATGACCTGGGTCTTGCGCATGCCGAGCGCGAACGCGGCCTCGCGCAGGCCGCGTTCGACGGCGTTCACGCCGGAGCGGAACACCTCGGCGAGCACCGAACCGTTGTAGAGGGTGAGTCCGGCGACCAGCGCCGGCAGCGGCTGCACCTTCAGCGCCACGAAGATGAAGAAGATCATCACCAGTACGGGCATGGCGCGGAAGAACTCCACCACCACCGTGGCCGACAGACGCACCGGCCGGTGGTCCGACAGCCGCCCGGTGGCCAGCAGACCGCCGAGGACGAGCGAGAAGGCGGCCGCCATCGCGAACGCCTTCAGCGTGTTGCCGAGCCCCCGCAGCAGCAGTTCCTGGATGCCCTTGTAGGCGAACGGCGCCCACTTGGTGGAGGTGAACTGATCGGTGGCGAACAGCAGGTACAGAACCCAGGCGAGCAGGGCGAGGAGGACCGCCGTGGACAGGACGCCGTAGACGGCGTGCCGGTGCCGGGTGCGCGGTCCGGGGACGTCGTAGAGCGCGGTGACCCCGGTCATCGGGCGACCCCCCAGGTGTGCTCCAGCAGATTGAACAGGGCGCTGATGGCGAGCGTGATGATCAGATAGCCGACGGCGATCCAGACGAACGTCCAGACGATGTCGTAGCCGAGCTCGTTGATGGTCTTGTAGGTGCCGAGCAGTTCGGTCACGCTGAACGCGCCGGCGATCGCGGAGTTCTTGGCCAGCGCGATCAGCGTGGAGCCGACGGGCGGGATCACCGACCGGAACGCCTGGGGCAGCACGACCAGGTTCAGGGTCTGGCCGAAGGTCATGCCGAGGCTGCGGGCCGCCTCGCCCTGTCCCGCGGGCACGGTGTTGATGCCGGAGCGCAGTGCCTCGCAGATGAACGCCGAGGTGTAGCAGCCGAGGGCGAGCACCGCGAACACCTCGAAGGGCAGCACGATCCCGAATCTGGGCAGGCCGAGGAGCACCGCGAAGAACAGCAGAGTGAGCGGGGTGTTGCGCAGGACGGTGACCCAGACCGTGCCGAAGACCCTGAGCGAGCCGACCGGGGCGACCCGGAAGGACGCCATCACAAAGCCCAGTGCCAGCGCCAGCAGGGAGGAGTAGACGGTCAGTTCGACCGTGCCGAGGAAGCCTTCCCAGTAGGTCGGGAAGTTGTCTTTCAGTACGTTCATACCGTCCTGGTTCAGCTCGCCGGGTAGCGGTCGATCGCGGGCGGGTGGGGGGCGGGTACACCGGACAGGCCGAGCGTGGCGTCGTAGGCCTTCTTCCAGTCGCCGTTCTTCTCGCGTGCCTGAAGTGCGTCGTCGAGGGCGAAGCGCAGGGCGTTGTCGCCGTGCGGGACGCCGATGCCGTACGGCTCCTTGGAGAACGGCTTTCCGACCACCTTCAGTTCGCCGGGAGCCTTGGCCGCGTAGCCGATGAGGATGGCGTCGTCCGTGGTGACGGCGTCGACCTGGTAGGTGAGCAGGTTGTCGACGCACACGGAGTAGGTGTCGTAGGCGACCGGGATCGCCTTCGGGTAGTCGTCCTTGATGCGCTGGTACGGCGTCGAACCGGCCGCCGAGCAGACTCGTTGGCCGGCGAGGTCCCGGGGGCCGTGGATGTCCTTCTCGCCCTTGCGCACCAGCAGGGCCTGTCCCGCCATGTAGTAGGGGCCCGCGAAGCCGACGAGCCTCCTGCGGTTGGCGTTGATGGTGTAGGTGCCCACGTAGTAGTCGATCTGGCCGTTCTGCAGCGCGGTCTCGCGGTTGGCTGAGGCGATGGTGCGGAAGCGGATCGTCTTCGGCGGCAGACCGAGGGAGGCGGACATCATCCGGGCGATCTCGATGTCGAAGCCGGAGTAGGTGCCGGTCGCGGGGTCCTTCTCGCCTAGATAGGGCTGGTCCTCCTTGACGCCGACGACGAGGTGGCCGCGCTGGTGGGCGCGGGTCCAGGTCCTGGAGCCGGGCAGCCGGAAGCCGCGCGCCACCCGGTAGTGCGGCAGTTCGTCGGCCGCCGGGCCCTTGGTGGGCGGGCTGCCCTCCTTGCCGCAGGCGGTGGCGAGCGCGGTGAGCAGGGCGCACAGGACGGCGCACCGGACGGCGCGCGGCGCGGCGCTCAGGGCGCGGGGCACACGGGTGGTACGGAACACGGGTCGCACTCCCCCGGTCAGTGCTTGAGGATCTTGGAGAGGAAGTCCTTGGCGCGCTCGCTGCGCGGGTTGGTGAAGAACTCCTCCGGACTGCTGTCCTCCACGATCCGCCCGTCGGCCATGAAGACCACGCGGTGGGCGGAGGCGCGGGCGAAGCCCATCTCGTGGGTGACGACGACCATGGTCATGCCGTCCCGGGCGAGTTGGCGCATGACCTCCAGCACCTCGTTGATCATTTCCGGGTCGAGGGCGGAGGTGGGCTCGTCGAAGAGCATGGCCTTGGGGCCCATGGCGAGGGCTCGGGCGATGGCGACACGCTGCTGCTGCCCGCCGGAGAGCTGCGCCGGGTACTTGTCGGCCTGCGGCAGGAGGCCGACGCGGTTGAGCAGTTCCCGGGAGTGGCGGTCGGCGTCGTCCTTCCTGCGCCCGCGGACCTTGATCTGGGCGAGGGAGACGTTCTGCAGGACCGTCTTGTGGGCGAACAGGTTGAAGGACTGGAAGACCATGCCGACCTCGGCGCGGAGCCTGGCGAGCGCCCTGCCCTCCTCGGGCAGCGGCCGGCCGTCGAGCGCGATGGTGCCGGAGGCGATGGTCTCCAGCCGGTTGATCGTCCGGCACAGCGTCGACTTGCCCGAGCCCGACGGGCCGATGACCACGACCACCTCTCCCCTGCCGACAGTGAGGTCGATGTCCCGGAGGACATGCAGCTCCCCGTAGTACTTGTTGACGTTCCGCAGTTCGATCAACGGATCGACGGCCATCCGCAGCCCTACTCGCTCTGTGTCGTGGTCGCCGCAAACTATCCACACGACTGCGGAGTTGAAGGACGACACGCACTTTCCGGGCATTAGCCGTATTTACGTCAACGGAGTGAGCGAAGGGGGTGTCGGCTCAGGCCTCGGCGATCTCCGCGTACAGCTGGGACAGCTCGGGAACGCCGCTCACGGCCCACTCCCGCCCGGCCGGCACCACCTCGGCCTCACGGCCGGAGGGCAGCCGTACGACGGGCTCCCCGTCGGAACGGATCGTCCAGACCGCGCCGGCCACGGTGCGCACCACGACCGTGCCCAGGTACAGCCCGGCGTCGTTGCCCAGCCAGGGCAGGATCTCGGCGTCGTCGCGCCAGCGCGGGACCATCTGGTCCAGCGCCTCCAGGGAGGCCGGGGAATCGTCGAGGCGCACCCCCGCCCGGGCCGCCTGCGAGCGGAGCAGTTCGCACTCGGACAGCAGCTCGGCGACCGACGCGGGGTCGGCGGGGAGCGCCGGGTGACCGTTCTTCTCGTGCCGGCGGCCCAGGAACGGAATGTGCATGACCCCAGCGTGGCATCACACGTCGAGGTCGACCACCACCGGCGCGTGGTCCGAGGCGCCCTTGCCCTTGCGCTCCTCGCGGTCGACATAGGCGTCCTTGACCGCCTGGACGAACGGGGCGTTGCCGTACACCAGGTCGATGCGCATGCCCCTGTTCTTGGGGAAGCAGAGCTGGCGGTAGTCCCAGTACGTGAAGGGGTGCTCGTACTTCAGGGGGCGGGGCACGACGTCGTCCAGGCCGGCCTCGCGCAGGGCGGCGAGGGCGGCGCGCTCGGCCGGGGTGACGTGCGTGGCACCGGCGAAGGCGGCCACGTCGAAGACGTCGTCGTCGGTCGGCGCCACGTTGTAGTCGCCCAGCACGGCGAACGGGCGGGCGCCCTGCGCGTCCTCCCGCACCGCCGCCCGCAGCGCCTCGAACCACTGGAGCTTGTACGCGTAGTGCGGGTGGCCGACCTCGCGGCCGTTGGGCACGTACACCGACCAGACGCGGACCGGGCCGCAGGTCGCCGAGATGGCGCGCGGCTCGGTCACGCCGTCGTAGCCCGGATCCCCGGGCAGGCCCTTGACCACGTCCTGGAGGCCGACTCGGGAGAGCACCGCCACGCCGTTCCACCTGCCGGTCGCGTGGACCGCCGCCTCGTATCCCAGCTCGCGCAGCTGGTCGGTGGGGAACTGCTCCTCGGCGACCTTGGCCTCCTGGAGGCAGAGCACGTCGGTGCCGCTGCTCTCCAGCCAGGCCAGCAGCCGCGGCAGGCGGGCGGTGATCGAGTTCACGTTCCAGGTGGCGATGCGCATGCCCTCCAACCTACCCGGAGGGTGTGACAGCGCCGCTCCGCTCAGACCTCCGCCGACGCCCCGGGGGTGAGCCGCTGGTGGTCGGTGCCGCCCAGGGCGCCGATCTGGTGGTCGTAGATCGGGCGGGCGAGGTCGGTGAGCAGGGCGTCGTGGACGTCGTAGGCGCGCTGCGGGCGGACCTCGCGAACGTAGTCGATCACCTCGGAGATCTTGTTCCAGGGCGCCATCACCGGCAGCAGCAGCGTCTCCACCGGCCGGTCCGGGACGGTGAGGGCGTCGCCGGGGTGGAAGACCCTGCCGCCGTCGATCAGATAGCCGACGTTGGTGATGCGCGGGATGTCCGGGTGGATCACCGCGTGCAGCTCGCCGTGGACCTGGACGTCGAAGCCGGCGGCGGTGAAGGCGTCGCCGTGGCCGACGGTGTGCACGCGGCCCGGGAAGGCCGCGGTGATCTGCTCCGCCACGGACTTCAGCGTCCAGATCTCCGCGGCCGGGTTCGCCTCCAGGGCGGCCCGCAGCCGGCCCTCGTCGTAGTGGTCCGGGTGCTCGTGGGTGACCAGGATCGCGTCCGCGCCGAGGGCCGCGTCGGGCTCGCTGAACCCGCCGGGGTCCAGGACGAGCGTCCGCCCGTCCTTCTCGAGCCGGACACAGGCATGGGACTTCTTCGTGAGCTTCATGCCACCCCATCCTGCCGTCTCGGGCCCCGCGCGGCCTCACTCGGCCGGCGTGGTCTCCTCCCGGACGACCTGCCGGGCGATCGCGAACGCGCGGCCGGCCGCCGGCACCCCGCAGTAGACCGCCGCCTGGAGCAGCACTTCCTTGATCTCGTCCGGGGTGAGCCCGTTGCGCAGCGCCGCCCGGGTGTGGGAGGCCAGCTCCTCCAGGTGGCCGCCGGCGACCAGCGCGGTCAGCGTGACGCAGCTGCGGGTACGGCGGTCCAGGCCCGGGCGGTTCCAGATCTCGCCCCAGGCGTAGCGGGTGACGAACTCCTCGAAGTCCCCGGACAGCTCACCGGCCTGCGCCAGCGTCTGCTCGACGTGCGCGTCGCCCAGCACCTCCCGGCGGATCTTCAGCCCGGTCTCGTACCGGTCCGGCTGTCCGGCGGACCCCGCCGGTACGGCGGCCGGGGCGATCTCCGCGACCGGGGCGGCCGGGGCGGGCTGCACGGGCACCGGCGGCACCAGGAGGGCCGGGGCGCCCGGCAGCGCCGTCTGGCCGGTGTCGAAGGGCTGCTGCCAGGCGGTGGAGAAGTGGTGCACCAGCAGGTCGGTGACGGCGGCGGGCTGCTCGACCGGCACCAGATGGGAGGCGCCGGGGACCACCGCCAGCCGGGCGTCCGGGATGCCCGCGACCAGGGTGCGGGCCTCGGCGGGGCCGGTGACCTGGTCGTCGGAGCCGACCAGTACGAGGGTCGGCACACCGACCCGGCCCAGCTCGGCCCGTACGTCGAAGCCGGCGAGGGCCTCGCAGGCGGCGATGTAGCAGCCCGGATCGGTGGTGCGCACCATCTGCACCGCCCACTCGGTGATCGCGGGCTGCGCGGCGGCGAACCCGCCGGTGAACCAGCGGTCGGGCGAGGTCCGGGCGATCGGGTCGAGGCCGTTCGTCCGGACGATCACCCCGCGCTGACGGAACTCGTCGGCGGTGCCGAACCGGGGCGAGGCCGCCACCAGCGCGAGCGAGGCGAGCCGCTCGGGATGCCGCAGCGCCAGCGCGATTCCCACGGCGCCGCCCAGCGCGCAGCCCGCGTACCCGAAGCGCTGCACACCGAGTGAGTCCAGCGTGGCCAGCAGCCGGTCCGTCAGCTCGGCGACCGAACCGGCCGGGTGGGCGGGGGCGCCGCCGTGCCCCGGCAGATCGAACCGGAAGACCCGCCACTGCTTGACCAGCTCCGGGACCTGGCGGTCCCACATGTGCCATGTGGTGCCGAGTGAGGGACCGAGGATCAGGACGGGGGCGTCTTCCGGGACTCCGTTGCTGAATTGCCTGCGGCGGTCTGGGGCTGTTCGGCATGATCGTCGGTGCGGTCGTTCTGTCTGCTCCGGTCGCAGGGGGTTGGTGCGGTGTCCATGCGGCCTGGGGGTCTGCCGCCCATTCCGGAACAGACGGTGCGTACGGCCCGTGCCGCCTTCCCCAAGGGAAGCCTTCCTATGCGGGTCCGCGACCACCTGGCCGAGGTCTTCGATGACGCGTTGTTCGCCGTGGCGTTTCCCGGTCGTGGTGCTCCTGCCCAGTCCCCTGCCCTGCTCGCGCTGGTGACGGTGCTGCAGTTCACCGAGAACCTCACCGACCGGCAGGCCGCGGAGGCGGCGCGGGACCGGTTGTCCTGGAAGTACGCCTTGGGCGCGGAACTGTCCGATACCGGCTTCGACTTCTGCGCGTTGTCGAGGTTCCGTGCCCGGCTGGCCGGTGACGGGATGGAGCGGGTGCTCTTCGACCGGCTGTTGGAGCACTGCCGCGAGGCCGGGCTGGTCAAGGCCGGTGGCAAGCAGCGCACCGACTCTACCTATGTGATCAGTGCGGTCCGTGACCTGAACCGCACCGAGCTGGCCGGGGAGAGCGTACGGGCGGCGCTGGAGGCTCTGGCTGTGGCGGCACCGTCCTGGCTGGCCGGGGTGATCGGCGTCGCCGAGTTCGCGGAACGCTACGGGCCGCGCGTCGATGGCTGGACGATGCCGTCGTCGAAGACCAAGCGGGAGCGACTCGCCCAGGTCTTCGGCCAGGATGCGCTGGTCTTGTGTCGGGCCGCCTGGTCCCCGGGCGCCCCGGTGTGGATCCGTGAGATCGAGGCGGTCGCCCTGCTGCGGCAGGTCCTCGTGCAGACCTACACCGTCCGCGTCGATGCCCGGGGGCGGGAGGTGGTCAGTAAGCGGGACGCCGACAATGACGGTGTCCCGCCCGGCAGTACCCGCCTGGCCTCCCCCTACGACCCCGACGCCCGCTGGTCTGCCAAAGGCGATGACCTCTTCTGGTGCGGCTACAAGATCCATCTCACCGAGACGTGTCACGCTCCGGCCGAAGCCGAAGCCGAAGCCGAAGGCTGTCTCCGTGTCCCGGCACCGAATCTGATCACCGACGTGCACACCACTGACGCCACCGTGCCCGATGTGAAGGCGACCAAGCCGATCCAGAAGAACCTCACCGAGCGCAAGGTGAAGCCCGCCGAACACTATCTCGATTCCGGCTACCCCTCGGCCGACCTGATCACTGCCGCGGCCGGGCAGGGCATCACCATGGTCACTCCGCTCCTGGCCGACCACTCACCCCAGGCCAGCACCGCCGAGGGCTTCGACAAGAGCGCCTTCCGGATCGACTGGAAGACCCGTCAGGTCCGCTGCCCCGAGGGCTCCACCAGCGCCGGCTGGTATCCGGTCACCCAGCACGGACGCGACGCCATCGTGATCGACTTCGCCCGCGCCGACTGCCGCCCCTGTCCTTCCCACGACAAGTGCACCACCTCCGTCCGCGGCACCCGCATGCTCACCCTGCGGCCCCGCGAACTCCACGAACGCACCACCGCGGCCCGCACCGAGCAGAAGACCGAGTCCTGGAAAACCAAGTACGCCCTCCGCGCAGGCATCGAGGGCACCGTCAACCAGGCCCTCGACGTCACCGGCATCCGCCGGGCCCGCTACCGCGGCCTGCCGAAAGTCCGAGTCCAACACGCATTCTCCGCCACCGCGCTCAACGTGACCCGGCTCGACGCCTGGTGGACCACCGACCCACTACGCAAACCCCGCACCAGCAGACTCGAACGCCTCAGCTACCAACTCGCAGGCTGACAAATTCAGCAACGGAGTCTTCCGGCCCGTCAAAGCGGTATTGCAGGGTGTTCGGTGGTGTCTCGCTCACGCCCCAGACCCTCTCACGTATCACGGACGCCCCTCTAACGCAGGGGTGCGGGAAACCGGTCTGACCAGGTAGAAGACCTCGCGGGCCGCGTATCGCCTGAGGCATCGGATGATCTCACGTCGGGTCTTGCCCTCCTGGGTGCGCCGTTCGTAGTACGCCTGGGTGCGCGGGTCGTGGCGCAGGCGGGTGAACACGATGCGGTGCAGGGCGGCTTTGGCCCGCCGGTCGCCGCCGTAGTTGAGCCGGCGCGTGCTCCGACGGCCCGACGAATACTCGACGGGGCTGACTCCGCAAAGGGCAGCAAAGGATGCCTCGGTGTTCAGCCGCTCGGGGTTGTCTCCCATGGTGATCAGCAGGGTGACGGCGCTGTCCGGGCCGATGCCCGCCGGTTCGAGCAGCTGGGGGGTGTGGTGTTCGACGAGCTGGGTCAGCACGTGCGGGACAGCTCGCGGTTGCCCAGGCTGGACAGCTGTTCCCGAAGTGCGGGGTCGGCGATGACCAGGCGGCTTTGAGCTGGTTGATCGCCTGGGTACGGGCCTTGACCGCGGAGTCCTTGGCAAGCTTGAACAACCGGGCACTGTGCACCGGACCGTCGCCGGACTTGGCCCGGGCCCGGGCGCGGCCACTGAGCACGGCCCGCGCGGCGGCCTGCGCACCGAGCGGGTCTGACTTCCCCAGCAGCCGGCGGGCTGAGCGATCAGGCCGGTTCACCCCGTACACCTCGACACGCTGAGCCAGCAGGTAGCGGGACAGACCCGCGCCGAAGGTGCCGGTGCCCTCCACACCGGCACGGCGAGCGTCCCGCAACGGCAGTCGACAGGTCCGTGACTGGACACTTCGGTCATTGATCTCACGAGTCAGACCCCCGCCCGGGACGGCACTGCACAACCGTCCCATCGATCCCGGTACAGCTGTATGACTCGATCATTGCCGGATGACTTCGGCCGAACCGATGCTCAATCTGACTGAGCGGGCTGACAAAGCGTTGACTCTCGTCCGCTCCTGACCCGTATTGGCAGGGAGACGTCACGCAAGGAGGTGGTGCTGACCGGCTGCGGCGGCTGCGGCTCCACCGGCGCCCAGCGCAACACCGGCCGGTGGTCGCGGCATCTCAGGAGTCAGACTCCGCCGCAGGACAGCACCCACCTATTGTTCTCCGATGGATCAGACCCCGCCGACCATGGACAGACGGGAGGGGCATGGGCACCGCTGGTTTCCTGGCTGGTTCACGGTGGCTGAGGCGGCGTACGGCCTCGGTGCAGCCCAGTGCGTTGACGCCTTCTGCGACCGCGGTGCCCTGTTCGCCGAGAGCCAGGTCCGAACCGGCACACACGCAGTGAAGGCCCGGTGGATGCCGGGCCTTCACGTTTGAGTAGCGGGGACAGGATTTGAACCTGCGACCTCTGGGTTATGAGCCCAGCGAGCTACCGAGCTGCTCCACCCCGCGTCGGTACGGTGAACTGTACGGCACCGACCGGAATCGACCCAAGCGACTTTCGCATGCGCTCGTCGCGCTGGTCGTCATCCGCCTGTGAACAAACAAGCAGACTCGTCGGACGAGCGAGCACCCCGGAAACTCCCCGTCGAGACCGCACACCCACAGTCATGCACATGGCCGCCTGTCCAGGCAGCGCCGGAGGAGACGCCATGCCCACTGCGGCGTCCGAACGTCGGTTCCGCCCAGGGGGACTCGGTGGTGTCCGGAGGAAGGCCGCCGCATCGCCGACGGTTACCTTCACGGCGCAGGAAGAGGGTGCTGCGGAACCCGCCACGACGACTTCGTCGGCGTACGGGAAGGGGGCGACGGTCGCGAAGACGGGTCGGGCGTCGCAGACGGTGACGCGGTAGCCGAGGAAGCATGCGGCCTGGCTGAAGTCGACGGCGCCGAAGATTGGCATGCGGGGCGGAGCAGCATGTACGGGGACGAGGACTGAGAGCTTCTCGGGGCAGCTGTCAGGGTCCCCTCCGGTATCGATCACGGCGTGGTCGGATTCCTTGAACGTGTGTGTTGCCGCTCATGGTCGAGCACGTCGTGGCCCCGCCATTCCCTCAGGACTGCGGCGGACTTCAAGCAGGGGGGATGCCCAGGCACCGCCCCGCCCGTCGCGGAGCAGCACGCGGCAACGTGTGTGACGAGCGGCGCGAGCCCGAACCTGCCGCGGTCAGTAGGTGGCGAGGGAGATGGCGGCGTAGTGCGCGGCGAACGCTGCCACGGTCAGGGCATGGAAGACCTCGTGATAGCCGAACCATCGGGGTGAGGGGTCGGGCCGCTGCAGGGCGTAGACGACCGCGCCCGCGCTGTACAGGAGACCGCCGACAACGATCAGGACGACTACGGCTGCTCCGCCGGTGTGCAGGAAGTCGGGAAGGTAGCTCACCGGCGCCCAGCCCAGGGCCAGGTAACACGGGGTGTACAGCCAGCGCGGAGCTCCGACCCACAGGACCCGGAACGCGATGCCGGCCAGGGCTCCCGTCCAGACGATCCACAGCAGCACGGACCGCTGGGCCGGCGGGAGGAGGAGCACGGCCAGGGGGGTGCAGGTGCCGGCGATGATCAGGAAGATGTTGGCGTGGTCGAGGCGTCGCAGAAGAGCCTCGCCGAGCGGTCCCCAGGTGCCACGGTGGTAGATGGCGCTCGTCGCGAACAGCAGCCAGGCGGTGATCGAGTACACGGCGCAGGCCAGTACCGCCTGCTGAGTACCGGCCAGGCACATGAGTACGACGCCCGCGATCAGTGCGGCGGGGACCATGCCGGCGTGGAGCCAGCCACGCAACCTCGGCTTGATCGGTTCGGCCAGGTCGCCCACCCGCTCCACCAGAGCAGTAACCGAGTGAGCCCCCTTCCCCGCCTGGTCGCCTGGTGATTCGCCGGACAGCGCCTCTGCACGGTGCTCTCCACGCGCTGACACGACGTGACCACATCCGACTTCAGCGGCGTCGCGGGACACAACTTCTCGTTCTCTCCTGGGCTCCTGGGCGTCACTGGCAACCATGCGGTCATGCTAGGAAACCTCACGCGGACACCTGGCGGGAGGTCGGTCCAGAACCCCAGAGCCACGTCGCCGGGACCCAGCCGGTTCGCCACCGTGGGAACTCCAGCCCTCTTTGACCTACCGCCAATTGGGCCTGCCGAAGCCGAGTAGAACGGCTGGCCCTGGGAACGATCAGGGCTTACGAACGGGCATCTCCGCTCGCCTACGCGCAAGGATCGCCGATGCTTCCTGAGGTCCGCCCCTACGTATCCACCGCGCTCGCAGACCAGTTGGAACACCAACTGGACCTGGCTCCGCATCTCGAGGCGGGCCAGCTCGACGTGGAGGGCATCGCCGGCGTCGCAGTGGTAGCAGCCGCCCACTCCGATGGCTATGCGGCCACCGGCCATCTCCTCGGGTTGCTGGCCGCGCTGCCTGCCCCCACCGCGGCAGGAGAGCACTTCTGGTCGGACCTGTGGAGGTCTTCGGGCACCGCGTACCTGCTGCCCGTCAACATCAAGGATCCGGTGCTGCGTTCGCTGGCAGGAGAGGGAACCGCCCTGGCCCGACAGATCCTCTCGGCCGTCGACGAGATGACCCCGCCCCAGCGCTTCGCGGCCGGCGAGGTGATCGGTCAGGCCCTCGTCGAGTCCGACCATCTGCCCGACCTCAAGACACAGGTCATCGGAGAACTGTGGCTCCGAGATCTCGAGCTCACCGCCTGGCGCGTCCTGCACGCAGACCGCAGGTCGGACGATCCGGCTGGACGGAAAGCCTTCCTCGACGCCTGGACGAGCGTCTGAACGTCGGCTCCTCCGAGCTGCACGGTAGCCGCGCCAGACATGCGGCTCCCGTGCCCGACGACGCTTGCAGCGACTGAGGTCAGGAAGGTTCAAGCCGAAGTCGCGGCGGCCCCGGGCCTCCACGGATCAGGGCCGCGCAGCCATTGCTGCGCGGCACTGATCCTGCACCGGCCCGGCACGAGAGCAGGCGCCTTCGTCCAGGTGGGCGTCGGCCACCGGACGCGGCGCGCACGATCCCTCGAGCAGGTCTGCGAGGTCAGGCCAGGTTGATGTTCTCGGCCTGCGGGCCCTTCTGGCCCTGGGTGACGTCGAACGTCACGGCCTGGCCCTCCTGGAGCTCTCGGAAGCCGGTGGAGTTGATCGCGGAGTAGTGCGCGAAGACATCCGGACCGCCGCCGTCCTGGGCGATGAAGCCGAAGCCCTTCTCCGCGTTGAACCACTTCACAGTTCCCGTTGCCATGTCTCATGCCTTCCAGTCGATGAACGCCTACCACTCCGTATGGCAGACGGAGGTGATCGCCCTGGTTCCCGCGGCACAGCACAGCAAAACGCCCACACCAAAGGCGCGGGCAGGGAATTCCGAACCACGACAGCTGACGCAGACGCTACACGCCCACGCACCGTGCGTGCGGTGCCCGCCGACGCTGACGGGCACGCTCATCTCATGCTGCTGCCGTCGGGTTCGCTGATTCGGCGGCGCGGCGGTATTCGGCGTTGAGGCGCTGGGCTTCCTCGAGCTGGTCTTCAAGGATGACGATCCGGCAGGCCGCCTCGATGGGGGTCCCGTGGTCGACGAGTTCCCGGGCGCGGGCGGCGATGCGCAACTGGTAGCGGGAATAGCGGCGATGTCCGCCTGCGGAGCGCAGCGGGGTGATGAGGCGGTGTTCGCCGATGGCCCGGAGGAAGCCCTGTGTGGTGCCGAGCAGTTCGGCGGCCCGGCCCATGGTGTAGGCGGGGTAGTCGTCGTCGTCGAGTCGGCCGAACGTGTCGTCTGCTGTCATTGCACCTCTCTGTGGCACGCGTGGAGGGGCCCTGGCGCCGTACTGGCACCAGGGCCCCGAAGGAACTACTACACCATCTGCCGGCCCTGATACTGCACCGGCCTTGTGTTTCCGCGGACCCGACCGAGACGCTGTCGGGGGCGCGGGGATCGCGGTTGCTTGACCGGAGACCACCTCACTATCGATGTCCTGCGGTACCCGGGTCCGAGAATTCCACCCGGGCGATCCTGATGGCGCTCGGCTCCTCCGTTCTTCCCTCTTGATCAACTACTCACTTACGGAAACTGTGAACTGCTGGTGGCCTCGAACAGCGCCACCCTTCGGCAGCCAGCCCCGTCGCCCGTACTGCGTCTGCTCTGGCTTGGAACCCCACTGCCGAACCTCCCGGTGCGCGCGCCCGCAGCCGACGCCTTCACCGAGGTACCGCTCACTGACTTCACTGCTGGGTACTGCGAACCTTCACTTACTGGTACTGCCACTGCGGTGCTGCTCATGGCGGCCCCTGATCACTGCGGGCCGCCCGGTCCGGTCGTCAGTCCCGTCGCCGTCCTGCAACCGCTCTGGCTTCGGAACTCCACCACCGAACCGTCCTGCGAACTACAACTGCGCACTGCTGCCCGGCAGTTCATCTCTGCCGGGCCTCTCTTGATCTCGGCTACGAGAGAAACCATAACCACACCGCCGACGAATGTCTACTCCGGCGGGCATAGATTTCCGTGCACTCGACGATGAGGTAGTCCGTCTCGACCAGTCTGCCGCGACCGGCCCATGTACGGTTCAAGCAGCTTCGGGGCTCAGTCCGGCGCGCAGGGATCCCCCGCCGCGCAGCACGTCGGGCTGAGCGGGACATCGCCGACTGCGCCGCGGCTACCGTCGGCGGGCACCGGCCAACACTGCGTCTCGTGGAGAACTACACTGGCCCGGACGGGCGTTTCCAGCCGTGCCGCCCCGCAGGTCGGCCGTTGACGAGCGCGGCAGGAGTCCCTGCGCCGCCCTCGACGGTCCCGGGATGATCGAGCAGCTCGTGGCGAACCGGCACGGCCTCTGACTCGAGCAGACCGCGGGCTGCGGAGACACGGGCTCACGGCAGCAGGTGCCTGTCATGCGTGGACTGTGGTCCTCCGTACCCTTCAGGCAAGCACTGTGGCTCCGCGGGGGTTGGCGGGTGGAGGGCACAGGGGCCGGGTAGGCACGGGCAGGGGCATGGACTATTCAGAGACCGTGGTGACCCTGATGATCACGGGGATGGCCAGCGTCGCAGCCGTCCGTTCCACCGCAGCCATTGCCGACGCGCGCGATACGGCACGGGCCTTCCTCTGAGGTTTGCAGCAGCCGGCAGTGGCCCCTGACGCGGCGAACACTGTGGTCTTGGTCGTGTCCGAGCTCGTCACCAATGCCCTGCGCCACGGCGGGGGCCGCTGCACACTGGAACTGACTGCGCACCCCGACACCATCGAGGTCGCCGTTCACGATCCCAGCCGGCCTGTGCCGCGCATGCGCACGCCTGACCTGAACGACGGCACCGGGGGCTTCGGCTGGCCCATGGTCACCCGCCTCGCGCGCGCCACGGCGGAAACCCGCCGGGCCTCCGGCTGCAAGACCGTGAGCGCCTTCCTTGCCCGGTAGCGTCACCGCTCAGGCAGCCGGAGGCCGGCGAATATGGTCCGCCTCATGTCGCAGCCTGACGAGTTGCTCGCTGACGTCGGCGCCCCGGTGGAGTCCGACCAGAGCAATCAGAGTCCCTGACCGTGGTCACCAGTGGCGCTGTCATCACCGGTCGATTGGCTCTCTCGTAGCCACGTGAAGGCAGCGGGTGTCGGATGTGCTGACGGATTCCGCCCGCTTGGACGAGTCGCCGCCGTCTTCGACTCCCCAGCGAAGAAAGGACGGGCCGCCCACGCGTCTGCACTTCCATGTCGCCCGGATCCTGCAGGGCACCCTGGAGGTCCGGAGACAGGTGGAGGTACCGGGTTGCGATCGAGGACGTCAGAGCCTGGACCGTGGGCGACTTCAGCTGTTGCGGCCACTGAGCGACGGCGAAGGGAACCCGGTGCACGCAGTGTGGGCCCGACCGGCGTACCGGTCGGGCCCACACTGCTGCTCAGGTATCTGCTCGTGCCCGTTTCCGGGTCAGACCGCGACGGGGGTGCCAAGCATCGCGGAGGCGTGCTGCAGCGGGCTGAGAACCTGCAGCGGCTCTGCCTTGGGAACGGCGCGGCAGGTGAAGCCGAGCGCAGTCATGGCCCGCAGGACCTCGCCGGCGCTGAAGTCACGGCGGTCCTGGCGGGTGATGACCTGGCCGACCTGCTTGACGGGGTAGTGGCGGCGGCCGATGAGCACCGATTCTCCGGCGACCGGTTCGGGCTTGATGCCCTTCATCGATTCCAGCACTCCGCCCCTGGTGAGCTCGAAGGGGAAGCGGGCGATGACGCAGCGCATGTGGCCTCACAGAGCGAAGAGGGGAGAACGGTCCGACCAGGGGCGAGGTGTTTCAGCGGGAGAGGGCGAGGATGCCCAGGGCGCTGCCTTGCTCGTCGACCACCGGCAGGACACCGAGCCGACGGGTGCGCATCGCGTGCTCGGCTTCGGCCATCGTGGTCACGGGTGAGGTGGACGATCCGTGGTCGCCGAGGATGTCGCGCAGGCGGACACGGTCCGTGTAGTCGGAGCTGTCACGGACGGCGGCGAGTTCGGTACGGGTGACCAGGCCGGTGCGCTGGTCGTCCTGGTCGCAGACGACCAGTCGGCCCGTGCGTGCGGCGGCCATGACGGTCAGCGCCACCTCGACGCTCATGTCGTCACAGACCTGCGGTCCGGCCGCGTCCATGACCTCGACCGCAACCCTGTGCACCGGGTTGGTGTCCGCCGGGCGGGTCTGCGTCTGAATCAGCGTCATAGGGTGCCTCCTGCAGAGATGGGCCGGCTTCCTGATCACGAAGGTTCTAGGCCACCGTGCCGAAGCCGGACTGGCGTACGGGGGCGCGCCGGGTCGCCGAGGAAGGGCGGCGTCGGCCTCGGGAGGTGGCGCTGCGCTTCGGGCGTTCGACCACCGGTGCGGTGATGACGACCGGGATGCCGGACGGGGCCTGGGCGCCGGTGATCCGGCTCAGGGCCTCGTCGCCCGAGCGGATCTGGGTGGTCTGCGGCCGGATTCCGGCGTCCGACATGAGGCGGACCATGCCGCGGCGCTGGTTCGGCGTGACGAGCGTGACGACGCTGCCGGACTCGCCGGCGCGGGCGGTACGGCCGCCCCGGTGGAGGTAGTCCTTGTGGTCCGTCGGCGGATCGACGTTCACGACCAGGTCGAGGTTGTCGACGTGGATGCCACGGGCCGCGACATTGGTCGCCACCAACACGGTGACGTGCCCGGTCTTGAACTGCGCCAGCGTGCGGGTGCGCTGCGGCTGCGACTTGCCGCCGTGCAGCGCGGCGGCCCGTACCCCGCTGTTGAGCAGGTCCTGGGTCAGCCGGTCGACGGCGTGCTTGGTGTCCAGGAACATGATCACGCGGCCGTCGCGGGCGGCGATCTCGGTCGTGGCGGCGTGCTTGTCGGCGCCGTGGACGTGCAGGACGTGGTGCTCCATCGTGGTGACCGCGCCGGCCGACGGGTCGACCGAATGCACGACGGGGTCGGTCAGATAGCGGCGTACCAGCAGGTCGACGTTGCGGTCCAGGGTGGCGGAGAACAGCATGCGCTGCCCCTCCGGGCGCACCTGGTCGAGCAGCGCGGTGACCTGGGGCATGAAGCCCATGTCGGCCATCTGGTCGGCCTCGTCCAGCACGGTGATGCCGACGTGGTTCAGCCGGCAGTCGCCGCGGTCGATGAGGTCCTTGAGCCGCCCCGGTGTCGCGACGACGACCTCGGCTCCGCCGCGCAGCGCGCCGGCCTGCCTGCCGATCGACATGCCGCCCACCACCGTGGCCAGCCGCAGGCGCACGGAGCGGGCGTACGGGGTGAGCGCGTCGGTCACCTGCTGTGCCAGCTCACGCGTGGGGACGAGGATCAGCCCCAGGGGCTGGCGGGGCTCGGCACGCTGTCCGGCGGTGCGGGCGAGCAGGGCGAGGCCGAAGGCCAGGGTCTTGCCGGAACCGGTGCGCCCGCGGCCCAGGACGTCACGGCCCGCCAGGGAGTTCGGCAGCGTCGCTCCCTGGATCGGGAACGGTGCCGTCACGCCCTGCCTGCCGAGTTCGGCCAGCAGCTGCTCCGGCATGTCGAGGTCGGCGAAGCCCTCGACGGCCGGCAGTGCGGGGGTGATCGTCCTGGGCAGCGCGAACTCGCCTTGCACGGCGGCGGGCCGACGGCCGTAACCTCCGGAGCGCGCGGGCCCGCCGGTACGACGCGATGCCTGCGAGCCGTAGCCGCTGCCGCCCCTTCCGGCGTCGGCACGGCGGTCACGGGTGCGGGCGGGGCGGTCGTTCGTGTACGTGCGGTTCATGCGGAACCTTCCTCGATGTGGCACATATCAAGGAATTCCCGCTGCGATGAATGGCACGGAGAATTACAAGTATGGACCGGTGGCAAAAGAAAGCAGGTCTGACCGACAGAAATATCCGTGGGCACAGGTGCTGAAATGGGTGACGCGATGGGGACTTTGCGATCCGGGCGTCGGCTGCGGTGCAGCGCTTCAGGATGCGTCTGCATCCTGAGGGAGAAACCGATCGTGGTGGTACTGCGGATTCCTCCGGGGCGTCCCGCGGGTGAAAGCCGCTGCGGGATACGCATGCAGCTGGGACCCGCACCCCGAGGGATGCGGGCCCCAGCTACGGATTGCGCGTGAGCGTCAGGCCGGAACGATGTTCTCGGCCGTCGGGCCCTTCTGGCCCTGCGCGATGTCGAAGGTCACCTTCTGGCCCTCGAGCAGCTCACGGAAGCCCTGCGCGGCAATGTTCGAGTAGTGGGCGAACACGTCGGGGCCGCCACCGTCCTGCTCGATGAAGCCGAAGCCCTTTTCAGCGTTGAACCACTTAACGGTACCAGCAGCCATGTCATATCTCCTTTGGGGCAGTGCATCAGCATCCGCACCGCGCGGACGCCGTGTCGCCGCGATGATTACCCCGCCCGGAAATGACCGGAAATACAAAAGTGCTCCCGCCCGGCAGAAGCCTGGCGAGGGCACTTGAAGTTTTGGGAACCACAACTGCAACTGAGATAGACAGTAGCACGCCGGAGCGGCCCGTGTGCGGTGGATAATTCCACTCTGCTCTTCGCGGCAAAAACTCCCACTGCCCGGCCCGCCAATATCTGATCCCTCGGGAACAGATATTGATTCACTCGAAGTTCAACGTCGCAGCAGAGTTGCCGACCGGCACGCTGCGCGACGGCCGGGAAAAGGCTGCCGCCGCCCAGGAAACGCAGCCGCGAGCCGCGGACGGAGTGGCCAGCTGGCCCGACCATGAGCCCGGGGTTTCCGCGCCCACTGCCGACCACGGCTGGTCGGCGTGTCGGCCTCTCGGGCTCTTCGCCAGCCTCGGCTGGCGAAGAGCCCATCCCACATGTGTGATTTTCGCTGCCGTACTGAGGGTGCCTTGCTGTCGCGGCAGGGGGGGAGGTGTACAGGAGGCCTTGCCTCTGCATGGAGACCGGTGATGACGACCTCTCGCGTGCCGCGGTCCTCGCTTGACGGCATACCTGACGGCGCCGTGATCGCCCTCCTGGAGCAGGAGAACGGACGGAGTCGAACTGCGCGTGGACCTCGGGTAGGCGGGCGATCGGGTGTTCGTCAACAACGTGTCGTTGGGAGCGTATGCCGCCCTGGTCCAGGATCCTGCCTACCGGGACGACAAGATCGGCACGATGGTGAGGATCCTCCCGGAGTTCCTGGCCCGCCACAAAGGTCCGGAGCTGGTGGTACGCGCGGGACTGCTCACGGTGGACCGGCCGGATGCCGTGCTGGTGAGCAACAACCCCTACCAGG
The DNA here is from genome assembly GCF_044454765.1 of Streptomyces sp. NPDC051452. Lineage (NCBI taxonomy): Bacteria > Bacillati > Actinomycetota > Actinomycetes > Kitasatosporales > Streptomycetaceae > Streptomyces > Streptomyces sp. NPDC051452. Next base: position 312,606 of record NZ_JBITEB010000007.1, read on the forward strand.
TAAATCAGTCCCCGGACGCTGCGGGTGTGGGTTCCCCGTCATCGGCCGGGCACCGTGCCTACCGGATGGCGGCCGCCGGGATGGACCCTCGTCCGGCGGACGGCCTCACTCGTCGGGCGGGGTGCCCATGGCCGCCGCGCCGACTGACCGAAGCCCGCCGCACGGTGGGCATCAGGTCCCGGAGACAGGGCCCGAATGGCCCCATGGGGGCGTGAGCAGACGAGGGTAGAAAGTAGGACTGTGACTCTGTCAGGTCATCCGGGCCCGTCCCCGCGTCCGCTCAGTACTGCCGGACGTTCGTCCGGCCCTGTGCCGACGCGTTCGCGTGTGCGTGTGTGGGTGGGCAGACGCCCGGGCGGTGGTCGCTGATGGTGACCACTGTCCGTGCGAGGCCGGTGGCCGAGGGGCGTGCCGTCGCGGCGGCCGCCCTGCCCACCGCGCAGGTACTCCGTGATCTCCAGGTGCCGGAGGGCGGCCTGTCGTCGGAGGAGGCCCTACGACGGCTGAAGCGCTGGGGCCCGAACGCCGTCCACTCCCACCGAGCTCGGGCGTGGCTGGTGCTGTGGCATCAGGTGCGTTCGCCGCTGCTCGGCCTGCTGCTGGTCGCGGCCGTCGTGTCGTACTTCGTCGGAGAGCGCAGCGACGCCGTGATCATCGGGGCGATTGTGGCGCTCTCCGTCGGCCTGGGTTTCGTCAACGAGTTCCGGGCGGAGAGGACCGCCCAGTCGCTGCACGCGAAGATCCGTCACCGCGCGGTCGTGTTGCGCGACGGGCGACCACAGGAGGTGGAGGTCACCACGCTGGTCCCGGGTGATGTGGTGGAGCTGCGGCTCGGCGACATCGTGCCCGCGGATCTGCGGCTGCTCGCGACCGTGGGACTGGAGTGCGGCGAGTCGGTGCTGACCGGCGAGTCGTTGCCGGTCGCGAAGGACACGGCTGCCGTACCGCCCGGCACGGCGCTGGCGGACCTGTCCGGCTGCGCCCTGATGGGCACGGTGGTGCACTCCGGAAGCGGCCGCGGTGTCGTGGTCGCCACCGGTGCCGAAGCCGAGTTCGGGAAGATCGCCGCCGGGCTGAGCGGGCACCAGCTGGAGACCGAGTTCCAGGTGGGACTGCGCCGTTTCTCCATGCTCCTGGTCTACGTCGCCGGGGCACTGACCACGTCGATCTTCATCATCAACGTCGCACTGCACAAGCCGCTGATCGACGCCCTGCTGTTCTCCCTGGCGATCGCGGTCGGCATCACCCCGCAACTGCTGCCCGCGGTCGTCTCCACCAGCCTGGCCGCCGGCTCCCGTCGGATGAGCCGGCGCAAGGTGCTGGTCAAGCGGCTGGTGTGCATCGAGGATCTCGGCGACATCGATGTGCTGTTCACCGACAAGACCGGAACCCTCACCCAGGGCCGCGTCGACTTCATGCGGGCCGTACCGGTCACCGGCACCTCGGCGGAGGAAGTGCTGCACCGGGGACTGCTGTGCACCGAATCGGACGTGGACGGCCAGGGCCGGCCGGTGGGCGGAAACCCGCTCGACGACGCCCTGTGGGACTCACCGGCCGCCGCCGCCCAGCGACCGTTGCTCAGCGGCTGGAAGCGGGCCGGCGTCTTGCCCTTCGACCACGAGCGGCGGATGGTCTCCGTCACCGTCACCGATCCCGCCGGTGACACCCTGCTCATCACGAAGGGCGCTCCGGAGACGGTACTGGAGCGCTGCGTGGACGTGCCCGAGCCGGCCCGCGAGGCGCTGGATGCGGAGTTCGACGCCGGGAACCGTGTCGTCGCGGTGGCGACCCGGCCCGCCCACCCGGGAGCCGCACTCAGCGCCGCCGACGAGCGCGATCTCCGTCTGGTCGGCCTGCTGGTCTTCCTCGACCCGCCCAAACCCGACGCGGCCGAGGCGCTGCGGCAGCTGGACGCACTCGGTATCACGGTGAAGATCGTCACCGGGGACAACTCGGCGGTGGCTTCCAAGGTCTGCCACGAGCTGGGGTTGACCGACGCCGCCGTGCTGACCGGGAGCGACCTGGACGACATGGACGACGAGGGGCTCACCGCCGCCATCCGCGACACCACCGTCTTCGCCCGGGTCAGCCCCGAGCACAAGGCCCGCATCGTGCGGATCCAGCGCAAGACCGGCGGCGACGTCGCCTTCCTCGGCGACGGCGTCAACGACGCGCTCGCGCTGCACGCCGCCGACGTGGGCATCTCGGTGGACTCGGCCACCGACGTGGCCAAGGACGCCGCCGACGTCATCCTCCTGGAGAAGGACCTCGGCGTCCTGGCGGCCGGGGTCGCCGAGGGGCGCCGGATCTTCGCCAACACCATCAAGTACGTGCTCATGGGCACGTCCAGCAATTTCGGCAACATGTTCAGCGCGGCCGGAGCCTCACTGTTCCTGCCCTTCCTTCCGATGCTGCCCTCCCAGATCCTGCTCAACAACCTTCTCTACGACACCAGCCAGCTCGCCATCCCCACCGACGAGGTCGACGAGGAGCAGGTACGCCGGCCCGCGCACTGGGACATCGCCTTCATCCGGCGCTTCATGATCTGTTTCGGCCCGATCAGCTCCCTGTTCGACTTCGTCACCTTCGCCGTGATGCTGGGCGTCTTCCACGCCGACGCCGCCCAGTTCCACACCGGCTGGTTCGTGGAGTCCCTCGCCACGCAGACCCTGGTGATCTTCGCCATCCGCACCCGCCGCATCCCCTTCTGGCACAGCCGCCCCAGCCTGCCCCTCACACTCACCGCGCTGGGCGTCGTCGCCCTCGGCGCCGCCCTGCCGGCCACCCCACTGGCCCACGTCCTCGGCTTCCAACCCCTGCCGACCGCCTTCTTCGCCGCTGTGGCCGCCATGGTCGTCGTCTACCTCCTCCTCGTCGAACTCGGCAAGCGGATCTTCTACCGGACCACACGGCCACCAGCTCGCCCACAACCCGCCCCCGGTCACCGGCACCTGCGCCGCCGCGCAGCACGGTTCAGCACCGTCACCCGACGGCCGCACCCGCAAGCCCCCCGCCGTCCCCCGGCGAGCGGTCCACACCCAACGCGCTCCACCGCGTCATCTGTGTGATCCGCCGGAATCCTGCACCCGCCCGCCATGCGACTCAGCACCTCTGCGGCCGGTCGTGCCTCTACGGCCGGCGCAGTCGCTGATTTGCCTCGCAAAACAGACTTCAGCAGAGCGCTTGCTCGACGAGCCTGTCCGTGTCGCTGTTCGCCGCCGCGTCGGCCGCCTGCGGCGTCGCCCCGGGCCTGGGCACGCTGGTCGCCGCCCGCTTCGCCCAAGGAGCGGCGGCCGCAGTGATGATGTCGGCCTCCACGGCGCTGATCGGCCATGCCTCCCCCGATGCGCGCCGCCGGGCGCGGGCGGTGGCGATCTGGGTGATAGTCGCTGGCCAATGACCCGCGCAGGTCGCGCAATGTCGCTGCTCGCCGCGTCCGGCCGATCAGTGCTGAGGGTGCGCACGTGCGTGGAACAGAGGGCGCCGCTGGGTGGCCGTACCCGAAGCGAGCTGGCCGATCTCGACGCGTGTCCTGATGGCGCGGACGACTTCGGTCAGCCCGAGAATGATGGCCATAACGCCCACCACCAGGGTGAGGGTCGCGATCGAGGCGAACGGCATGACGATCATCACGATGCCGGCAAGAGCACTGATGATCCCGAAGGCGACGTGCCAGCCGCGACCCGGCATGGCCGGGGCGGAGGCCGCCGCGGCCGTCTCCAGGGTCCCCCGCAGCAGCCAGCTGAAGCCGATCCACAGGGCGAGCAGCAGGAGCGACTGCAGGGTGCCGCGGAAGCAGATCAGTCCCAGCAGGATGGAGACCGCGCCGGTGATGAAGTGCAGGACGCGAAGGTGCCCGGGGACGTGGGTGCCGAAGGTGGCTGCGAGTTGGAAGACGCCGGTGGCCAGCAGGTAGACGCCCAAGAGAATGCCGACGACTCGTAGGGTCTCGCCCGGCCAGACCAGGGCGATGACGCCCAGGGCGATGGTGGCGAGGCCCATCGTGAGCAGAATCTGCCAGCCCATGTTCGCCAGGGCGGACACGCCTTCGGCCAGGGGTCCTTCTTGTAGGTCGGTGCCGCGTGGCGGAACAGGGCCGGGGGTTTCGGAAGGAGATGTCATGGCACCTGGCTCCTCCTGAGGTCAGTCCGGCGTCGCTCAGGAAGGAGGCGGCCTGGCCGAGGTCGAGGGTGCCCAGCGGAATCAGGTATCGCGCCGCCGGGACCAGCAGGTAGTCGGCTATGCCGCCGTCGCGGCCGCCTCCCGGGCCCGGGCCCTGACCACGAAGGTTCTGGCAGCCGATTTGCCGCAGAGCACGAACCCGGTGACACGCGCGCGCTTTGGCCTGCGGACCAGCAGGGAAAGGACAGCGAGGCCGCTGTCGGCGAGGGCGGGACGCGTGGCGGGCAGCGACAAAGGCCGCTGAGCACCCCATCGCGCGCTCTGGGCGGCGTGGGTTTGCGGACCGGTCTGGGACGCGCTCGAATGGCGGAAGAGCGGACCCGTCTGCCGCGCCGGTTGGTCGGATGAAGAGGCGGTGCCCGCCGACGAGGAGCCGACATGACCAAGGCCGGATCCGCCTGGGCGACCGGCTGTGAGTGAACGCCCTGGCATCATTCCGCTCTCTGTCGCCGCCGAAGGTGATCAGGGCGCGGTGGCGCCGGTGATCGATGCCCCGCCGCCGCGCTACGTACGCCGGGCGGCCGATCTGTCGCGGCTGCTGGTGTCCGGTGCCGTGCTGGTGGTGACGGTGCTGCCGGCCGTCGCGGCGCTCGCATCCGCCCGCAGGATGCAGCAGGGGCTGCTCGACGCGGCGACCGCGCTACCGCCGGGCTTGCGCGACGGTGTCGTCGGAGCGGTGCAGGTGGTCGCCATCGTCGCGCCGGTGGTGTCCCTTGGCGTGCTGACCGCGCGACGGCGGGGCGACGCGATCCTGCGGCTCGTGCCGGCAGCGGCGCTGGGCGCGCTGCTTTCATGGTCCATTACCCACCTGGCCCTGACGCGCAGCAGACCGGCCCTGTGGCCGCAGGTGCTGGCAGGGCGGGGCTCGCTGCTGCATGCCGGCTGGCCGCCGGCGGCGTACCTGGCCGCCTGCGCGGCGGCGGTCGTCGCGGCAGGCCCCTGGCTGGAGGCGCGTCTGCGGCGGACGTGGTGGACGCTGACCGTCGTGTGCGCCGGGCTGAGCGTCGCGACCGCCGCGATCATGCCGCTGGAGGCAGTCGCCGCGCTCGCCGTCGGAGGCGTGGCCGGATCCGTCGTGCTGCTGCTGGCCGGCGGCCCGGCGGACCGGCCGGCCCCGCAGGCGGTCGCAGACGCACTCGTCGCGTGCGGGATCCCGCTCGCCGCGCTGCGGGCCACGCCGTCACCCGATCGACGCCCCGGGGAGGGGGTCCGCTACGGCGCCGAGACCACCGCCGGTGCGCGGCTCACGGTACAGGTGCTCGGCCCCGAGGACCGCAACCGCGATCTCTTCCACCGGCTGGCCCGGCTCGCGCTGCTGCGCCACCCCGACGACACCGGCGCGCACACCCCACTTCCCGCGGTCGAGCACGAACTCCTCATGCTCGTGTTCGCAGGCCGAACCGGCGCCCGGGCGGCCGAGCCGGTGATCGCGTACCCGGTGTCCAGGGGCGGCGCATTGCTGGCGACGATCGAGCACGCCGGGCGTCCGCTGTCCGCGTTCCTGAGCGAGGAGATCACCGACCAGATGCTCACCGGGGTATGGACATCCGTGGGCCGCCTCCAGAAGCACCGACTGGCGCATCGGGCGCTGCGCCCCGAATACATCCTCGTCGAGCCGGACGGTGCGTCCCGGCTCATCGCGTTCGCGCGGGCCCGGCTGGGCGCCACACCCGACGCGCTCGGCAGCGACATCGCCGAACTGTTGGCCACCACCGCGACACGCGTCGGGGCGCCGCGCTCCACCCGGTGTGCGCTGGCCGGACTCGGCCCGCGGCTGCTGGCGACCGCCCTGCCCTACCTGCAGCCCCTCGCACTGCTCGGGCCCGCACAGCGCGAGGTCGCCCGGTACGACCAGGCCCGTGCGCGGGCGGCGGGAGCGGGTGCCAAGCGGCGCGCGGTACGCCCCGGCGGCCGCCCCAGCCTGTTGCGTGACCTCTCTGCCGCGGTCGTGGAGGCGCCCGGTGCCGAGCCGGCTCCGCTCGCACACCTCTCGCGGTTCACCTGGAAGAGCATCCTCGGCCTGGTCGGCGCGTTCCTTGTCTTGCACCTGGTGCTGCCGCAGCTCGCCAGCGCCCCGGCGGTGGTGGCCGCGTTGCGCCAGGCCAACTGGTGGTGGGTGCTCGCGGTACTACCCGTCACCTTCATCTCCCAGGTCTTCTCCACCTACCTGCAAATGGGCACCATTCCGGCCAAGTTGCCATTCGGCCCCACGTACGAGGTGCAGTTCGCCAGTTCGTTCCTGAACCGCATCACCCCGAACAACGTCGGTGGCATGGCCCTCAACCTGCGCTACCTGCAGAAGACGGGGATCGAGACGGGGGCCGCCACGGCCTCCGTCGGCCTGCAGAGCCTCGCCGGCGCCGTCTCCAACGCCGCGCTCGCCGCCTGGTTCTTCGCCTGGGCCGGACGTCACCACACGGGAGTACACCTGCACGTGCCCGCAGGCCGGTATGTGCTGCCGGCCATCGCCCTGGCCCTCGCGGCCGGTGGGGTGCTCGCCGTGACCCCAGTCGGCCGGCGCTTCCTGCACGAGAAGGTGTGGCCGTTCCTGCGCGCGGCGGCCTCAACCGTGACCGGGGTCGCCTCCGACCCCGTCAAACTGGCTCTCCTCGTCACCGGCGCGCTCGGTCTGCCCCTCATCCAGGTCGTCGGACTGGCGCTGAGCGTGCACGCATTCGGCGGCTATCTTCCCTTCGTCCAGGCCGGCGCCGTCTACATGGCAGCACGCCTCGTCGCCAACGCGGCTCCCGTCCCCGGCGGACTGGGCGCCCTCGAAGCCGGCCTCATCGCCGGTCTGACCCTGCTCGGCGTCGCGGCCGGCGCAGCCACCTCGGCCGTGCTCGTCTACCGGCTCCTCACCTACTGGCTGAACGTCCCGCTGGGCGCCCTGGCCCTGCGCGCCGTGCAGCGTAAGGGCTACGTCTGACGCCGCTGCGGTCACGTCCGGTGGCCGGGCAACTGTGATGGCTGTTGTGGTCACGGCCGTCCCATCTGGGGTACCGCAGCGATGAACAACTGCAGCAAGGTGTAGGCGTACTGGCCGGAGGTGCCAGGGCGGCCCGGCGTCCGCGTCGGCTCACGCCACACCCCCGAAGGGGTCGAGGCGGTCGTCGAAGTTCTGGATGCCCGCCGACTCCCGTGCGATGCGCGCGAAGACCTCATCCAGCTCCGGCATCGGCGCCCGGTCCGGCTCGTCGTCGGCGGTCGCCGGCATCGCCCGCAGCGGCAGGTCCGCCACGGGCGGCCGGCGTTCAGCGGCAATACTCCGGTATCGCCACTCCGGTACGCCGGACAGGGTGAACTACCCCGCCGCGGGGGTTACTTGGATTGCACTCGTCCTATCGGGTGGGGGCCGGTCGTCAGTGCCTCGCACTCGGCCTGCCAGGTGGGGGCGCCGGGGTGCAGCTGGGTGTGGAGGTAGGCCGCGGTGAGCCGGGCGAGGGCGGCGACTCGCTCGGGGTTCTCGTCGGTGGTCTCTGCGGCGTCGTATCCGGCGATCCCGCCCAGTCCGTGCTCCGCGTCGAACATCGTGAACAGGGTCTTGGGTCCGGGGGCGAGGGTGTAGGGGTCGGCGTGCCAGTCCGGTCCCATGTCCGTGAAGTGCCGGGGGTCATCCTTGTCGCCGGCGACTACCAGCGCCGGTGCGGTCATGGTGGAAAAGTCGACGGCGCCGATGATCGGCCACTGCTCGGCCATGGGCCCGTTGAGGGCGTGGCCACCCCTGCCGGGCGCGGCAAGCAGTACGCCGGCCTTGATCCGGGGCTCGACGAGGTGCACCACGTTCCCGGTGTCGGGGTCGTTGATCCCGGCGCCCAGCAGGAGAGCGGCGGTGAAGCCGCCGAGCGAGTGTCCGACGAGGGCGACCTTGGCGGGGTCGATCCGTCCCGCGAGCTGCGGCACGGTGCGCTCGATGATGTCGAGCCGGTCGAGGATGTGGGTCATGTCTTCGGCGCGGGATCGCCAGAAGTCGGGCGCGCCTGGTGCGCCGGCGACCAGGTGGGTCAGCGTCCTGGAGGTGAGGTGGGTGGGCTGGACGACGACGAATCCGTGAGCGGCCCAGAAGTTGGCGAGCGGCGCATAGCCGTTGAGCGAGGAGAGGTTGTTCGAGGGACCGTGCCCGTGGGACAGGAGGAGGACGGGGAGGCCGGTTCCGGTCGCGGGTACGGAGACGCGCACCTGGAGGTCCACGGGACGTCCGGGCACGGGGAGGACTACGGGGCTGAAGGACAACACCGGGGCGGGCGTGGCCAGAGCGCCGGCGTGGGTGGTGGGGGATGTGCTCACGAGGTGGGTTTCCCTTTCGGTGACACCTGCCGCCCGCTGGTCTCCTGCGACCGTCGGCGGACAAGGCGGTTCAGGGGCACCCCGCTTCGGCTAGGCTGAAGCGGAGCGCTGTTCCATTTAGTATCCGGAGCGTTGCTCCGCTTTGTCAATCGGTGTGGAGGAGTACGCGATGACCACCGACAGCCCCGCAGGCCAGTCGCCGTCACGAAGCAAGCGGGCCGACGCCCAGCGCAACCGGCAGACGGTGCTCGCTGCCGCCGCCGAGGTGTTCGTCACCTCCGGCGTCGACGCGCCGATCCGCCAGATCGCGGCCCGGGCGGGCGTCGGGATGGCCACGATCTACCGCCACTTCCCGACCCGGGCGGATCTCGTCACAGCCGTTTACCGCCACCAGATCGAGGCATGCGCCGAAGCCGGCCCGAACCTGCTGGCCAGTGCCGGCTCCCCGCTCGACGCATTGCGTCAGTGGATCGACCTCTTCGTCGACTTCCTCGTCACCAAGCACGGACTCGCCGACGCCCTGCAGTCCGACAACGACCGTTTCGCCGCGCTGCACGCCTACTTCATCGACCGCCTGCTGCCCGTCTGCGCCCAACTGCTCGACGCTGCGGTCGAGGCCGGCGACATCAAGCCCGGTACGCAGCCGTACGAGCTGATGCGTGGCATCGGCAACCTCTGCATCGGACGCGACGACGACCCCCGCTACGACCCCCGGCGCCTGATCGCTCTCCTCCTCCAGGGACTGCAGCGACCTCACTCGGCCTGACGTCGACGAGCGGCATTGCGTCTGGACCCTCCGCGGCTCACGCGCGACCCGAGCGGCCTCTCAACAGTCGGAGAGGCCGACGGGCAACAGCGCCTCTGAGCTGGTGCTGTCACTTCTCAGGCTCTAGCTCAGCGGTTTCCCGCTGACGTGCCGAGCGGTGGCCGAAGCGGGAAGGTGACGTCCCGGCCCGGGCCGAACGCCATGCGACGGCTCTGCTCGACGCAGGGTAGGTCGTTTGTGTACGCCGGCCAGCCCCCGGCACTGCTCGGCTGCCGCGCCCGGTGGCATCTCCATCCGGTACAGCGAGACGTCAGGCGGCGGCGAGCAGGATCCGTGCGGTGATGCCCTTGCCGACGTTCTCTCGCAGGGCGGTGATGTCGGCGGCTACGGCTTTGACGATCTCCAGGCCGTACCGGCCCACCCGCCCAGGATCCGCACCGCTCGGCGTAGGCAGGGCCGGGTCGCTGTCCCACACCTCCAACTCGAGCGCCTCACCGGCCAGACGCAGGCGCAGCAGGATGGGGCCTGGGGCGTACTTGCAGGCATTGGTGACGAGGTCGCTGACCACCAGCTGGGTCAGGCCGAGGACGCGGTCCGTCACCTTCGGCCGGGACGCGTCCCCGTGCTGGGTGAGGAAGGCGGCGGCCTGATGCCGTGCCTCAGCGATGCACGTTCCGTCCCCGGACAGGGCGATCGTCCCTCTATGTCCTCGGCGCCGGTTCGCCGCAACAGTTACCCTCCGGCTCGTTGGTCCGCCCTGTCGCCACGGCTCCGTCCCTTTCCGCGCCCTCTTGCCCGGCCGGGTACCACGCCCGCCGTCGTGCACGTGTGACAGGGTTGTCCGGGTGCATAACCTGTAACACGCCCCAGCCACTCCTCGCCGAGGTGGTTACTGACTGCAGCAGGCGCGGTGCAGACGCGCGCGGGTAGGGCACCGACGGGCTTATCGAACGCCACAGCGAGGACATCGACGCCAGCCTGACCCGCCTGACCGACGCCCTCGCCCAGCACGCCGCTCTCCTGCCCGACGACCTGGCCGATGCGCTGCTGACCCGCCTCGGCGTCAGCACCGGCGGTCGCGACGACATCGCACTGCTCGTCATCCGTCTGTGAACAAGCCGACTCATCGGACGAGCGAGCACCCCCGGAAGCTCCCCGTCGACACCGCGCACAAGTCGTCGAAGGGCCGAGCAGTTCGTAGGTGTCGAGGGACAGCACCGCCCGGACGCCGATGGAGTGCGCTTCGAGGGACCTTGGGACCGGCGGCACGTGGAAAAAGCACGCCGCCTGCCCCCAGCATCGACCGGAACAGCTCGATCTCACCAGTGCGCCCCGCAAAGGCACACCGTCGTAACTCACCGAGCCGCTGCCTGATGATCGTCACAACGGGGGGCGGGTCAGTTGTCGAACGCCGTGGCCACGGCATCTGCGAGCTGATTCAGGACGTCCCGTGAGAGCTGTACCGACCCGGTGAACGAGAGGAAAGCGTGGGTGGCGCCCTTGATCGGAAGGTGCGTGACCGGCACGCCGGCGCCGGCGAGCTTCTGCGCGTAGCGGTCACCCTGGTCCCGCAGCGGATCGTGTTCGGCGGTGACGATGACGGCGGGAGGAAGCCCGGCCACCTCGTCGGAGCGCGCCGGCGAGACGCGCAGGTCGGCGCCTTCGTCGGGCGTGTTGAGGTAAAGGCCCCAGAACCACTCGAGCCAGCTGCGGCTCAACAGCGGTCCGGCCACGTTCTCGTACATGGAGGGGCTGTCGTCGAACCGGTCGACCGCCGGATACGCCAGTACCTGCAGTGCGATGCGAGGTCCCCCGCGCCGCTGCGCTTCCTGCACGAGGGCCGCGGCCAGGTTGCCGCCGGCGCTCTCGCCGAACACCGCGATGCTTTGCCCGTCGCCGCCGAAACCTCCGGCGTTGGCCGCGACCCATGTCAGGGCGGCGTAGGCGTCTTCGATCCCCGCCGGGAAGCGGTGTTCGGGCGCGAGCCGGTAGTCGACGGAGACCACGATCGTGCCGGAGCGGTTGGCCACGATGCGGGCTATGTGGTCCTGGCTGTCCAGATCTCCGAGCACCCATCCGCCCCCGTGGAAGAAGACCGTCACGGGCAGCGGTCCGGAGCGCGGCAGGGTGGCGGGGGCGTAGATACGGACGGGGACCTCGATGCCTTCGGCGGCGGCCACTGCGTCGTGCACGCTGCCGACAGGCTCGACGTCGCCCGCGAGGGCGGAGAAGCTGCTCACGAGAGCGCGGTTCTCCTCAACCGTTCGGCTCTCCGGTGCCGGCCCGCCTCCTTCGGCCAACTTCTGGAGCAGCGCATCGATCTGGGGATCGAGGGACATGATGAGGACCTTTCTGGAGGCGGCGTAACGACACGGATGGGAATGAGTGCTCCAAGCACTGCAAGTCGCCGGAGTGGAGCAGCGGCAGCATGCTGACGTCGGGCGCTGTGCGCCCCTTATTACGACCGGGCACGCGCTCCACACGCACTGCGATCGTGGTCATGATGATGTGGTCCTTTCCGTGGGTGCGGGTTCTGGTGTGCGGTCGGCGTGAGAGTGTGGCGAGGCTTTGTGCGTGGACGCCGGGCGCGGTGGCCAGGAGGCTTTCCTCTGCGAGGTCCAGGGGCGGCCCTGGGCATCGGCCCGCAGGTACGACGGACCGTTCGCCCCCCGAGGTTGCGGCGCGAGCTAGCTGAAGAACTGATGGACACGGGAGGCGAACCATTCGGGTTGTGCCAGGTGCGGGTAGTGCGTGCGGGTCGGTGTCTGTTCGGCCACGGCCCCGGGGATACGGTCGGTGAGCCAGTCGGCGTAGTCCCCACCGGGATCGGTTCCGTGCAGGGACAGGTACGGAACGTCGGGCGGGAGACTCGTGGTACGTCGGGACCACGCTGCCAGCGTGTCTGCGTCCCAATCAAGCAACGGGGTCCAGAATCCGCTGAACACTTCCTGGTCGAGGGTGCGGCGGCGCTCGATGTCGGCCACCAGCGAAGGGTCCAGCTCGCCGTACAGCTGAGCGAAAACCGTACGAACGAAGTCGGTGAAGCCCTCTCCCCGCGCGGCGGCGACTATCTCCGCAGGAAGTGGACCGACCCGCAGCGACTGGTCGACATTGACCACGCCACGAGTTGGGTAACGGGCCGCGTAGGCGGTCGCGATCACCCCGCCGAGGGAGTGACCGACGATGAACGGGGATTGGTCCTCGCCCAGGGACTCGATCAGCTGGTGGATGTCCTCCACCGACTCGTCGATCCCGTACGGCTGGGCCCGAGGCGAGTCACCGTGGCCACGCAGGTCGACGCTCAGCACACGGAAGTGCTGCTGCAGGTGAACGGGGTCCCAGAAGCGCCGGTTTTCGGTGATGCCGTGGACGGCCACGAGCATCGGTCCCGTGCCGTCGAGGTCGTGGGCCAGCTGGTCGTCGGCCATGGTGTGGTCCTTTTCGTGGGTGCGGGTTGTGGTGCGCGGTCATCGTGAGAGCGTGGCGACGGCCTCGGCATGGACGCCGGGCGCGGCGGCCAGGAAGCTCTCGCTCTGCGGGTCCAGGGACGGCCCTCGGCGTCGGAGATCCGTCGGCCGGCCTCGGTGACGAGCAGCGCTCCGGGAAGCAGGTCCGCGCGGGCGCCGCCGAACTGCCAGAAGGCGTCGATCCGGCCGGCGAGGTAATCCTCCAGCCGACCTGAACATCGTCGGGATCAGCGACAGCCAAACGACCCTGCACCTGCTGAACGTGGCCACGCCCATGCCGGTGGCCACGGCGGTGAAGTCGATGTCGGGTTGGCTGAGGTCGAAGAGGGCGTTGGCAGCCGTTCCGGCTTGGCCGCCGCCGACGCGGTCCAGTTCGGCGTGCAGGATTGCGTAGGAGCGGTTGTTGAGTATGACGGTGGTCACGTCAAGCTTCTCGCGGGCCTGGGTTCATAGTCCGTAGATGGTGTAGAGCGCGCTGCCGTCGGCTTGCAGGCGAACGACGGGCCGTACGGACATGCAATGGCTGTGCGGCGGCAACGGGGATGCCTTGCCGTATGGCGAGGCCGGTCAGCCGGAGCACGTCGTGTGGTGCAGAGTTGGCGGTCGCCGGGAAGGGGGTGTTCATTCCCTCGGTTGTGGACTCGTCGACGATGATCGTTTCCGGTGGGAGCAGGGCGCCGATGACCTTCGCCCGGTTCTCTGTACGCAACGGCTCCACCGCGGCAGCCGTGGCGGCGGCGATGAGCGCCGGGGTGCCCGGCGCCCTGGATCATGCTGCCCGAAGCAATGCTCGCCCGAGCACAGCCGGCCGCAACAGCTTCGAAGGCGGATCGAGTAGCGCCAGGACCCGGATGAGCTGGGCCGCGACCGTAGGGTCGGTAGCCGCGGCGGCCATCAACCGGCTCATCATGGCGCCCTGCATCTTCTGCGTCATGTTCGCGGGACCTCCCGGCTCGCCGGCCATCCCCCACGGCGCGGTTAGCAGGTCCGTCGCCCGGGCCAGGAAGTTGGCAGTGACGTCGAGCCGGCCGGCTGAGAGCGTGTCGCGCAGCGCGCGGGCCTCCAGCGCCGCCACCGTCAGGCCCTGCGCATTGACCGGGCTCAACGAGCACAGTGCGTCCCCGACCACGATCAGCCCGTCCGGGAGACCGGCGAGTTGGTCGTACCGTCGCCAGCGGGTCGCGGGGAAGCGGTACGCGACGATGTCGCTGAGCGCCTCGGCGGTCCTCAGCGCCGTGAGCACGTCATCCGGGGCCGCCGCAGCGACGAACTCCGCGAATCCGGCCTCGTCGGTCGGTGGAGGCGCGGCGGGGGCCGTCCCGGTGACGGTCAGTACGTGCCGGCCGTGCTCGACCGCGAGCAACAGCAGCCCGCGGCCGTTGGCCCTGACATCGCCGCCGATGAGCAGTGCCCGGTCGTGCTGGGGCGGGAGCCGAACAAGCCGGCTGGCGTAGGCGACATCGACGTTGACGATTTCCTCGGCGGGGCGTTCGTATCCGAGTTGCTCGAGCCAGACCGGCGTACGGCTGCCCCGGCCCATCGCGTCGACCACCAGGTGGGCATTCAACGTCTCTTCGCTGCTGCTGGGCTCCTGCCGCAGGATGCGTACACCGGTGATCCGCCGGTCATCGCCGATCAGCCCGACCACGTCAGCGCCGAGCACCATCCGCAGGCCGTCCTGTTCGACCAGCCGCCGGCGCAAGTGGCGCTCGTAGAACGGCACTGTCGCGTGGACGGAGTGCGCACCGACGGGCACCCGCGGCAATTCCTTCCCGCCGAGGTAGAAGCGGTAGTCCGACAGCACATCCGCCACGATCGCGCCGTCGGCGCTCATCTCGTCCACCAGACCGGGAAGGACCTCGTCGACGACTCGCGCGCCGGCCGGAAGGAGGTTGTGGGCATGCCGGCCCTGAGGGACGCCCCGGCGGTACTGGCCGGAGGCGGGGTCGCGGTCGACGACCG
>NZ_JBITEB010000008.1:0-137146 GCF_044454765.1 Streptomyces sp. NPDC051452
GTTGATTTTTGGCACGCTGTTGAGTTCTCAAGGAACGGTCGCTTCCTTTGTACTCACCCTCTCGGGCTTTCCTCCGGGCTTCCCTTCGGTGTTTCAAACTCTATCAGGGTTTTTCCGCCTCTCTGACCGCCTCGCTGCGAGCACGCAGAAGGAGACCCAGAGATAGGATCTGAAGAGTTTGGGGTGCTGCCGAGCGGAGACGTTGTTGCATCCCTCCGCCCCAAGCAGGAGTACGACAGTACACGGGCCCGTGAACCGCATGCAAATCTGATGGGTTGGTGGTCTAGACCACTAACTGGTAGCTTCAAAACGGAACCGCCACTTCATCTGACATACCCTGCTGCTCAGATGCCGTCCGGGACTGGTAGTGACGGCCCGTAAGCAGCTCCACTCCTTGGGAGGCTTCCCATGACCACCGTGACGTCCCCTCTTGCCGGACGCGCCATCGGACTGGCCGCAGTGCCGGACCCGGTCTTCTCCGGGGCCATGGTCGGCCCGGGCACCGCCATCGATCCCGTACGTGAGCCCTCCGAGGCCGTGGCGCCCGTGGACGGCGTCATCGTCTCCCTGCACCCGCACGCCTTCGTCGTAGTGGACGAGAGCGGACACGGAGTGCTCACGCATCTCGGCATCGACACCGTGCAGCTCAACGGCGAGGGCTTCCAGCTGCTCGTCAACAAGGGCGACACCGTGACGCGGGGGCAGAGCGTCGTGCGCTGGAACCCCGCCGCGGTGGAGGCCGCGGGCAAGTCCCCGGTGTGCCCCGTCGTCGCGCTCGAAGCCACCGCCGACTCCCTCGGCGACCTCCGTGACAGTGGCGACGTGAAGGCCGGCGACAGCCTCTTCGCCTGGAACTGACGGCGGTGCCGTCCCGGGACGGCGACAGGACAACCACCGCGGCGGCGGGGTCCGCCGCACTATCGGAGACGGGTGAGATGGAGACAACGCTGCGAGGCGTCGGCGTGAGCCACGGTGTGGCGATCGGCGAGGTTCGGCACATGGGTACGGCGGTGCTGGAGCCGCCGGCCAAGCAGATCCCCGCCGAGGAGGCGGAGCGCGAGCAGGGCCGCGCCCGTCAGGCGGTGGACGCCGTCGCCGCCGATCTGGTGGCGCGCGGCAACCTGGCGGGGGGCGAGGCCCAGGCGGTGCTCGAGGCGCAGGCCATGATGGCCCAGGATCCCGAGCTGATGGCCGACGTCGACCGGCGGATCGCCGTCGGCAGCACGGCCGAGCGTGCGGTGTACGACGCGTTCGCCTCCTACCGCGAGCTGCTGGCGGCGGCCGGGGAGTACCTCGCCGGCCGGGTGGCCGACCTCGACGACGTGCGCAACCGCATCGTCGCGCGGTTGCTGGGCGTGCCCATGCCGGGTGTGCCGGACAGCGACGAGCCGTACGTCCTTGTGGCGCGCGATCTCGCGCCCGCCGACACGGCACTGCTCGACCCCTCTCTGGTGCTCGGCTTCGTGACCGAGGAGGGCGGTCCGACCAGCCACAGCGCGATCCTGGCGCGGGCTCTGGGCGTACCGGCCGTCGTGGCGCTGCCGGGCGCCGGTGAGCTGGCCGAGGGCATGGTCGTCGCCGTGGACGGCAGCACGGGTGATGTCTTCGTGAACCCGGGTGAGCGCAAGAAGGCGGAGCTGCGGGCCGCGGCCGCCGAGCGCAAGGCCGCGCTGGCCGCTTCGACCGGGCCTGGCGCGACCGCGGACGGGCACAAGGTGCCGCTGCTGGCCAACGTCGGCGGCCCGGCGGACGTCCCGGCGGCCGTGGCGGCCGGCGCCGAGGGTGTCGGTCTGTTCCGGACCGAGTTCCTGTTCCTGGACGACAGCAAGAGCGCTCCTTCCGAGGAGAAGCAGGTGGAGGCCTACCGGCAGGTGCTGGAGGCGTTCCCCGAGGGCCGTGTGGTCGTGCGCGTCCTGGACGCGGGTGCGGACAAGCCGTTGGAGTTCCTGACGCCCGCGGACGAGCCGAACCCCGCGCTCGGTGTGCGTGGTCTGCGCACGTTGCTCGATCACCCCGACATCCTGCGCACGCAGCTCACCGCCCTGGCGAAGGCCGCGGAGGGGCTGCCCGTGTACCTCGAGGTCATGGCGCCCATGGTGGCCGACCGGGCGGACGCGAAGGCGTTCGCGGACGCCTGTCGCGAGGCGGGGCTGCGCGCCAAGTTCGGCGCGATGGTGGAGATCCCCTCCGCCGCCCTGCGGGCGCGTTCGATCCTGCAGGAGGTCGAGTTCCTTTCGCTGGGCACCAATGACCTCGCGCAGTACACCTTCGCGGCGGATCGCCAGGTCGGTGCGGTCTCGCGGCTTCAGGACCCGTGGCAGCCGGCGCTGCTCGACCTGGTCGCCCTGTCCGCGGAGGCGGCCAGGGCCGAGGGCAAGAGCTGCGGTGTGTGCGGCGAGGCCGCGTCCGACCCGCTGCTGGCCTGTGTGCTGACCGGCCTGGGTGTCACCTCCCTGTCCATGGGTGCGGCGTCGCTCCCCTATGTCCGGGCGACGCTGGCGAAGCACACGCTGGCCCAGTGCGAGCGGGCGGCCGCGGCCGCCCGGGCGGCCGACAGCGCCGAGGAGGCGCGCGCCGCGGCGCAGGCGGTGCTGTCCGGCGAGTAGCAACGCCGGCGCGCCCGTGGTGTGCCGGGTGATCAGGGGCGTCCCGCCTTCGGGTGGGGCGCCCCTGGCGCGTTCGGTTCGTCCTCGGGGTGCGTTCTCGGGGTGCGTGCTCGTTCGTCTTCGGTCGTCTTCGGTACGTCTTGTCCTCGGTTCGTCCTCGGCGCGCGTTCAGTGGCGGTGCCCGTTCGCGGTGCTCTCCTCTCCGAGGTCGGGCGGCTCGCAGTAGTCGACGCCGGGTTCCGGGGAGATCAGGTCGCCGGTCTCGACGTCGGTGCAGTAGGCGTCGAAGACCTCGGAAGCGGTGAGCGGTTCCAGTCCGCCGACGCGCATCCGCCAGCCGTAGACGCGGTCGGCCGTGCCGGGGGCGCTGGCGCGCATGACGAGTCCGCCGGGGCTGCGGGTGCCGAGGCCGAGTGCGAGGACGCTGGTGAACTCCAGGCTCTCGGCTTCGTCGAGGCGGAGGTTGCCCTGGGTGTCCTGGTCGGCGTGCAGAGCGGAGACGAGCGTCTCCGGTGGTCCGGAGACGCTGCACACGAGGTGCCGTTCGCCGGGCGGTGCCGCGGTGAGGATGCGCGCCAGGAGTTCGGAGGCGCGGGTGAAGGCCGCCCTGCCGATGTCCTCGCCGCAGGTGGGACAGGGGCCGAGGCGGGTCAGGAGGGTGGTCGCGTACTCCCAGGTGGCCTGGCGTACGGCTTCGTCCACGAGGGCGGGCGGGAGGGTGTCGAGTGGCCGGCCGTCGTAGGGGATGGTGGCGCCGGTGGCCGCGAGTTCCGCGGTGAACCGGGTGCGGTTGGCGGGGCTCTCCGGGTCGAGGCCGGTCTCGGTGCAGTACGCGGCGTAGTCCTCGGGGTCGAACAGGGCGAGTGTGGTGTGGCTGCCCTGGGCGGCGCGGGACTTGAGGAGGGCCTCAACCTGCCGCAGGTAGGTCGTGTGGTCGTCGAAGACGAAACTGCGGTAGCGCCGCATGGCGCGGAAGTCGTGTTCGTCGGTGAGCAGGCCGATGGTGCCGGCGATCTCGCGGCGCAGGACGCGTCGCATGGTCCGCTGGTCGGTGTGCGCCATGTTTTCCCCCTGATGCGCAGTCGATCAATGCTCACTCACCGTAACCGGCGGCACTGACAACGGCCTCCGCCGAGGAGGTCGCCTCGGTGGCGACCGTGGCGGCGACGGGCGCGGCCTCGGACTCGGTGACGCGATGTCGTGCTCGGCGAGTCCGAGGCAGCCCACCCGGAGGAGAGGGGGCGGTGGGTCAGGCGTGCTTGCGGCCCAGTTCCTCATAGAACGCGAGGAGGGCGATGTCGTCGATGGATCCCGGGTTGACGGCCTTCTCCATCGGGGTGCCCTGCAGGAGGCGTTTGACGGGGACCTCGATGCGCTTGCCGGTGAGGGTGTGGGGGATGCCGGGCACCTCGATGATCTCGTCGGGCACGTGCCGGGGCGACAGCTGTGCGCGGATGGCCTGTTTGACGCGGTTCAGGAGGGCCTCGTCGAGGTCGGTGCCCGGTGCGAGATGGACGAACAGCGGCATCCAGTAGCCGCCGTCGGGCTGTTCGACGCCGATGACGAGGGATTCCCTGATCTCGGGGAGTCGCTCGACGACTTCGTAGATGTCGGCCGAGCCCATGCGTACACCCTGCCGGTTGAGGGTGGAGTCGGACCGGCCGTGGATGATCACGGACCCGCGTGAGGTGACGGTGATCCAGTCGCCGTGGCGCCAGACGCCGGGGTAGGTGTCGAAGTAGCTGTCGTGGTAGCGGCTGCCGTCGGGGTCGTTCCAGAAGCGGATCGGCATGGACGGCATGGGGTTGGTGACGACCAGTTCCCCGACCTCGTCCAGGAGGGGGTTGCCGCTGGGGTCCCACGATTGCAGGTCGGTGCCCAGACCGGATGCCTGGAGTTCGCCGGTGTACACGGGGAGGGTGGGGACGGCTCCCGCGAAACAGGAGCAGACGTCCGTGCCACCGCTGACGGAGGCGATCCACAGGTCGTCGCGTACCTCGTCGTGCAGCCAGCGGAAACCGTCGGGCGGCAGGGGCGAACCGGTGGTGGCGACGCAGCGCACCTTGGAGAGATCGTGGTCTCGGGCGGGATGGACGTCGGCCTTGCGGCAGGCCATGACGTAGGCGGCCGAGGTGCCGTAGAGGGTGGCTCCGGTGCGTTCGGCGATCCGCCACTGGGCGCCGGTGTCGGGGTAGCCGGGGCTGCCGTCGTAGAGGACGATCGTCGTTCCGGTGAGCAGGCCGGAGACGAGGAAGTTCCACATCATCCAGCCGGTCGACGTGTACCAGAAGAAACGATCCTCGGGTCCCAGGTCGCAGTGCAGCCCCAGTTGCTTGAGGTGTTCGACGAGGATGCCGCCCTGGGACTGGACGATGGCCTTGGGCAGGCCGGTCGTGCCGGAGGAGTACAGGACCCACAGGGGGTGGTCGAAGGGGACCTGTTCGAAGACGGGTGCGGTGTCCCCGGCCGTCAGTGCCGACCACTCCAGGGCGCCGTCGGGGGCGTCGGTGCCGAGGAGCGGGATGTGGACGACGGCGCGCAGGGTCGGCAGCTCGCGGCGCAGCTCTGCGACGGTCTCGCGGCGGTCGTGTTCCTTGCCGCCGTAGCGGTAGCCGTCGACGGTGAACAGGACGACCGGTTCCACCTGCTGGAAGCGGTCGAGGACGCTGCGGGCGCCGAAGTCGGGCGCGCAGGACGTCCAGACGCCGCCGACGGCGGCCGTGGCGAGGAGGGCGACGACGGCTTGCGGGACGTTGGGGAGGTAGCCGCTGACGCGGTCGCCGGGGCGTACGCCGAGGGCGCGGAGTTCGGCGGACAGGGAGCCGACCTGGCGGCGCAGCTCGGACCAGGTCACCGGGCGTGGTTCGTGCGTCTCGTCCACGTGCAGCAGGGCGGGTTCGTCCGCGCGGTCGGTCGCGGCGCGCAGGGCGTGCTCGGCGTAGTTCAGGGTGGCGCCGGGGAACCAGTGGGCGCCCGGCATGGAGCGGTCGCCCAGCACGCGCGCGTAGGGGGTCGAGAACCGTACGTCGAACCACTCCGTGACGGCTTTCCAGAAGGTGTCCAGCTGCTCGACGGACCACCGGTGCAGAGCCGGGTAGCCTCCCTCGGCCGGAGCGCCGTGGCGTTCGGCGGCCCAGGCCTGGAAGCGGGTGATGCGGGCCTGGGCGATCCGCTCGGGGGCGGGCTGCCAGAGTGGCTGGGGGTTCGCGGTGGACATGGGCGGCTCCCGGCTGTGCGCGTCGTGGGCGTCGGTCCGCGCACGGGCTGGGGTGTGCGCGTGACGCGGCTGACAGGGACGATGCCACGTGATCGACTTCTGCACCAGGGTGAGCCCCACACAGTCCATGTCGTGAAGATGTGGTCCTGGCACAGGTGAACGGCAGTTGAACGACACACGGGTGCAGGGCGCTCGGTGGCAGGGTGAGCGGCATGGACGGTCGTGACCTGGTGCGTTCGGTGGGTGTGGGCAATGCGGGGAGGGCGGCTCGGGGCTTGCGTACCGTGCGGGCCGCGTGGCGCAGGCGGCGTATCGACGCTGTCTGGCTGCCGCAGCGGGGGGCCGAGCGGGCGCGGGTTCCGGGGCAGGTGCGGGACGTGGAGCCGGGGCCGGGGGGCGGGCTGATCCGCTTCGGCCGGTCCGAGCTGCGGATCACCGTCGCGGTGAACGGGGCCCTCTTCTGGGGCTGGGACGGGGCGGGTCCGCTGCCGTCGTACGCGCTGGCCGGCAGCGGTCCGGAGCCGGATCCGCGGGCGGTGCTGGAGCCCGACAAGGACGGCGGCTGGCGGGTGGTCGCCGAGCGGGCGACGCTCGTGGTCTCGCGGCACGGCGCGGTGCAGGTGTGCACGCCCGGCGGGTTGACGCTGCGGCGCGACCTGCCGCCGCGCTGGTGGGAACCGGTCGACGGTGGTGCGGCGCGGTGGATGCAGCGCTCGGAGGTGCCGGCGGACGCCCGGTTCTTCGGCCTGGGCGGGCGGTCGTCGGGGCCCCGTCTGCGCGACGGCAGGTACCGGTTGTGGAACACCGATCCGGGTCGCGTGTTCGGGCCGGATGGGGGTCCGTTGTCCGTGACCATGCCGGTACAGCTCGTGGTGGCCGACGCGGGCACGCATCTGGTGTTTCACGACACCACGTGGGACGGCACGGTGGTTCTGCGCGAGGGTGAGGAGGGCGCCGGGTCCGGGCACGACCGGGTGGGGCGATGTGAGGTGCGGATGGACGGCGGTCCGCTGCGCTGCTGGGTGCTGGTGGGCACTCCCGCGCGTGTACTGCACACCTGGGCCTCGCTGACGGGGGCGCCGGCGGTGCCGCCGTCGTGGGCGCTGGGTCACCATCACGCGGGGCGGGGTCTGGGCGGCGAGCGGGAGACACGCCGGATCGTGGCGGGCTACCAGGAGCGTGGCCTGCCGTTGGACGCCGTCCATCTCGACCTCGATCACCATGCCGACCGTCAGGTGTTCACCGTCGACCGGGAGCGCTTTCCCCGGCTGCCCGCTCTCGCCGAGGAGCTGCGCCGGGACGGGGTACGGCTGGTGTCGGTCGTGGAACCGGCGGTGCGGGCGGCGCCTGGCGATGCCGTCCACGACGGGGGTTCGACGCTGGACGCGTTCGTGCGCGACGCCTCGGGGTGCACGGTGCGGGGTGTGACGCGGGCCGGGGAGTCGGCCTTTCCGGATTTCACGCACGCGCGCGTGCGCAAGTGGTGGGGTGGCCTCTACGAGGAGCGGCTTGGGCAGGGGTTCGCGGGGTTCTGGCACGACAGGAACGAGCCGACGTCGTTCAACGCCTTCGGTGAGCGGACGTTGCCGCGGTCGGCCCGGCACGCCTTGGAGGGGCGTGGCGGCGACCATCGCGAGGCGCACAACGTGTACGCGCTGTGCATGGCCCAGGCGGGTTACGAGGGGCTGCGGGAGCTGTCGCCTCGGGAGCGCCCCTTCGTGTTCTCGCGCTCCGGGTGGGCGGGATCGCAGCGCTACGGGGGCATCTGGTCGGGGGGCGTGGCCCCGGGATGGCCCGGACTGCGGGCGTCCTTGTCGCTGGTGCTGGGGCTCGGGCTGTGCGGGGTGCCGTACTCGGGCGCGGACGTGGGCGGTCAGGACGGCGGTCCGTCGGCGGAGCTGTATCTGAGGTCGTTGCAGCTGGCCGCGTATCTGCCACTGTTCCGCACGCACGCGAGCGCGCGTGCCGGGCACGGGGCGCCGTGGGACTTCGGTGTGGAGATCCTGGAGCACGCGCGCGCGGCGTTGCTCGGACGCCGGCGTTTGTCGCCCTACTTCGTGACGCTGGCGCATCTGGCCCGGCGCACGGGCGCGCCCTATGTACGGCCGCCGTGGTGGGGGGCGCCCGAGGACCGGGCGCTGCGCGACTGCGAGGACACGTTTCTGCTCGGTGACGGCTTGCTCGTGGCCCCGGTCCTGGAGCCGGGGGCCACCCGCCGTCCGGTGCGTCTGCCCCGGGGCCGCTGGTACGACACGGTCACGGAGGAGGCGTACAAGGGGCCCGGGCAGGTTGTCGTGGACGCGCCGCTGTCACGCATACCGGTCTTCGCGCGCGCGGGAGCGGTCGTGCCCGTACGGGGCGCCGACGGTGAGTCGGAGCTGGAGGTGTGGGCGCCCGCACCGGGCCGCACGGGAGGCGGCCTGGTGGTGCCCGACGCGGGAGACGGCTGGGACGAGCCGGAGGTCGAACGGTACGCCGTCCGCCGACAGGGGCGACAGGTGGTGATCACCAGGGAAGGGGAGAACGGATCGGGCGAGCCGGGCCGTCCGGTGCGGGTACGAGGGCTGGACTGAGCCGGCCCTCGTGGGGTCGGCTCGTCGCGAGCGCCGCCTGTGAGGGGCGCCGGGCCCGAGTCACCCGCTCAGCCGTACCGGGCCCGCGCACACGGGGATGTACGCCCCTGGGCCGCTCAGATGTACCGGCCCTCGAACCAGGCGCGCACTGCCACGGTGTGCAGCGGGAAGGCGAGTTCCACGGGCCTGCGCAGCAGGTGCCAGCCCTCGGTCTCGTCGGTCGGGCCGGACGGTGGGAGTCCGTCGGCCGGCCGTTCCGGGAGGAGTCCGAAGAGCAGCAGATGCCCGTCGGGCGAGCTCATGGCGTCCACGAGCCGGACGTCACGGGTGGCCGCGTCGATGCCGGTCTCCTCCTCGAGTTCCCGTACGACCGCCTGCTTCCAGTCCTCCCGGTCGTCCACGTAACCGCCGGGCAGGGCCATGCCTCCGCGCGCGGGGTCGATGGTTCGGGTGATGACGACCAGGGCGGTGCCTTGGGTGTCGTACACGGGCTGGAGCGCGATCGCGACCGGCAGCGGATTGCGATAGGCGACCGAGCCGCAGACCGGGCAGCTGCGCGGCCAGCCGGAGACGCCTTCGCCGAAGGGCGCTCCGCAGCTCGAACAGTGGGATCCGGGCGCGGAGTTGGCGGATGGGAGTTGAATTTCGGACACGCGCGGACTGTATCCGATCAGAGGAGGGTCGTCTTCCGGCAATGGCGTACGGGAAACGACGGCTCCGGAAGGGGCGGCCGGAGTCACCCCCGTCGAGCCCGCCCGCCCCTCCCGTACCACGACGTCCCGAGGGGCGTTTTGGTTCACCGGGCGGCCTGCCGATTTCCCGCGAGCCGTGACAAACTCCTGACGATCCGTCAGAACTTTCCTGGGGAGGGGCTTTGGCGCGCACACGCACACCCGCCGTCGCCGGCTGGTTCGCCGGTGAGGGGGACGCCTTCCGGCTGCTGGGCACCCGCTGCTCGTCCTGCGCCTCGGTCTTCTTCCCGCGCGAGGACGCCCACTGCCGCAACCCGCACTGCGTCGGCGGCGGCCTGGAGGAGGTTCCGCTGTCGCGAGGGGGCCGCATCTGGTCGTACACCGACAGCCGCTACCGGCCACCGTCACCCTATGTGAGCAATCGGGAACTTCCGTGGGAGCCGTACACGTTGATCGCGGTGGAGCTGGAATCCGAGCGGATCGTGGTGCTGGGGCAGGCGGTTCCGGGGGTCACCGCCGCCGATCTGAGCGTGGGCATGGAGGTGGAGGTCGTCTCGGGGGTGCTGTACGAGGACGCGGAGACGAGCTGGACGATCTGGCATTGGCGGCCCAGGGAGGTGGCGGCATGACGGCGGACGTGGCGGTGCTCGGTGCGGGGATGCACCCGTGGGGCAAGTGGGGCCGCGACTTCGTCGAGTACGGGACGGCGGCGGCCCGGGCGGCCCTCGCGGACGCCGGGCTCGACTGGCGGGACGTCGGCTCGATCGTGGGGGCGGACACCGTGCGTGGCGGCTACCCCGGCTATGTGGCGGGGGCGACGTTCGCCAAGGCCCTGGGCTGGCAGGGTGCCCGGGTCGCCAGTGTGTACGCGGCCTGCGCGTCGGGTGCGCAGGCGATCGCCGCCGCCCGCGCGCAGATCCTCGCCGGGCTCGCCGACGTGGTGCTCGTGGTCGGAGCGGACGCCGCGCCCAAGGGGTTCTTCCGCCCCGCGGGCGGCGACCGGCCCGACGATCCGGACTGGCAGCGCTTTCACCTGCTGGGCGCGACGAACCCGGCGTACTTCGGGCTGTACGCCCGGCGGCGCATGGCGGTGCACGGAGACACGCCGGAGGACTTCGCCCTGGTGAAGGTGAAGAACGCCGCGCTCGGCGCGCTGAACCCGTACGCCCGCTACCGCAGGCGGGTCACCGTCGAGGAGGTCGCCGCCTCGGCGGTGGTCGCCGATCCGCTGCGGCTGCTCGACATCTGTGCCACCTCCGACGGGGGCGCGGCGCTGGTGCTGTCCAGCCTGGAGTTCGCGCACCGGCACGGCGTGGCCCGCCCGGTGCGCATCCGGGCCGTGTCCACGGTGACGCCACGGTTCCCCAACACGGTGCTGGACCTGCCCGACATCGCCACGGACTGCGCGGCCTCGGTGGCACCGCCGGCCGAGACCTTCCGGGCGTCCATCGCCCGGACCGCGTACGAGGAGGCGGGAGTCGGCCCGCAGGACCTGGACCTGGCCGAGGTGTACGACCTGTCCACGGCACTTGAGTTGCAGTGGTACGAGGATCTGGGGCTCTGCGGCGAGGGCGAGGCGGCGAAGCTGCTGCGCGAGGGGGCGACGGCACCCGGCGGCCGCATACCCGTCAACACCAGCGGCGGCCTGGCCTCCTTCGGTGAGGCGGTGCCGGCCCAGGCCATCGCGCAGGTCTGCGAGCTGACCTGGCAGTTGAGAGGTTCGGCCGGTGACCGGCAGGTCGCCGGGGCGCGCGTGGGCATCGCCGCCAACCAGGGGTTGTTCGGGCATGGATCGTCGGTGGTCGCCGTCGGCTGAGAGGAGGGTGCCGAGCGCACCACGCGCGGCGGACGGGTTCCGTGCGACGGGAGGAGCCACGGGGATCCACACGCTGTGTGATCGGCTCGGAATCCTCTGTGAACGTCTTATGAACTGCGCCTGGGCGTGAGCGGGCAGCGCCATCATGCTGCCGTGTACTCCTGGACGGATACTCTCCGTTTCGCCTTCCAGCCGGTGGTCAACCTGAGGACGGGCGCGGTCGCCGCACTGGAGACGCTTGCCCGCCCGGAGAGCGGCGACATCCTCGCCGAGGCCCGCCGCGACCCCGAACTCGACGGCGTCCTCGCCGTGTTGGCCCTTCGCGCGGTGGCGCGCAGGGAGACGATGCTGCCGCTGCACCTGAACGTGTTCGCGGCCACGCTCGCCGACCTCGGTGGCCTCACACCGCTGCACGACGCCGTGCGCGCGGTGGGGCGCCTGCCCTGGGAAGTGACGCTCGACATCGTGCCGCCCTGTACGCATGTGCCACAGCGGGCCCTGCTGGAGGCGGTGGCGGCGCTGCGCGAACAGGGCTTCCGTATCTGCGCCGACGGCATCGGGGAGGGCGACATACCGCTGAGGCTGCTGACCGACCTCTCGCCGGACCTGGTCAAACTCGATGCCTCACTGCTGGCCCGGCCGGCCGCCGTGCGGGCGATGCGCACGCTGTGCGAGGAGCTGGGTGCCCTGGTCGCGGTGGAGGGCGTGGAGACCGAAGCGCAGTGCGCGGCGGCGGTGGCGGCCGGGGCGCAGCTCGCGCAGGGTGAGCTGTTCGCGCCGCCGGCCCGGATCCCCGTCGCGGACGTGTACGTTCCGCCCCGCTCGCCGGGATCGCCGGCGATGCCCAGGTCGGGACCCTCGGTACGGGAGTTCGTCCGTCCCGCCGCCATCCTGCCGATGACGGCATCGGCGGGGCAGGTGCGGGCACTGCTGACCGGTTCCCCGGACGTCTCCGGTGTGCTGCTGGTCGACCAGGCGGGCAGGCCGGTCCGTTCGGTGCACCGCTCGCGCTTCCTGCTGTCGATGTCGGGCCCCTATGGCCATGCCCTGTACGCCGACCGCCCCGCCCGCAAACTCGGGGACGTGCCCCGCACGGTCGGCGTCGACGCCACCGCCTGGGAGGTGCTGGACGTGGTCGCCGTCGGTGGCAGCGACCGGACCTCCGACGACGTGGCGGTGGTCGACGAACACGGTCGGTGCGTGGGAACCGTGCGGCTCGCGGACCTCGTGCGGGCGTTGGCCGAGAGCCGGGTCGAGGAGGCCGCCGGGCTCAATCCGCTGACCCGGCTGCCCGGTTCGGACGCGATCACGGGTGAGGTGGACCGGTGGATCGCCGGAGGGCGGGCGTTCGCGCTCAGCTGGCTGGACATCGACCACTTCAAACAGGTCAACGACGGAGCCGGTTTCGCGGCCGGCGACGAGCTGATCCGGTCGGTGGGGCGAGCGTTGCAGCAGACGGTCGCCGGGCACGCGCGCGTGGGGCACATCGGCGGTGACGACTTCCTGGTGCTGGCCGACGAGGCGGTACCCGTCACGCTGGTCGCCTCCGTGCTCGACGCGCCCTGGTCGGTGGCCGGCCGGCCGGTCACACTCTCGCTCGCGACCGTCGTGTGCGCCCCGGGCAGCGTCGGCGATCACCGTCAGGCCGCCGCCCACCTCGCACCGCTGAAGAAGGCGGCCAAGGAGCTGTCCGGTGCGAGCTGGGTTCTCGGCCGTGCCGGGCTGCCCGGCCACGAGGTACGGCGTGGCGTCCCGGGAGCGGGATCGGCGCGTGTCGGGTACGCGGCCGCCGAGCCGGGGTCGTGAACCACCGGGCCGGGGTCGTGAACCACCGGGCCGGGATGACGGACAACCGAGCCTGATGACGGACCACCGAGCCGGGCCGGTGAACCGCCCCGAACGTGGCCGCCCGAGGCTCGGCCGCCGTCGTCCTGGCAGCCCTGACACCGTTTGCCGTCGGCAACCTTGACGCCCCCGGGGCGCCGGTGAACACTTCCCGGTGTCAGCCGACCTCGCCCCGTACACGAGTGTCATGGGGGCACCGCTCGACGGGTCTGTCCTGTTCCAGGGGCCGCCCTTCCAGGGCGATCCGGCTGCGACGGCACGCTCGCCACGGACGCCGAGCGGGGCGCGAGGCCTCCCTGCCTTCGGCGGAAGTCGCCAAGGGAACCGTTCCTGCACGAAGGCCTGGGCTGATCGCCCTCACCGCGTCAAGGGAGCCGCCATGAGCAACGGAGACATCTTCGTCGGCGAGGTCATCGGCACCGCGATCCTGATCCTGTTCGGTGCGGGCGTCTGTGCCGCCGTCACCCTCAGGTACTCCAAGGCACGGGCCGCGGGCTGGGTGGTGATCGCGTTCGGCTGGGGCTTCGGCGTTCTCGCGGGCGCGTACACCGCCGCTCCCCTGTCCGGCGGCCAGCTCAACCCCGCGGTCACCATCGGCATCGCCGTGGACACAGGCAAGTGGGACAAGGTCTGGGTGTACCTGCTGGGTCAGACCGTCGGCGCGGTGCTGGGCGCCGTACTGGCCTACCTGGTGTACCTCGCGCAGTTCCAGGCCAACGTCCGCGGGGAGGGCACACCCGAGGGCGGGGCCGGCGAACCGGTGCCGACGCTCGGCATCTTCTCGACCATCCCGGAGATACGGAAGCCCGTCGCCAATCTCGTCACCGAGATCATCGCGACCATGGCCCTGGTGCTGCCCGTCCTCGCCTTCGGGCTCACGAAGGGGCTCGGCGAGTCCGGCACCACGGTGCTCATCGTCTCGCTGCTCGTCGTCGGCATCGGGCTCTCGCTCGGCGGCCCGACCGGCTATGCCATCAACCCGGCCCGCGACCTCGGCCCGCGCATCGTGCACACGTTCCTGCCGATCCCCAACAAGGGCACGTCCGACTGGGGTTACGCCTGGATCCCGGTCGTCGGGCCGCTCATCGGCGGGGCGCTCGCCGGTCTCCTCTACAACGTGGCCTTCTGACGACGCTTTCCGAGGCGTGGCCCTCCGACCCGCTCACAGCTCCGCCGGGGCCGCGCGGGCCCGAGCCTGCCGGCCCTCTGCCCAGCGACCCGATCCCAGCGACCAGCGACCCAGGGACAGCCATGACGGACACCGAGAAGTACGTCGCCGCCATCGACCAGGGCACCACGTCCAGCCGCTGCATGGTCTTCGACCGCGGCGGCGCCATCGTCGCCGTCGACCAGCGTGAGCACCGCCAGATCTTCCCCCAACCCGGATGGGTGGAGCACGACGCCACCGAGATCTGGTCCAAGGTGCAGGCCGTGGTGGCCGGGGCACTCGCCAAGGCCGGACTGCGCGCCGATCAGCTGAGCGCGCTCGGTATCACCAACCAGCGGGAGACCACGGTCCTGTGGGACCGCACAACCGGCAAGCCGGTGCACAACGCGATCGTCTGGCAGGACACCCGCACCGCCGCTCTCTGCCGTGAACTGGGCGGCGGGGACGGCCAGGACCGTTTCCGCGACCGGACCGGACTGCCGCTGGCCAGCTACTTCTCCGGCCCCAAGGCGGCCTGGCTGCTCGACCAGGTGCCGGGTCTGCGGCAGCGGGCCGAGCGCGGCGAGATCGCGTTCGGAACCATCGACTCCTGGCTGATCTGGAACCTCACCGGCGGCACGGACGGCGGCCGGCACGTCACCGACGTCACGAACGCCGGCCGCACCCTGCTGATGAACCTGGAGACCCTCCAGTGGGACTCCTCCATCCTGTCGGCCATGAACCTCCCCGAGGCGGTGCTGCCCGAGATCGTGTCCTCGGCGGAGGTCTACGGCACCGCGGTCGGGCAGCTGGGCGGGGTGCCGGTGGCCTCCGCGCTCGGCGACCAGCAGGCCGCCGTGTTCGGGCAGGCCTGCTACGACGTCGGCACCGCCAAGAACACCTACGGCACCGGCAGTTTCCTGCTGCTGAACACCGGCGACCGGCCGGTCCCGTCCAAGAACGGGCTGCTGACGACGGTCGGCTACAAGATCGGCGGTGCCGCGCCGGTATACTGCCTGGAGGGGTCCATCGCGATAACGGGCGCGCTGGTCCAATGGTTCCGCGACCAACTCGGCATCATCCGCACGGCCGACGAGATCGAGACACTGGCGGCCGGTGTCGAGGACAACGGCGGCGCCTACATCGTGCCTGCCTTCTCGGGTCTGTTCGCGCCCTACTGGCGATCCGACGCGCGCGGTGTCGTCACCGGGCTGACCCGGTACGTCACCAAGGCGCACCTCGCGCGCGCGGTGCTTGAGGCGACGAGCTGGCAGACGCGCGAGGTCGTGGACGCCATGTACCAGGACTCCGGGGTGCGGATCACGACCCTGAAGGTCGACGGCGGCATGACGAAGAACAACCTGCTCATGCAGCATCAGGCGGACGTGCTCGGCGTCCCGGTGATCCGGCCCCGGGTGTCGGAGACCACCTGCCTGGGCGCCGCCTACGCCGCCGGGCTGGCGACCGGTGTGTGGGACGACCTGGACGAGCTGAAGTCGCACTGGCGCAAGGACGCGGAGTGGACGCCCGCCATGGATGCCTCGACGCGCGAGCGGGAGTACGGCAACTGGCGCAGGGCCGTGGAGAAGAGCTTCGGCTGGCTGGAGGAGGACGGTGCGTAGACGTCACGGCACGCGCGCGTGATCGTACGCGCGCGTGATCACACCCGCCCCGGACCGCGGCCCGTACCCCAGTCGGCGGGGGTACGGGCCGCGCCGTCGCGCCGGTGCCCGAGGGGGAACAGGTCGTGTCGGTGTGCCACGCGGCGCAGGTCGTCCCGGTGTCTCCCCGAGGCGCGGGCCGTGCGGGTGCCTCAGCCGCTGACGGTCTGGCGCGTTTCGGCCGCGTAGTCCATGGCGTGCTGGACGACGCCGATGAGCACTTCCTTGACCGTCTCCCGGTCGCGCGCGTCGCACAGCAGGACGGGCACGTCGGCGTCCAGGTCGAGGGCCCGGCGTACGGCGTCGACCGGGTAACGGGCCGCGCCCGCGAAGCAGTTGACGGCGACGATGAAGGGTATCGCCCGCCGTTCGAAGTAGTCGACGGCGGCGAAGCAGTCCTCCAGGCGACGGGTGTCGGCGAGGACGACGGCACCGAGCGCGCCCTCGGACAGCTCGTCCCACATGAACCAGAACCGCTCCTGCCCCGGCGTGCCGAAGAGGTAGAGCACCAGGTCCTCGCGCAGGGTGATGCGGCCGAAGTCCATGGCCACGGTGGTGGTGTGTTTGCCCTCCACCCCGCTGGTGTCGTCGACCGGACGACCGGCCTCGGTCAGCAGTTCCTCGGTGCGCAGCGGCCTGATCTCGCTGACCGCGCCGACGAGGGTCGTCTTGCCCACGCCGAAGCCGCCGGCCACGAGGATCTTGAGCGTGACGGGCTCGACCGGGGGCTTGCCGCGCTCAGAACGCCCGAAGATCATCGATCTCTTCTCCCGCTTGATGGTGGTCGGGTGACGGACGGCCGTAGCCTCCGCCACCCGGGGTTTCGATGACGAGTACATCGCCGGGACCGACGTCGGCCGAACCACTGCCGCCGAGGTCGGTGACCGTGCCGTCGGCCCGCTCCACGCGATTGGCGCCGAGCGCTCCGGGCGCACCGCCCGCCATGCCGTAGGGGGGCACACGGCGATGCTGGGAGAGTGTGGAGACGGTCATGGGTTCCAGGAAGCGGATGCGGCGCACCGCACCGTCGCCGCCGCGCCGGCGTCCGGCGCCGCCGCTCCCCCGCCGGACGACGAACTCCTCGAGCCGGACCGGCAGCCGCCATTCGAGGACCTCGGGGTCGGTGAGCCGGGAGTTGGTCATGTGGGTCTGGACGACGTCGGCGCCGGGGAATCCGTCGCCGGCTCCCGATCCGGAGGCGATGGTCTCGTAGTACTGGTGGCGCTGGTTGCCGAAGGTGACGTTGTTCATGGTGCCGGAGCCCTCGGCCTGGACGCCGAGCGCGGCGTACAGGGCGCCGGTGATGGCCTGGGACGTCTCGACGTTGCCCGCGACCACGGCGGCGGGCGGCTCCGGAGCGAGCATCGAGCCGGGCGGCACGACGATGTCCAAGGGGCGCAGACAGCCGTCGTTGAGCGGGATGTCGTCGGCGACCAGCGTGCGGAAGACGTACAGGACGGCCGCGTTGACGACCGCGAGGGGGGCGTTGAAGTTGGTGGTCAGCTGTGCGGAGGTGCCGGTGAAGTCGATGGTCGCGCGGCGTTCGGCGCGGTCGACGCGGACGCGGACACGGATGACGGCGCCCGAGTCGGTCTCGTAGGCGCACTCGCCGTCGTCCAGGGTGTCGACGACGCGGCGCACCGCCTCCTCGGCGTTGTCCTGGACGTGCCGCATATAGGCCTGGACGACGGGGAGGCCGAAGTCGTCGATCATGCGGCGGACTTCGTCGACGCCCTTGCGGTTCGCGGCGATCTGCGCGCGCAGGTCGGCGAGGTTGGTCCGTACGTTGCGGGAGGGGTGGGGTGCCTCGGTGAGCAGACGGCTGGTCTCCTCCTCGCGGAAGCGGCCGTTCTCGGTGAGGAGCCAGTTGTCGAAGAGGACGCCCTCCTCGTCGATGGTGTGGCTGTGGGCCGGCATGGAGCCGGGGGCGATGCCGCCGATCTCGGCGTGGTGGCCGCGCGAGGCGACGTAGAAAAGGATCCTCGGCTCCCCCGGCGTGTCACTCCCCGTGTCCGCGGGCGTGTCCGTCGCCCGCTCGGTGTCGAACACCGGGGTGATCACGGTGACGTCGGGCAGGTGTGTGCCGCCGTGGTACGGGTCGTTGACCGCGTACGTGTCGCCCGGCCGCATGGCGGTGCCGCGCCGTCGGATGACCTCTTTGACGGTGGTTCCCATGGAGCCCAGGTGGACGGGGATGTGGGGGGCGTTGGCCACGAGGCCGCCGTCGGGGTCGAACAGGGCGCAGGAGAAGTCCAGGCGTTCCTTGATGTTGACGGACTGGGCGGTGGACTCCAGCCGGGCGCCCATCTGTTCGGCGATCGACATGAACAGGTTGTTGAACACCTCGAGCTGAACCGGATCGGCTCGAGTGCCGAGATCGGAACTCTGCGTGACCGTCGTGCGTTCCATGACCAGATGCCCGTCGTCGGTCGCTGCGGCCCGCCAGCCGTCGTCGACGACGGTCGTCGCGCCGGCCTCCGTGATGATCGCGGGGCCGGTGACGGTCTCGCCGGGGGGAAGGGCCTCGCGGCGGTGGAGGGGCACGTCGCGCCAGGCGCCGCCGGTGTGGAGGCGGACGGTGTCGGGCGTGGCGGGCCGGCCCTCGTAGGGGGCGAGGGCGGAGAGTTCGGGGGGTGTGGTGATGCCGGTGGCTTCGACGGAGAGGGCTTCGACGACGATCGGGCGGTCGAGGGTGAAGGAGTACGTGGCGCGATGACGTTCTTCGAAGGCCCGCCGCATGGTGTCGGGATTGGCCAGTTCGACGGTGAGGGTGGTGTCGGTGCCGTCGTAGCGCAGCTGGGCGCGCCGGGTGACCCGGATGCGGTCCTGGGGCACGTCCTCGTCGAGGAGTTCGGCCCGGGCCGCGCTCTCCAGGTCGTCGGCGGTGTCGCGGACAGCCGGCATGGCGGCGGCTTCCAGCGGTGCCTCGACGGACTGTTCCCGCATGGCGGTGGTGTCGGCGAGCCCCATGCCGAGCGCGGACAGGACGCCTGCCATGGGAGGCACCAGCACGGTGCGGATGCCCAGCGAGTCGGCGACCCGGCAGGCGTGCTGGCCGCCGGCTCCGCCGAAGGTGGTCAGGGCGTAGCGGGTGACGTCGTGCCCCTTCTGGACGGAGATCCGCTTCACGGCGTTGGCGATGTTGGCGACGGCGATCCGCAGATAGCCCTCGGCCACCTGTTCCGCGGTGCGGTCGTCGCCGGTGCGGTCGTGGATCTCGCCCGCGAGGGCGGTGAACCGGTCGCGCACCAGGTCGCGATCGAACCGCTGGTCGCCGTGGGGGCCGAAGACGGCCGGGAAGTGGTCGGGCTGGATCCGGCCGAGCATCACGTTGGCGTCGGTGACGGTGAGCGGCCCTCCCGCGCGGTAGCCGGCGGGGCCCGGGGTGGCGCCCGCGGAGTCGGGGCCGACGCGGTAGCGGGAGCCGTCGAAGTGCAGGACGGAGCCGCCGCCGGCCGCGACGGTGTGGATGTCCAGCATGGGGGCGCGCAGCCGGACGCCCGCGATGCGGGTGGTGAAGACGCGCTCGTAGTCGCCGGCGAAGTGCGAGACGTCGGTGGAGGTGCCGCCCATGTCGAAACCGATCACGCGGTCGAAGCCGGCGCGCTGCGACATCCGTGCCATGCCGACGATGCCGCCGGCCGGCCCGGAGAGCACGGCGTCCTTGCCGCGGAACTGTCCGGCCTCCGTCAGTCCGCCGTTGGACTGCATGAACATCAGCCGTACGCCGTGGAGTTCGTCGGCGATCCGCCGGACGTAGCGGTGCAGCACGGGCGAGAGGTAGGCGTCGACGACAGCGGTGTCCCCGCGCGGCACGAGTTTCATCAGCGGACTGACCTCGCTGGACAGCGAGATCTGCGGGAAGCCGGTGCGGGCGGCGAGGTCGCCGATCGCCTGTTCGTGGGCGGGATACAGATGGCTGTGCAGGCAGACGACCGCGACCGCCCGGATCCCGTCGTCGTACGCCTGCCGCAGTGGGCCGGCGAGGGCGTCCAGGTCGGGGGCGCGCAGGACGGTGCCGTCCGCGGCGACGCGCTCGTCCGCCTCGACGACCCGCTCGTGGAGTAGCTCGGGCAGCTCGATACGGCGGGCGAAGATGTCGGGGCGGTTCTGGTAGGCGATGCGCAGGGCGTCACGGAATCCGCGGGTGATGACGAGGAGGGTGCGTTCGCCCTTGCGTTCCAGCAGGGCGTTGGTGGCGACCGTGGTGCCCATGCGGACGGACTCGACGGGTTCCGTCGAGTCGCCGAGGAGTTCGCGTACGCCGGCGACGGCCGCGTCGTCGTACCGGGCGGGGTTCTCGGACAGCAGTTTGTGGGTGAGCAGCCGGCCGTCCGGGCGCCGCGCGACGATGTCGGTGAAGGTGCCGCCTCGGTCGACCCAGAACTGCCAGCCTGTCACGTCAGTACTCCGCTTCCGCGCCGGTCACAGCGCCCGGAGGCCGTTGATCACGTCGCGCAGAATACTCTCGTCCGGCAGCTCGGCCGGCGGCACCGGACGGGTGACATGGACGAACTCCGCGTGCACGAGGTCGCCGATGAGGACCCGGACCACCCCGGTGGGCAGATCGAGTTCCGCGGCGAGTTCGGCCACCGACTGTGGCGTGTCCCGGCAGAGCCCGACGATCTCCACGTGCTCGGGAGAGAGCGTCGGGTCCGCTTCCGGGTCGCCCGCGTCGGGCTCCGTGACGACCACCGCGATGAGGTCGAGGCGGTGCTGGGCCACACTCGTGGTGCGGCCCCGCGTCATGGCGTACGGGCGGACGACCGGTCCGGCCTCGTCGTCGAACCAGTGGTTGCTTCCCTGACCGTCTCCGCTCATGTCATCCCACTACCCGCCTGCGGGCGTGTCGGTGCGCGGGGCGCTGGCCAGGTGCACGCCGACTCGCTTGACCAGGAGCGTCATCTCGTAGGCGACCTGTCCGACGTCGGAGTCGGCGTCGGACAGGACGGCGAGGCAGCTGCCGTCACCGGCGGCGGTGACGAACAGGAAGGCGTCGTCGAGCTCGACCACCGTCTGGCGCACGCTGCCCGCCTCGAAGTGGCGTCCCACCCCCTTGGCGAGGCTGTGGAAGCCGGACGCGACGGCGGCCAGATGCTCGCTGTCCTCCCTGGTCAGGTCCTTGGAGATCCCGGTGGGCAGCCCGTCGCCGGACAGGACGACGGCCTTCCGGATGCTGGCGACCCGGTCGACGAGCTCGTCCAGGAGCCAGTTCAGCTCCCCCCTGTTCGTCGTCGCGGTGTGGTCGGTCGCCTTCGGTGCGGTCATCGACCGTCCCCCTTAGTGGTTCCTTGTGCTGTGTCGTTCTGGGCCCCGTCGCCCGTGGCGTTCTCCTCACGGCCACGCTGCCAGCCGCGCTGGAGCGAGGCCATCCGGCTGCGGACCTCGTCCGCGTCGCGGTCGGCGGGCTGGGCCGCGCGCGTGGAGCGGCGTTCGGTGTCCTGCTTGAGCTGGGGGGCCAGGCTGGCCTGGCGGATACGCCGGGGCAGTGCCCCGGTGCTCTGTCCGTCGGCCGCCGCGCCCACCGGCGTGCCGGCTGTGGTGCGGGGTGTGCCGCCCGCGGACCACGGCGTGTCGCGTGCGGGAAGGGACGGAGTGCCGTCGGACCGAGGTGCGGCGTCTGCGTACCGGGGCGTGTCACCGAAGGGTGCCTGGCGGGGCGCGTCGCCCCGGCCCCCGGGCGGGAGCGTCGGGGGCCGGCCGCGCATGGGCAGCACCGGGGGCTCGGACGACTCGCCGCTTCCGGCGGCCGGAGCGGTACCGGGCTCGTCCACGTGGTCGGCGACCTCGGCCGGGCGCCGGGAGGCCGCGCCCCGGCGCCGGGCGGGCAGCGGAGCCAGGCCGCCCGTGTCGACTCGGCGGGGGCCGCCGGAGGGCTGCTGGTCCGGTTCCGTGCGGTGCGGGTGCTGCCCGTCCGGTCCGTCCGCCCGGCGGGAGCGCTGGTCGGTGACGGGCTTGCCGTGTGAACTGACCAGCTTGGGGGTCTGTCGTCGCGGCAGGGGCACGGCGCCGCGGTCGACGCCGCCCTCATGCGAGGGGAGGTCGTCCGGCAGGTTCGCCGTCCGGTCCTCGCCGCCGGCCAGGGAGCGGCGGGGCCGGAAGAGCCCCCCGCGTTCACTGTCCTCGTCCGCGAGGACGCCGGGGAAGTCGTCGAGGGCGTCCAGGTCGACGGGCGGCTCCAGCTCGACCGGGCCGTCCAGCAGGGAGGTCGGCATGCCCGGGAGTTGCACGGGCGCCTGGGACCGTCCGGCGGCACGGCTCACCGCCGGCCCGGGCTCCCTTGAGGGCCGGGCCCTGTCGAGGCGGAAGCCGATGCCGTTGGTGTCCGGTACGTCGTCGGTCAGCAGCGTGTCCGGGACGAAGACCACGGCGGTGGTGCCGCCGTAGGGCGAGGGCTGGAGGGAGACGCGGACGTTCTGGCGCTGGGCGAGGCGGCTGACCACGAACAGACCCAGCCGGTCGGTGTCGGAGAGTTCGAACTCGGGCGTCTCGGCGAGGCGGAGATTGGCGTCCAGGAGTGCCTCGGCCGTCATGCCGAGACCCCGGTCGTGGATCTCCAGCGTGAATCCGTTGGCGACCCGCTCGCCGAGGACCTGGACGGCGGTGTGCGGAGGCGAGAACACCGTGGCGTTCTCCAGGAGTTCGGCCACGAGGTGGGTGAGGTCGGCGACGGCCGGCCCGGTGACCGCGATGCGGGGCAGACGCCGTACCTCGATGCGCTCGTAGTCCTCGACCTCGGCGACGGAGGCGCGGACGACGTCCATCAGCTGCACCGGGCGGCGCCACTGCCGGGACGGCGCGGCGCCGGAGAGGATCACCAGGCCTTCGGCGTGGCGGCGCATGCGGGTGGTGAGGTGGTCCAGGCGGAACAGGTCGGCGAGTTCGTCGGTGTCCTCGGTCCGGCGTTCCATGGTGTCGAGCAGGGTGAGCTGCTTGTGCAGCAGCACCTGACTGCGGCGCGCGAGGTTGACGAAGACCTCGGAGACGCCGGAGCGCAGCGCGGACTGCTTGACGGCCGCCTCGACCGCCGCGCGCTGCAGGGTGTTGAGGGCCTGCCCCACCTCGCCTATCTCGTTCTTGTCGTACTCCAGGCGCGGCACTTCCGTCTCGACGTCGACCTGTTCACCGGCCGACAGCCGGCGCATCACGCTGGGCAGCCGGATACCGGACGCCTCGTGCGCCTCCATGCGCAGCTGGCGCAGATCGCGGATGAGGGTGCGGCCCATCCGGACGGAGAGGAAGAGGGAGAACAGCAGGGCGGCCAGGCCGAGCAGGCCCGCGACGGCGGCCTGCGCGATGACGCCCATGGCCACGGGGCGCATCCGGTCCTGGAAGCGGTCACCCGCCTGGTCGTCGAGGGTGCCGAGTTCCTTCAGCACTCCGGCCGCGGCGGAGTCCCAGCTCTTGGCGGTGACTCCGTGGGGGGTACCGGCACCCGCGTCGATGACGTCCTGTTCGGCCACGCGCAGCGGCGCCGTGGTGGCGTTCTTCCAGAAGCTTTCGTACCGTTCGCGTTCGGCGTCGGGCAGCAGCGGCAGGTTGATGTCGTACAGGAGGCTGCGCTGGGCGGCGAGGTCGGAGATGTCCCGGATCTCGTCACGGGTGAGCCGGCCGACGACGAGGGAGGAACCGAGGAGGGCGTCCTCCCGGGAGAGCAGTTCGCGGGCGCGGGTGATGTTGACCAGGGCGCGCGACTGCTTGTCCATGTCGACGTCGTCGATGCCCTCGAGAGCGGCGAGCAGCGTGTAGCAGGGATCGACGAGACGGTTGTAGAGGTCGTACGCCTGGGCCCGGGTGACGGTGCCCTCCTCGACGCTGCGGCGCAGCGAGCCGAGGCCGGTGAAGGCGTCCAGGGCGGCGTTGAGACGCTCGCGGTCGGCGGCGTCCATGCCGTCGCGGGTGTCGTGGTCGGCGTTCCTGCGGATCTCGCCGACCGCCCGGTCGGTGGCGCCGCGGGTGCGGTGCAGAGCGGCGAGGGCGTCGGCGGCCCGCGGGTCGGCGAGGTAGACGAGGGTCTGGCGACGCTCCTGCTGCAGGACGCGGACGGTGTCCTCGGTGGGATAGCCGATGTCCTGTACGACATCGGACACCCGGAACAGCCGGGCGACCTCACGCCCCGTGAGTACCGTGGCGAAACCCCATACGGCGGCCAGGGACACCAGCGGCACGAGAAGCAGCGCCACGATCTTCCGGCGGATCGACTTCCCGCGAAAGCGCATGGCCTCCCCCAGCTCGACCCCCGCCGGCCGGGGGTGCATATGTGCGTCAACAAACGGCGCGAGCCTACTACCGACGCGCGGCTAACTCGAAGACGTGTCCGGAGGGCGAACTTCCGTATCAGCGGCGAGACATGGGGAGTTGTCCGTGCATTGGGGGAGATTGCCACCGAGTTTCGGCGGGGAGTTCCGCGATCGGGGGTGGCGTCCGGGCGGGCGGTTGGCTGGATTTTTTCGCCAGGCGGGAATCTTTGCGTGATCTCGCGCGTCCTTACCCGTGGGAGACGGGGGCGGAATGGGACATAGGAGCCGCATCCCGCATCCCGGCGGCGTAAAGCAGCGCAAGCCGGGCAGCCACTGGGGAGTCGGGTGTCGTCGGACACCGGGCGAATGGTCTGCCGGCGGTGGGGAGTGACACGGTGATGGGCACGGCG
The DNA here is from genome assembly GCF_044454765.1 of Streptomyces sp. NPDC051452. Lineage (NCBI taxonomy): Bacteria > Bacillati > Actinomycetota > Actinomycetes > Kitasatosporales > Streptomycetaceae > Streptomyces > Streptomyces sp. NPDC051452. The sequence goes on from NZ_JBITEB010000008.1 coordinate 24,208, forward strand.
GAGCGGCGCGAGGCGCCCGAGGAGAGCGTGGCGGTGCGCTCGGCGGCGCGGCCGGGCACGAAGGCAGTGGAAGGTGGCATTCCGTCGCCCTGGCGGGGCGGGGGGCCGGACGCTGAAGAAGAGTCGAGGATGTCCCGGCCGTTGTGGGTCGAGGAGCCCGCGCGACGGCACCCGATGCCGGATCCGGTGCGTACGGCGGCGGTGCGCGCGGTCATCGTCATCGCGGTGACCCTGATCCAGGCGATGGTGGCGTTCCTGTGCACCATGGCGGGGTCCTGGACGGCCTTCCCGATGGTCATCGGCGGCGTGGTCGGCACGGTGGTCGCCACCTGGGCCGTGGTGGACGTATGGGTGACCCGTCAGGTGTGGAGCCAGCGCTACGGCGTGGTCTCCGAGCCGAGCAGCACGGCCCGGGCGCTGCGCCGCGAGCGTCGCGCCCGCCACCGCCAGGAGCGGACGGCCCTGCGTGAACAGGAGCGGATACGCAGGCGCGGGGGCGCCGGACAGCTGTCGCATCCCTGAGCGCGGGGCCGGATCCCCGGTTCGAGTCCAACGGGCCGGCGCCGACGGAGCGGGACGCGAGCGGCCGGTGCGTGCCGGCGCGGCGGATCGGGAGCGGTTCAGCCCACCGGTCTCACTCGCGACGCGGGCGGAAGGGCGGGCGGCCGGCGCCGGGCGGCCCACGGCGGTCGTCGGCCGCGGTCACGCGGCCGTGCCCTCCTTCGCCGTGAGGTCCACGTGGACGACGCCGTCCTCGACCGTCACCCGGTGGGTGCGCACGGGGCGGCGGGCCGGGAGGCAGGTCGGTTCGCCGGTGCGCAGGTCGAAGGACGCGGCGTGCAGCGGGCATTCGACCTGGCAGCCTTCCAGCCAGCCTTCGGAGAGCGAGGCGTCCTGGTGGGTGCAGGTGTCGTCGATGGCGTACAGCTCGCCCTGCTCGGTGCGGAACACGGCGATGGGTGGGGTGGTCTCGACGCGGACGGACTCGCCCTCGGGGAGGTCTTCGAGGCGGCAGACGGGAATCACGGGCCCCCCTCTCGGTCCGGGACACTCGGGTCCGGGACCTGCTCGATGCAGGCGTCAGGGATGGCGGGCGGAAACCGGGACTTCGGCCGGTCCGGCCCGGTGAAGCGAATCGGGAGCGCCCGTGGCGTCCTCGGTCGGGGCGTTCCCGAGTAGCCCGAGTGATCCGGGTGGTCCGGTACTCCGAGTGGTCCTGGTGCTTCCGTCGCTGGTAGTTACGTTGGTCCGGGTACTTGCGTTGGTCGAGTGCTCCGGACCGTGCGCGCGGCGCTGCGCAGGACAGTCCGGCACCCTTCCGGGACCGAGGCGCTTCAGTAACATGATGTTGCGCATGGCGCACGCTCCAGCGCCGTGCGCAACAGAATCCGCGCGGGACGAGCGTCGCGTCAAGGGCTTCCCGCGGATGCGGCCCGAACCGGGCCCACAAGTGGTGGGAGTTGAGCCATGACCCGCACGCGCGAGCCGTCCGACCACGGCGAGGAGAGCACGCGGAGCCCACGCATCCCGGCGAGCCGCAACGGCCGGGGCACGGCCGGTGCGGTGCAGTCGGTGGACCGCGCGGTGAGTGTGCTGGAGATCCTCGCCCGGCACGGCGAGGCGGGCGTCACCGAGATCGCCGACGAGCTGGAGGTCCACAAGTCCACCGCGTTCCGGCTGCTCGGCGTCCTGGAGAACCGGGGCCTGGTGGCCCAGGCGAAGGATCGCGGCAAGTACTACCTGGGGGCCGGCGTACTGCGCCTCGCCGGGGCGGCGGCGGTGCGTCTGGACATCTCCCAGGAGGGCGTGCCGGTCTGCCGGGAAGTCGCCGACGAGTTGGGTGAGACGGTGAACATCGCCGTGCTCGACGACGACGCGGCGGTCAACATCATGCAGGCCCGCGGCACCGCTTCGGTCACCGCGCAGAACTGGCTGGGCAGACGCACCCCGCTGCACGCCACCTCCAGCGGCAAGGTGCTGCTCGCGCATCTGCCGGCCACCCTGCGCGAGGGGTTGCTGGCACGGCCGTTGCCGCGGTTCACCGAGCGCACGCTCACCGCCGCGTCGATGCTGCGGGCGGAACTGGAGGCCGTGGTCGAACAGGGCTACGCCGTCACGTTGGAGGAGCTGGAGCCGGGGCTCGCGGCCGTCGCGGCGCCGGTGCACGCGCACGACGGCAAGGTGATCGCGGCAATCAGCGTCTCCGGACCGGTGTACCGGCTGACCGCCGACCGGCTGCCGGAGGTGGCCAAGCGGGCGGTGGCGGCGGGCGCCGAGTTGTCCCGCCGTATGGGGTACGGCTTCTGAGCGGGCAAGCGCGGGGCCGTGTCTCCCCCGGCCCCGCCCTCGTGTGACCGAGACGTTTCGCTCCGCGGGTTCCTTTTGCCAAGGGTTAACGCGGGCCCCTTGACGGCCCCATGACGCCGTTCTCAAGATGTTCCCCACCACGCAACCCATCGTGCAATGCGCAACAGCGGAGGAGCCGTCGTCCACCCGGGCCACGGCCGGGACGACCGTCGCCACTCGGTGGTTCGGCTTCCCCCGCCGTCCGAACGGCTCCCGCTCACCGCCGTCCCCGCCACCACGAGGAGAGGCATGTCCAGCACTGCCGAATCCCACCCCCCATCGCCCGGCATGCGTTCCCCTGTCGTCGCCGGGGGCCGGACCGTGGGCCCCCGGGTCGTCGTCATCGGCGCCGGGATCGTCGGCTGCTCCCTCGCCGACGAGTTGACCGTGCGTGGCTGGACCGACGTCACCGTGCTGGAACAGGGTCCGCTGCCCGCTCCGGGGGGATCCACCTCGCACGCTCCCGGCCTCGTCTTCCAGACCAGTCCCTCGAAGACGCTCGCGCGGTTCGCCGCGTACACGATCGAGAAGTTCCGCACTCTCGAAGTGGACGGTGTGCCCTGCTTCGCCCAGGTCGGCGGTCTGGAGCTGGCGACCACCCCCGAACGCCTCGCCGACCTGCACCGCAGGGCGGGTTACGCCACCGCCTGGGGCATCCGCGGCGAGATCGTGAGCACCGCCCGCTGCAAGGAACTGTGGCCCCTGCTGGACGAGTCGGTCGTCCTCGGCGGCTTCCACACCCCCGGCGACGGCCTGGCCCGGGCGCTGCTCGCGGCCCGCGCCCAGATGGACCGGGCCACCACGCGCGGTGCCCGCTTCCTGGACCGGCACACGGTCACCGGCATCGAGCGGGAGAACAGCCGGGTCACCGCGGTCGTCACCGACCGGGGCACCTTCCCGGCGGACCACGTCGTCTCGGCGGCCGGCTTCTGGGGACCCGTGATCGGGCGCATGGCCGGAGTCGACGTACCGCTGCAGCCCCTTGCCCACCAGTACGCGAGAACGGCGCCGCTCCCCGAGCTGAGTGGCGCCACGGCCGAGGCCTCGAAGCCGATCCTCCGCTTCCAGGACCGGGATCTGTACTTCCGTGAGCACACCGACCGCATCGGTATCGGTTCGTACGCCCACCGGCCCCTGCCCGTCGACCCGTTCGCCGTCCCGTCCTACGAGGAGGCGCGTGCCCAGGACAGGGAGATGCCGTCCTCCTACCCGTTCACCGCCGAGGACTGGGCGCCGAGCTGGGAGGAGTGCCGGCGGCTGCTGCCCGCCCTGCGGGAGACGGAGATCGAGACCGGGTTCAACGGGGTGTTCTCCTTCACCCCGGACGGTATGCCGCTCCTCGGCGAGGCGCGCGAGCCGCGGGGTTTCTGGCTGGCCGAGGCGGTCTGGGTGACCCATTCCGCCGGGGTGGCGAAGGCGGTGGCCGAGTGGATGGTCGACGGGCGGCCGTCCCTCGACGTGCACGAGTGCGACCTCACCCGGTTCGAGGAGGCGCAGCGCTCACCGTCGTACGTCCGTGAACGCGGCGCGCAGCAGTTCGTCGAGGTGTACGACGTCCTCCATCCGCTCCAGCCGGCGGAGCGGGCCCGGCCGCTACGGGTCAGCCCGTTCTACGCCCGGCAGCAGCAACTCGGCGGCTTCTTCCTGGAGGGCGGCGGCTGGGAGCGCCCGCACTGGTACGAGGCCAACGCCCCGCTCGTCGACACCCTCGGCGAACTGCCCGAGCGGGACGCCTGGTCCGCGCGGTACTGGTCCCCGATCGCGGCGGCGGAGGCGAGGGCGACGCGCGAGCGGGTGGCGCTGTACGACATGACCCCGCTGCGCCGCCTGGAGGTGACCGGCCCCGGCGCCCTCGCCTTCCTCGACCGGATGACCAGCAACAACCTGCGCAGGAAGCCGGGCGCGGTCACCTACACCCTGCTTCTGGACGAGGGCGGAGGCATCTGCTCCGACCTCACCGTGGCCCGCCTCGCTCCCGACCACTTCCAGGTGGGTGCCAACTCCCCCGCCGACCTGGACCGGCTGCTGCGCCACGCGCCGGCGGACGTCCGGATCCGGGAGGTCACCTCCGGCACCTGCTGTATCGGCGTCTGGGGCCCCCTGGCCCGCGACCTCGTCCAGCCGCTCACCCACGACGACTTCTCCCACGAGGGCTTCGGCTACTTCCGCGCGAAGCGGACGCACATCGGGCACGTACCGGTGACGGCACTGCGGCTGAGCTACGTCGGCGAGCTGGGCTGGGAGCTGTACACCACCGCCGATTCGGGGCTGCGGCTCTGGGACACGCTGTGGGAGGCCGGGCAACGGCTGGGGGTGGTCGCGGCGGGGCGCTCCGCGTTCAACTCCCTGCGGCTGGAGAAGGGGTACCGGGCCTGGGGCACCGACATGACAGCCGAGGACACTCCCTTCGAGGCCGGACTCGGCTTCGCCGTCCGCATGGACAAGGAGGGCTTCACCGGCCAGGCAGCTCTGCGGGACCTGGCCGAGCCCACGCGCCGTCTCACCCCGCTGCTCCTGACGGATCCCGCGGCCGTGGTGCTCGGCAAGGAGCCCGTCCGGGTCGACGGCGCCCCGGCCGGCCACGTCACCAGCGCGGCGTACGGCTACACGCTCGGTCGCTGCGTCGCCTATGCCTGGCTGCCGGCGGGGCTCCCCACCGGCACGGACGTCCACATCGAGTACTTCGGCGAGAAGATCGCGGCCACGGTCGCCGACGAGCCGCTGGTCGACCCGGAGATGACCCGCATCCGCCGCTAGGAGGCGCCCGTGTCCCCGTCCTACGACGTCATCGTCATCGGTCTCGGCGGCATGGGCAGCGCCGCCGCCCACCATCTGTCCGCGCGCGGTGCCCGCGTCCTCGGCCTGGAGAGGTTCGGCCCGGTGCACAACCGGGGCTCCAGCCACGGCGGTTCGCGGATCACCCGGCAGTCCTACTTCGAGGACCCGGCGTACGTGCCGCTCCTGCTGCGCGCCTACGAGCTGTACGAGGACCTGGCGCGAGCCACCGGCCGGGAGATCGCGGTGCTGAGCGGCGGGGTGATGGTCGGCCGGCCGGAGTCCCGGACCGTCTCGGGCTCCCTGCTCTCGGCCCGGCGGTGGGACCTGCCGCACGAGATGCTCGACGCGAAGGAGATCCGCCGCCGGTTTCCGACTCTGGCCCCGGACGACGACGAGGTGGCGCTGTACGAGCGGAAGGCCGGCCTGCTCCGCCCCGAGAACACGGTCGCCGCGCATCTTCAACTGGCCACCCGCCAGGGTGCCCGGCTGCACTTCGAGGAGCCGATGCTGCGCTGGGAGCCGTACCGGGACGGTGTACGCGTCCACACGGCCGAGGACACCTACACGGCCGAGCGGTTGGTGATCTGCCCGGGCGCGTGGGCGCCTCGGCTGCTCGATGACATCGGCGTACCGGTCACCGTCGAGCGGCAGGTCATGTACTGGTTCCAGCCCAGGAGCGGCATCGAGCGGTTCGTTCCCCGCCGCCACCCGATCTACGTCTGGGAGGACACGGCCGGTGTCCAGGTGTACGGCTTCCCGGCCATCGACGGGCCGGAGGGGGGCGCCAAGGTCGCCTTCTTCCGCAAGGGGCGGGTCACCACGCCGGAGACCATCGACCGGACGGTGCACGACGACGAGGTCCGGGCCATGGCCGACCACATGTCCCGCCACGTCCCGGACCTTCCCGGCACCTTCCTCAAGGCGGCCACCTGCATGTACTCCACCACCCCGGACGAGCACTTCGTGATCGCCCGGCACCCGCTCCATCCGGAGTCGGTGACCGTGGCCTGCGGCTTCTCCGGGCATGGCTTCAAGTTCGTGCCGGTCGTCGGCGAGATCCTGGCCGACCTGGCGCTCACCGGCTCCACCGCGCACCCGATCGGTCTGTTCGACCCCGCCCGCCTCACCGCCGCGCCCGCCTGAGGAGCCCGCCCGTGCCGACGACCCCGATCCCCCCGACCTCCGCGACCTCCGCCTCCGCGAGTCTCATCGCTACGCTGCCGGGCCGCTACTACACCGATGCGGAGGTCTTCCGGCGGGAGCAGGAGACCCTCTTCGAGTCGATGTGGTTCTGCGCGGTCCGCACCGCCGATCTGGACCGGCCGGGCGCGTTCCGTACGGTCCGGGTGGGCCGGGAGAGCGTCATCGTCATCCGCACCCGTGCCGGGGCGCTGCGCGCGTTCCTCAATGTGTGCCGGCACCGCGGGGCCCGGCTGTGCCTGGAGGAGTCCGGCGAGGCAGGCCGCGCCCTGCGGTGCCCGTACCACGCATGGACGTACGACCTTGACGGCACATTGATCGCCGCACCCAACTTGATCAAGATGCCGGACGTCGACCGGCTCGCGTACGGATTGATCAAGGTGTCCCTGCGCGAATGGCTCGGTTACGCCTGGGTGTGCCTGGCCGACGAACCGCCGTCCTTCGAGGACACGGTGACGCACGCGGCCGTGGAGCGGCTCGGCGACGCGGCCGTCCTGGAGCGCTACGGCACCGAGCGACTCGCTCTCGGCAAGCGCGTCACCTACGACGTGCGGGCCAACTGGAAGCTGATCGTCGAGAACTTCATGGAGTGCTACCACTGCGCGACGATCCATCCGGAACTCACCGAGGTGCTGCCGGAGTTCGCGCAAGGGTACGCGGCCCAGTACTACGTGGGCCACGGCGCGGAGTTCGGCGCGGGGATCGAGGGCTTCACGGTGGACGGCAGCCCGGGTTTCGCCAGACTGCCCGAGGTGGGTGCCGATCAGGACCGCCGCTACTACGCCATCACGATCAAGCCGACCGTGTTCGTCAACCTCGTCCCCGATCATGTGATCCTGCACCGCATGTTCCCCTTGGCCGAGGACCGCACGGTGGTGGAGTGCGACTGGCTGTACGCGCCGGAGGTGGTGGCCTCGGGCGCGGACGTGTCGAGGTCCGTGGAGCTGTTCCACCGCGTCAACGTCCAGGACTTCGAGGCCTGTGAGCGCACCCAGCCGGCGATGTCCTCGCGCGCGTACCGCGCGGGCGGGGTACTGGTCCCCAACGAACACCACATCGGGGTCTTCCACGCGTGGCTGCTGAACCGGCTGGGGGACGCCGACGCCTGATCCACCTCTAGACGAACCGCATCCGGCGCGATACCGCGCCGGCACCCCAGCTCCGGTCCGACCGACAGCCGCAGGAGTCCGCTCATGACGACCACCGATCCATCGCCGGGCCCGCACAGCGCGGGCCCGCACCACCACGACGACGCCGAGCTCGCCGAGTTCGGCTACAAACCCGAACTCAAACGCACCCTGGGCAACTTCCACACCTTCGCCGCCGGGATCAGCTACATCTCGATCCTCACGGGCACCTTCCAGCTGTTCTACTTCGGGTACGGCAGTGGTGGCCCCGCGTACTGGTGGTCGTGGCCGATGGTGTTCGCCGGCCAGTTCGCGGTGGCGCTGTGCTTCGCCGAGCTGGCCGCCCGCTATCCGGTGGCCGGCTCGGTCTACAACTGGTCGAAGAAGGTCGGCAGTCCGCATCTGGGCTGGCTGGCCGGCTGGATGATGCTGGTCGCGTCGATCGTGTCCATCGCGGCGGTGGCGCTGGCGTATCAGCTGACGCTGCCGCAGATCTCGTCCACGTTCCAGCTCGTCGGGGACGGCACGGGCAAGTACGACGTGGCGACCAACGCGGTCGTTCTGGCGACGGTGTTGATCCTGTTCACCACGCTGGTCAATGCCTTCGGCGTCAAGTTGATGGCCACGATCAACACGGCCGGTGTCTTCATCGAGTTGATCGCGACGGTTGTATTGATCATCCTGTTCGCCGTCCACATCACCCGCGGCCCTCAAGTCGTCATGCAGACGAACCACACCGGCACGGGCCACTCCACCGGATATCTCGGCGCGTTCTTGGTGGCCTCGCTGGCGTCGGCCTACGTCATGTACGGCTTCGACACCGCCGCCTCGCTCGGTGAGGAGTCGCTCGACCCCTCCCGGAACGCGCCGCGCGCCATCATCCGGGCGATCGTCGCCTCGTTCGTGCTGGGTGGTCTGGTGCTGCTGCTGGCGCTCATGAGCGTCTCCAGTCTCCGGGGCGCCAAGCTGTCGACGGACGGCCTGCAGTACGCCGTGCTGGACGTGCTCGGTCCGACGGCCGGCAAGGCGATGCTCTGGTGTGTGCTGATCGCGGTCACGGTGTGCGCGCTGGCCGTGCACACGGCGGCGATCCGGCTGGCGTTCGCGATGGCTCGGGACACCAACCTGCCGGCGTCCTCCCTGATCGCCCGGGTCAGCCCGCGGTTCCGGACCCCGGTACTGCCGGCCGTGATCATCGGTGTGCTGGCGCTGGCGATCCTCGTGGTCAACATCCGCCAGCCGCAGATCTTCACGGTCGTCACCAGCATCGGCATCATCATGATCTACCTCGCCTACCTCGGCGTCACGGCGCCGATGCTGGTGGCCCGGCTGCGCGGGAGGTGGCGGCCGGCCGGCGGGGGAAGGTTCTCGATGGGGCGCTGGGGGCTGCCGGTGAACGTCGTGGCCGTGGTGTGGGGCGCGGGCATGACGGTCAATCTGATCTGGCCCCGGGCCGCGGTGTACAACGCGACCGCTCCCCACCACTGGTACCTGCGCTGGGGAGCGGTGCTGTTCGTCGCGGTCATCGCGGGCGGTGGCTTCGCCTACTACTGGTTGGTCCAGCGCCATCGCACCGGCGTCCTCGCCGAGCACCGGCTGGAGTCGTCGTCCGCCGCCGCCCCGGCCACCCCCCTCAGCGCTCCGCCGGCCGACTAGGAGCTGAGCGCTCCTGGGCGTCGACCGGCCTGGCCGGCCCCCGCTACGGCATGCTCGGGGCCGGCTTCCGGTACATCCGTGTCGCCGTGATCTCGCTGCGCACCGTTTCTCCGGTCTGGGGCTGCTGCGGCAACCCGGGCCGCAGGTGTTCCTCCACACTGATGTACTTCAGGCCGGCCCTCAGGTCGGCGTCGTTGCGCAGCCGGATGACCAGCGGGAACTCCGCGAGCGCGGTGGTGTCGAACAGGCCCGTGGTGTAGAGCAGCTGTACGCCCAGCGCGTCGGAGACCGCCCGCTGGAGTTCCAGCAGATACGTGGCGTTGGCGCGGCCGATCGGGTTGTCCAGGAACAGCGTGCCCGCGTACCGGTGCTTGTCCCGGCCCCGGTCGTTCGACCGGAGCGCGGCCATCGTGCAGTACAGCGCGATGGCCGCGGTGAGCAGCTGGCCGCCGGAGAAGACGTCGCCCATCTGGCCGACCGGGACGCGCTCGGCGCGCAGCACCGCGTCGGGCTTGAGGATCTCGACCGCCACGCCCTTGGGCTGAAGCGCCGCCGCCACTCCGCGCAGCAGCAGGGACACGCCGTCGCGGCGCAGGTCCGAGTTCTTCTTCACGGCCGCGCGCGTGGCCTCGTCGACGACCTCCCCGAGCCGTTCGGTGAGCGTGGCCTGGTCGGGTTCCTCGAAGCGGATGCGCAGGAACTCCTGTCCCGACCACTCCCCGAGTCCCTCCGGCAGCCGGGAGAGCCGCTGGGCGGACCTCAGGGTCGCCAGGGACGACTCCACGAGACCGCGCAGCCGGTCCACGATCGAGTCCCGGTTGCGTTCCAGCTGGGCCAGTTCGTCGGTCAGGACGCGCAGCCGGGGTGCGAAGGCGTCGGCCCACTTCTGGGCGTGCTCGGGCAGGGCGGCGGCGGGCAGCTCGCGGATCTGCTGCCGGGCGGGGGTGCGGACCTGCTCGTAGCGGGTGGAGTTGGCGTGCCGGACGAGGACGTCGCTCGCCTCGCGCACGGACGACTCGGCGGCGGACAGGTCTCCCGCGCAGCCGCGCAGTGATCGGCGGGTCTCGGCCGCGGCCTGCCGTGCCTCCTCCAGGCTGCCCGGGTACGGCTCGGACTCCTCCCGCTCCTCCTCGGGGGCGGGCTCGCGCAACAGGTCGCGGAGCATCGCGGCGATCTCGTCGAAGCCGCCTGCCGCGTCCTCGGCGGCGCGGTGGGCCGCCTGCAGCTCCGCGTGCGCGTCGCGGGCCCCGGCCAGCGCCTCGGCGCGGGTGGCCAGTTCGGCCGTCGCCGTGCGCAGGAGTGCCTGGGCGTGCTCGGCGTCGCGCGGGAGGAGTTCCCCGGGCAGCTCGGTGTGCGCCTCGGCGTCCTCGGGTGCGTGCCGCTCGGTCTCGCCGCGCAGCCGGCCGAGTTGTTCGCTCGCGGTCGACACGCGGGTCTCCAGGAGCTGCACCAGTTCCTCCGCGCGCGCGGCCGCCGCCTGCCGGGAGGGTCCGTCGGAGCCGTCGGTCGACTGCAGCAGCTGCTCGGCGCGGGTGCGGACCTTGTTGCTGAGCCGGTCCAGATCGGCGCGGGCGGCGCTCTCGTCGCTCTCGGCGCGGGCCTGCTCGGCGCGCAGGTCGGCGCCGACGCCGACCTTCTCGTACACCTGCGAGGCGGCCCGGTAGGCCTCGCGCAGAGCGGGCAGCGACGTCCGGGGGGCGTCGGAGTCCTCGACCGGTACGTCGTCGGGGGCGCCGGCGATCTCGGAGCGTTCGGCGCGCAGGGCACGCGCGGTGCGGCGGGTGTCGTCCGCCGCGCGCTGGGCGGCACGGCGGTCCTCGTCGGCGGCGCGGGCGCGCTCCAGGCATGCCTGGGCCCGAGCCTCGGACTCGGCGGCCTCGTCGGCGAGTTCGCGCAGTCTCACCTGCCAGCCCGCGCGTTCACGGAGCCGGAAGGCGAGTCCGGCCAGGGCGTCGGCGGCGCGGCGGGCCTTCTGCGCGGCCTCCTGCCGCTCGTCGCGGACCTGGGCGGCCTCGGCCGCAGTCTCGTCGGCCTCCGCGCGCGCGGTGCGGGCCTCGGCGAGTTCGGCTTCGGCCTCCTCGGCGAACGTGCGGGCGTCCTGGGCGGCCCGGTGGAGTTCGGTGAGGCGTCCGGCGGGACAGCCGGTGCGCCAGGAAGCGAGCCGGGCCGCGAGTTCGCGGTCCTTGCCGAGCCGGGCGGCGAGGGCGCGGATCTCCTCGTCACGCTCCCCCGCCCGCGCGCGCAGGGTCTGCCGTTCCTCGTCGGCGGCGTGTTCGTCGTGCATGGCCGGGTTCGGCGGCACGAGGAAGACGTCACCGGGTCCGGCGTCGTCCGCGGGGGCCGGGGCGAGCAGGGCGGCGGCCGTGCCGACGGCCACGGCGGAGCGGGGCAGCAGGGCGGCGTCGCCGAGGGCTTCGCGGGCCCGCGCGTGGGTGTCCGGGTCGGTGATGATCACGCCGTCGACCAGTTCGGGGCGGGCGGCGAGCACGCGCGCGTGGTCGGCCGGGTCGACGGCCTGCGCGAGGTAGCGCCAGCCGGGCAGTGCGGGGATGCCCTGTTCACCGAGGAATTCGACGGTGGCCAACACGTCGGGGCCGGGCGGCAGCAGTCCGCCGTCGCCGAGGGCACCGAGGATGCGGGAGTCGTCGGCGGCGGCCGTGCGCAGTTCGAAGAGATGCCGTTCGGCGCTCGCCACGGCGTCGTCGAGGAGGTCGCGCAGTTCGTCGGCGAAGCGGTCGAGTTCCTCGGCGGTGAGCGGGCCCTCGGCGGGGTCGGTGGCCGGGGCGTCGGGTGTGCCGTCGTCCGCGCCCGTGCGGGGTGCGGGCACGGCCACGCGGCGCGTCCCGGGGGCGCCGGGCAGGCTCAGCAGCTCCGCGAGCCGCTCCTCGGTGGCCAGCGACTCGGCCAGGCGCCGCTCGGCCTCCCAGGCGCGTCCGGCCGCGGTCGCCGCGTCGGCCGCGCGGGCCGCCGTCAGCTCCGCGCGGGACTCCGCCGACGCCGTCTCGCGCGCGTGCTCGGTGGCCTTGCGGGCGGCCTCGCGGGCCGCGTCCCAGGCGGCCACGGCGGTCTTCTCGGCGTCGCTTGCGGCGAGCGCGGCACGCGCCGGGTCGGCGTCCGGGGAGCTGTCGTCGAGCCAGCCGGCCCGGACGGCCTCGGCGGTCTCCTGCTCGACCTCGGCGAGGCGCTGGCGCAGATGCCCGGCCTCGCTGCGGGCGCGCTGCGCGTCGGTGGCCGCGGCGGTGGCGTCCCGATGGGCGAAGTCGCCGACCTCCTGGAGGGCGGCGGAGCGCTCCTCCTCCTCGTCGGCGAGGGTCTCGGCGCTCTCCGCGGCCGCGTGCAGTGCCCGTACGAGGTCCACGGCGGCCTTGGCACGGGCGGCGAGCGCGGGGGCCGCGTCCCGTTCGGCCTCCTGGATGGCGGCGGACACGCGCGCGACGCGGTCGGCGGCGGCGCGGTGGCGCAGCACGGCCTCGGCCGCCTGCCAGGCGGAGTGCAGGGTGCGGGCGTCGGCCAGCTCCCGCTTCTGCGCGGCGGCCGACTTCTCGGCGGCGGCCAGTGCCAGGGAGGCGTGCCGGTAGGCGAGTTCGGCGGCGATCAGGGCGCTGCGCTCGCGCGCGCCCTCGGAGTGCGTGACGGCGTAGGCGGCGGCCGTGACCCGCTGGGCGAGGTCGGTGGCGCGCACCCGTTCCCGCACGGCCCGTGCGGACAGCCGCCGGGCCAGCGTGCGGGTGCGGCGCTCGGCGCCGGCGTGGATGTCACGCGCGCGGGAACGGGTCTCGGCGGCCTCGACGATCCGGCCGAGCAGATCGACGGAGCCGGCGGTGAAGTCCCGTTCGGCGATGAGTTCGGCGCGCCGGCCGAGTTTGTTGCCGAAGCCGGCGACCAGGTCGGCGAGGCCGTCGGTGTCGCGGGTGTCGGTGACGGCGCGCAGCAGCAGGTCGGTGAAGTCGGAGTCCTTCTTGACCGCGAAGAGACCGGCGGCCTCGCCCTCGTCGGCGTTCATCTCCCGCTGGTAGCGGAAGAGTTCGGGGTCGAGGCCGAGATCGCCGAGGTGCTCGATCCAGCGGTCGTGGATCTCCTCCCAGTGCACCTCCAGATGCGGGTAGGCCTTGCCCGCCTCCATGAGGGCGTCGCGGAAGCCCTTCATGGTGCGGCGGCGGCCCTGGGCTCCGGACGTCCCCTCGGCTGGCGGGCGCACGGCGGTGGTCTCGGCCACGGGCAGACTGTCCAGGCCGAGTCCCGGGCCGGGCCGGAAGGAGTACCAGGCCTCGGCGAACTTCCGCGGGTCGTTGGAGACCTGCCGGCCGCGCCACTCGCTGACCTTGCCGACGACGACGCACTCGCCGGTCAGCACGTGCTGCCATTCCAGGGCCACGTGCCCGCAGTCGTCGGCGAGCAGGAACTTGCGCAGCACGCCGGAGCTGGCGCCGCCGAGCGTGTTGCGGTGGCCCGGCAGCATCACCGAGAAGATCAGCTTCAGCAGGACGGACTTGCCGCCGCCGTTCTCCAGGAACAGCACGCCGGCGGGTGCGGGCCGGCGCGGCGGACCGGTCGGCTCCTCCTGGAAGAACTCCGCCTGCGTGGGCGCCGGGTCGGGCACGGGCTGCCCCACGCCCCGCAGGTCAAGCACGGTGTCGGCGTAGCGCGCACCGGCGGGCCCGATGGAGTAGAGGCGGACCCGGGACAGCTCGTACATGGCGGACTCTCGTCAGTTTTCTGGCGGATCGGGGAGGTGGTCAGGAGTGCGACGGCGCGTGGAAGGGCAGCCCGGCGTCGGCCACCAGCTCCAGGTCGTCGGTGTCCTCGGCGGGCAGCAGGCTGGCGGTGCCGTCCGTGACCGGGACGACGCCCAGCTCCAGCAGTTCGGCCATGGCGGCGGCGCCGGCCATGTCGCGGACCTGGAGCTGGTAGCGGGCGGTGGTGCGGTAGGTGCCGCCGCTGTCGTCGCCGGTGCGCTGCAGGAAACCCGAGTCGGTGAGGAAGGCCAGGGCCTTGGCCACGATGCCGGTGGTGGAGGCGGCGGGGCGGCGGGCGTCCTTGGTGGCGCCGGTGGCGCTGCGGCGGGCCCAGATCCGCCAGGCGGCCTCCAGGCCGGGCGCGTCGGTCGCCGGGTCGGTGTTCTCGCCGAGTTCCTCGGCTCGCTCCTCCAGCCGGCGGCAGGCCTGCCGTACGAAGGCGTCGACGCCGTTGACCGTGACCCGGCCGAAGTAGGTGTCGTCGGCCAGGTCCTCGGGGCGCGGGAAGGCCAGTGCCGCGGCCGCGAGATGGGCCAGGCCGTGCAGGAACCGGTCGCCGGAGTCGGCGGCGGTGCGACGCGCGTAGTCCCCCATGCGGACCGCGAACACCGAGTCCTCGGCCGCGGTGACGGCCATCCCCGCGCGCGGGGACACCTCCAGCACGACGAGTCCGAGGCCTGCGGCGACGGCGTCCGCGAGCCGCGCGAACGCCGGGTCGTCGCGGTGGCGGCGCAGCAGTTCGGCGTACTCCTGGTCGCGGGCGGGCTGCAGTTTGGGCTGCAGCCCGAAGGCGACGAGCCGCGCCGCGTCGGCGGCGTCGGCGGGGGTGACGGCGGCGGATGCCGACGGGGCCTGGGCCTCCGTGTCACTCCACTCGACGTGCTCGCTCACGGCTGTGACTCCTTGTCGTTCTCCGACCGGCTGTCGTTCACTGATCGGCTGTCGTTCTCCGACCGGCTGTCGTTCGCTGATCGGCTCATGCTGCTTCCGTCCGGTCCGCCGCCATCCCGACGGCGTCCAGCAGGGCGGTTCCCACGATGAGATCGGCCCCGCCGAACTCGGGATCGTCCAGCTCGGTGCCGTCGTCCACCGCGAACAGCAGTTTCTCCTCGCCCTGTCGGTAGGCCGTGCCGACGGCGGGGCTGGCCGCGTGGACCGCCAGCAGCGCGACCAGGTAGGCCAGGTCCGGGTCTCCGGTCCGCCGCGCCTCCGCCAGCAGTCCGGACAGTCTTCTCGGCGCGTCGGCGGGCAGGTCCAGCAGTTCCATGGCGGCGGCCAGTTGCTCCTCGCTGAACCGGCTGTCGTCGGGCGTGGCGATCAGATCGGGTTCGGGCATCTCCGCGCCCAGGTGCTCCCGCTCGACCGGGGGCGTGAGCAGTATCTCCACGAGGTCGCCGACCCGCACCGACACCGGTGTGCGCAGCCCGGTGCCCTGGGCGAAGAACGCGTCCGTGACCCGGATGGCGTGCTCCACCGGCAAGGGCAGGACGGGGGCGACCAGATGGCCGTACAGGTCGATGCCGGACGTGGACGCGGGGGTGGCGAAGGCCTGCCGGTCCTGTTCGGCCCGGAAGAGCGGGCCGGCCTCCAGAAGACGCGACTGGAGCTGGGTGTGGCGCCGGATGCAGTCCTTGACGATGTCGACGAGTTCGGCGGCGCGGCGCTTGTGCTCGGGGTCCTCGGTCTCGTCGCGGGCCTTGCGGATGTTGGTGAGGATCGCGTTCTCGTGGCGGTAGCGCTCGGCCACGTGGTCGAGGGCCTCGGCGATCATGTCGGGCACGGCGCTGAGCCAGTCGACCGCGCGGACGTTGCGCCGGGTGGCGTCCAGGGCGCGGCGCAGGGTCTCGGAGTACTGCACCGTGCGGTAGCGGGCCTGCTCGGCGGCGAGCTGGGCGTCGGCGAGGCGGCCTCGGTTGATCAGCACCTCCAGCTTGACCTCGGCGGCGATCTGGGCGCTGGTGACGTCGGTGTCGAGGGCGCCGACCAGGACGTTGACCGCCTCGTCGGTGGTGCGCAGGTAGACGGTTCCGCCGGGGCCGGGGACCTCTTCGATCAGCTTGAAGTCGTAGTCCCGCCGGACGTAGGTGCCGTCCGGCGCGAAGGTGCCGTAGACCGCGCGGAAACCCCGGTCGACGCTGCCGACGTTGATCAGGTTCTCCAGGACCCAGCGGGCCACGCGCTCGTGCTCGGCGGCGGCCCGGCGCGGGGCCTGGGCGGCGATGCGCGGGACGAGCCGGGCGACGATCTGCTCGTGGTCGGCGCCGGTGTCGAAGTCCATGTTGAGCGTGACCAGGTCGATGGCGGACAGCGCCACCTCCGCCATCCCGTACACCGAGTACTCGCCGGCCAGATTGGCCTTGCGCGCGTCGAGGTCGTGCAGCGGCGCCGTGCAGGCGAGCGCGCGCAGCCGACGCGCCAGCCCCTCGTCGGCGGCCGGGCCCGGCGCCGGGCGCGGCCCCGCGCTGAGCTGGGGCGGAACGCTGTCCGTCGATGCAGGCGAAGTCACGGTGCACAGACTAGGTCCTCGGTCTGACATCGACCCAAACGAGAGGCTCCGCCGATTTGCCCGGCAGCCGCACGGGCCGGTCTCCGGGCACGGACCGGCCTTCCGTCACGGGCGGCCCTGCCCGTGCCGCTAGGGGGTGTTGTCCTCGCCGACCCTGCGGCGGTACACCTCCACCACCCGTTCCAGCGAGTCCGAGAGGTAGGTCCGCAGCAGTCGCTCGGCGGCCGTGCGGTCGCCCTCCTCCAGGGCCTTCAGGATCCGCCGGTTGCGGGCGAGGTACGGCTCGTGCAGCCGGCGCGGGTCGTCGACGACGTGGAAGGCGAGCCGTAGCTCGGCGAAGACGCTGCGCATCAGCTCGTCGGTGCGCTCGCTGCCCGCCAGGGCCACCAGTTCCCGATGGAAGTGGATGTTGGCTGTGCCCATCGCTTTCCAGTCATTCTCGACGGCCGCCGCGTCCCCCTTTTCGACCGCCGCGGCCAGCCCCCGCAGTGGGTACGGCGGCTCGCCCAGACTTCGGACGACAGCGCACTCGACGAGGGAGCGGGTGCGGTATATGTCCTCGACGTCCTCGACCGTCAGCACCCGGACGAACACGCCCCGGTTGAGTTCGTGGACCAGCAGGCGTTCGTGTGTGAGCAGCCGGAACGCCTCGCGCAGTGTGTTCCGGGACACTCCCAGCGCCCCGCCGATGCTGTCCTCGGACAGCCGGGTGCCGGGCGGGAAGTACCCGTCGGCGATGCGGCTTCGCAGGATGTCCGAAACACGCTCCGCCGTGCTCGTGCGCCCCAGGAGGGCACGGTCGTCGGCCAGTCCCGCCGGCTGCTCTGTCATGCCCGGAATTCAATCGCAGACACCGGGACGAGACAACGTGGGTATTGAAGGATCGTTGAACGATCCCCTACGGTGCTCCGCACGGCTCACTTCCCAGCACTCTCCGTCCCCTTCTGCGAGGTGCCCATGAGCACGACCCCACCGTCACGGTCCGCGCCCTCCGCCGTACGACCCGTGCGAGGTGAACACGCCACGGAGGACGGCGCGTTCGGCTGGCTGCGCGCCCTCGGCCCGCGCGGACGACGCGCCTTCGCCGGAGCCTTCGGCGGATATGCGCTGGATTCCTACGACTACTTCACGCTGCCGTTGAGCATGGTGGCGCTCTCGGCGTACTTCGGTCTGGACAGTGCCCAGACAGGGCTGTTCACCACCGTCACGCTGGTGGTCTCCGCCGTGGGCGGGGCCGTCGCGGGGGTGTTCGCGGACCGCGTGGGCCGGGTCCGGGCACTGATGATCACGGTGCTCACGTACGCGGTCTTCACGGTGGCCTGCGGCTTCGCGCCCACCTACGAGACGCTGCTGGTCTTCCGCGCGCTGCAGGGGCTCGGCTTCGGCGGCGAATGGGCGGTCGGCGCGATCCTGGTGGCCGAGTACGCCGGCGCCCGACACCGCGGACGGACGCTCGGCGCGGTACAGAGCTCCTGGGCGGTCGGCTGGGCGCTGGCGGCGATCAGCTACACGCTGGTCTTCTCCTTCGTCGGCGACGACCTGGCCTGGCGGGTGATGTTCTGGACCGGCGCGCTGCCCGCGCTGTTCGTGCTGTGGATGCGCCGCCGGGTGCACGACGCCCCGACGGCGACGACGGCCCGCGAACAGGACCCGCGGCGGGGCTCGTTCACGGCGATCTTCCGTCCCGCGCGGGACGGCGCCCCCGGCCTGCTGCGCACCACGCTCTTCGCGAGCCTGCTGTCCACGGGCGTGCAGGGCGGTTACTACACCCTCGCCACCTGGGTGCCGACGTACCTGAAGTCCGAGCGCGGCCTGTCCGTGGTCGGGACCGGCGGCTACCTGACCTTCCTGATCTCGGGCGCGTTCCTCGGCTACCTCACCGGCGGCCATCTCACCGACCGGCTCGGCCGGCGGAACAACATCTGGCTGTTCGCCCTGCTGTCGGCCGGGTGCGTCCTGGCGTACGCGAACATCCCGCACGGCGCCGACACCCTGCTGCTGGTGCTCGGATTCCCGCTCGGCTTCTGCATGTCGGCGATCTTCAGTGGCTTCGGCTCTTATCTGAGCGAGCTGTACCCGACGGCGGTGCGTGGCACCGGACAGGGCTTCACCTACAACACCGGCCGCGCGGTCGGCGCGGTCTTCCCGACCCTGGTCGGCTTCCTCGCGGACAGCTGGGGGGTGGGCGGCGCGCTGGTGTTCGGGGCGCTCGGCTACGGCCTCGCGGCACTGGCCCTGTTCGGGCTGCCGGAGACCCGCGGAAAGGAACTGACGTGACTCGGGAGGGGATCGGCGTGACGCGGTCGGAAGCGGGAGCGGCGCGGGAAGGTGCCCAGGTGACCCGGTCGGAAGCGGAGGCAGCCCAGGAAGGTGCCCAGGTGGCGAGGGAAGGTGCCCAGGTGGCCAGGGAAGGTGCCCAGGTGGCCAGGGAAGGTGCCCAGGTGGCCAGGGAAGGTGCCCAGGTGGCCAGGGAAGGTGCCCAGGTGACCCGGTCAGGAGCCGGTGTGACGCGGGAAGGCGCCGGGGCGGCGCTGGGGGGAGCCGCGGCGGCGCCGGGGGATTCCGGGGTGGCGGTGCCCGGCCCGGTCGACGACCGCCCGGTCGTCGTGGTCGACGAGCACGCGCACGCGTGGAGCCCGGCCGCCGCGCGGGCCCGGTTCCGGGCGGGCCTGGCCGGTCCCACGGCCGGTGTCTCGGCGGGCCATACGCAGGCCAACCTGATCGCGGTTCCCGCCGACTGGGCCTACGAGATGCTGCTGTTCTGCCAGCGCAACCCCAAGCCCTGCCCGGTGCTCGACGTCACCGACGCCGGCGCCTGGACGACCGTGCTCGCCGACGGCGCCGACCTGCGCACCGACCTGCCGCGCTACCGGGTGTGGCAGGACGGGAAGCTGGTCGAGGAACCCACGGACGTGCGCGCGCACTGGCGCCCGGACCTGGTGTCGTTCCTCCTGGGATGCAGCTTCACGTTCGAGTGGGCGCTGGCCCGCGCGGGGGTGCCGATCCGGCATGTGGAGCAGGGCCGCAACGTGCCGATGTACGTGACCGGCCGGGAGTGCCGGGCGGCGGGCAGGCTACGCGGACCGATGGTGGTGTCCATGCGTCCGGTGCCGCCCGAGGCGCTGCCCGCCGCGATCCGCGAGAGCAGCATGATGCCGGCCGTGCACGGCGGCCCCGTCCACTGCGGGGATCCCTCGGCGCTCGGCATCGAGGACCTCGACCGGCCCGACTTCGGCGACCCGGTCTCCCTCGCCGAAGGGGACATTCCGGTGTTCTGGGCCTGCGGAGTGACCCCGCAGGCCGCGGTGGCGGCGTCCGGGCCGCCGTTCGCCATCACCCACGCACCGGGCCGGATGTTCCTGACCGACGCCCGAGACGAGCAGTACCGGCTGTCCGGGATCGACTGAGACCGCTGATCGGCCGCCCGCGCGCACGCGGGCGGCCGCGAGAAAGCCGTAAGAGAACCGGAGGCACGAGACCACGATGGCCACGGATGTCACGCCCACGAAGGACACGACCACCAACGTCACGACCGCGAGCGGCGCGCCCGCGCGTGAGGCGACCGGACACGAGGCGACCGCCCGCGCCGTGACCCCGATCGGTGTGCGCGGCACCGACGCGGGCCCGGTCGACCTGAACGCCGATCTCGGCGAGGGCTTCGGCCGCTGGCGGCTGACCGACGACGAGGAACTGCTGTCGGTCGTCACCAGCGCCAACGTGGCCTGCGGGTTCCACGCCGGGGACGCGGCCACGATGCGCCGGGTGTGCGAACTGGCCGTCGAGCGCGGGGTGACGATCGGCGCGCAGGTGTCCTACCGGGATCTCGCCGGGTTCGGGCGGCGCGCGATGGACGTACCTCCCGCCGAGCTGGCCGCCGAGGTGGCCTACCAGATCGGCGCCCTGGAGGTGTTCGCGCGGGCGGCCGGGGCGCGCGTGGCGTACGTCAAGCCGCACGGCGCCCTGTACAACCGGGTCGTACACGACGAGGAGCAGGCGAGCGCGGTGGTCGAGGGCGTGCTCCTCGCGGACGCCGAGCTTACGGTGCTCGGCCTGCCCGGCTCGCGGCTGCTGGAGCTGGCCGCCGGGGCGGGGCTGCCGGCCGTCACCGAGGCGTTCGCGGACCGCGCGTACACCGACGAGGGCACGCTGGTGCCCCGCGGCCGGGACGGCGCCGTGGTGAGCGACCCGGAGGCCGTGGTGCAGCGTTCGGTGAGCCTCGCGCGCTCCGGCTCGGTCATCGCGCACTCGGGCGCGCGTATCGCCGTGCGCGCCCGTTCGCTGTGTCTGCACGGCGACACGCCCGGCGCGGTGGACCTGGGCCGGCGGGTGCGCGAGCGACTGGTCGCGGCCGGTGTGCGGGTGGAGGCGTTCGCGTGAGAGCACTTCCCGTCGGCGACGACGCGCTGCTCGTCGAGGTGTCCTCGGGTGAAGAGGCGCAAGCCCTGCACGCGGAGCTGTCGAGACGCCGGGCGGCGGGCACGCTGACCGTCCGCGAGATCGTCCCGGCGGCACGGACCGTCCTGCTCGACGGCCTGGAGGACCCGGCCCGCTGGATGTCCGAACTGACCTCCCCGACGGCGCCGCCGCCGCCCGCACGCGCGCGCGAGCTGGTCGAACTGCCCGTGCGCTACGACGGCCCGGACCTCGCGGAGGTCGCCGCGTACTGGCGGGTGCCCGCGCGCGAGGTCGCCCGTATCCACGCGGACACCGAGTTCACCGTGGCCTTCTGCGGGTTCGCCCCCGGTTTCGGCTATCTGACCGGGCTGCCGGCCCGCTACGACGTCCCGCGCCGGGCCACCCCGCGCACGGCGGTCCCGGCCGGCTCGGTGGCCCTGGCCGGCCCGTACACGGGCGTGTACCCGCGTGCCTCGCCGGGCGGCTGGCAGCTGATCGGCACGACCGACGCGGTGTTGTGGGACCACACGCGCGTACCCGCCGCCCTGCTGTCCCCGGGGGCCCGGGTGCGGTTCGTGCCGGTGGAGGCCCCGTGAGTGATCGCGCCCTCGTCGTGGTGCGCTCCGGAGCGCTGACCACCGTGCAGGACCGGGGACGGCCCGGGTACGCGCACCTCGGCGTGCCCCGCTCCGGGGCACTGGACCCGCCCGCCGCGGCGCTCGCCAACCGGCTCGTCGGCAACGGGCCGGACTCGGCCGTCCTGGAGACGACCCTCGACGGCTGTGCGCTGCGGCCCCGTTCCACGGTGACCGTGGCGGTCACCGGCGCGCCCTGTCCGGTCAGGGTGAGCGGCCGGCCGGCCGCATGGGGCGCCCCGGTCGTCGTCCCGGCGGGCGAGTTGCTGGAGGTGGGCACGACCACGGCCGGCGTGCGCGCCTATCTGGGAGTCGGCGGGGGTGTCGCCGTGGAGCCGGTGCTCGGCAGCCGGGCCACGGATCTGCTGTCCGGTCTGGGCCCGCCGCCGCTCACCGACGGCACGCTGCTGCCGCTCGGGGCGCCGGCCGGAGCGCCCGCGCGCGTGGACGGCGTACCGCAGCCGTGTCCGCCGGCCGAGCTGGTGCTCCGGGTGGCGCCCGGGCCGCGCGCCGACTGGTTCACGGCCGGGGCGGTGCGGGACCTCACCACGCGCGTGTACCGGGTCTCCTCGGCCGGCAACCGCATCGGTCTGCGTACCGAGGGGCCCGCGCTGGAGCGGGCACGGCCCGGTGAACTCCCCAGCGAGGGCATGGTCCTCGGCGCGGTCCAGGTGCCCCCGGACGGGCGCCCGGTGGTCTTCCTGGCGGACCATCCGACGACCGGGGGCTATCCGGTGATCGCGGTGGTCCGCGCCGCCGACCTCCCGGCGGCCGCGCAGGCCGTGCCGGGAACCCCCGTCCGGTTTGTTCCGGTGCGGCGGCGCTGATCCTCGGGGGCGGGCGCGGGCAGGGCCGCGAGGGCCGCCGAGACCGTCGCCGCGGCTCGCAGGTCGAGGCGGGCGCCGGTGCCCCGGGCATGATGGCGCAGTTCGTCGGCGGCGAGGCGCAGCAGTTGCGGCAGCAGGTCCCCGCACCGCCGGGCCACCCAGCCGGTGCCGGCGGTGGCGAGCCACCACAGGCCGGCCGTCCGGGTCGGAGCGGGGAACTCCGGTTCGGGCGAGGGTGGTTGCCCCGTCGCGTGTCCCGCCTCGGCGAGCAGGGCGTGGAAGCGGACGGCGAACTGCCGGTGCCCGCGCTCACCGGGGTGCAGCCGGTCGACGCTCCACAGAGTGCGGTCGTCGACCCAGTCACCGTCCGCCGCGTGCAGGTGGACGGCGCCGTACCGGTCGGACAGCGCGTGCACGACGGCGTTGACCGCGTGCTGCCGCCGGGCAAGCGGGCGGGCCAGCGCACCGGGCAGCCCCAGCATCGCGCCGGGGTCGGGCAGACAGGCGGTGAGCAGGGTGGCGCCCTGCCCGGTGAGGGCGGCGTAGACCCGGTCCAGTTCGGCGGCCACGGCGTGGATGTCGAAGGTGTGGCGCAGGGTGTCGTTGACGCCGACGACCACGGAAGCCAGGTCGGGGTGGAGCGCGAGGGCGGCCGGGGTCTGCCGCTCCCACACGTCCCTCGTCTGCGCCCCGCTGACCGCGAGGTTGGTGAACTCCACCCCCACGGCCCCTCGGCCCCGCCCCACCGTCACGACCCCTGCCGGCACGGTCCCTACCGTCACGGCCCAACCCGATGCGGCCTCCGACAGGGCGACTTCGGCCGACCCGGACGCAGCCACCCCAGCCTCCGCGAGCGCGGCTTCCGCCACCCCCGCCTCCGCCGAGGCGCCTCCACCTGCCCCGGCCTCCCCTACGGTCCCTGCCGGCACGGCCCAGCCCGATGCGGCCTCCGACAGGGCGACTTCGGCCGACCCCGACGCAGCCACCCCAGCCTCCGCGAGCGCGGCTCCCGCCACCCCCGCCTCCGCCGAGGCGCCTTCACCTGCCCGGGCCTCCCCCGACGCGACGAGCGAGGCCGCCAGCAGTGCGGCCCAGCCTCGTCGGCCGGTTCCGGTGGGGTCGCCCACGCCCTCGGTCAGCGAATCGCCGAGGGCGACGAAGCGGACGGGTCTCATGCCACCCCCTCCGGGACGGTGCGCGCGAGGCCCGCGCGGCGCGGCACCTGTGCGTCGTGGGCCGCGAGGAACGCCTCCACGGCCGCTCCCCAGCCGAAGCACTCCGCACGCGCGCGTGCCGCGTCCCGGCGTTCGGGCTCGCCGCGCTCCAGGAGCATGTCCACGGCGTCCGCGAACGCCTGCGCGTGGTCGGCCGCGGCGGCCCCGGCGGACCCGATGAGCTCGGGCAGCGCGGACGACGCGCTGGCCACCACCGGCGTGCCGCAGGCCATGGCCTCCAGGGCGGCGAGCCCGAAGGTCTCCGCGGGCCCGGGCGCGAGGCAGACGTCGGCGGACGCCTGCAGCGCACCCAGGGCGGCCCGGTCGCGGACGTGCCCGAGGAAGGTCACCGGGAGTCCGCGCTCCCGGGCGCGCCGCTCGAGACGACCGCGCAGCGGTCCGTCGCCGGCCACCACGAGCACCGCCCGCCTTCCCCGCCGCCGCAGCGCCTCCAGCGCGTCCAGCGCCGTGCCGGGGCGCTTCTCCACCGACAGCCGGGAGCACATCACGAGTAGCACCTCGTCCCCGCGCGCGTACCGTGCGCGCAAGCCGGGGTCGCGCAGTGCGGGGTGGCGTGCGGTGAGGTCGACACCCAGGGGGGCGCGTACGACGTTGCGCGCGCCGATGCGCACGAACTCGCGCTCGGCGAACTCGGTGGTGCACACCACCCGGGCGTAGACGTGCGCGGTGCGGGTGTTGAGGGCGTCGGCGGCCCGCCGGGAGAGGTTTTCGGGCAGGCCCCAGGTGCGCAGCACGCCGTCGGCGGTCTCGTGGGAGACCATCACGGCGGGCACGCGCGCGCGGCGGGCCCAGCGGCCGGTCCAGCGCAGGGTCGTACGGTCGGAGACCTCCAGCCGGTCCGGGGCCAGCTCTTCGAGGAGGGCGGCCAGGCGCCGCTTGTCGGTGAGGACGCGGTAGCCGCCGGTGCCGGGCAGCAGTGGTCCGGGCAGGGTGATGACGCGGCCCTGTTCGGTGTCGCGGTCGGTGTGCCGTGCGCCGGGCACGACGAGCACCGGTTCGTGGCCCGCCACCCGGAAGCCCCGGCCGAGTTCGCGCAGGGCGGTGCGCAGTCCGCCGGAGGCGGGTGCGACGAAGTTGGCGAGCCGCACGATGCGCAGGGGCCGGCCGTTCATGCCGCCACCGCCGTCCTGCGAGCCGCGAGCACGTCGTCGTAGTGGGCGATGAGCCGGTCGCCGACGGCGGCCCAGGTGCGGCCCTCCACCAGGGTGCGGGCGGCGGCCCCGTAGACGGCGCGTCGCGCGGGATCGGCGGCCAGGTCGCCGACGGCCCGCTGTAGGGCGTCGGCGTCACGGGGTGGGACGAGCAGGCCGGTGCGGCGGTGGGCGACCAGGTCGAGGGGGCCGCCGACGGCCGGTGCGACGACCGGGACGCCGCTGGCCATGGCCTCCTGGACGGTCTGGCAGAAGGTCTCGAAGGGGCCGGTGTGCGCGAACAGGTCAAGCGAGGCGAAGATCCGGGCGAGGTCGTCGCCGGTGCGGCGGCCGAGGAAGACCGCGCCGGGCAGCGCCTCGGTCAGGTGCGGCAGGCTGGGCCCCTCACCGACGATCACGAGCCGCACGCCCGCCAGGCCGGCGACTCCGGCGAGGAGTTCCACGTGCTTCTCGGGGGCGAGCCGGCCGACGTAGCCGACGATCGCCTCGCCGTTCGGGGCGAGTTCGCGGCGCAGGGTGTCGTCCCGGCGCTCTGGCCGAAAACGTACGGTGTCCACGCCGCGCCGCCACAGCCGCACGCGCGGTACTCCGTGGGCTTCGAGGTCGCCGAGGGCGGCACTGGAGGGGGCCAGGGTGAGGTCGGCGGCGGCGTGCACGGAACGGATCCGACGCCAGGCGGCCGTCTCTCCGGCGCCCATGTAGGTGCGGGCGTAGCCGGCCAGGTCGGTCTGGTAGACGGCGACGGCGGGGACCCCGAGGCGGGCGGCGGCCGCCATGCCGCGGACGCCGAGAACGAAGGGACTGGCCAGGTGGACGACGTCGGCGCGGTGGTCGAGGAGCGCCTGGGCGAGGCGTCGGCTGGGGAGGGCGACGCGCACCTGGGGGTAGCCGGGGAGGGGGAGGGAGGGGACGCGGACGACCGGGCAGGGGGCGTCGTTGTCCGGTGCGCTGCCGGGTGCGGGGGCAGGCGCGACGACGAGCGGGAGGTGACCGCGATCTACGAGGTGCCGGGCGGTCTGGAGCGCGCAGTGGGCCACGCCGTTCACATCGGGGGGAAAGGATTCGGTCACGATGACGACACGCATATGGGTGTTGTCGCCGTGCCGCACGTGGTCGCGTCAACTTCGATCTTTCCGCGCGGGGAACGTCCCATGAGCGTTGGGCTGCGCACCCGAGCGGGCCAGACGGCCGTCATGGCCGCCTGACCCGCGGGTCATCCCGTGTTCACACGGCGGGCGGTGGTCCGCAGGGGCCGGGCACGTGGCACGCGCGGGTCGGCCGGTGCCGGAGTAGGCGCGGGCCCGGAGTCACCCCGTTATCGGGCGTATACCCGGGGTCAGCCGGCGGCGATGTCCGGCCCGAAGCGGCTGCGTACCGCCGTCTGCACCTCGTCCTCCTCGGCCGGGTCGGCGGCCAGGCGGCGGAGGCGTTCCACGACGCGGGTGTCACCGGTCTCGGCGTGCCGGGCGGCGATCTCGCGGGTGGTCTCCTCACAGTCCCACAGGCATTCGACGGCGAACCCGGCGGCGAAGGAGGGGTCGGTGGCGGCCAGGGCGCGGGCGGCGCGGCCGCGGAGATGGGAGGAGGCCGTCTCGCGGTAGACGTGGCGCAGCACGGGGGCCGCGCAGACGATGCCGAGGCGTCCGGCGCCGTCGACGAGGGTCCACAGGGTGGGCGCGTCGGGGCCCTCGCCTCGTACGGCCTCGCGGAGGGCGCCGAGCACGAGGTCGCTGTCCTGGGCGCCGCCGCGGCAGGCGAGCATGCGTCCGGCGGCGGCGCCGAGCGCGTCGGGGCGCTGGGCCCAGCGGCGGGCGCGCTCGACGGCGGCGATGCCGCGCATCCGTTCGAAGGCGTCGAGGGCCGCCTCCACGACGGGCGCCGTGCCGTCCGCGACGGCGGCCTCGATCAGGGCGAGGGCATCCGGGTCGGCACTGTCGGCGAGGTAGCGCAGTGCGGTGCAGCGGGCGCCGTCGTCGCCCTCGCGGGCGGCCCGGAGGATCTCGGGGCGGTCCTCGGGACCGGCCACGGCGACCAGGCAGCGGGCGGCCGGGACGTGCAGGGCGGCGCCGCGGTCCAGGCCCTGCTGGGCCCATTCGAAGACGGCGCGCACGCTCCAGCCGGGGCGTGGCCCGGTCGGCCGCATCTGCCGCTGCCAGCGGTCGAAGCAGCCGGTCTCCTGGGCGGCGCGCACCCGCGTGGCGACCGATGCGCGGGGATCCTCGGCCCACAGCCGCCAGGGCCGTGGTTCGAAGGCGTCGCGTACGGCGGCGGCCAGCTCGGCCTCGCCCTCCGGATCGGCCGGGAAGCGGGCCAGGACGGGGGCGGCGAGGGCGCGCAGGCCCGCGTCATCGTCCCGGAGCGCCAGTTCGTCCAGGGCCCAGGCCCAGTTGCAGCCGTGGGCGGCGTAGCGGCGCAGCAGGTCGAGCGCGTCGCGCCGGCCGTAGGAGGCGAGGTGCCCGAGGACGGCCAGGGCGAGGCCGGTGCGGGACTCGTCGGTGTCGAGGACGTCCTCGGCGTCGAAGAGGTGCGCCTCGACGGCGTCCAGGCCACCGCCCAGATCGAGGTAGAGCCGGGCGTAGTAGAGGGAGCGGTTCTCCACCTGCCAGTCGTGGCGGGGATCGCGCAGCACACAGTGGTTCAGGGCCGCGAGCGCCTCGGCCCGCGGGGCGGTGAGCGCGTGCAGCGTGCCGTCGCCACGGCCGCGCTGGAGCAGCCCGAGCAGCGTACCGCTGGGCGCTATGACCGGATCGAACATGGGAAACAGCCTCACATCAAGCGTCGACGCAACCGGGGAACACGCACTACCTGGCCGCGTGACACAACGTCGGAGCGCCCGCCGTCTCTTGCTTGCTGTAGACCATCTCTCTCTGCCTCTCGTCGGTGGCCCATGCGGACCGCTTCACGGCCCGCGCGGTGCGGCAACACCTGCCCAGCCATCGCGTCCGTGAATCACGTCGTCATGATGACCCGCGGTGTGTCCTGCCGCGACCTATTTCCGGCGGCCTGGTACCGCCTCCCCCGTTTTCCGTGTCGTACCTTGTCAGGATGTTCGGGTCAGCTGACGCCGAACAGTTCCAGCAGCTCCGCCTTGCCGAACATGCGGGCCGTGTCGACGGCCGACGGCGTCCCGGCGGACGGGTCGGCCCCGCCCTCCAGGAGGGCCTTGATCACGTCCGTCTCGCCCTTGAACACGGCTCCCGCGAGGGGGGTCTGGCCGCGGTCGTTGATCCGGTTGGCCTCCGCGCCGCGGGCGAGCAGCGCGCGCACCGCGTCGGCGTGGCCGTGGTAGGCGGCGAGCATCACCAGGGAGTCGCCCCGGTCGTTGGTGAGGTTGGCCGGCACGCCGGCGTCGACGTACGCGACGAGCGCCTCGGTCCCGCCCTGGCGGGCCAGATCGAAGATCTTGGTCGCCAGCTCCACGACCTCGGGGTCGGGGGCTTCACTCATCGGCCGAACCGCCTCTCCTTGGAACTCCGGTGAACGTCAGGGAGCGTACGGCAGTGCGCGGAGCGCGGCCGTACGAGTGAATCGCCAGAGTACTGGCTGACGCGGCACATGACCCGATGTGCCCCAGGTAAAGATCAGCGACAGACCCCTCGAGAGGCTACAGACCTGGTCGAACAGGGCGGGACGGCTCCGCCGAGCGGGCGAAATCACCCGTATTTCACCCAGTTGCACCTTTAATCGTATGGATACATCCTGTGATCCTGGAAGTACTCATGGTGACTGTCCCCTCTCGAACACCAGGAGACCGAAATGATCCTCTCCCTGTCAGGCGTCCTGCTGCTCGGCGTCATCGTCTTCCTGTTCTTCCGGAAGGACGGCCTCAAGGGCTCGCACGCGTGCACCTCGGCGCTGTTCGGCTTCTATCTCGCCAGCACCGGTATCGCCCCCAGCATCAAGGCCGGCGGGGAGAGCCTGGCGAGCCTCCTCGGCGGCATCAAGTTCTGACCGCCCGTCCCGCCCGTACGCACCCTCAGGAGACAGCAGTGGCCCGGCGCCCTCTCCCCCGCATTCTGAGCAAAGACAGCGCCCAGATCGCCCGGATGCAGATCGCCCGGAGCCGGGAGCTGGCCCGGACGGCGGCCGACAGCGCCACCGATGTCCTGCACCCGCTGATCACCGTCTCGCGCGGGCTGCGCCGGCTGGCCTCGGCCGGGCGGCGCAGATGGGCGGACACGCCCAAGGACAAACGCGGGCCGCTGCTGTTCCTCATGGCCTCCGGGGTCCTGGTCGTGGCGCTGATGCCGTACGGGCCGCTGCTCGCCGTCGTCACCGTGATGGCGGCGGCGGCCTGGCAGGGCCGCGACCGTGCCCCGTCGGCGCCCGAGGGGCCCGACGAGTCCCAGACCGAACGGCTCCGGGCGCTGTACGAGGCCCTGGTTCCGCACTTCGCCGGCGCCGAGGACCCGGCTCCGCTGTACGCGCACGGCGGAGAGTGGCAGAAGGCCTTCACCGCGCACGAGTTCGACGACGGCGGACGGGTCGGCCACCTGGAGATCCGCTATCCCGCGTACTTCCCGGACGGCGAGCCCGCGTCCCGCGCGCGGATCGAGCAGTTGCTCGCCGCGAAGGCCGGGCGGGGCCGCGAGTACCACTTCGCGTGGGACGAGGAGGGCAACCAGCTCACCGTCAGGGTCCTCGCCCCGCTCCCCGGTGACATCGGCGCCCAGCGCTTCGTGAGCGCACCCGGCGAGACGGTCCTCGGCTTCACCGACCCGGGCGAGGTCCAGCGCACACTCCCGCTGGCCTACGGGGAGGAGCGGATCGACATCCCGCCGGTCGTGTGGCGCACCGGCGTCCGCTCGACCGAGCCGCACCTGCTGGTCATGGGCCACCCGGGCAGCGGCACCTCCACCCTGTTGCGCTCCATCGCCCTGCAGGCCCTGCGGTACGGCGACGTCCTGATCGTCGACGGCGGCGGCACCGGCGAGTACGCGTGCCTGAGCGGCCGGGACGGCGTGCTGGCCGTGGAGTGCGCCCTGCCCGGGGCGCTGGCCAGCCTGGAGTGGGCCGCGCAGGAGACCGAGCGGCGGCTCATCGCGATCAACCAGGCCCGGCAGGCGGGCGACCCGCCGCCGGAGGACACCCGGCGCCCGCTGTGGATCCTGGTGGACCACCCGAGCGTCTTCTCGCACCTCGCGCTGACGGACGGACGCCAGGATCCGCAGACGCTGCTCCAGGTTCCGCTGCGGCACGGCCGCGCGGCGAACGTCACCGTGGTCGTGGCCGAGCTGTTCGACAGCGCGGACGTGCTCGACGACGCGGTACGGCAGCACACGCGCGCGCGTGTGGTGCTCGGCCCCGCCGCGCAGCGGCAGGTGGAGGCGGTGCTCGGGGTGCCGCCACACACCACGCCTCCGGCCCAGGTGCCGCCGGGCCGGGGATACGCCCGGCTCGGGTCGGGCCCGGTGCACCGGCTCCAGGTGCCGTGCACACCGGATCCGTACGACGACGCGACCAGCGATGCCGACCGGCAGGCGGTGCTGGCCCTGCTGCCGCCCCGCAGCACCCCCGCGGACGCCCAGCCGGTGGAGACGCCCGAGCGCGCCGCGCAACCGGCGGACCTCACCAAAACGAGGATCGAGGCAACCCCCCTGGCAACAGAGGCCCTGGCAGCCGAGACCTGACCCCACCCGGGCGCCGCCCCCGACCACACCCCCCGGGGGCGCGGGGAACTGCGCGGCCGGCCCGCACCGGCCCGCACCAAGGACGCGCCCGGAGCCCTCGCCTCCCCGCTCCTGGAGGGCACCCGCACCCCCTACGCCACGAACGTGCGGGGAGCCTCCGTGCCGCCCGTCGCACCCTTCTCCACCAGCCGGGCCGCCGCGGCGAGCCGTGTCGCCGCCTCCTCCGCCACCGCTCCCCCGACGGTGAACGGAAGCCGGACATACCCCTCGAAGGCGCCGTCGACGCCGAAGCGCGGGCCGGAGGGGACACGGACGCCGACCCGCTCGCCCGCCTCCGCGAGACGGGAGCCGGAGAGCCCGCCGGCGCGCACCCACAGGGTCAGCCCGCCGCGGGGCACCTCGAACTCCCAGTCGGGCAGCTGCCGGCGGACGGCGGCCACCAGGGCGTCCCGGTTCCCCCGGGCCTGGTGGCGGCGCACGGCGACGGCCTGCTGCCAGCCACCCGTACTGAAGAGCCAGTTGACGGCCAGTTGCTCCAGCACCGGCGTGCCCAGGTCGGCGTACGCGCGCGCCGCGACCAGACTGCGGATGACGTCCGGTGCCGCGCGCACCCAGCCGATCCGCATGCCCGCCCAGAACGCCTTGCTGGCCGAGCCGACCGTGACGACCGTGGAGCCGGCCGGGTCGAACCCGCACACCGGGCGCGGCAGGCCACTCTCCCCCAGGTCATCGTCGAGCCACAGCTCGGTCATCGTCTCGTCGGCCACGAGGACCGTGCCGGCCGAGCGGGCCGCGTCCACCAGCCGCCGCCGCTGGTCCTCGTCGGCGAGCGCGCCGGTGGGATTGTGGAAGTCGGCCACCACGTAGGCCAGGCGCGGCGCGGCCTCGCGCAGGACCTGGCGCCAGCGGTCCATGTCCCAGCCGGAGAGTCCCTCGGCCATCGCCACGGGCACCAGCCGGGCACCCGCCTCGCGCATCAGCTGAAGGATGTTGGCGTACGAGGGGGACTCCACGGCGATGCGCTCGCCGCGCCCCGCGAAGAGGTGGCAGATCGCGTCGATGGCGCCCATCGCGCCGGTCGTCACCATGATCTGCTCGGGCATCGTGGGGATCCCGCGCGCGGTGTAGCGCTCGGCGATCATCGCGCGCAGGGCGGGCAGGCCGGCCGGGTAGTCGCCGTGCGTGTGGGCGTACGGCGGCAGTTCCTCCAGCGCGCCCTGCACGGCACGGGTGAGCCACGGCTCGGGCGCCGGGAGCGAGGCGCAGCCGAGGTCGATCACCGACCCCAGGGCCTCGGGGGGCAGGGGTTCCAGGCCGCGGGCGGGCAGCGGGTTTCCGGCCGGTACGGCGGTCCAGCTGCCCGCTCCGCGCCGTGACTCCAGGAAACCCTCGCCACGCAGCGCCTCGTAGGCGGCCGCGACGGTGGTGCGGCTCACCGAGAGGGCCAGGGCGAGTTCCCGCTCGGCGGGCAGACGGGCGGCCACCGGGACGCGGCCTTCGAGCACCAGCAGCCGGACGCCGTCGGCCAGCGCGCGGTAGGCGGGCGGACGGCGGGTGCCGGGGCCGGCGGGCCGGTCCTGCTGGGAGGTGAGCAGCCGGGCGAGCTGCGCGGCTCCCACCGCCGAGGTCCACTGCGCCATGAAGATCAGTCCACCTTCCCCGGATTGGCCATGGATGGCATCGCATCCCAAGCCACAGAGTGACATGCGTCAGGCCACAGCCACCACCCCGGGGGGTATGTCATGTCCGATAGAGCCGGTCTCGGGCGTCGGTTGATCCAGCTGTACGCCGGGCTCTCGCTGTACGGCGTCAGTTCCGCGCTGCTCGTGGCGGCGGGTCTCGGACTGGAACCCTGGGGCGTGCTGCACCAGGGCATCGCGCGGCGCACCGGGCTGACCATCGGCGTCGTGTCGATCATCGTGGGCGCGCTGGTGCTGCTGCTGTGGATCCCGTTGCGTCAGCGCCCCGGGCTCGGCACCGTCTCCAACGTCTTCGTCATCGGCCTCGCCATGGACGGCACGCTCACGCTCGTCCCGGACGCGCGTTCCCTCGCCGTCCGGATCCCGCTCCTGCTCGCCGGGATCCTGCTGAACGGCGCGGCGACCGGTCTGTACATCGCCGCGCGGTTCGGTCCGGGCCCGCGCGACGGACTGATGACGGGGCTGCACCGGCGCACCGGCCGCTCGATCCGGCTGACGCGGACGGTGGTCGAGGTGGCGGTGGTGGTCACCGGGTTCGCGCTGGGCGGCACCATCGGGGTGGGCACCGTGCTGTACGCCGTGGCCATCGGACCGCTGGCCCAGCTGTTCCTGAGGGTGTTCGCCGTCCCGCGGGCATCGGCCGGCAGCACGGTCGTCGCCGGCCCGACACCGGAACGGGCGATACTGCCAGGGTGACCCTCACGACACCGCGCCCGCGCCACCCCTACCTGGACCACCCGGGCCCGATCGCCTTCGCCCACCGGGGCGGGGCCGCCGACGGCCTGGAGAACACCGTGGCCCAGTTCCGGCGCGCGGTCGAGCTGGGCTATCGGTACATCGAGACCGATGTGCACGTGACGACGGACGGCCGGCTCGTCGCCTTCCACGACGCGACCCTGGACCGGGTCACCGACGGCGCGGGCCGGATCGCCGAGCTGTCGTGGGAGGACGTACGGCACGCGCGCGTGGGCGGCAGGGAACCCGTGCCGTTGTTCGAGGAGTTGTTGGAGACCTTTCCCGGCGTGCGCTGGAACGTCGACGTCAAGACGGAGCCCGCCCTGCGCCCGCTGCTGGAGCTGATCGAGCGCGCGAACGCCTGGGACCGGGTCTGCGTGGGCTCCTTCTCGGAGGCCCGGGTGCTGCGGGCGCAGCGGCTGGCGGGGCCGCGCCTGGCCACTTCCTTCGGCACCTGGGGAGTGCTCAGCCTGCGGCTGCGTTCGTGGGGGCTGCCGGCCGCGGTGCGCCGGTCGGCCGTCGCGGCTCAGGTGCCCGAGGCCCAGTCGGGCGTCCCGGTGGTCGACCAGCGCTTCGTACGGGTCGCCCACGCGCGCGGGCTGCAGGTGCACGTGTGGACCGTCAACGAGGCACGGCGGATGCACCGGCTTCTGGACCTGGGAGTCGATGGCATCATGACCGATCACATCGACACATTGCGCAAGGTCATGGAGGACCGGGGCGTCTGGGTCTGACCGGCCGGGCGGACCGCGCCTTCGCACGACACTTCGGCGGGGAAGCGAGGGCACGGGTGGGCACCGACACCGTGCGCACACAGGCGACGGACGAGAGCGCGGACCTCGGACGCCAACAGCGCGGCTGGTACTTCTACGACTGGGCGTGCTCGGTCTACTCCACCAGCGTGCTGACGGTGTTCCTCGGCCCGTATCTCACCGCGGTCGCGGAGCGCGCCGCCGACGCCGACGGCTATGTGCATCCCCTGGGCGTCCCGGTCCGGGCGGGCTCGTTCTTCGCCTACTCGGTGTCGCTGTCGGTGGTCCTGGCCGTCGTCGTGATGCCCCTGGTGGGCGGCGTGGCCGACCGGACGGGCCGCAGAAAGCCGCTGCTCGCGGCGGCGGCGTACACCGGGGCGGCCGCGACCACCGGCATGTTCTTCCTCGACGGCGACCGCTATCTGCTCGGCGGAGTGCTGCTCGTCGTGGCCAACGCGGCGCAGTCCGTCGGGATGATGCTCTACAACTCCTACCTCCCGCAGATCGCCCCGCCCGAGCAGCGCGACGCGGTCTCCTCCCGGGGCTGGGCCTTCGGCTACGCGGCCGGCGCCCTGGTGCTCGTGGCCGACCTGGCGCTGTACACGGCACACGACTCCTTCGGCCTGTCCGAGACGGCCGCGGTCCGGGTCTGTCTGGCCTCGGCGGGTCTGTGGTGGGGTGCCTTCACGCTCGTGCCGCTGCGCCAGCTGCGGGACCGGCAGGTAGGCGTGGGCGTCGAGCGGGCCATGGCTCCGGGGCCGCGCCGGCTGGCGGCGACGGTCCGGGACATGCGCCGGCACCCCCTCACGTTGGCGTTCCTGCTGGCGTACCTCGTCTACAACGACGGCATCCAGACGGTGATCTCCCAGGCGTCGGTCTACGGCTCGCAGGAGCTGGGGCTCGGGCAGTCGACGCTGATCGGAGCCGTGCTGATGGTGCAGGTGCTCGCCGTGGCCGGGGCGCTTGCGATGGGTCGGCTGGCCCGCGCGTACGGGGCCAAGCGGACGATTCTCGGCTCGCTGGTCGCCTGGACGGTGACACTCGCGGCCGGTTGGTTCCTGCCCGCCGGGGCACCCGTGTGGTTCTACGTGCTGGCCTGCGGGATCGGCCTGGTCCTGGGCGGCAGCCAGGCGCTGTCCCGGTCGCTGTTCTCCCATCTGGTGCCGCCGGGGAAGGAGGCCGAGTATTTCGCCGCGTACGAGATGAGCGACCGCGGGATGAGCTGGCTCGGCCCGCTGCTGTTCGGGGTGACGTACCAGCTGACCGGCAGCTATCGGTCCGCGATCGTCTCGCTGGTGGTCTTCTTCGTGATCGGGTTCGCCCTGCTCGCCCGGGTGCCCGTCCGGCGGGCGATCGGAGAGGCGGGCAACGCGATTCCGGAAAAGATCTAGCGCCGATTTAGCGTTCAACACGAAAGGGCGGTAGTGTACGCGTTTGGTCTGCCAGGCGTACCGTTACTGCGCGTCAAAGATGCCGAAACGCTGGGTGACATCTGCTAGCAGATGTGACAAACCGGGCGCCTGTGGGTAGAACAAGGGGCGGCTACGACGGCGACGCATGACCCGGAACGAGACCCGGAACGGGAATCTTTACCGCCGACCGGACGTTGACCGGATGACGACGACAGCGACACCTGTCCTGTGGGCGACAAGCCCGGGAGGCACGATTCATGAGTGAGCGAGCTCTTCGCGGTACACGCCTCGTAGTGACCAGCTACGAGACGGACCGCGGTATCGACCTGGCCCCGCGCCAGGCCGTGGAGTACGCATGCGAGAAGGGGCATCGTTTCGAGATGCCCTTCTCGGTCGAGGCGGAGATCCCGCCGGAGTGGGAGTGCAAGGTCTGCGGGGCTCAGGCACTCCTCGTCGACGGCGACGGCCCTGAGGAGAAGAAGGCCAAGCCCGCGCGTACCCATTGGGACATGCTGATGGAGCGACGCACCCGCGAGGAGCTCGAAGAGGTCCTCGAGGAGCGTCTGGCGGTTCTGCGCTCGGGAGCGATGAACATCGCGGTTCATCCCCGGGACAGCCGCAAGTCCGCGTAACACCGGATACGCACGAAAACCGCGGGCGCCGTACGTGAGTCTCACGTACGGCGCCCGCGGCTTTCGCGTGCCCGCCGGACGCGCTCGGCCCGGTGGCACACCGGACATGTCGGTATGCCGGGCATGTCAGCGCATACGGGGTGTCAGTGCGTCAGCGGGGGTCGCTGTCCGCCCGGCTCGGGGCGGCGGTCCTCCCGGATGACCTCTCCCTGCACCACCTTGCCGTCGGGGCGGTGGATGCGGGCCTGCTGGAAGGCGCCGCCCAGGCTGCCCGGGACGGCCGCGCGGAGCCTCTTCTCCAGCGCGCTCTCGGTGGAGCGGCTCGCCGCCCGCTGGACCGGCGGCAGCAGCAGGAGCAGTCCGGCCACGTCGGAGAGCAGGCCGGGGATGATCAGCAGCAGGCCGCCGAGCATCGTCAGGCCGTTACCGTTGCCGTTGCCGCCGCGCTCGGGCGAGCCGCCCCGCCGCAACGCCTCGTTCAGGTTCCTGAAGGCCCGCCGTCCCGCCCGCTTGATGACCACGGAGCCGGCCACGACGCCCGCCACGAGCAGCAGGAACACGGTGGCGCCCCCCGCCGCGCCCGCGACCAGGGTCAGCAGCCAGATCTCCAGCACCAGCCACAGGGCGACGCCCAGGGGCAGATACCTGCGCAGCCGGGAGCGCCGGGGCCGGTCGGTGTGCGGGGAGCTCGGAGCGCCAGTCGTCATGCTCCCAGTGTGCCTGGCAGCGGCTCAGCGCGGGATAAGGGGGTGATCGGCGGGCGGGGTCAAGGCGGCCCTAGGCCTGCTTGTCCTTACCGGTGATCTTGTCCACGCGGTCGCCCACGCCCCAGGCGGTGACCCGCCACAGCGCCTCGACGACGATGTTCTTGCTCATCTTGGAGTCGCCGAGTTCCCGCTCGACGAACGTGATGGGCACCTCCACCACGTGGTAGCCGGCCTTCACCGCGCGGCGGGCGAGGTCGACCTGGAAGCAGTAGCCCTGCGAGGAGACCTCACCGAGTCCCAGGCCCTCCAGGGTCTCGCGACGGAAGGCGCGGTAGCCGCCGGTGATGTCGCGCAGCGGCAGGTCCAGGGCGAGGCGGGAGTAGAGGCTGCCGCCGCGGGAGATGAACTCGCGGGACTTGGGCCAGTTCACCACCCGGCCGCCGGGCACCCAGCGCGACCCGAGCACCAGGTCGGCGCCCTTAAGCGCGGTGAGCAGCCGGGGCAGTTCCTCGGGCTGGTGGGAGCCGTCGGCGTCCATCTCGATCAGCACGCCGTAGTCGTGCTCCAGACCCCAGCGGAAGCCCGCGAGGTAGGCGGCGCCGAGGCCCTCCTTGCCCTTGCGGTGCAACACCTGGACGTTCTCGTCCCCGGCGGCCAGTTCGTCGGCGAGCTTGCCGGTGCCGTCGGGGCTGTTGTCGTCCGCGATGAGCACGTGGGCCTCGGGGACGGCTTCGCGTACCCGGCCGACGATGCTCTTGATGTTCTCCGCCTCGTTGTAGGTCGGGATGATCACCAAGGCCGTGCCGAGCGGACCGAACTGCCTTCCCTGGGCCTTGGCCGCGCGGGTCCCGTCGCCGTCGTTCACTGCTGCCCCTTCGTGTCGTACGCAGGCAACCACCATAGTGGCCGCGGCCTGGGATGACCTGCCGACTCGGTCGTGTGGTGGTGTGGATTCCCCATTGATGGGGTAAGAACAGCGGTTTCGGAACCTTCTCGGTACCCGCGCGTGCCGCGACGGATGGGGGCCCGGCGCCCTTCGGGCCGACCTGGGGCCCGCTGGCTGCGGGTCGACCGAAAGCCGTTGTCTACTGAGCGCCCGGGCCCCACCCGGGTCACACCCTGCCGACCGGCCGGAACGAATCCCTCGCCGGCGCGGGCGCTGAGCCTGGCTCCCAGTGACGGTGCCCCGGTGCGGCACACCGTCCCTGACCCAGCGGCGCTGCGACGAGTTGCGCGAACACTCCCCGGTCGGGCGTCCGGTGGTGGACCCGGCCGAACCTACCGGCCCCCGGCCGCCGACTGTCAACAGCCTCCTGACCAGTGCGAACGCTACCTGCCGGGCGACGGCCGCAAAGGATGCGCAGGTCGGACGACGGGGCGGCCCGGACCCGACGCCGCCGCGCCACCCCGGGAGATCACTCGCCCGGCCGTACGAACACCGTCCGTCCGCCCACCACGGTGCGCAGGCAGACCGGGAGGTCGCGGCCGGGCGTGAGGTCGGGCAGACCGGGGGTGCCGGAGCGCGGGTCGGTCGACCAGCGCGCCACCCGGTCGTCGGGGGCCTGGACGATCAGTTCGTCGGTGCGCCAGACCGCGTAGTCGGCGGGTGCGCCCGGCGCCAGCACCCCCGCGTCGTCCCGGCCCACCGCCCGCCACCCCCCGCGCGTGTGTGCGGTGAAGGCGGCGCGCACGGAGACCCGGTGCTCGGGTGTGTGGTGGAAGGCGGCGGCGCGGACCGTACCCCAGGGGTCGAGCGGGGTGACCGGGCTGTCGGAGCCGAAGGCGAGCGGGACACCGGCCCGCAGCAGGGCCGCGTAAGGATTGAGGGTGCGGGCCCGCTCGACGCCCAGACGGCGGGCGTACATGCCGTCCTCACCGCCCCACAGGGCGTCGAAGGCGGGCTGCACGGAGGCGGTCAGGCCCAGCTCGGCGAAGCCGGCGATGGTCCGCGGGGTGAGCATCTCGGCGTGTTCGACGCGGTGCCGGGCGGCGCGGATCCGGGCGAGGCCGACCTTCTCGGCGGCGGCGCGCACCCCCTCGACGACGGCGGTCACGGCGGCGTCGCCGATGGCGTGGAAGCCGGCCTGCAGTCCGACCTCGGTGCAGGCGACGACATGGGCGGCGACGGCGTCGGCGTCCAGGTAGGCGGTGCCCTGGTGGCCGGCGTCGGCGTACGGCTCGTGCAGACAGGCGGTGTGCGAGCCGAGGGCGCCGTCGGCGAAGAGGTCGCCCGCGGCGCCCAGGGCGCCCAGTTCCCGCGCCCTGGTCACGCCCTCGTCGGCCTGCTCGGCCCAGTAGCCGACGACCCGGGGGCCGGGGATCTCGGCGGCGAGGCGCAGCAGCGAGGTGAAGTCGTCCTCGGAGGAGATCTGCGGCCCTCCGCACTCGTGCACCGAGCCGATACCGAGGGAGGCCGCGTGGGCGAGCGCGGTGCGCTGGGCCTCCGCGCGCTGGGCGGGGGTGACGGCGGCGAGGGCGGCCGCGCGCACGGTGTGGTGGGCGTCCCGGGTGAGCGGGGCGTCCTCGCGCGGGACCTCCGCGTGGACCAGGTCGAGCAGGGCGGTGGTGACGACCGCCGAGTGCACGTCGATCCGGGAGAGGTACAGGGGGCGGCCGCCGGTGGCCTCGTCCAGCTCGGCGCGGGTGGGCGGGCGACCGCCGGGCCAGCGGGCGGCGTCCCAGCCGTGGCCCAGCAGGACCCGGTCGCGAGGGCGGGCGGCGGCGAACTCGCGGACCTGGGCGAGGGCCGCCTCGAGGGAGGCGGCGCCGGTCAGGTCCAGGCCGGTCAGGGCGAGACCCGTGGCGGTGGTGTGCACATGGGCGTCGGTGAAGGCGGGCGTGACCAGGGCGCCGTCGAGGTCGATCACCTCGTCCACCCCGTCGGCGAAGGCGTCGGCGGCGCCTTCGGAGCCGACCCAGGCGACCTGGCCGCGCTCCACCACCATCGCGGTGGCGAAGGGGTCGGCGGGGCTGTGCACCTCCCCGCGGCGCAGCAGGACGGTCTGGGGCTCGGCGGACTGCTCACTCATGCCGACAGTCTCTCGTGTGCGCGGGGCACGCGAGGCACCGGGGCCACGGGGCGGGCGTGTCCTCAGATCTTCGGCGGTCGTGCCTCGTACGGCGTTGAGAGGGCCACCGTCGTCCGGGTGGAGACCCCGGCCAGGGAGCGCACGCGGGCCAGCAGTTCCTCCAGTTCGTGCGGGGTGGCCACGCGCACCTTGAGGATGTAGTTCTCGTCGCCGGCGACGCTGTGGCAGGCCTCGATCTCGGGGACGTCGGCGAGCCGCTCGGCGATGTCGTCGGGGGCGCTGGGGTCGAAGGGTTTCACCGAGATGAACGCGGTGAGCGGCAGCCCCACGGCCTCGGGGTCGACCACCGCGGCATAGCCGCGGATGACGCCACGCTGTTCGAGCCGGCGCACCCGCTGGTGCACGGCCGACGTGGACAGGCCCGTGGCCTTGCCCAAGTCTGTGTAGCTCATCCGCCCGTCCTTGACGAGCAGCTGCACGATCTGTCGGTCCAGCTCCTCCATGGCGCCAGAACCTACCGTGTCGCTGATCTCCACGGATAGCGGAGAGCGCAGGTCATGGCAGGTTCCCGGCGAAAAACCCCGAACCGGCGCCCGCATCGGCCGGTCACGGTGGGCATGTGACGAACACCACACGTCTCGGACGCGCTCCGTGATGGTCTCGTGATTACCCCGGAGGTCGGACGGGAAGTGCTTGGTGTGGTCGAGGCCGCAGTGCCGTCACGGCCCAGCCTTAGGGGGAGAACCCATGCAGAGTGTCAAGCGCCCTGGTCGATCCGCGTCCAAGCGGCAGCAGCCCGTCGTCGAACCCGAGCCGGAGGGCGTCGAACCCGACGCCTTCGACGACGAGTTGGACGCCTACGACACCTTCGAGATGTTCCGGGTGATCTGCCCGGACTGCGCGCAGCCCATCGCGCTGCTGGCGGACGAGGAGGTCCTGCCGGAGCACGCGCTGTGCGTCTCGCCCTGGAACCCGTTCGGGCTCACGGTCTGCGCGGGCACCGGCCGTGCGGCGGCCGACGCCCGCCCGGCCGACGAGTCGGCCACGCCGCAGGAGCAGGACACCGCCCTGCTGCTCACGCTCCCCCAGGGCCTTGACTGGCGGACGCAGCCGTTCTCGCACGTCGGCGGCCCGGGTTCGCGCCCGATGCGCGTGTCGGTGATGGGCCGCCAGGCCGCCTGACGCGCCGCCGGGCCGGCCTCCCCGGCTCAGTCCATCAGTCCCCTCGGTCCACTCGGTCCCAGTAGTCGCCCCGCACCATGGCACGCAGGGTGTCGTGGTGCAGGATCAGCGCGTCCGGGTCCGCCGGGACGGCGACCTCCCCGAAGTACGCCTGCCGGTAGGCGATGCGAAGCATCACGATCGCGTGCCGCAGGGCGGCGTAGAGGGTGTAGAAGTCCATGTCGCGCGGGGTGTGGCCGGTCAGCCGGGCGTAGCGGCCCTCGACGCGGTCGCGGCGCAGGAGTTCGGGCAGGCCGCGCTGTCCGGAGCCGACCGCGAGGTCCTGGAAGAAGCGGTGCAGATAGACGGTCCAGCCGAGGTCCACCTCGCGCGGGGCCGGCGCCGCCATCTCCCAGTCCAGGACGGCGACGGGCTCGAAGCCGTCGTAGACGACGTTCCCGATCCGGGCGTCACCCCAGTTCAGGACGGGGTCGCCCGGATCGCGGGGCCACATCCGCTCCAGTCGCTCGAACGCGGCCTCGATGAGCGGGGAGCGGGCCAGGCCGTCGACCACCCAGGCGTAGTAGGCGCGTTGGGCGCTCACGTGCCGGCGCAGCGGGTCGCCCTCGCCGGGCGGGGCGAGGAAGCCGGCTTGGGCGACGGGCACCTGGTCGTGCAGCCGGGCGAGGACGCCGAGGGTCGTGGCTTCGAGCCGCTCGCGTTCGCCGTCGCTCGCCGCGTGCAGCCAACTCCCCTCGTATGTGTACGGCATGACGTCCGGCGGCACGCGTCCGGCGACCGCCTCCATGACGAAGAACGGCGCCCCCAGCGGGCCCGGGTCCTCCTCCAGCCACAGCACCCGGGGCACGGGCACGTCGGAGTGTTCGGCCACCAGCCGCAGGGTGCGGTACTGCCGGACCATGTCGTACTCCGGGAACACGGTGTACGCCGCCGGGTCGGCCGCCAGCCGCAACGCGCAGGCGCGGACCGGGGGCCCGGGGTGTTCCAGCTCGAACAACA
Source organism: Streptomyces sp. NPDC051452 (assembly GCF_044454765.1). Classification (NCBI taxonomy): domain Bacteria; kingdom Bacillati; phylum Actinomycetota; class Actinomycetes; order Kitasatosporales; family Streptomycetaceae; genus Streptomyces; species Streptomyces sp. NPDC051452. Next base: position 65,578 of record NZ_JBITEB010000008.1, read on the forward strand.
GGGTCTCGCTGGACATGCCGTTGGAGGCCGGGACGGTGACGCCGGTGGCCTTGGCGCCGGGCAGCCGGGTGCCGAGCCAGGCCGTCAGGCGCCGGGCGAGTTCCCCGGGGTCGCGGGTGGTGGTGCGCGGGCGGGGCGCGGGGGCCATTGTGTCCTCCCTCGAAGCGCGGCTCAGGGGGCGACCGAGTCGAATCCGGTGAACCCGCTCGGATCGTGCCGTCCGAAGGTGCCGTGCTCGAAGATGCCGTACCCGGTCCGTCCGTCGAGCCGGAAGCGGGCCGAGTGGTCGGTGACGCCGTACGCGGCGAGCGGGTCGGGCGACTTCATGTCGTAGGTACGGCGGTCCACCCAGCCCCGGCCCCGCCACGTCCCGTGCTGCCAGTCCCCGGCCGGCGGATAGCCGGCCCCGACGGCGAGCGGGGAGGAGGCGAGGATCTCCACCTCCAGTTCCCCGGGCTCGCGCGGGTCCCCGAGCCGGATGAGCGCGCGTTCCGGGTGGCGGGTGCCCGGGAGATAGGTGATGTGGGCCCGGGGCCAGCCGAGTTGGCGGTCGCGGTGACCGGGTCGGACGACGGTGGCGTCGTTGAGGGAGCGGTAGCCGTCGGCGTCCTCCTGGGTGACGACCATCAGGAAGCGGTCCTCGAAGGCGACCGGGCACCAGATCCAGTGGAAGCCCTCGGTGGGATGGTCACCGGCGAGCCGTCCGCCGTCCTCGCCCGGCAACGGCCTGACGCCCCAGCTGCGGTCCCGGGTGCCGGTCCAGCTCCCGGGTGCGACGGTGAACCGCTCACCCCCGGCCCGGATCGCGCCCTGTACGGTCCCGGCCTGGACGAAGCGGCGGCCCTCCAGGGTGAGCCGGTCGCCCCGGCGCTGCAGGTGGTGCGGCTCCCAGAGCGCCGGGAAGGCGGCCGTCCAGGTGAGGTCGCAGGAGAGGAGTTCGTCCGCGCAGCGCAGCCGCAGCCGGCGCAGGGGCTCCTGGACGTCGATGCGCAGCGGGCCGACGGCGAGCCGGGTGCGGTCCTCGCCGAGCGCGTCCGAGGCGCGGACCGCGTGCAGGGTGTCGCCCGTGCGGAAGGTGGCGTAGGCGTCGATCACGCCGAGGTTGGGGTAGACGCCGAGGCCGAGAATGAGCAGGGCCCGGCCCGTGTGGTCGAGGACGTGGAAGATGCAGCGGTCGTAGGCGTTCCGGTCGCCGGTGGCCACGTGTTTCATGGACAGCGGCACCTGGTGCACCGGGTACTCGTCGAGCGGTACGGGACGGTCGTCGGCCACGGACACCCCCTGGGAGACGATTCGCTGACGGTACGTCAGATCGCGGGAGGTGACCAGAGAGGGGAGCCGGACGGGCGTGAACTGACGCGCGATTCCGCCGGGGGGTGACCTGTCCGGCCGCCGGGGCGTTGGCCGGACATGACCCCCACGTACTCGGCGACCGGGCGTCAGCGCCGCATCTTCGTCCCCCGGCCCGCAGAATCGGTTCCGCCTCCACCCGTGCCGCAGGACCCGCCCATCTACCGGGATCTCCTGCGCACCTGGGCCGACCGGGGCCGGACGCTGCCGGGGCGCCACGACCCGGAGTGGGTCAGACTGGCGGCCCCGACGGTCCTGGCGGGCCAGTTCAGCGACCCTCGGGTCCCGCCACATGACGGGCGATGACCATCCGCTGGATCTGGTTGGTGCCCTCGACGATCTGCAGGACCTTGGCCTCGCGCATCAGGCGTTCGGCCGGGAAGTCGGCCGTGTAGCCGTAGCCGCCGAGTATCTGCACGGCGTCGGTGGTGACCTTCATGGCCGTGTCCGTGCAGTGCAGCTTGGCCATGGCGGCCTGCTTGGCGAACGGCCTGCCCGCGTCGCGCAGCCGGGCGGCGGCCAGGTAGAGCGCGCGGCCGGCCTCGATCTGGGTCGCCATGTCGGCGATCATGAAGCGCAGGCCCTGGAAGTCGGCGATGGGACGGCCGAACTGCCGGCGCTCGGTGGCGTAGGCGACCGCCTCGTCGAGCGCGGCCTGGGCGACGCCGATGGCGCAGGCCGCGATGCCGAGCCGCCCCGAGTCCAGGGCGGACAGGGCGATGGCGAAGCCCTGGCCCTCCTCGCCGATGCGCCGGCCGTCGGGGACCCGGACGCCGTCGAAGTGGACCTGCGCGGTGGGCGAGCCCTTCATGCCCATCTTCTTCTCGGGCACCGCACCGCTGAGCCCCGGGGCGTCACCGGGCACAAGGAACGCGGTGATCCCGCGCGGGCCGTCCTCCCCCGTACGGGCCATCACGGTGTAGAAGTCGGCGATGCCGCCGTGGGTGATCCAGGCCTTGGTCCCGTCGATCACCCACTCGTCGCCCTCCCGGACGGCCTTGGTGCGCAGGGAGGCCGCGTCGGAGCCGGAGGACGGCTCGGACAGGCAGTACGCCCCGAGCAGTCCGCCGCCGAGCATCGCGGGCAGGTGCTCGACCTGCTGCTGCTTGGTGCCGTAGGCGGCGAGCGCGTAGGAGGCGAGGGTGTGCACGCTGACCCCGAGACCCACGGTGAGCCGGGCGGCGGCCAGCTCTTCCAGGACCTGGAGGTAGACCTCGTAGGGCTGGCCGCCGCCGCCGCCGTATTCGGCGTCGTACGGCAGGCCGAGCAGGCCGGACTCGGAGAGCAGGGTGAAGACCTCACGCGGGAAGTGCTCCGCGTCCTCCTCCTGAGCGGCCCTCGGCGCGATCTCGCGCCGGCCGATCTCCCGGACGAGCGCGAGCAGATCCCTCGCCTCTTCCGTCGGCAGTTGACGCTCCACCGGCTGCGGATCGCGGTCGGACATGGCGTCGGTCTCCTCCCTGTTCGGGCACCGGCGGTCCGGCCCGGGGTGGGGGCGGCTCCACGCGGTCGCTCCGGTCGGCCGTGGGGCCCGCTTCCGGGTCTCGGAAGCTGCTGACCAGCGGCTGTGCGCTGTGAGTATGCCCGATCCGCGCCCCGGCGTCACCAGTTAACGACCGCTTACTTCAGGAAGCCGGATCCAGGTCACCCACCCGGTTGTATTGGTCCGAACCATTGACCTAGTGGTCTAGTCCTCCTACTGTGCATGACCAACGCTTTACCGCGTTCATGCCAATCGGCGCGCGTTCCCCCACCCCCACGAGGAGCCACCCCGATGCACTCTCCCCTCCGCAATCGCACCCGGTTCCGGGCGCTCGTCTCCGCGGCGTGTTCCACCGTGCTGGGCGCCGGACTGCTGGCCGGCGCGGGCACCGCGAGCGCGGCCGCTCCCGCCACCCCGCGGGTCCAGGCCGGCTCGAAGGTCGTCGGCTACTTCACCGAATGGGGCACATACGACCGCAAGTACTACGTCAAGAACGTCGAGACCTCGGGCTCGGCGGCCAGACTGACCCACATCAACTACGCGTTCGGCAACGTCACCGGCGGCAAGTGTGCACTCGGCGACTCCTACGCGGCCACCGACCGCGCCTACACGGCCGCCGAGTCGGTGGACGGCGTGGCCGACACCTGGGACCAGCCGCTGCGGGGCAACTTCAACCAGCTGCTGAAGCTGAAGAAGAAGCACCCCGGGCTGAAGGTCCTGTGGTCCTTCGGCGGCTGGACCTGGTCCAGCGGCTTCGCGGAGGCCGCGAAGAACCCGGCGGCCTTCGCCCAGTCCTGCTACGACCTGGTGAAGAACTCCAAGTGGGCGGGCGTCTTCGACGGCATCGACATCGACTGGGAGTACCCGAACGCCTGCGGTAACACCTGCGACACCAGCGGCCGGGAGGCGTTCAAGAACGTACTGGCGGCCCTGCGCGCGAAGTTCGGCTCCGGTGGCCTGGTCACGGCGGCGATCACCGCGGACGCCAGCAGCGGCGGCAGGATAGACGCGGCGAACTACGCCGGAGCCGCCCAGTACGTCGACTGGTACAACCCGATGACGTACGACTACTTCGGCGCCTGGGACGCCACCGGCCCGACCGCGCCGCACTCCCCGCTGACGTCCTACTCCGGCATCCCCAAGGCGGACTTCTCCACCTCGGCCACCATCGCCAAGCTCAAGGGCCTCGGCGTCCCGGCCTCCAAGCTGCTGCTCGGCATCGGCTTCTACGGGCGCGGCTGGACCGGTGTCACCCAGACGGCGCCCGGCGGCACCGCGACCGGACCGGCGGCGGGCACCTACGAGCAGGGCATCGACGACTACAAGGTGCTCAAGGCCAAGTGCCCGGCGACCGGCACGGTGGGTGGCACGGCCTACGCCAAGTGCGGCAGCGACTGGTGGAGTTACGACACCCCCGCCACGATCGCCACGAAGATGACGTACAAGAACCAGCAGGGACTGGGCGGCACGTTCTTCTGGGAGCTGAGCGGCGACACCGCGAACGGTGAGCTGATCAGGGCCATCAACTGACCCGGACCACGGGGGGCTTGGGAGCGGAGGACCACGAGCCTCCGCTCCCTCGCGTGCGTCAGCCGTCGCGGCGGGCCGGGGGCGGCGCCGGACAGGACGGATCCAGTTCCTCGATGGCGCGCAGTGCCCCGCCGAGCGTCTTGACCAGCAGCTCGCACATGGCGGCCCGGGTCAGCTCGGGGCGGCCGATCCAGTCCAGGGTGGCGCCCTCCACGCCGCACACCCAGGTCAGCAGGCCCATGCGGGCGAGCGGGGAGATGTCGCGGCGGCCGTAGGCGCCTTCGGCGATGGTCGTGATGATCGCCGCGCGCACGCCGTCCCGGACGGCGTGCACCTCGGCGTCGAAACCGACGCCGCCGCCGACGATGGTGCGGTAGGCGGCCTGGTGGCTTTCGGCGTACCGCAGATAACCGTCGATGGTGCGGTGGACGCGGTCCACGGCGGGCAGTTCGAGACCGCTCGCGGCGAACGAGACCAGACCGGCGACGGAGTCCTCGATGATCGCCAGGTAGTAGCCGCGCTTGGAGCGGAAGTAGTAGTAGATCAGCCCCTTGGCGACCTGCGCCTGGCGGGCGATGTCGTCCATGGACAGCGCGTCGTAGGACGTGTCGGCGAACAGCTTGCGCCCGACGGCGATGAGTTCGGCGCGCCGGGCCACCGAGCGCTCGGTGCCCCGCGCCCGGCCGGACGCTTCCCCGGCGCGCGTCGCGTCGAGAGCCTGGGGACCGGCTTCGGCACGCTGCTGAGGCATATTCACTCTCGACCCTGGTCTCGGAGTCGGCGGGACATCCGCAGTATGTCAGAACATGCCGACCGCCCAGGGGCGGCTCAGAGCAGGCCCAGCTGGGTCACGAGCATCGCGGTCACCACGACGAGGACCCAGCCCATGACGTGCTCGAGGATCTTCGGGCCGTCTTCCTGGGGCCCGCCGGTGCGGACGCGGGTGGCGGTGGCCGGGTGTGCGGTCATGATTGCTCACAGAGGTCGGACGTACGGGGCTTCCCCACCCATTTGTCCACCTTGCCACCCGCGACGGTGTTCGCGGTCGAGACCTTGCTCACACGGGCCGGGTCAGCGCACGCCCACGGCGGCGAGCGCCTTGCGTTGGCGCGGGCTCGGATGGGCGGGAAAGTACAGGTAGCAGACTCCCCCGGTGCCGGAGACGACCGCGCCGGAGGCGTTGTGCCGCTTGGTCCTGAGCCAGATGTTCTCGAACTCGCGGCGCAGGTAGACCCGCCGTACGGCCGCGTCGCTCGGTGAGGCCGGGTCGTTGGCGATCACGTCCCCGTCCGCCGTGAAGCCGATCACGGTCATCAGATGGCCGGAGGTGCCGTAGCTGGCGCCGGTCAGCTCACTGCTGAGGAAGGACTGGGACGTGATGGCCGGGATACCCGCCGCGACCAGCGTCTCCAGGTCGGTCAGCGAGCCGAGCCGAGTGACGACGCTCTGCAGACCCGGGTAGGTGGCCGCGTAGGCGGCGTTGAACGGCCAGTTGCCGCAGCCCTCGTACTGGTAGTCGTAGGTGAAGCGGGCGGCGTTGTCGACCTGGGGGTCGGCATAGGACGGATCCACCCAGGACAGCTGCTCGGCGGTGAGCCGGCCGCCCCAGTACTCGATGATCATCTGCGATGAGGTGGGGCTGCACCAGGCCTCGCCGCCGTTGTCGAACTGCGGGTACTGGCCCTTGTGAATCTCCTGGGAGTAGCGCGGGACGGCCAGTTCCTGGGCGAGGCCGGGAGTCGAGGCCGGGACGGTGAAGCGGTCGGGGACGTCGGAGCCCATCGCGCCGAGCCGCCAGACGGTGGGGGTCAGCCGGGTGCCAGGCCTGCGGTACAGCGTCAGACGCAGCCGGTACGCGGCCAGGCGCAGGCCGGTGCTCGCGTCGTCGATGGAGAAGGTGTCGGTCCAGACGGTGCTCTTGCCGTCGGTCTGACCGTCCACGGAGGTCCGCTTGATGTCCTGGTCGCCGGCGGCCCAGCGGCCCATCACGTACCAGGGGGTGTCGGTGCCGTCGGAGTAGGTGCCCCCCAGCTCGACCTGGATCCAGGTGCCCTCGGGGGTGTCGGCGTTCCAGGAGGCGACGACCTCGGTGGCGGGGACGGCGAGCCGGTGGGCCGGGGTGGTCCAGGTGGCGAACTCCCAGGTGGCGGTGGTGCCGGTGTGCGGGTCGGTGTAGTCGCTGCGGCCCGCGGGGGCGCCGATCACCAGGCCCGGACGGTGCCCGGCGGCGACCCGCGTGCCCTGTCCGGTGCCGGAGCGCCACTCGCGGGCGGTGGTCCAGCCGTGGTACTCGATCGGGCGGACCTGCGCCCGGCCGGAGTCGGCCGCGCGGGGCGTCCGCCGGGCGGTGGCGGCGGCGGGGGTCGCGGTGCCGGTCACCGCCGCGGCGATGGCGACCGCCAGGACGGTTCTACGGGACGGCTGTTCGGCTCTGCTCATGGGCGCGAATCCCCCCAGGTATCCGAGTCGGGGCTGGTCCGGTGCACGGTTGTGCGCCAACTATGGATCAGGCCGCGGGCCCCGGCCAGCACTTCGGCGCATGCCGCGCCACCAATATTGGTCTGGACCCCTGAAGAGGGTTCCCGGCATTCACGAAGCCCCCGACGCGGTCCCCGTGCGGCACGCCGGACTTCGGTGACGGGACGGGGCGGGTCCGGTGGCCTGGCGGCCCGGGTCCGGCGACCGGGCGGACCGCGGCTGGCGGCCGGGCGGCCTTGGTCCGCTGACCGGGCGGGCCGGGGCCGGTGGCCGGACTAGCCGGGGCCGGTGGCCTGGCGGGCCAGGGCCGGCGACCGGGCGGGCCGGGGCCGGCGACCGGACTGGCCGGGGCCGGCGGCGACGAGTCAGGGCCGGTGGCCTGGCGGCCCGGGTCCGGCGACCGGGCGGACCGGGGCCGGCGGCCGGGCGGGTCGGGACCGGTGGCCGGTGGCCGGACTAGCCGGGGCCGGCGGAGACGAGTCGGGGCCGGTGGCCGGACTAGCCGGGGCCGGTGGCCGGGTGAGTCCGGTAGGGGGCCAGGAGGGCCGGCCCGGGCCGGACGGCGCCGTTCACGCCGTGTCCGTCGACCACTGACCCGCCATCGCGCGTTGGAGGCTGACGTGGTCGGTGGCAGCGGCACCCGCCACCTGGAGGTGCTTCTGTCTGCCCTGACCACCATCCGCGCGGGTGCGGCCTGTTGTCACCGTTCCGTCACAAGAGTCGCCGCACGGAACCCCGCCGCTCTCCCGCCCTGTCTGCACTCACGTACCACGACACGCGTACCGCGGGGCAACAACCGACGACCGAAACCCGCGGACGAGACGACTCAGGGGGACGACAGCATGCGGCAGCACAACAACGGCATTCGCAGGGCGGCTCTGGCGACGACGGCGGTCACGGCCGTCGCGGCGGCGGTGGCCGGCATCCTGCCCGGCACCGCCATGGCGGCGACCACCACCACCTCCACCCCGCCGCCCGCCTGCGCGGCCTCCGCCCTCAAGGTCAGCGCCTGGCAGGCCGCCCACCGGCCCGTCGGGACCGGGACGGGGGCGGCGGTCGTGCAGTTCACCAACGTCTCCCGGCACACATGCATCCTGAAGGGCCACCCGACGGTCGCGGGCGCCGGCAACGGCTCCCCCGCCCACAACACCCCGCTCAAGGTCACCCGCACCGGCAGGGCGGCCAACGTGACGGTCCGGCCGCACGGCAAGGCGTGGGTGAAGCTGACCTTCGTCCAGGTCCAAGGGGAGGCCGACGGCTACTGCGTGTCGGGCACGACCCCGAAGGTGTATCCGACGATGGTCATCGGGCTGCCGCACTCCGGGAAGCACCAGGTCGCCCTGAACGACGGGTGGTGGGCCGAGTGCGACAACAAGGTGACCGTCACCCCGGTCTCGGCGGTCAAGCCTTCCTGACCCCCGTCCTCACACATCGAGCAGCCTGCACGACGATCGCAAGGCTCTGACCTGCACGTTACGAGGAACTGCACATAAGTGCAGGTCAGCGACTCAGCACGCCTTCCGTGCGCTGAGTCGCCGACCTGCCTCTGCGGCCCGACCGGGTACGGACATCACTGAAGCCGCCCGCCCATCCCGCCTGCTGCGGACGCGAGCTCACGGATCATGCCCCTCACCACTCCACTGCCGCCATAATGGGTGCATGTCGTTCAGCCCTCAGCTCCCCGGAACCGCGGTGAGCGACCTCTCGGGAGCGGTCGCCGAGGATCTCGCGCTGTACCGGGAGAAGTTTCGGCGGCGTCTGCCGGAGTCGCTGGAGGAGCTGCGGGGTCCGACCCAGGGGATCGTGCAGCTGCCGCTGCACGTGGCCTGGTCGGGGATGACCTCGTACGACCTGGGCAAGCCTCGTCAGCGCATGGGCCTCTACCGCACCGTCCTGCACGAGGGCCTGCGCGACGATCTGCCCCAGTTCCTCAACCGGGATCTCCTCCTGCAGATGTGGCCGGTGCTGCGCACACTCGTCGGTCGCACCGTACGCACCGTGTGGGAAGAGGCCTTCCCCCAGCTCGCCGCCCGCAGCCGAGCAGCGGCGTGACGGAGATGCCGGAGCTGCACACGCGGCTCCTGGCGGATGTGATCGCGCTCGGATCGCGGTATCCGCTGGTTCTCACCGGTGGCTACGCCGTGCGGGCACACCGCCTCGTGAACCGCCCCAGCCAGGATCTCGATGTTGCCACCGAGAACCCGGCGCCCATGGCCGATATCGCGGCCACGCTCCGCGTCGGCCTGGAAGCCCGCGGCTGGCCTCAAGGAGATCTTTTCGCGGCCCGCCGCCCAGAGCCCCTACGGACCTGTCCTCGCGGAGGAAGACGTGATCGGGGCCAAGGTCCGTGCCCTTGCCGACCGCGGAGCACCCCGCGACCTGATCGACGTGTACGCGGCCTCCCGTCGCTGGAGCAATGTCGAGCTCGAGGAGTTCGGCCGCCGTCACGCCCGCGGCCGCTTCGAGCGTGAGGATCTGCAGTCGAATCTGACGGGCGCCGAGTGGACTGACGACGAAGCCTTCGCCGCCTATGGGCTCGACGGTGCCACCATCACCGCGCTGCGCGTCTGGGCCCTGGAGTGGGCCGACGACCTCGCGACGCGCCTCCTCGCAGAAGCCGACATCCCGGACAGCGACTGACGAGTCCGCGCGCTTCGCGTGTTGAATCCTCCAGTCGGCCGGGCGCCTGGGTTTCCCTGGCCGTGGTCTCAGTTCGAGGACGAGATCTGGCCACTCGGCGCTGAGGGATTCAGGCGGCGGGGCCGACCGCGTACTGGTCACCCTGGCTCATCTGCGCACCGGGCTCCCGTCCCCGACCGCCCCGGCGTGCGACTGCGTATCTTGGCAGACGCGTCCCCTACGCCAAGGCCGAGGGACGGGGACGCGCCATGCGGCGACTGGGCACGGGAACGGCCGGCCGCCGGCGGCCGGTCCGATCGGACAATCCGAGCCGGTGGCCAGATGGGCCCGGATCCGACGGCCACGCGAGCCGACCCGGTGGCCGCCGGCCCTGATTGCCCGGCCGGAGAGCCGATCCGGCCGGGCAATCAGGGCCGGTGGCGAGCGGGCCGACCCGACTGCCGGGCAATACGTCCGCCCGACGGCCCGGTCCGAGCAGACGGACCATCGGCCCCGCGGACCGAACCAATGACTCCGTCGACGAGACCGGTAACTCCCGTCGGCCGGACCGGTGGCCGGTCCGGCCGGTCCTCTGGGCAGCTCCGGCCGAACCCATTGGTCCGGCAGGCCGGCTCCGTGGACGCTCCAACCGTAGCCGTGCCGTCGGACCGCTCGGCCTCGGCGTCCCGTCGGTCAGACGAGGTCCATCGCGGCGACCTCGTCGGGGCGGCCGTAGCTGACCGGGCCCTGGAAGCGGCGGCGGGCGGTGGCGAACCACCACACCGTGGCCACGAGCAGGACGGCGGCGAGCGCGATCGGCGCGTAGTTGAAGGAGTCGACCGTGATCGGCGAGGCCTGGGGCAGCATGAACAGGACGCTGCTGAGGATGATCCAGACCACCGCGAGCCAGCCGATCGGCCGGCCCCAGCGGCCCAGGTGCCAGGGCCCCGGCTGGAACGCGTCGCCGAGCCGGAGCCGCAGGAAGATCGGTACGGCGTAGGCGAGGAAGAGCCCGACCACGTTGACGCTGACGATGGCCGTGAACGCCGTGTGGGACCACCAGCCGGGCAGCACGAGGGCCAGCGAGCAGGCCACCGCGAACCACACCGCCTTCACGGGCGTACGGGTGCGCGGCGAGACCGAGTGCCACCAGCGGGAGCCGGGCATGGCGCCGTCCCGGGAGAAGGCGAAGATCTGCCGGGTGTTGCTGGTCAGGTTGGCCAGACCGCAGAAGAGCATCGCGCCGATGACGATCAGGAGCATGACCTTGGCGACGCCGAGACCGAGGCCGTCGATGAGGATCTGGACCGGTGGCGTACCGGCCGCGGCCACCTTGGCGTAGTCGCTAATGCTGTAGACCAGTGCAAGCATCAGGATCAGGCCGGTGATCGCCGAATAGCCGATGGCGCGGGTGATCCCCTTCGGCGCGTTGACCGTGGCGCCGACCGTTTCCTCGGACATGTGGAAGCTTCCGTCGAACCCGGTGAAGGTCCAACTGGTGACCAGCAGCCCGAGCATGCCGCCGTAAAGTCCGCTCGTGAAGCCGGTGTTGTTCTCGAAATGCGTCACGAAGGACGCCGGCTGATGATGATCGGGCATCACTATGAGTGCGCCCACGATCACGACGAGTCCGACCAGCAGCCACCACACGGAAATGCGGTTGAGCAGGGCGACGAGCTGGACCGTGTAAGTGTTGGCCAGTCCTTGGAGCACGATGATCACGGCGGTGATCAGGACCGTCTGGTGCGCGGTCGGCTGGTAGGAGGGCCACTGCAGCTGCGCGAACGCCTGGATGAAGGTGGCGGCCGCGTAGCCGGTGGCGGCGGTGCCGCCGATCTGGCCCACGAAGTTCAGCCAGCCCGTGAACCAGGACCAGGCGCCCTTGTGCCGCTTGGCGAGTTTTCCGGCCGAGAAATACAGAGCGCCGCTCGTCGGATAGGCCGAGGCGACTTCCGCCATGGCCGCACCGATGAGCAGCACCATGACGGACACGCCTATCCAGCCGAATACGAGAATGCGGGGGCCGCCCGCGCTCATACCGAATCCGAAGGATGAGAAGATACCCGAAAGGACATTGATGATGGTGAAGGAGATCGCGAAATTGTCAAAAGCCCGGAAGCGCCGGGTGAGTTTTCGCGGATAACCCATCGCATGCAGGGTCGCGTCGTCGTCTAGCACGACCGGGTCGTCGCCCGCGCGGGCCTTTGCGCGTTGCGTCGATGTCCGTTCCGACACGGATCGGCCTTTCTCTCGGTGGGGGAAAAGGGCGGACGAGCGGGGTCAGACGGGTCCCGGGACGGGCAGCCCGCACGCGCGTCGGGCCCGGGAGAGCTGTTCGACGGGGTCGCCGAAGGCACTCCAGGGCATACGCGAGGCGTAGGGACCCATCGCCGTGAACACCGCCCGGGCCTCGAACTCGCGCTGGGCCATGACCAGCGCGTGTGCGAGGTAGGCCAGGTCGAGCACCGGGGTGAAGCGGTAACCGGCCGCTGCGGGCAGCCAGTTGTGGTAGATCGCCAGCGCGGTGGAGCGCCACTGCGGCTGCTCCCAGACCCGGTCGGCCAGCAGCTGGGTGGGGTTATAGCTCTCCACGAGGGACACCAGCGGCAGCAGCCGCAGGGCGGAGTCGGCGGGCGCCCGCTGGCTGAGGAAGGCTGCCACGTCCCAGGCGGCGTTGACCGAGCCGCCGTAGCGCGTGAAGAAGCAGGACAGGAAGCGGTGGTGGGCCTCGCGGTGCCACGGGTCGAGGGAGAGCACGTGCGCGAAGAGCCGCCAGGGGCCCGGCGGGGCGGTGAGCAGCCCCTTCGGGGCGGGGTCGCGGAGCCGGTGCAGCCGGGCCATGGCCAGCTTGGCGACCCAGGGCGTGGGGTCGTCGGGGGCCATGGCGGCGGCGCGGTCACAGGCGGTCAGCGCTATCCGCTCCAGCCGCTCGGCGCGCTCGTCCCGCGCGTCGGCGGCCCGCAGCGCGCGCTGGACCGCGACCCGGGCCCACATCAGGGACGCCTCGGGCGTCGGCTCCTCGTCCAGCCAGCGTTCCACCAGGTCGGTACCGGCCGCCTCGGACGCGAGCACCAGCGAGCGGTGGGCCCGCAGGGCGAAGTCGGTACGCGTCTCGGCGAGCGCCTCGTGCGCGTATCGATAACGTCCGGCGCGCACGTCGACGCAAACGCTCGCCAAGACACGGTCGTCGGCCGCCGGATGCCATACATAGTGCCCTTCGAATAACTCCGCGGCCATGTCCACCCGCCCATCCCCGTTCGACGCGTCGCAGTTGCGCAGGAGGCACCTTACTCAGCGGCGGCCACCCCTGGAACGCCGAATTCGACATATCGGTCAGGGGATTCGGATTGTTTATAGGTGTGATTGACTGGCTGCCGGCCGGTCGTTCAAAACGCGACTGCTTCCGGCCCGACGGCACGTCCGCTCCCCCGCCCCGGGCCACCACTAGACTGATTCCCGAAAGTCCCCACACACCGCATCACACCCCGGGAACCACCATTCGCGACCTCGCCGCCCGGCTGCGCGGGCTTCCCCCTTCCCTGGGGCCGGTCCGGCTGATCGGCGTCGACGGGCACGCCGGCAGCGGGAAGTCCACCTTCGCCGGGCGACTGGCCGCCGCGCTGGGCGGAGCGCCGGTGCTCCACCTCGACGACCTCGCCAGCCACGAACAGCTCTTCGCCTGGACCGACCGGCTCCTGACCCAGGTGATCGAGCCCCTGGCCCGCGGGGCGAGCGCGCGATACACCCCATACGACTGGCAGGCCCGCGCGTTCGGCGCGCCCCGCCCGCTGCCACCCGCGCCCGTCGTGCTGATCGAGGGCGTGGGCGCGGGCCGCCGTGCACTGCGGCCGCATCTGGCGGAGCTGCTGTGGATGGACCTGCCGGCGGCACGGTCCTGGGCGCGCGGCCGCTCGCGGGACGGGGAGAGCCAGCGCGAGTTCTGGAACGGCTGGGTCGAGGCGGAGCGGGCGCACTTCACCGAGGATCCTTCGCGCCCTCACGCCGGGCTCCTGGTACGGCAGACACGCGAGGGGTACGAGGTGCTGCCGGGACCCGAGTCGGCCGCTGGACCGGACCAAATCACTACACAGAGTGAACACCCGTCGCCCATGTGGTGAGGTTGCGAAGAGGCGCGCCGGTGAACTTTCCCGAGTGCCTCAACTGCGCTTGACCGGGGGCCCGTACAGGTCTTACGTTCTCAATGTGCGGCCCTTGGGAGCCGCCCAGTGACGCGAAGCCCCCGGTTGTTCCCCCGTGATCGGGGGCTTCGTTCTGCCCGCGGCCCGTTTTCCGGCCGCCCCGCGCATCGATCCGCTCACCCTCGGTCACGACATGGCGTGCGCCCCGTCTGCTCCCACCTCGGCGAACGGCCCGTGCGGCACCCTTCGGCACGCGGTGGCCCCACGGGTACGATGCCCTCGGTGCGACCTTCGAGCGGCTGCCTCGCGCACCTGCAACTCCGGTCCGCGGCACAGCGGTTCGACCGCGGCGACCATCGGGCGACTGCCCGGTGGTGAACCACGGGGGCACGGTTTGTGGGGGGACGTGATGGACTTCGGCACGCAGGGCCCCGAGGCCCCGGCCGACCTCGCCTGGCTGCGAGGTGTGGACGCCTACACGATGGGCGCCTACCCGCAGGCCGAGGAGGAGTTCCGCGCCGCGGTGCGGATGGATCCGGGCATGGCGGACGCCTGGCTGGGGTTACACGCGCTGCGGGTCGACACGACGACCGCGCTGCTGCGGATGTTCCGGCACCGCGAGCGCTTCGGCGAGCAGCGCGCCCGGCACCGCCGGACCCTCAACTCCTGGTACTGGCTCGGCTGGTGGGTGCAGCCGGTGCTGGAGAGCCCGCGTGACCTGCTGCTCGCGCACGCCTCGCACTGGCTGGACGGCCGGCATGTGCCCGAGCTGGACCGGGCGCTCGCCGGGCTGCCCCCGGTCGACACCGACCCGCAGGTCCGCTTTCTGCACGCCTGCCGCGCCTATCTGGTCAAGGACTGGGACCAGCTCGTCCGGCACACCGACTCCCTGCTGGACGATCCCCTGCTCGGCATCGAGGCCGGTCTGTTCGGCGGCATGGCCCGGGTGAGGCTGGAGATGTACGGCCAGGCCGAGCCGCTGCTGTCGGCGGCGCTGATGCGGTGCCGCAGCGAGCAGCCGCAGCGCAAGGAGCTGCGGTACTGGCTGGCCCGCGCTCACGAGGGCACCGGCCGCTCGGCCGCCGCGCTCCCGCTGTACCGCGCGGTGCACCGGGTCGACCCGGCGTTCATGGACACCTCGGCACGACTCGCCGCGATCGCCGAGGGCGACGGGTACGACGAGGCGGTCGATCTCGCGGCGATCACCCTGACCGGCTCCGGGCAGGACACCGTGGACGGGGCGGACGGATTCGATCCGCTCTTCGGACTGGACGGCCGCGATCTGCGGCTGTCCGAACCGGATCTGCCGACGGGTCCCCTGCCGTCGGTGTCCGATGCGGCGGTGCGGGTGAAGACCGGGGTGTCCTCGTCGGCGATGCCGGCCGGGCCGACCGATCCCGCCCTCCTGGAGGAGGCGCTCGCCGAGCTGGAGCGCATGGTGGGGCTGGAGCCGGTCAAACGCCAGGTCAAGGCGTTGTCGGCGCAGCTGAACATGGCCCGGCTGCGGACCGGGCAGGGGCTGCCGGTGCAGCCCCCGAAACGGCACTTCGTCTTCTCGGGGCCGTCCGGGACCGGGAAGACCACGGTCGCGCGGATCCTCGGGCGGGTGTTCTACGCGCTGGGTCTGCTGGGCGGCGACCATCTGGTGGAAGCCCAGCGGGCCGACCTCGTCGGCGAGTACCTCGGGCAGACGGCCGTGAAGGCCAACGAGCTGATCGACTCCGCGATCGGCGGGGTGCTGTTCGTTGACGAGGCGTACTCGCTGTCCAACTCGGGGTACGGCAAGGGCGACGCGTACGGCGACGAGGCGCTTCAGGTGCTGCTCAAGCGGGCCGAGGACAACAGGGACCACCTGGTGGTGATCCTGGCCGGCTATCCGGAGGGCATGGACCGGCTGCTGGCGGCGAATCCCGGGCTGTCCTCGCGGTTCACCACCCGGGTCGACTTCCCCTCCTACCGGCCGCAGGAACTCACCGAGATCGGCAAGGTGCTGGCCGGGGAGAACGGGGACGCGTGGGACGGGGAGGCGCTGGAGGAGCTGCGGTCGGTCGCCGGGCACGTGGTCGCTCAGGGGTGGATCGACGAGCTGGGCAACGGGCGGTTCCTGCGGACGCTGTACGAGAAGAGCTGCGCGTACCGGGATCTACGGCTTTCGACGTACGCCGGCACACTCGCCCGCGAGGACCTGGCCACCCTACGGCTGCCCGACCTGATGCAGGCCTATGGCGAGGTCCTGTCGGGCCGCGGCCCGCAGGACCCGTCGACGATGTAGACGGACCGCCGGCCCCCCGACCGCCCGCACCGCACCCGTCCGGGGCGCGGGGAGCCGTGCGGCCGGCCCCCACGCGCCCGCGGCCGTACAGGCGCCGGCGGGCGGCCCTCAGGTCGCCAGCGCGCTCTCCGGCTCGCCGCTGACCCGCGGCTCCGTCAGCCGCACGTCGGCCGGTTCGCGGTGGGCGGGATCCCGCACCTCGCCGACCAGCAGCTCCAGCGCGTCCTCCAGCGCCACCAGACCGAGCACCTTGCCGGACGCGTCGGCGACCTGGGCGAGGTGCGTGGCCGCCCGGCGCATCACCGTGAGCGCGTCGTCCAGCGGCAGCTCGGCGCGGAGGGTGGTCATGGGGCGCCACACGTGCTGGGGCACGGCACGGTCGGAGTCCTCGAGGTCGAGGACGTCCTTCACATGGACGTACCCCATGAAGGCCCCCTTCTCCGATGCCGCGACCGGGAAGCGGGAGTAGCCCGTGCGGGCGGTCAGCCGCACGATCTCGCCCGGCGTGACCGACGGAGCCACCGTCACCAGGGTCTCCCGGCGCAGCAGCACGTCGGTCACCGGGCGGGAGCCCAGCTCCAGGGCGTCCTCCAGGCGCTCCTGCTCCTCCGGGTCGAGCAGCCCCGCCTGGCCGGAGTCCTCCAGCAGCCGGTTGAGCTGCTCACTGGTGACGACGGCCTCCACCTCGTCCTTCGGCTCGACGCGGAAGAGCCGCAGGATGCCCTGGGCGCAGGCGCCGAGGGCCACGGTGATCGGCTTGCACAGCCGGGCGAACCAGACCAGCCCCGGGCTGAGCCACATGGCCGCCTTCTCGGGCGCCGCCATGGCGAGGTTCTTCGGCACCATCTCGCCGATGACCAGGTGGAAGAAGACCACGGCGGCCAGGGCGATGACATAGCCGAGGGGATGGATCATGCCCTGCGGGAGGTGCATCGCCTCGAACACCGGCTCCAGCAGACGCGCCACCGTCGGCTCGGCGACCGCGCCGAGCGTCAGGGAGCAGACGGTGATGCCGAACTGCGCGGCGGCCATCATCTGCGGCAGCCGCTCCAGGCCGTACAGCACCTGACGGGCCCGTGCGGTGCCGAGCGGCTCGATCTGGCTGCGGCGCACGGAGACGAGCGCGAACTCGGCGCCGACGAAGAAGCCGTTGGTGAGCACGAGCAGGGCGGCGAAGAACAGCTGGAGGACGCTCATCGGGCCGCCTCCATGACGTTGACCGTGGCCGTGCGGACCAGGCGGACCCGTTCGGCGCGGTAGTGGCCGACCTGGCGGACCGAGAGCCGCCAGCCGGGCAGCTCGGCCCGGTCGCCGGGGGCCGGGATGCGGCCGAGCAGGTCGGCGACGAGGCCGGCGACGGTCTCGTAGGGACCCTCGGGCACGTCGAGGCCTATGCGCCGCAGGATGTCGACACGGCAGCTGCCGTCGACGTCCCAGGCCGGCTTGCCGTCCTCGGGCTGGGCGGTGGCCAGCTCGGGCATGTCCTTGGCGTCGTGCTCGTCGCGGACCTCGCCGACGAGTTCCTCGACGATGTCCTCCAGGGTGACGACGCCGGCCGTGCCGCCGTACTCGTCGACGACGACCGCGATGGGCTGCTCGCTGCGCAGGCGTGCGAGCAGCGGCTGGACGGGCAGGGTCTCGGGGACGAGGAGCGCTTTGCGGGCGATGCGGCCGACCGGGGTGCGCAGCCGGTCGTGCACGGGGACGGCCAGGGCGTCCTTGAGATGGGCCATCCCGACGATCTCGTCGATCTTCTCCCGGTAGACGGGGAAGCGGGACAGGCCGGTGGCCCGGGTGAGGTTGACGACGTCCTCGGTGGTGGCCGAGTCCTGGAGGGCGCTGACCTTCACCCGGGGGGTCATCACGTGCTGCGCGGTCAGCTCGCCCAGGGACAGGGTGCGCACGAACAGGTCGGCCGTGTCCTGTTCCAGGGCCCCGGCCTGCGCGGAGTGCCTGGCCAGGGAGACGAGCTCGCCCGGGGTGCGGGCGGAGGCCAGTTCCACGGCGGGTTCGACGCCGAGCGCGCGGACCAGCCGGTTGGCGACCGTGTTGAGCGCGGCGATCACCGGCCGGAACAGGCGGGAGAAGTGGTGCTGCGGGCCGGCCACGAAGCGGGCGACCTGCAGCGGTTTGGAGACGGCCCAGTTCTTGGGCACGAGTTCGCCGATCACCATCTGGATCGCGGAGGCCAACAGCATGCCGACGACCACGGCCACGCCGGAGACGACGCCCTCGGGGAGGCCGAGCGCGGCGAACGGGGCGTGCAGCAGCCCGGCCAGGGCCGGTTCGGCGAGCATGCCGACGACCAGGGAGGTGATGGTGATGCCGAGCTGGGTGCCGGAGAGCTGGAAGGACAGCTCCTTCAGCGACTCGACGACCGTACGGGCGCGCTTGTCGCCCTCGGCGGCGGCCCGCTCGGCGTCCGGTCGCTCGACCGTCACCAGGCCGAACTCGGCGGCCACGAAGAAGCCGTTGGCCAGAATGAGCAGGAACGCCGCTCCTAGGAGCAGCAGGGAGCTGGTCACGCGGCCACCGCCTTCCCGGTATGTCGGGTCGGGGCGGCGCAGGTACTACAGGACGATCCGTCCATCGCCGGAGGGAGTCACTCCTCGGGTTGCAGGAACCCCTGGCACCGGGCGGCGCACAGGGGCGGAGGCGCAGCGAAAGGGCCTCCGTCACCAGATTAATCAAGACATGGGCGGTAGGGGCAGGGCGGGCGCCCCCGAGTCAGCGCTGATCTTGTCCCTGGCGGGTCGCCGCATGGGCTTCGGCGAGGGCGCGCAGGGCCCCGGCGTCGGCGATGGCCCGCTGTTTGGCGACGCCGGGCTGGATGCCGAGCGCGGGCAGGCTGGTGCCGTCGCTGAGGTTCAGGAACACCCAGGGATCGCCCGGACGGAGGTTCACCTGGACGATCTCCGCCCAGTCCAGGTGCCGCTTTCCGGCGATGTTGACCACGGTGACGCCGCTCTCGTCGGCGACGACCTTGACCCGGGCCAGCTGGGCCAGCGCCCAGAAGATGAGCGCCCCGGTGACGATGAAGCTGACCCGCTCCCCCGGAGTGAACTCCAGCAGCATCGCGATCCCGGAGAGGACCACGAGGATCGCGACACCGGCGGTGAGCAGGATGGCCCGGGTGCGCCCCGGCCGGAAGGTGACGGGAAGGGTGGGGATGTCGGACATCTCGGTGCGTACCTCCCTAGAGGCGGCAGGCGTGGATGGCCGTGGTCAGGATGGCGCGGGCGCCGATGGCGTAGAGGTCGTCCATGATGCGCTGCGCCTCCTTGGCGGGCACCATGGCGCGGACCGCGACCCAGCCCTCGTTGTGCAGCGGGGAGACGGTGGGCGATTCGAGGCCGGGGGTCAGCGCCACGGCCTTCTCCAGCTGCTCCACGCGGCAGTCGTAGTCCATCATCACGTACGTCCGGGCGACCAGGACGCCCTGGAGGCGGCGCAGGAACTGCTGCACCTTCGGCTCGGCCGCCTCCTCGGCTCCGGCGCCGGTCCGGCGGATGACGATGGCCTCGGACCTCATGATCGGCTCGCCGAAGACCTCCAGGCCCGCGTTGCGCAGGCTGGTGCCGGTCTCCACGACGTCGGCGATGACCTCGGCCACACCGAGTTCGATCGCGGTCTCCACGGCGCCGTCCAGGTGGACGACGGAGGCGTCGACGCCGCTGTCGGCGAGGTGCTTGGCGACGATGCCCTCGTAGGAAGTGGCGACCGTGCGGCCCTTGAGGTCCGCGATGCCGTCGGCGGTACCGGGCTTGGCGGCGAAGCGGAAGGTGGAGCGGGCGAAGCCCAGCGGAAGGATCTCCTCGGCCTCGGCGCCGGAGTCGACCAGCAGGTCGCGGCCGGTGACGCCGATGTCGAGGCGGCCCGAGGAGACGTAGATCGCGATGTCGCGGGGGCGGAGGTAGAAGAACTCGACCTCGTTCTCCGGGTCGACGATCCGCAGTTCCTTGGCCTCCCGGCGCTGCTGGTAGCCGGCCTCATGCAGCATCTCCGCCGCAGGTCCGGACAGGGAACCCTTGTTGGGGACGGCGATGCGCAGCATGGGGTCGGCTTCCTTCGCGTGGGGAGTGGATCGTGAACCGGCGCGGTTCACAGATGGGCGTAGACGTCGTCCAGGGAGATCCCGCGGGCGACCATCATCACCTGGACGTGGTAGAGCAGCTGCGAGATCTCCTCGGCGGCCGCCTCCTTGCCCTCGTACTCGGCGGCCATCCAGACCTCGGCGGCCTCTTCGACGACCTTCTTGCCGATGGCATGGACGCCCTTGCCGACCAGTTCGGCGGTGCGTGAGGTGGCGGGATCGCCCTGGGCGGCCTTCTGCTGGAGCTCGGTGAAGAGCTCCTCGAACGTCTTCTTGGACATGGTGAGCCCCACCCTAGCCGTTGTGGCGGCCGGGCTAGTGCCAGGGTTCGGATACTGAACGCAGGGTGGCCGCGGTCGCCACCGCCGCCGTCACCGCCTCGTGCCCCTTGTCCTCGGTGGAGCCCTCGATGCCCGCCCGGTCCAGGGCCTGTTCCTCGGTGTCGCAGGTGAGGACGCCGAAGCCGACGGGCACGCCTGTCTCGACGGAGACCTGGGTGAGGCCCTGGGTCACGCCCTGGCACACGTAGTCGAAGTGCGGGGTGCCGCCCCGGATGACGACACCGAGGGCGACCACCGCGTCGTAGCCGCGGCCCGCGAGGACCTTCGCGGCGACGGGCAGTTCGAAGCTGCCCGGCACCCTGATCAGGGTCGGCTCGTCGATCCCGAGGTCGTGCAGGGCGCGCAGGGCGCCGTTCACCAGACCGTCCATCACCTTCTCGTGCCACTGTGCCGCGATGACGGCGACCCTGAGGTCGCTCGCGTTGCGTACGGCCAGCTCCGGTGCACCCTTGCCGCTCACGTCTCTCCTTGTTGCGTTCTCGTCTTACTGATTGCCGCAGGTGGCCGCGGGTGCGGCCGGTGGGGCCGGCACGGCGGGCGTGTCCAGCCACGGCAGGTCGTGGCCCATCCGGTCCCGCTTGGTGCGCAGGTACCCCAGATTGTGCTCGCCGGCCTGGATGGGCATCGAGACCCGGCCGGTGACCCGCAGGCCGTGGCGCAGCAGCGCCTCGGTCTTGTCGGGGTTGTTGGTCATGAGCCGGACGCTGCGCACGCCGAGGTCGGCGAGGATCCGGGCGCCGGCGGCGTAGTCCCGGGCGTCGGCGGGCAGGCCGAGTTCCAGGTTGGCGTCGAGGGTGTCGTGGCCCTGCTCCTGGAGCTGGTAGGCGCGCAGCTTGGAGAGCAGGCCGATGCCGCGTCCCTCGTGTCCGCGCAAGTAGACGACGACTCCGCGGCCTTCGTCGTGGATGCGGTCCAGGGCGGCGTCCAGCTGGGGGCCGCAGTCGCAGCGCAGCGAGCCGAAGACGTCGCCGGTGAGGCATTCGGAGTGGACACGGACGAGGACGTCCTCGCCGTCGCCGATCTCGCCGTGGACGAGGGCGACGTGCTCGACGCCGTCGACGGTGGAGCGGTAGCCGTAGGCGGTGAAGGTGCCGTGGGCGGTGGGCAGCCGGGTCTCGGCCTCGCGGCGGACGGTGGGCTCGCTGTCGCGGCGGTAGGCGATCAGGTCCTCGATGGAGATGATCGTCAGGCCGTGCTTGCGGGCGAAGGGGATCAGTTCGGGCAGCCGGAGCATCCGGCCGTCCTCGCCGGCGATCTCCACGATGGCGCCGGCCGGGCGCAGACCCGCGAGCCGGGCGAGGTCGACGGCGGCCTCGGTGTGGCCGTTGCGGACGAGGACCCCGCCGGGCCTGGCGCGCAGCGGGAAGACGTGGCCGGGGCGGACGAAGTCCGTGGGTTCGGCCGTGCCGCCGGCCAGGAGCCGGAGCGTCGTGGCGCGGTCGGCGGCCGAGATGCCGGTGCTCACGCCGTGCGCGGCGGAGGCGTCCACGGAGACGGTGAAGGCGGTCTTCATCGACTCGGTGTTGTCGTCGACCATCTGCGGCAGCCGGAGCCGGTCGAGTTCCTCGCCCTCCATGGGGGCGCAGATGAGTCCGCGGCACTCGCTCATCATGAAGGCGATGATCTCGGGGGTCGCCTTCTCGGCGGCGATGACGAGGTCGCCCTCGTTCTCCCGGTCCTCGTCGTCCACGACCACGATCGGGCGGCCGGCCGCGATGTCGGCGATGGCCTGCTCGACGGGGTCGAGCGCGAAGGTCTCGGGGGCGTCCGTGTCGTACAGCGGCGGTGCCGAGGTCATGCCGGGGCTCCTTCCATGACGGGCCGCGGGCCCTTGCGGGAGCGCAGCCACCAGTCGCGCATGCCCCACAGGACGAGCGCGCCGTAGATGACGTAGACGAATCCGGAGAAGGCGTAGCCGTTGGCGAAGTTGAGCGGCACGCCGACGAGGTCGACGAGCAGCCAGGCGAACCAGAACTCGACCATGCCCTTGGCCTGCGCGTACATGGCGACGATGGTGCCGACGAAGATGTAGGCGTCCGGCCAGGGGTCCCAGGAGAGGCTGGGGTAGGCCTTGAACAGCAGGGCGACGGCGACGGTGCCCACGGCGGCGGCGGCGAGCATCGCCGCGCGCTCGCGCCCGGTGGCGAAGCGCGGGGTGATGTGGCCGTCCGCCGACCGGTCCTCGGTGCGCCGCCACTGCCACCAGCCGAACAGCGCCACGACCATGACGACGGCCTGCTTGCCGGCGCTGCCGGTCAGATGACCGTAGAAGGCGGTGAACAGGACGAGGCCGGACAGGAACTGCACGGGCCAGGTCAGCAGGGAGCGGCGCCAGCCGAGGGCCAGGGTGATCAGGCCGAGGATGTTGCCGACCATGTCCGACCAGATGATGTGCTGGCCGAAGAGGGTGAACGCCTCGGAGTTCAGCCAGCTCATCGGCCGGCCCCCCGACCCGCCGCGAGCAGCCGCTCCACGTACTTGGCGATGACGTCGACCTCGAGGTTGACCGGGTCGCCGGGCTGCTTGTGGCCGAGCGTGGTCAGGGCGAGGGTGGTCGGGATGAGGCTGACGGTGAAGTGGTCCGGGCCGGCCTCGACGACGGTGAGGCTGATGCCGTCGACCGTGATGGAGCCCTTCTCCACGACGTAGCGCGCGAGGTCCGCGGGGAGCGAGATCTTCACGATCTCCCAGTTCTCGGACGGCACGCGCTCCAGTACCCGTCCGGTGCCGTCGACGTGTCCCTGCACGATGTGCCCGCCGAGGCGCGCGCCCACGGCGGTGGGGCGCTCCAGGTTGACGCGGGAGCCGACGGCGAGCGCGCCCAGGCTGGAGCGGTTGAGTGTCTCGGCCATGACGTCCGCGGTGAACTCGCCGTCCGCGTGGTCGACGACGGTGAGACAGACGCCGTTGACGGCGATGGAGTCGCCGTGCTGCGCGCCCTCGGTCACGACGGGGCCGCGGAGCCGGAAGCGGGAGGCGTCGCCGAGGTTCTCGACGGCGGTGACCTCACCCAGTTCTTCGACGATTCCGGTGAACACTTCCCGGGTCCTCCTGCCTCTTCGGGCACGGACTCCGGGGCCTGTCGATGACGACAGCATGTACGGGTGAGCACAGCCGGGGCGACGCCGACGGGGACCCGCCCGGATTCGGACGAGCCCAGATACGGCGACGCGCACATGCGTGCCCGCCCGCCGCGCACTGCCTCCCATCCGGACTTTAACCGTCGGTCCAGGAATTCCACCTGGTCAACCGGCCGCTGGAAGCGACCGGGTCGCGGACTATAACCGCCGGTTCGGACTTTCACCGACCCCGGAGTGCGCTGCTTCTGGTACAGGGTCAGTCTGCCACGCCGGGCGGCCGCCCAGACAGGCCTCGGATGTGGGCTCGCTCACAGTGCGTGTCGCCGGACTTGCGCGGCGCGGTCGCCCGGGTCAACTTCCGCCGTCGGCCGGGACGTTGCCCTTGGTC
The DNA here is from genome assembly GCF_044454765.1 of Streptomyces sp. NPDC051452. Lineage (NCBI taxonomy): Bacteria > Bacillati > Actinomycetota > Actinomycetes > Kitasatosporales > Streptomycetaceae > Streptomyces > Streptomyces sp. NPDC051452. The sequence goes on from NZ_JBITEB010000008.1 coordinate 89,351, forward strand.
CGGACCTATTGACCACACTGGTCTAGTCCTTTTAGGGTGCGGGCGGGCCCGGCGGCGGTGACGACGGCCCTTGCCCGCCGCCGGGCCGCCGGCAACCCGGAGGGCCGGGGGCCTCGCCATGTCGTGGCCGGCTCTCTGACAGGGTGAGGGCATGAGCCCCGTATCGTCGGCGGACGAGTTCGAAGCGCATCGCGCCCGGCTGTTCGGCCTCGCCTACCGGCTGCTCGGCTCCGCCACGGAGGCCGAGGACGCGGTGCAGGACGCTTATCTGCGGTTCAGCGGCGCCGAGCGCTCTCGCATCGAACACCCCGGCGCCTGGCTCGCCAAGGCCACAACGAACCTCTGTCTCACCCGGCTGACCTCGGCACGGGCCCGGCGCGAGCGGTACGTCGGGCCCTGGCTGCCGGAGCCGGTGGTCAGCGGCGACGACGCGCTCGGGCCGCTGGAGTCGGCCGAGCGGGGGGAGCAGGTCTCGATGGCGATGCTGGTCCTGCTGGAGCGGCTGACGCCGGCCGAACGGGCGGTGTACGTGCTGCGCGAGGCCTTCGCGTACGGCCATCGGGAGATCGCGGCCGTGCTGGGCCTGGGCGAGGCCAACTGCCGTCAGCTCTACCGGCGGGCGGCGGCCCGGATCGCCGTGCCCGAGGGCCGCTTCGAGGTGGCTGCGCGGGCCCGGGAGAGCCTGGTGACCTCGTTCCTCACTGCCGCCCGCGAGGGTGACCTCACCGGTCTGGAGAAGCTGCTGGCGGCCGATGTGACCTGGTGGGGCGACGGCGGCGGCAAGGTCTCGGCGGCCCGGCGGCCGATCGTGGGCCGGGACAAGGTGGTGCGCTTCCTGGTGGGCGGCTCGCAGCGGTTCGCGGCGGGCCTGGACCTCACGGTGGTGGAGGTGAACGGGGCGAGCGCGCTGACCGCTTGGGCGGGCGACACGCTGGTGGGGATCGTCGCCTTCGAGGTACGGGACGGACTGATCGCGCATCTGCGATGCGTGGTGAACCCGGACAAGCTGGACTTCGCCCGGCGGCAGCTCGCGCGCCGGTGAACGCGGCTGCGCGAGGGTGTCACATTTCCGGGGTGCTGTCTGGTCCCAGCGGGTGGGGGGCGTTCCGGACGGGGCGCCCGGGTACCCGAGGGGACGGAGTGGAGCATGACCACGATCCTGGTGACCGGCGGGACGGGAACGCTCGGCCGGCTTGTCACGGAGCGGCTGCGGGCGGACGGGCACGTGGTGCGGGTGCTCAGTCGGCACGCGCAGCCGTACGCCGTCGATCTGCGCGAGGCAGGCGCCGGGCTGGACGCGGCCCTGGAGGGCGTGGACACGGTCGTGCACTGCGCGAGCACGGTCCGGGGCGGGGACGAGGAGGCCGCGCGGAATCTGATCGCGGCGGCGGCCCGGGCGGGCGTGGGCCATCTGGTCTACATCTCCATCGTCGGCGTCGACCGGGTGCCGTTCGGCTATTACGCGAGCAAGCTCGCCGTGGAGCGGGAGATCGAGCGGTCGGGGCTCGGCTGGACCGTGCTGCGCGCGACCCAGTTCCACGACCTGGTGGTGACGCTGATGCGGGGGCTGGCCAGGCCGCCGGTGGCGCTGGTCCCGGCCGGGGTGTCGGACCAGCCCGTGGAGGTCGCCGAGGTGGCCGACCGGCTGGCGGAGCTGGCCCTCGGGGCACCGGCCGGACGCGTGCCGGACATGGGCGGCCCCGAGGTCCGTACGCTCCGGTCGCTGGCCCGTGCCTATCTGCGGGCGACCGGCCGGCGCCGTCCGGTGGCGGGGGTGCGCCTCTTCGGCGGTACCTACCGCGCCTTCCGCGCGGGCGGCCACCTGACGCCGGAACGGGCCGTGGGCAAGGTGACCTTCGAGGAGCACCTGGCCCGACTGCCCGAAGCCGCCCGGCAGTCCTGAGCCGCCGGGCGGAGGAGGGCGAGGACGGTCGCCGGCCGGGCCCGGCCACGGCGACTCAGCGCTCGGGTGGGGCGAAGAGTTCGTCCTGGGCTCGGTCGCGGGCGGTCAGGAGGGCTCCGCGCAGCACGGCGGTGCCGCCCAGTCCGCTGGGCCGCACCTCCGTGGGCAGAGGTGACATCCGGCGCAGTCGGCGTGCCACGAGCCCCGCGAGCGTCTCTCCCCCGGCCCGGCCGATCTCGCCGCCCAGCACCACGCATCCGGGGTCCAGGACGGCCACGACGGAGGCGGCTCCGACGGCGATCCGGTCGGCGAGGGTACCCAGGAAGCGCTGGGCTGCGGGGGCCTCGGTCGGCCGGGCGGCCCGCGCCTGCGCCGTGACGGCGTTCCGCACCACCGCCGCCACACCCGTCCCGTCCGCGGCGGTCGGCGCGGGCAGGCCGCACTCCGCCGCCAGGGAGGCGATCGCCGCCGCGCCCGTCAGTGAGTGCAGGCCGCCGGCGCAGTCCGTCGCCGAGGGCAGCGAGCCCGTCCCCGGGACCGGCAGGAAGCCGATCTCGCCCGTGCCGCCCGAGGCGCCGCGCCGGAGCGTGCCGTCCAGGACCACCGCGGCGCCGACGCCGTGGCCGAGCCAGAGGAGGACGAAGGTGTCCCGGTCCCGGGCGGCGCCCTCGCGCTGTTCGGCCAGGGCGGCCAGATTGGTCTCGTTCTCCACGGTGACCCGGGCCCCGGTGAGCCGTTCCGGCAGAGCGGCGGCCAGGCTGCGGTGCCAGGCGGGCAGGCCGGCGGAGTCGCGCAGGTCCCCGGTGGCCGGATCGATGAGGCCGGGGGCGCCGATGCCGACGGTGTGCAGCCGGTCGGCACCGGCCTCCTTGACCGCCCGTTCCACGGCGGCCACCGCCTGTTCCACGGCCGGTCCGGTCCCGGCGTCGTCGCCGATCGGCACCGACGCCTCGGCGAGCACCCGTCCGACCAGGTCGGAGACCAGCACCAGGACGCCCTCGGTGCGCACGTCCAGGGCGGCGAGGTGGGCGCGGTCGGCGACGATGCCGTAGAGCCGGGCGTTCGGTCCCCGGCGCTGTTCGCCGGACTCGCCGACCACCGTGATGAGACCGGCGGCGGTGAGGCGTTCGACCAGGTCGGCGACGGTCGGCCGGGACAGTCCGGTGAGCTGCTTCAACTGCCCGGCCGTCAGCGGGCCTTCCTGCTGCAACAGCGACAGGGCGAGCCGGTCGTTGATGGCCCGGGCGGTGCTGGGTGATGCGGGCATGGCGGGAATCCTCCCAGATCGCTGCGACCGGACCGACCGAACCCGCGAAGGCCACGGGGCAGGCGGCCAGGAAACCACCTATCTATCAGGCAGGGTCCCTGATAGTTTACGGCGCGTGCTGCAGGGCGGTCCGGGGAACTCCCGGGAAGGGACGGGAACATGAGTGACGTGGACTCCGCACGAGACGAGGCGCGGCGTGCGCGGTACGCCGTGGCGGCCGTCTTCGCCGTGCACGGCGCGGTGACGGGATCCTTCGCGACCCGGGTGCCGTGGATCCAGGACCACGCCTCGCTCAGTGCGGGCCAGTTGGGGTTCGCGCTGGCCTTCACGGCGCTCGGCGCCTCGTGCGCGATGCCGCTGGCGGGCCGGATCAGCCACCGTTTCGGCAGCCGTACGGCGCTGCGCGGGCTCCTCGCGCTGTGGACGCTGGCGCTGGTCCTGCCGTCCCTGGCGCCGAACCTGTACACCCTGTGCGCGGCGATGTTCGTCTACGGCGCCACCGCGGGGATGGCCGACGTCGCGATGAACGCGCTGGGCGTGGAGATCGAGCGGCGGCTCGACAAGTCGATCATGTCCGGTCTGCACGGCATGTGGAGCGCGGGCGCGCTGGTCGGGTCGGCGGCGGGGACGCTCGCCGCGCACTGGGGTGCCGACGCCCGGCTGCACCACGCGCTCGCCGCGGCCGCCCTCACGCTCCTCGGGCTGGTGGCCTGCGCCTGGGTGCTGGACGTACAGCCCGCCGAGGACGAGCAACCGCCGCCACGCTTCACCCTCCCGCCCCGGTCCGCGCTGCTCATCGGCATGGTCGGCTTCTGCGCGGTGTTCGCCGAGGGCGCGAGCCTGGACTGGTCGGCGGTGTTCCTGCGGGACCGGCTGGACACGTCGGCCGGGCTGGCGGCGGCCTCGACGACCGGCTTCATGCTGACCATGGCCGTGGCCCGGATCGCCGGGGACGCGGTGGTGAACCGCTTCGGCGCGGTGCGCACGGTCCGGACGGGCGGCGTCCTCGCCGTGCTGGGCGGGCTGCTGATCGTCGTGGCCGGCCATCCGGCCGTGGCGATGGGCGGGTTCGCGCTGATGGGGCTCGGCATCGCGGTGGTGGTGCCGCTGTGCTTCGCGGCGGCGGGGCACTCCGGCCCCCATCCGAGCCAGGCCATAGCGGGCGTGGCGACGATCACCTACACGTCGGGGCTGATCGCGCCGAGCCTGATCGGCGGCGTGGCCCAGGCGACCAGCCTGGTGGTGTCGTTCTGCGTGGTGACGGTACTGGCGTGCGGACTCGCGGCGTTCGCCGGAGTACTGCGCACCGCCGAGCGGGGTGGCCGCGCGCAGGTCAGTCCGCGGGCCGCAGCAGTTCCCGACCCGCGGCCCTGAAGGCGTCGGTCCACGGCGCCGGGCGCAGGGTCGCCGCGTCCAGCCGGACCAGCACCCGGGTGCCCTGGGCGTAGGTCTGCGCCCCGTCCGCCGAGCAGAAGCGGAAGCCGTAGGTCAGGCCGGTGGTGCCGAGGCGTTCCAGCCAGAGGTGGACCGCGTAGGCGCCGGGGCGGGTCACCGGCGCCTCATAGGTGATCCGCAGTTCCTTGACCGCGTTGCAGGCGTCCCCGGCCGCGCCCCAGTCCCCGTCGAAGCGGACGCCGTATCCGTGCCACAGCTGCGTCCACGCGCGCTCGACCATCAGCGGGTAGCGGGCGTTGTGCAGGAGCCCGAGCGCGTCGAGGTCGTCGAAGTGCACGGTGACGGGGATCAGCCGGCCGTGGGAGACGGCGGGGGCGGACGGGGCTTCGGCGGTCACGGGAAGACTCCTGAGCGGCGGGGAACGGGGCGGACACCCCGGTACACGTCCCATACTAAGCGACCGCTCAGGATCCTCCGGGGCGGGCCGCCGGCCTGCGGGGCTCGCCCGGGTGGCTTCCGGAAGGAGCCGTGGAGGCGCCCCCGGGAGCCCGGTTGGGGCGCGGCGGCCAGGCGTCAGGCGGTGGCGATCGAGTCCAGTTGTTCGGCGGCGGGGCGTAGTGCCCACAGGTCTCCCCCGGGCGGTGTCTGGAGCTCCCCGAGCGCCGCCCTGGCCGCCTGGTCTCCGGCGTCCGCCGCCGCGTGCACGACGTCGCTCGCCGCGTAGCGGTGGAACTCCAGCTCGGGGTGGGGCCAGGCCGCGGCGCCCGTCGCGGCGGGCAGGAGGTAGTCGACCGCCTTGGAGACGCTCTGCCCGTCCGGCCCCCGGTATCTCCAGAGGTCCACGCCCACGTGCCGGCCGATGGCGGCGAGCCGGGTGTAGGCGACCAGGTCGAAGGTCGAGTAGTGCCAGCTGCGGGTGCGGGCCAGCTCCTGCGGCTGGCCGCCGTCGGCCGCGATCTGCGGGTCGATCCGCTTGGCTCGCGCGTCGAGGACCGTACGCCTGGCCAGGGCGGTGTCGCCGGTGGCGTACGCGAGGGCGGCGAGCTGCATGTCGTAGAAGGTGCCGTGATTGTTGGCGGCGGCACCCTCCTGCCGGCCGAAGTCGCTGTTCTCCAGCCAGTCGCGGAAGTCGGCGTTCCACTCGTCCATGGCGGTCCGGTCCTTCGCACTCCAGCCGGGGGCGCCGGTGGCGAGGATCGCCTCGGCGTCGAGGACGCTGGTGTACGACTGCGAGAAGTCGATGACGCCGATGGCCCGCCCGTCGTACTTGCACGGGATGAACTGGGCGTGGTCCAGGTTGGGGTTCATCCGGGTGGCCGGGTCCAGGAACCAGGTGCGCAGGATCCGTCCGGCCTTGTCGGCGTAGTCGCGGCGGCCCGTGTAGTACCAGGCGAGCGAGAGGTCGTACACGGAGTCGAAGACCTTCTCGGCGTCCTGCCGGTCCGTCCCGCTGTCGACCTGCGGATTGCGCTCACCATCGCGCTGGACGTACGGGCAGCCCCAGGGGTTGCCGGCGGTGGGGGCGGTCGTGGGCCACCAGTAGGGGGCCTGGCTCAGATAGTCGTGGACGTCGCCGCCGGGCGCGGGCTTCGGCTTGTCGACGACCGTCCAGGGGCCCTGGTCCAGCCAGGCGTCGGCGCGGGCGGTCAGGGCGGCGAGGGTGAGCCGCAACCGGGGGTCGTGACCGAGGCGGGCCCGGGTCCGCTTCAGGCGGGCGCCGTCGAGGACGACGGTGCGCGCGGTCGTGGACGTCACATGGGTGGATCGCGTGGCGGCCGGGGCCGCGTGTGCGGAGGGGGCGAGCAGGGTCGCGGCGGTCGCCAGGGCGGCCAGGAGCACGGCGGTTCGAGGTCTTCCACTCATCGGGCACTCCGATCGACAGGTCAGATACATGAACAGTGTTCACGAATAGGACCGTGTGAGCGTAGGGCCGCCAGGTACCCGTGACAATGGTGCGGACCGTCTTCACGTACAGAGAAAGCGAAACCCCACCATGGATCTCGGCGTCCGCTGGAAGCTGCACGGTGACGGGCGCACGCCCGCGCCCGGAGCGGTGGTACGCCCCGACGAACGGCTCTCCTGGCCTCGTACCGCGGGCCTGGGCGCCCAGCACGTGGTCGCGATGTTCGGGGCCTCCTTCGTCGCACCCGTGCTCATGGGCCTGGACCCCAACCTGGCGATCATGATGTCCGGCGTGGCGACCATGATCTTCCTGCTCGCCACGCGCGGCCGGGTCCCCAGCTATCTGGGCTGCTCCCTGTCGTTCGTCGGCGTGGCGGCCGTCATCCGCGCGCAGGGCGGTACGAGCGCGACCGTGACCGGAGCGATCCTCGTCGTCGGTGTCGTGCTGTTCCTGGTGGGGCTCGCGGTGCAGCGCTTCGGCGCGCGGATCATCCATGCCGCGATGCCGCCGATCGTCACCGGCGCGGTGGTCATGCTGATCGGCTTCAACCTCGCCCCGGTGACCGCGTCCACCTACTGGCCGCAGGACCAGTGGACGGCCCTGCTGGTCATGCTGTTCACCGGGCTGTCCGTGGTGTGTCTGCGCGGTTTCTGGTCGCGTATCGCGATCTTCCTGGGCCTGGTCTTCGGGTACGGCATCTCCTGGGCCTTCGACCGGATCTTCGGCAGGATCCACTCGACGAGCCCGAGCGGTAAGGTCACCGACCACTGGCGGCTCGACCTGTCCGGCGTCTCCAAGGCCGACTGGATCGGCCTGCCCTCCTTCCACGGGCCGAGCTTCCACTGGTCGGCGATCCTGGTGGCGCTGCCCGTCGTGATCGCGCTGGTCGCCGAGAACGCGGGCCATGTCAAGGCGGTCGGCGAGATGACCGGCGACTCGCTGGACGACAAACTCGGCACGGCGATCTCCGCGGACGGTGTCGCCTCCGTGCTGTCGACCGCGGTGGGCGGGCCGCCCAACACGACCTACTCCGAGAACATCGGCGTGATGGCCGCGACCCGGGTCTACTCCACCGCCGCCTACTGGGCCGCCGCCTGCTTCGCCCTCCTCTTCGGCGTCTGCCCGAAGTTCGGCGCGGTCGTGGCCGCGATCCCGGGCGGTGTGCTGGGCGGCATCACCGTGATCCTCTACGGCATGATCGGCCTGCTCGGCGCCCAGATCTGGCTCAACGCCAAGGTGGACCTGCGCAACCCGCTGAACCTGGTGCCGGCCGCCGCGGGCATCATCATCGGCGTCGGCAACGTCAGCATGAAGTTCAGCGACCACTTCTCGCTCAGCGGCATCGCCCTCGGCACCCTGGTCGTCATCACCGGCTACCACGCGCTGCGCGCCTTCGCCCCCGCCCATCTGAAGGGACAAGGCCCCCTGCTGGACGAGGGCACGTCCCGCTACGACGAGGAGGGCCCGGCCACCGAGGCAGGACCGCGCTAGGCCCTGCCTGCCGGACAGGACCCAGGAGCGTTCCCCCGTTCCGGCGAAGCGCCGGGCCGGTCGGCGTCCGGGTGGGGTGTGGCCTGTCACCCTTCCCTCATGGCGCGGTTGGAACAGCTCACCACTCCCGTCGACGCGGTCCTCTCCCGGATGCGCGCGCTCGACGCGGCCCTGCCCGAGCGGGACGGGGTCGCCGTGTTCAACCGCGTCTACCTCGCCGTCACCGAGGAGGTCGGCCGGCGTCTGAGCGCCGGGGAGTTCACCGACGCGCGGGCGGCGACCACGCTGGACGTGCGGTTCGCCGAGCGGTACCTGGCGGCGGTCGACGCGGCGGACGCGGACCGCCGTCCGCCCGCCTGCTGGCGGCCGCTGTTCCAGCTCCGCCGCCATCCCGGCGTACGGCCGCTGCAGTTCGCGCTGGCGGGCATCAACGCGCACATCGGGCACGACCTGGCGCTCGCCGTGGTGGACACCTGCCGCACGCTCGGCTGCCGGCCCACCGAGCTGGAGGACGAGTTCGACCGCGTGGGCGATCTCCTCGTCTCGCTGGAGGAACGGATCCGCGAGGATCTGATGCCGGGCCCCGATTTGCTCCAGATCGCCGACCCGCTCACCCATCTGCTGGGCTCCTGGAGCCTGGAGCGGGCCCGGGAGGCGACCTGGGCGGCGGCGCGTGCGCTGTACGCCCTGCGGCACTGCTCGGACGTGGCCGAGGACTTCACCGAACGGCTGGACGCGGCCGTGGGATTCGCGGGGCGCATGCTGCTGACCCCGCTGCGCGACTGACGTGGCCCGATCTCGCCCCTGGGCACTCCCACCGCGGAATTGCCGGGCGGCCCCGGGACGTTGACCGCCCACCACCCGACGGCGAAGGGGCGACGGTATGACGACCCGGCTCGGTCTCGGTCTCCCCCAGATGCGCCAGTACTCGATCGGCGAGGACGTCCCCGAGGTGGCCCGCGCCGCCGAGAGGATCGGCTACGACAGTCTGTGGGTGTTCGAGCGGGCGCTGTTCCCGGAACCCGCCCGCCAGGGCCTCTACGGCGTCGACGGCCTGCCCTGGCCCGACGACTACCGGGCCGTCGCGGACCCGCTGGTCACCCTGACCCTGGCCGCCGCGGCGACCGAACGGGCGGAGCTGGGCTCCAGCGTCCTGGTGGCGCCGCTGCACATGCCGTTCCAGCTCGCCAAGTCCCTGGCCACGCTGGACGCGGCCAGCGGCGGCCGGGTGGTGGCGGGCCTCGGTTCGGGCTGGTCCCTCGACGAGTACGCCGCCTCGGGCGTACGGCCCTTCGAGCAGCGCGGGAAGGTGCTCGACGAGGTCATCGACCTGTGCCGCGCGGTGTGGGGGCCGGATCCGGTCGTCCACCGCGGGCCCACCGCGGACATCGCCTCCGCCGTGGTCGGGCCCAAGCCCGCGCGGCCCATCCCGATCCTGTTGGCGGCGGGCAGCGACCGGGCCCTGCGGCGGCTGGTGGACCGGGCCGACGGATGGCTGCCGGTGAGCGCCGGGGCCGAGCGGCTCGCCGCCGAGTGGCGGCGGCTGCGCGACCTCGCCGAGGAGCGGGGCCGTACCGAGCCGATCCGGACGGTGCTGCGGGTGAACACCGACTGGCGGGCCGAGCCGTACCAGGGCACCGATCGCAGGCCTTTCCAGGGCAGTGCCGACCAGATCGTGGCGGACCTCGTGGAGCACGCCCGGATCGGTCTGGACGAGATCCTCGTCGACCTCCAGAGCACCGCGCGCGACGCCCGGGAGCTGACGGACGTCGCCGCCGAGGTGTTCGAGAAGGCGCGGGCGGCCGGAGTCTGAGGCCGGCCGGCCGCGCCTTGGTCCTTGGCGTTCCCGGGTCAGTCCTCGGGAAGTTCCACCGGGGCGATCTCGTCGTAGACGTCACCCGGACCGGGGTTCGTCGCGTCGGTCTCGCCGCCGAAGTGGTGCATGACGCCCCAGACCGCGTTCAGCGCGGTCTGGATCGCGCCCTCGGCCCAGCCGGCCGTCCAGGAGATGTCGTCGCCGGCGAGGAAGATGCCCCGCTTCTCCTCGGGCAGCCGGTCCTGCATGAAGTGGGTGAACAGGCGCCGCTGGTAGCGGTAGTGACCCGGCAGGTTGGCCTTGAACGCGCCCATGAAGTAGGGCTCGTTCTCCCAGGACACCGTCACCGGGTTGCCGATGATGTGCTTGCGGATGTCGACCTTGGGATAGATCTCGCCGAGCGACTTCAGCATGACCTCCATCCGCTCGTTCGCGGACAGCGGCAGCCACTTCAGGCTGTCGTCGCACCAGGTGTACGACAGGCAGATCACGGCGGGCTTGTCCGGGCCGTCGTCCAGCAGATAGGTGCCGCGGGTCATGCGGTCGGTGAGCGTCATCGACATGACGTCCCGGCCGGTCTCCTCGTCCTTGTCGAGCCAGAACGGCCGGTCGACGGGCACGAACAGCTTGGAGCTCTCCATGTAATGGGTGCGCTCGATCGCGGTCCAGTGGTCGATCGGGAAGAGCGAGTCGTCACAGGCGATCTTGGACAGCAGCATCCAGGACTGGGCGGTGAAGATCGCCGCCTTGTAGGTGCGGATGTCGCCGTTCGCGTCCGTCACGGTGATCTGGTTGCCCGCGGTGCGGTGCAGCCGGGTCACGGCGGGGCGCGGCTCGCCGTCCGGGTGCAGGGACTTCAGGGAGGTGCCGTAGGGCCAGTGGACGATCTTCTCCGGCTCGCGTTCCCACATGCGCAGCGGCAGCTGCTGGGAGCCGCCGACGATGCCGCGGTGGTGGTCGTCGGCCTCGGTGTAGACGACGCGCAGGATCTCCAGGATGGAGTTCGGGAAGTCGGTGTCCCAGCCGCCGGTGCCGAAGCCGACCTGGCCGAAGATCTCGCGGTGCCGGAAGGACTTGAACGCCTCGGAGTCGCAGAGGAAGCCGTAGAAGGTCTGGTTGTCGAGCTTCTCGACGAGCTGCGCCCAGATCTCACGGATGCGGGGCACGTCGCGTTCGCGCATGGCGCGGTTCATGTCGGAGAAGTCGGCGCCCTCCTCCAGGCACCGGCCCCAGGCCTCGGCGACGTCCCGGTACACCTGGGGCAGGTCGTCGATCGTCTCGGCGTAGTGCGACTCGCCCTTGAGGTCGACGACGGTCGACGGCGTCGCCTCGGCCAGCGGGTTCGGGAAGGGGCTGGTCTTCAGGCCGACGAGGTCGATGTAGTGCTGGAGGGCGGTGGAGGACGGCGGGAAGCGCATCGCGCCCATCTCGGCGGTCAGGGACTCGTCGCAGCCCTCGAAGCCGACCGTGCGCAGCCGGCCGCCGATCTGGTCGGCCTCGTAGACGACGGGCTTGAGGCCCATCTTCATCAGCTCGTACGCGGCCACGATGCCGGACAGGCCGCCGCCGATGATCGCGACCTCGGTGCCGTGCTCGGTCGCGGGGATCTGGCCGAGGCCCGCGGGGTGCGCGAGGAAGTCGTCGTAGGCGTAGGGGAAGTCCGGGCCGAACATGGTGATCGGCGGCTGCTGCTCGTCGGTGTGCTCGACGGCGTTGGGCACCGTGGACGTCATGGGGTACGGACTCCTTGCGCGGGGGTGACTCGGGGGAAGGCTGGGGGGGCTCAGGCCAGGGACCCGTACAGACCGGGGCGGCGGTCCTCCAGGTACGGGTTGGCCGCGCGGGAGGCGGCCAGGAACGCGGGGTCGGCGTCGGCGAGGACGAGCTGCTCGGCGCGGCCGGCGCGGGTGCGGGCGATGCCGTCGGGGCCCGCCAGGGTGGAGAGGCCGACGAACTCGAACTCGCCCTCCTGTCCGACCCGGTTGACGTAGGCGACGTACATCTGGTTCTCGAAGGCCCGCACCGGGATCATCGACTCGGCGACGAACTGGAAAGGGTGCATCTGCGCGGTCGGGACGACGAGGAGGTCGGTGCCGGCCAGCGCGTGGGCGCGGACGTTCTCCGGGAACTCGACGTCGTAGCAGATCAGCAGGCCCACGGTCAGGCCGTTCAGCTCGGCCTGGACGACCGGCTGATCGCCCGGGGTGAAGTGGTCGCGTTCGAAGCAGCCGAAGAGGTGGGTCTTGCGGTAGTTCGCGAGCCGGGTGCCGTCGGCGGAGATCAGCTGGGCGGAGTTGTAGACGGTGTCGCCGTCGCGCTCCGGGTAGCCGTAGGCGATGGCGAGCCCGTGCCGGGCGGCGGTCTCGGCGATCGCGTCCGCGGAGTCGCCGTCGGCGCTCTCGGCGAGGCGCGCGATGTCGTCGCCGATCGCGTACCCGGTCAGGAACATCTCCGGGGCGGCCAGCAGTGCGGCACCCGCGGCGGCGGCACGGCCCGCGGCCTCGTCGAGGACCTTGAGGTTCTCGACGAGGGAACCGGGACGGCCGGAGCTCTGGAGCAGGGCGGTGCGCATGCGGGATCCTCACCGGAACTGTGTGCGTTTTGGGGGCCGCAAAAACGGTACGGTCGGCGCGCTCGAGCGGACAAGAAGGAGCCGTTGCGCGCCGGTGCGCGAATCGTTGCGTGCGGCGGGCCTCAGACGGTGATTCGTTGCGCGCGCCCGGGACCGCGGTGGCCGATGCCGCGAAAGGCCCCGCCGGGCGGGGCCGTGGAGGGCGGCACGGGGGGTCGTCGGATCGGGTCGCGGGCCGGCGGTCTTCATGGCGGTGACCTGGTCTGTCGAAGCGATCCCGCGGGCGCACCGCCTGACCGGTCCCGCCCCCGCCCGGCGGTGGGTTACCTCAGGGGCAGGGCGAAGGTGGTGAGGACCGCCGCGTGATCGGACGGCCATGTGTTGTGCGCCACGTCCGGCCAGGGGCGCGGGGTGCCGGTGACGACGGTCCGGGAGTCCAGCACGGTCAGTCCCCGGTGCAGCACGTAGTCGATCCGGTCCTGCGGTTCGGGTCGTCCGCTGCCGTCCTCGTGCACCGGATGGATCGGCGACCAGGTGTGCCCGGGTTCGACGGCGGGGTCGGGGTGGGCCTCGCGGAAGGAGTCGGCGAACCCCGCGTCGGCGGCCGCCCGGGTCACCGGCCAGGCCACCTCCGGCCAGTCGAGGTGCGAGGGGCAGTTGAAGTCGCCGACGAGGACGACCGGGACCCCGTCGGTGGAGGTCTCGCCGATGCGGCGCAGGGCGTCACGCATCTGTGTGAGCCGCGTCTCCTCGTGGGCGATCAGCTCCTCCGCCGCCAGCCCGGCGAGGACGGCCTCGTAGGGCCCGTAGGGGGTGTAGTGCAGGTGCACGGTCCATATGTCGACCTCGCGGCCGGTGACCGTCGCGAGACGGACGCCCGCGGCGCCGTAGAAGCCGACGTCCGGGTCGCCGAAGCGGGCCGTGATCGGGTGGCGGCTGAGGATGCCGAGGTTCTCGCCGGCCCGGTGGTGGTGCCAGCCGAGGGCCCCGGCCAGCTCCTCGGTGGCGGTGCCGCCGGTCTCCTGGAGCCCGACGACGTCGGCGCCGCTGTCGAGGATCACCCGGAGCTGCTTGGCGCGGTGGTCGTCGACCCTGCTGCCGCCGAGCCACAGGTTCCAGCTCAGGACGCGCAGTCCGGGCGCGGCCATCCGGCGCAGTTCCGCCTCGGTGACGCCGGCGAGGGTGTCGCGGACGGTCCGGCCGGGCGCCGGTGCGATCGGCGCGAGCGAGGGGACGGCCAGTACGGCACACCCGGCGGCCTCGGCGGAGGCCACGCCGGTCTCCGTGTCCTCGACGGCGACGCACGCCGCCGGGTCGACGCCGAGGGCGCGGCAGGCGGCGAGGTAGGGGTCGGGCGCGGGCTTGGTGCGGACGGTGTCGTCCGCGGTGACCGAGGCCGCGAACCGTGTCGCGCCGAGGGCGTCGAGGACGAGGTCGGCGACCGCGCGCGGGGACGCGGTGACCAGGGCGGTGGGGACACCGGCGGCGGCCAGCCCGTCCAGCAGGTCCAGGGCGCCGGGGCGGGGCACGATGCCGGTGCGGACCCGTTCGGCGAACTCGCGGTGCAGGTCGGCGGCGAGGTCGGGGGCCGGCCGGCCGGTGGCGGGGGCGAGCCAGGCGGCGGTGTGCTCGACCGGCCGGCCGAGCACGTCGGGCTGGTCGGCCTCGGTGAGCGGGCGGCCGGCGACCTGCTCGACCGCCTCCCACCACAGTCGCTCGGTGTCCACGAGCGTGCCGTCCATGTCGAAGAGGACTGCCTGCAGCGACCCGGGCGGGCTCTGCGGGCGGGCGGGGGTGTGGGAGGGCACCGGTCGGTTGCGGGGGGTCACGTCGGAGTCCTTCCTCACTTCTGGATGCGTTCGGCCACCAGCACGGGCCGTTCGGGCAGCGACACGCTGACGGCGCTTCCGGCGCCGAGCCCGGTGGCCTCGTGCGCGGGCAGGTCGGCCTTGGCCTCGGTGCCGTCGGCGAGCCGTACGGTGATCCGGACGACCGCGCCGAGGAAGGCCGTGGCGACCACCCGGGCGCCGCCGTCCGCGTCGGCACGCACCCGGACGGCCTCGGGCCGCACCAAGACGTCCACCGGACCGTCCGCCACCTCGCCGTCGGCCGGCAGCCGCTGTCCGAGCACCTCGACGGTGCCGTCCGTCAGCTCTCCCGGGACGCGGCTCATCGTGCCGACGAACTCGGCGACGAAGGCGGTGGCGGGGCGGCCGTACAACTCGGCGGGCGCGGCGCACTGTTCGAGCCGTCCGGCGCGCATGACGGCGACCCGGTCGGCGACCGAGAGTGCCTCCTCCTGGTCGTGGGTGACGAAGAGGGTGGTGATGCCGAGTTCCCGCTGGAGCCGGCGGATCTCCTCGCGCAGGGTGAGGCGCACCTTGGCGTCCAGCGCGGACAGCGGCTCGTCGAGCAGCAGCACGCGCGGGCGCAGGGCGAGGGCGCGGGCGAGCGCGATGCGCTGCTGCTGGCCGCCGGAGAGCTGGTGCGGGTACCGCTCGCTCTTGTCGGCGAGGCCGACCAGCTCCAGCAACTCGGCGGCGCGCGTCCGCCGTTCGCCGGTGCGGACCCCGCGCATGCGCAGTCCGAAGGCGACGTTGTCGGCGGCGTTCAGATGCGGGAAGAGGCTGTACGACTGGAAGACCATGCCGGCGTCGCGGCGGTGGGCCGGGACGCGGGTGACGTCCTCGCCGTCCACGAGCACCGCTCCGGAGTCGGGGTGTTCGAACCCGGCGAGCATGCGCAGCGCGGTGGTCTTGCCGCAGCCGGAGGGGCCGAGCAGGGCCAGGAACTCCCCCGGCCGTACGGTCAGGTCGAGTCCGTCGAGGGCGACGGTGGCACCGAACTCCCGGCGCAGTCCGCGGAATTCGACGGTGGCGGCCTTCTCTGCGGTGGCCTTCTCGAGCGTGGTGACGGTCATGTGGGTCATCCCCGGGAAGAAGCGGTTCGGTTGCGTTCGCCGCCGGCACCGGCGAGCGCGAGGAGCAGGGCCCAGGTGACGAGCAGGCTGAGCACGGACACGGCGACGGACATCTGGGCCTGCGAGCCGCCGACGTCGTAGATCCACACGGCGAAGGGCCGGAAGCCGAGCAGCTGCGCGACGGTGAACTCCCCGAGCACCAGCGCCAGGGTGAGGAAGGCCGCGTTGAGCAGGGCGCCGCGCAGATTGGGCAGGACGGCCCGCACCAGCGCCTGCGGCCAGGAGGCACCGCAGCTGCGCGCCGCCTCGACGAGGGTGCGTACGTCGATGGAGCGCAGCCCGGCGTCCAGGGCGCGGTAGACGAAGGGCAGGGCCATCACGACGTACGCGAGGACCAGCACCACGGGGAAGTTCTCGTCCTGGATCACCACGAACGTCTGGAACAGCGGGGTGCGGGACAGGTGCTCGGGGCCCCACTTGAGCACGGTGACGATCCCGGCGACGAACGCGATCGGCGGTACCACCAGCGGCAGTGAGCAGACCACCTCGACGACCGGCCGCAGCCGGGGCGAGCCGAGCCGCAGGGCGACCACGGCGGGCACCATCAGCAGCAGCACGACCGCGATGGTGGCGAGGGCCAGTTCCAGCGAGAGCAGCAGGCTGGGGACGAAGCCGTCGGCGGACAGGATCCGGGTGTAGGCGTCGAAGGTGACGCCGTGGCCGGGCACGTCGACGGTGAAGACCACGGACGCGGCCAGCGGCGCCAGGAAGTACAGGGCGGCCAGGCCGAGGACGGCCCAGCGCCAGGGGGTCAGGCGTCGAGCCATCGCGCGCTCCGTCGTTGCAGGGGCAGGTACACGGCCATCACCAGGCCCGCCACCAGCACCATGTCGAGGCTGAGGGCGAGGGCCACGTTCTCCTGGCCGACCAGCACGTTGCCGGACAGGGCGTCGGCGATCTGCAGGGTGACCAGCGGGACCGCGCTGCCGACCATCGCGGCGGCCGTGGCGTAGGCGGCGAAGGCGCTGCCGAACAGCAGCACCAGGCCGCCGAGCAGGGAGGGTGCGAGCACGGGCAGGGCCACGTGCCGCCAGTACTGCACACCGGTGGCGCCGTTGTTCAGCGCGGCCTCCCGCCACTGGGAGCGCAGTCCGTCCAGGGCCGGGGTGATGGTGAGGACCATCAGCGGGATCAGGAAGTAGAGGTAGACGAGGACCAGGCCCCAGAAGCTGTAGAGGCTCCAGCCGTGGTCGGTCAGGCCCAGGCGCACGGTCAGCACGCCCGCGTTGCCGAGGGTGGCGACGAAGGCGAAGGCCAGCGGGACCCCGCCGAAGTTGGCGAGCACGCCGGAGGCGGTCAGCACGGCCTCGCGCAGCGCGCGGGAGCGGGAGCCGACCACGGCCTGGGCGAGCGGCAGCCCGAGCAGGACGCCGAGTCCGGCGGAGATCCCGGACAGCTTCACGCTGCCGAGCAGCGCGGTGAGGTACGGGCCTCGCAGTGAGGTCGTCATGTTGGCGCCGGTGTACGAAGTCGCCCCGGTCGTCGGGTTCTTGACGGTGAAGGCGCCGTCCAGGACGGCCAGGGCCGGCAGCCCGAAGGCGATGGCCGTGAAGACCAGCAGGGGCAGCACGGCGAGCCAGCCGGGGGCGCGGCGCCGTCGCTTCGCCGAAGCGACGGGCGCCACGTCCACACGCGTGAGGGTCGCGGTCATCCGGAGACGGCCTTGCCCCAGCCCTGCGCGATGACCGTCTTGGCCTTGCTCTGCTGGTCCTCGGTCGGGAAGGAGGGCGTGCCGGTGACCTTCGGGAGCTTGGCGGCGGCGGTCTTGTCGAGGGTGCCGGCCTTGTCCAGGGCGGCCATCAGGACCGGGCGGGCATAGCCCTTGAGCCAGAGGTTCTGGCCCTCGGCGCTGTAGAGGTATTCCTGCCACAGGCGGGCGGCCGCCGGGTGCGGGGCGGTCTTGTTGACGGCCTGGGAGTAGTACTGGGCGTACCGCCCGTCGGCCGGGATGGCCACCGTCCAGTCCACGCCCTTGGACTTGAACTCGTCGGCGTATCCGGCGTTCAGGTAGTCCCAGTCGATGCTGATGGGCGTCTCGCCCTTCTCGACGGTGGCCGGGGTGGACTCGACCGGGGTGTAGTTGCCGTTCTTCTTCAGCTTGGCGAAGAAGTCCAGGCCGGGCTGGATGTCGTCGAAGGAGCCGCCGCCGGCGAGGGCGGCCGCGTACACGCCGCCGAAGGCCGAGCCGGACTTGGTGGGGTTGCCGTTGAGCGCGACCTGGCCCTTGTACTGGGGCTTGAGCAGGTCCTTGAAGGTCGTCGGGCAGGACTTCACGCGCTTGGCGTCGCAGCCGATGGAGAGGTAGCCGCCGTAGTCGTTGTACCAGCGGGCCTGCGGGTCCTTCTGGGCCTCGGGGATGTCGGAGTAGGAGGTCACCTTGTAGGGGGCGAGCAGGTTCTGCTGGGCGGCGCCGAGGGCGAAGGAGCTGCCGAGGTCGAGGACGTCGGGCGCGCGGTCCTGGCCCTTGCGGGAGGTGACGGCGTTGATCTCGTCCTGGCTGGTGCCGTCGGGGGCCTCCACCGCGACCTTGATGCCGTACTTCTTCTGGAAGCCGTCGATGAGGGCTCCGTAGTTGGCCCAGTCGCGAGGCAGCGCGATGGCGTGCAGCGTGCCTTCCTTCCTGGCCGCCTTGGCCAGGGCGTCCAGGCCGCCGAAGTCGGCCGCGGAGGTGGCGGTGGCGGCGCTCTTGCCGTTCTCGGTGGTGTTCGACGCGTTGTCGGAGGCGGCGCCGCAGGCGCTCAGAGCCAGCGCGGCGACGACGGCGAGGCAGCCGCCGAGGACGGCGTTTCTCGGCAGGGACACGGTCACGGTCTCTCCAGGGGGCGCACGGGGAGTGGAGTAGTGCGGAAAACTTGTCTGAACAAGTTGGCCTCAGTACGCCCGGCGTCGGTGTCCTGTCCATGAACACCGACGAAACTCCAGACCCCGTTTCCCTGCACACTTTCGGCCGTCTTCCGGTCGACATGGATCACCCGTGGACGTCGACTAGGCTGGTCACGCTGTGCACAGCGACCTTGAGCAGAGGGGAAGCATGACGGCGCGACACGAGGAGATCGCCGACGAGCTGCGGCGCGCGATCGACCGCGAGGAGTACACGGTCGGCAGTCTGCTGCCCTCGGAGTCGGAGCTGGCCGCGCACTACGGCGTCTCGCGCGGCACGGTCCGCCAGGCCGTGTCGGCTCTGACCACCGAGGGGATCATCGGCTCCCGGCAGGGGGCGCGGCGCACGGTCCTGGCCAGCCGCCGCAGCCAGAGCTTCGAGGAGCTTCGCAGCTTCGCCCAGTGGGCCCGCGCGATGGGCCGCGAGGCCACCGGCCGGGTGGTGGAGCAGGAGTACCGGCCGGCCACCCACGAGGACGCCGTACGCCTCCAGGTGGCCGTCGCCACACCGGTGCTGCGGGTGCTGCGGGTGCGCGGGCTGGACGGCGAACCGGTGCTGCTGGAACGCACGGTGTACGCCGGCTGGATCTCCCCGGCGGTGGCGGCGATCGAGCCCGACTGCCCGTCGGTCACGCAGCGTCTGTACGACGACACCGGTCTGGTCTTCGCCTACGGCGAGCACGTCATCGACGCGGTGGCGGCGGGAGCCAGGGACGCCGAGCTGCTCGGGGTCCGCCGGACGAGTCCCCTGCTGCGGGTCCGCCGGGTGACCACCACACGCGAGGGGCGCCCGGTGGAGTGGTCCGACGACCGCTACCGCTCGGACGCCGTGAGCTTCAGCGTGTACAACTCGATCGGCAACAACGCGCTGGCCCGCAAGACGGCGGAATAGGACGGTGGGCACCCCTGCCGGTTTCGCCCTACCCGGGCGCCCCGGAGGAGAAGCGGCGCAGCAGGGGCGAGAGCACCAGCACCGACTTGGTGCGCTCCACGAACGGCTCGCCCGCGATGCGCTCCAGGACGCGTTCGAAATGACGCATGTCGGAGGCGAAGACCTGGGCGATCGCGTCCGCGTCGCCGGTGACGGTCGACGCGGCCACGACCTCCTGGTACCGCTCCAGCCCTCGCTGGATGGTCTCCGGCGAGGTGTTGCGCCGGCAGTGGATCTCGATGTATCCCTCGGTCTCCCAGCCGAGCGCCGCCGGGTCCACCCGGACGGTGAATCCGGTGATGGCTCCGGTGGCCCTCAGCCGGTCCACGCGCCGCTTCACGGCGGGCGCGGACAGGCCGACCATCTGTCCGATGTCCGCGTAGGAGCGTCGGGCGTCCTCGGCGAGGGCGTGCACGATGCGTTCGTCGAGATCGTTCAGCACGTCGGGTGGTTCACTTCTTCGGTCCGGTCACTTCTCTGCCGTCACCGCGAGACCCTCGTCGGTCGCGAGACGGGAACGGCGATAGCCGTACACGAAGTAGAACACGAGCCCGACGGCCATCCAGACACCGAACACGATCCAGGTCACGGCGGACAGGCTCACCATCATCCAGGCGCAGCACACGAAGCCCAGAGCGGGCAGGACCCACGACAGCGGGACACGGAAGGTGCGCTCCATGTCCGGGCGGGTCCGGCGCAGCACCACCACGGCCACGTTGACGAGCCCGAAGGCGAACAGCGTGCCGATGCTGGTGGCGTCGGCGAGCCGGCCCAGCGGGATCGCGGCGGCGAGCACACCGCAGAACAGGGCCACGATGACCGTGTTGGCGCGCGGCGCGCCGGACCTCGGGTGCACCCGGCCGAAGACCTTGGGCACCAGGCCGTCGCGGGACATCGCGAAGAGGATGCGGGTCTGGCCGTAGAGCACGGTCAGGACGACGCTGGCGATGGCGATGACCGCGCAGAAGGCCAGCAGAGTGCCCCAGAAGCTCTGCCCGGTGACGTCCTTCATGATCTGGGCGAGGGCGGCCTCGGAGTCGTTGAACCGCCGCCACGGCCTGGCACCGACCGCGACGGCGGCGACCAGCACGTACAGGGCCGTCACGATGGCCAGGGACAGCATGATGGCGCGGGGCAGGTCGCGCTGGGCGTTCTTGGCCTCCTCGCCGGCGGTGGAGGCGGCGTCGAAGCCGATGTAGGAGAAGAACAGCGTCGCGCCGGCCGCGCTGACCCCGCCCATGCCGAGCGGCATGAAGTGGGAGTAGTTGCCGGACTTGAAGCCCATGAGGCCGATCGCGCAGAACAGCACCAGCGCGGCGATCTTCACACACACCATGATGGTGTTGGCGCGCGCCGACTCCTTGGCGCCGCCGAGCAGGAACGCCATCGCCAGGAGCACGACGATCAGGGCGGGCAGGTTGAACACACCGCCGTCGACGCCGGGCGGATGCGCCAGGGCGTTCGGGAGGGTCACGCCGATGGTGCCGGACAGCAGCTCGTTCAGGTACTCGCCCCAGCCGACGGCCACGGCGGCGACCGAGACGCCGTACTCCAGGAGCAGACACCAGCCGCAGACCCAGGCGACCAGCTCGCCCATCGTCGCGTACGCGTACGAGTAGGAGGAGCCGGAGACCGGGATGGTGCCGGCCAGCTCGGCGTAGGACAGTGCAGAGAACAGGGCGGTGAAGCCGGCTATCACGAAGGACAGGACGACGGCCGGGCCGGCCTTGGGAACGGCCTGGCCGAGGACGACGAAGATGCCGGTGCCGAGGGTGGCACCGATGCTGATCATGGTCAGCTGCCACAGTCCGAGCGAGCGCCGAAGCTGGCCGCCCTCACCGTGGCCGCCCTCGGCGACCAGGCGTTCCACCGGCTTGCGGCGCATGAGGCGCGCGGCGACGCCCGGGGCCGAGGCGGCGGCCGTTGTCTGCTGGTGCGGGGGTGCGCCCTGGTCGAGCACGCGCTGGCTCCTTTGTCGCTGCCGGTCGGTGTGGACGGGGACGGCAGGCGGCTCTGCGACGGCAGGCACCCACCGAGCGGGGTCCCCGCCACGCCACGTACAGCTGAGCACCCTACGAGGCGGGACTTCGCGGGCGTAATGCAGCAACCTTGCGTGTCCACGCATGATCATTGCGTTCCTCCCGCAGGAACGCCCATTCGTTGCACATGGGCCGCCACCCGCCGCACGAAAGCCGCACGGGTCGCCTTTACGGGCGGGTACCCCGGCACGCCGACGGCCCCCGCCCTTCCCTGGTACGGGAGGGACGGGGGCCGGACGAAGCGGGGCCGGACGAAGCCGGGGCGGGTCAGCTCCAGCTGGCGTGCAGCGGCTTGCCCTCGGCGTAGCCGGCCGCGCTCTGGATGCCGACGATGGCCTTCTCGGCGAACTCCTCGAGGGAGGCGGCACCGGCGTAGGTGCAGGAGGAGCGGACACCCGCGATGATCGAGTCGATCAGGTCCTCGACGCCCGGGCGCGCCGGGTCGAGGAACATGCGGGAGGTCGAGATGCCCTCCTCGAACAGCCCCTTGCGGGCCCGGTCGTACGCCGACTCGTCCGACGTGCGGTTGGCCACGGCACGCGCGGAGGCCATGCCGAACGACTCCTTGTAGAGGCGGCCGCCCGCGTCCTGCTGGAGGTCGCCGGGGGACTCGTAGGTGCCCGCGAACCAGGAGCCGACCATCACGTTGGACGCGCCGGCCGCGAGGGCCATGGCCACGTCGCGCGGGTGCCGGATACCGCCGTCGGCCCACACGTGCTTGCCGTACTTCCTCGCCTCGGCGGCGCACTCCAGGACGGCGGAGAACTGCG
This sequence comes from Streptomyces sp. NPDC051452, assembly GCF_044454765.1. NCBI lineage: Bacteria > Bacillati > Actinomycetota > Actinomycetes > Kitasatosporales > Streptomycetaceae > Streptomyces > Streptomyces sp. NPDC051452. The sequence continues at coordinate 111,298 of NZ_JBITEB010000008.1, forward strand.
GCCGGCCGACGCCGGTCATCATGCGGGTCGTGCACATGGCGCCGGGGCCCACGCCGACCTTGATGACGTCCGCGCCGGCGTCGATCAGGTCCTTGACGCCCTCCGCGGAGACGATGTTGCCCGCGACGATCGGCACCTGCGGATCGAGCGCGCGCACCAGCCTGATGGCGCTGATCATCGACTCCTGGTGGCCGTGCGCGGTGTCGATGACGAGCGTGTCCACGCCCGCGTCGAGCAGCTGCTTGGCCTTGCCGGCGACGTCGCCGTTGATACCGACGGCCGCGGCGACGCGCAGCTTGCCCCGCGCGTCGACCGCCGGGGTGTACAGCGTGGCGCGCAGGGCGCCCTTGCGGGTGAGGATGCCGGCGAGCCGGCCCTCGGCGTCCACGGCCGGGGCGTAGCGGCGGTTGGCCGCGTCCAGCCGGTTGAACGCCTCGCGCGGGTCGATGTCCGCGTCGAGGAGCAGCAGGTCCTTGGACATGACCACTTCGAGCTGGGTGAAGCGGTCGACGCCGGTCAGGTCCGTGTCGGTGACGACACCGACGGGCCGCTGGTTCTCGTCGACGACCACGCCGGCGTTGTGCGCCCGCTTGGGCAGCAGGGCCAGGGCGTCGGCGACGGTCTGGTGCGGGGCCAGCACGATCGGGGTGTCCAGCACCAGGTGGCGGCTCTTCACCCAGGACACGACCTCGGTGACGACGTCGATCGGGATGTCCTGCGGGATGACCACCAGGCCACCGCGGCGGGCCATCGTCTCCGCCATACGGCGGCCGGCGATGGCGGTCATGTTGGCGACGACGAGCGGGATGGTGGTGCCCGTGCCGTCCGGCGAGCTGAGGTCCACGCCCTGACGGGAGCCCACCGCGGAGCGGCTCGGCACCATGAACACGTCGTCGTACGTCAGGTCGTACGGGGGCTGGAGGTCGTTGAGGAAACGCACGTGCTGCACATCCCAGGTGGATCGGAGGCGGCCCCCGGACAGGTGTGCCAGGGGGAAAGAGCACGTACCTCATTGTCCCATGTCACGGGGCCTGTCACGCCCCGACGGAACCTCCAGGGTCGTGGCCGATCACCTGGGACGATCCTCCAAGGGCGAGCAGGACGGTGAGGGAGGGGGTGCGGTCCACCGCCTCACCGAACACCTCCTGCGCGGTCCGCCACTCCCCGGGTCGCGCCTCGGCGTACGGCTGCCAGCCCCGGATGAGGATCAGCAGCCCCCGCTCGACGGCGCCCTCGGGCCACACCGTGTGGTCGGCGAGCGAGTCGGCCAGCGCGTCCCAGTTGCGGCCGAACCAGTCGGGCAGTGCCAGGGCCCGGGCGACGGCGTCCATCAAGCCGGCCTTGTCCCGGACGTGGTCCAGCTCCAGCACGACCGTGAACCGGCCCGCCAGGTCTTCGTTCATCGCAGTACCGCCCGGAACGAGTCGTAGTGGTCGTCGGTGTAGTAGATCTCCGCGCCGAGCCCGGTGACCAGGCGCCGGGCCCCGCGGTCGTGGGAACCGGGTGTCCGCACGGTGTACTCGTGGTAGTAACCGCGCTGGTGCCGGGGCAGATGGCCCTCGAGGTTCCCGAAGACGATGCCGTCCCTGGCGTAGGGGTAGGGGCCGCCGTGGTCGACGAGGGCGAGCGTGGCGCGCGCCTCCGCGGGGAGCCGCGACGCCCGGACGGTGTCCATGCCCTTCGCCCACGCCGGGGTGGGGCCGCCCGGGGCGGCGGGGCCGGGGGCCGTGGCGGTGCCCGCGGACGGGGACGAGCATCCGGTCAGCAGGACGCAGAGACAGACGAGCAACCCGGCGAGCGCACGGGGGACGAACCGCAGCAGCATGCGGACGATGCTGCCACGGCCGTCCCGTCACGACGACGTCGCGACCCGCCGGAGGGACCCGGCGGGTGCCTGTCGGACGCCGCTCAGACCCCGTCGGGGTCCGCGCGGTTGAGCGCGGACTTCGGCGCCGGTCCCGCCGTCATCAGGTAGTCCGCCGCGGAGGTGTCCGTCACCAGGCTGGTGACCAGGCCGGAGCGCAGCACCGCGTCGATCGCGGACGCCTTGCGCTGGCCGCCGGCGATCGCCACGACCTCCGGGATACGGCGCAGCTGGTCGGTCTTGACCGTGATGCACCGCTCCCCCAGGTCACGCCCGATCCGGCGGCCATCGGCGTCGAAGAGGTGCGCGGACATCTCGGCGGCGACACCGAGCGAGGCGTAGTGCGCGCGCTCCTCGTCGCTGAGCATGTCGTGCACGGTGGAGATACCGGGCTCCCAGGAGCCGATGGAGACACAGGCGACCGTGACCTTGTCGAAGTACTCGAAGGCCCGGGCGATCCCGGTCTGGTTGCGCAGAGCCACCGCGGTGGCCGCGTCCGGCAGCAGCATCGGCGCGTAGATCGGGTGCGCGTCGCCGCCCGACACCTGCGCGGCGCGGCGTACCGCCTCCACGGATCCGCGTTCGGCGGTGCCGGCGTCGTACACGCCGGTCAGCTGCACCACCGTGCACGGCGGCAGCCGGTCGAGTGCCGCCGCCATGTGGATGGTGGACCGGCCCCAGGCCAGTCCGAGCACGTCCCCTTCGTTGACGAGTTCGCCGAGCAGGTCGGCGGCGACCTCGCCCAGGTTCTCGGGGTCGGGGGTCTCCTCCGCCTCGGCCGGGGATTCGACCACGACTGCGTGCCTGAGGCCGTAGCGGGCGCGCAGCGCGTCGGAGCGCTCCGCGTCCAGCTCGGCCGGCACCCGGATCTCGATGCGCACGAGATCCCGTTCGAGGGCCGTCTCCAGGACCCGGGCCACCTTGAAGCGGCTGACGCCGAACTCCTCCGCGATCTGGATCTTGGATTTGCCCTCGAGGTAGAAGCGGCGGGCCATGGCCGCCGCCTGCACCAGCTCAGCGGGTCCCATCCGCATGGCTGACCGGCCCGCCGACATACCCGACACGGCGATCTCCTTCACTGCTGTTCACACTGTGGATTCGCCGTTCATCCTCGCAGATTCGGCGCAACTGATCCGCCCCGAAGGGCGCCGTTCACTTAACCGTTCACTTACCGGTGGCTCAGTGGTCGCATGCCCACGACGCACCGGCGATGGTGGCCTCCGCCTGCCCCCGCAGCGCACGGACCGCTTCGGCCGGGTCCTGCGCGCCGTAGACCGCCGAGCCGGCCACGAACACGTCCGCTCCCGCCTCCGCGCACCGCTCGATCGTCGAGGCCGATACACCGCCGTCGACCTGCAACCAGATATCCAGGCCGTGCTTGCCGATCAACTCCCGGGTCCGGCGGATCTTCGGCAGCATGATGTCGAGGAACGCCTGGCCGCCGAAGCCCGGCTCGACCGTCATGATCAGCAGCATGTCGAGTTCCGGCAGCAGGTCCTCGAACGGCTCGATCGGCGTCGCCGGCTTGAGCGCCATCGAGGCGCGGGCGCCCTTGGCCCGGATCTCCCGGGCGAGCCGCACGGGGGCGGCGGCGGCCTCCACATGGAAGGTGACCGACGAGGCGCCCGCCTCGACGTACTGCGGGGCCCAGCGGTCGGGGTCCTCGATCATCAGATGGCAGTCCAGCGGGGTGTCCGTCGCACGGGCCAGGGACTCCACCACCGGCACACCGAGCGTCAGGTTCGGGACGAAGTGGTTGTCCATGACGTCGACATGGAGCCAGTCGGCGCCTCGGACCGCCTTGGCCTCCTCCGCGAGGTGAGCGAAGTCGGCGGACAGGATGCTGGGGTTGATCTGCACGGCCATGCCCCAAGCCTGCCATGTCCGGGGCACTGATGTTCGCGCTGGTCCACAGGCGAGACGGTTCATCGCACTTGTACGACCATATGCGACTGCCTGTGGACGACACCGGGCGTACCCCGCCCTGCGACATCCGGCTTCCGCCCGCCGTAGACCCGGGTCGCTTGACGGAGGGCCCGGCTCGGCCCCTGCGCCAACACGACCCCGCGCGCGCCGTTTTGTCCCACTTCCCGGGCGACTCGTCGTCGCCGACGGCCCGGACGGACGGGGGTTTCCCGGGAACCGTGTCAGCCGGTGCGGCGGATCAGCGCGAGGTACATCGCGTCGGTGCCGTGCACATGCGGCCACAGCTGGACGTCCGGGCCCTCGCCGAGCGCCGGGACGCCGGGCAGCAGCGGACGGGCGTCGATCAGCTCGGTGTCCGGGCGCTGCTTGAGCACGTCGGTGACGACCGCCCGGGTCTCGGCCAGGTGCGGGGAACAGGTCGCGTAGCCGACGACCCCGCCGACCCGCACGGAGTCGAGCGCCGTGCGCAGCAGGGAGCGCTGGAGCGGCGCGAAGTCGTCCAGGTCGTCGGGGCGTCGCCGCCAGCGGGCCTCGGGGCGTCGGCGCAGCGCGCCGAGCCCGGTGCACGGTACGTCCATCAGCACCCGGTCGAAGGAGCCGGGCCGCCACGGCGGGCGCGTGCCGTCGCCGGTGACGACCTGGTAGGGCCCCGGGTTGCCGGCCAGGGCCTTGGCCACCAGACCCGCCCGGTGCGGCTGCTTCTCCGAGGCGAGCAGGAAGGCTCCACGTTGGGCGGCGAGGGCGGCCAGCAGCGCGGCCTTGCCGCCGGGTCCCGCACAGCCGTCGAGCCACTTCTCGTCGGGCCCGTCCAGCGGGGCGTTCGCCAGCGCGAGCGCGACCAGCTGGCTGCCCTCGTCCTGCACTCCCGCGCGCCCCTCGCGCAGGGCCTCGACCGCCCCCGGCTCCCCGCCCTCGGCGAGCCGCACCGCGTAGGGCGACCAGCGTCCGGGCACGGCGGACTCCTCGCGCAGCAGCTCCTCGGCGGTGGCCCGGCCGGGCCGCGCGACGAGCGTCACCTCGGGCCGCTCGTTGTCGGCCTCCAGCAGCTCCTCGATACCGGCGCGCCCGCCGCCCAGGGAGTCCCAGAGCGCGGAGACGATCCAGCGGGGGTGCGAGTGCACGACGGAGAGGTGGTCCTCGGGATCCTCGTCGTAGGGCGGCGCGACCTTCTCGATCCAGCCCTGGAGATCGTCCTGGGCGACCTTGCGCAGCACGGCGTTGACGAACTTCGCCCGCCCGTCCCCGAGCACCACCCGGGCCAGCTCGACGGAGGCGGAGACGGCGGCGTGCGTCGGGATCCGGGTGCCCAGCAGCTGGTGCACACCGAGGCTGAGCACGTCCAGCACCGGCGGGTCGACCTCGCGCAGCGGCCGGTCGACACAGGCGGCGATGACGGCGTCGTACGTGCCCTGGCGGCGCAGGGTGCCGTACACCAGCTCGGTGGCGAGAGCGGCGTCCCGCGCGTCGAAGTCGCCCTTCTCGCGCGCCTTCCTGAGCAGCGGCGGCAACACGAGGTTGGCGTACGCGTCCCGCTCGTCGACCGCTCGCAGCGCCTCGAAGGCGAGGAAGCGGACGGGGTCCTTCTGAGGACGGCGGTAGGGCTTGGCGGGCTTGCTCGGCCGCCGGGGCTGCTCGCTCACGAAAAAAGTGCTCCGGATGTGAAGAAGGGACTGCGGTCTCCAGCCTACGTCGGCACAACGCACGGGCGGCCGACAGGGGCTTCGCGGGGGGCGGGTGAGGGGGTACGGCTGGGGGTCGGCCCGGTGCGGCCGGTGTGACTGGTGTGGCTGGTGTGAGTCCGAGTGGGGGTTTCCCCGGCGGCCGTTGGGCCGGGCGGCAGGGCAGCCGGGCGCGGGGCTTGGCGGTTCGTGGGCGCGGGGCTTGGCGGTTCGTGCGGCGGACGCGCCGCCGTACCCGGTCGGCGACCGAACCCCCGCCGGCCGGTTGGACCGCCGCCACGCCCGGCCCGGAGGTCGGCGCAACCCGGAGTGGGCGGACACCGGCCGAGACGCACGGGCCACAGCGACCGAACCCCCGTCGGCCGGCCGGACCGCCGCCACGCCCCGGCCCGGAGGTCGGCGCAACCCGGAGTGCACGGACACCAGCCGAGACGCACGGCCCACAGCAGCCGAACCCCGCCGGCCGGACCGCCGCCACGCCCCGGCCCGGAGGTCGGCGCAACCCGGAGTGGACGGACACCAGCCGAGACGCACGGCCCACAGCGGCCGAACCCCGGGGCGGGCGGACGACCGGGGAGCGGGCCCGCCCCGCGCGCCCGCGGCCACGTCCGCTATCCGCGTCGGGCGCAGGCCCGGTCGAGCGGACGACCGCCGAGCAGGCCCGCCCCGCCGCCCGCGGCCACGTCCGCTGTCCGCGTCGGGCGGGAGGCCACCGCCGCGCCGGGAGCCCACGGCCGCTGCCGCGCCACGGCGTCACTGGCCACCGTCGGCGGCGACAAGCCCGTCACCCGGTCACACCCACCGTGACGCCGGACGCCAGACGCCGCACGCGCCTTGCCGCTCAGCCGCCGAGTGTCTCGTTCTCCCCGATGCGGACGCCCCGCGCCCAGTCCGCCGCACGCATGGGCTTCTTGCCCTGGGCCTGTACCCAGAGCAGCTCGACGGCGTACGAGCCGGTGCCCACCTGCACACTGTTCTTGCCCACCGCGAGCTGCCCCGGCGCGAGGTCGGTGCGCTCGGGCACGGGCGTGACCTGGATCAGCTTGAGCCGCTCGCCCCGGAAGACGGTCCAGGCGCCGGGCGCCGGAGTGCAGCCGCGCACGAGCCGGTCCACCCGCAGCGCGGGCGCCGACCACTGGACCTGGGCGTCCTCGACGGTGATCTTCGGCGCGAGGGTGATGCCCTCGGACGGCTGTGGCACGGCCTTCAGGGTGCCGTCCTCTATGCCGTCCATGGTCGCAGCGAGCAGCCCGGCGCCGGCGAAGGCGAGCCGGGTCAGCAGGTCACCGCTGGTGTCGGTGGGCCGGATCTCCTCGGTCACGGTCCCGTAGACCGGGCCGGAGTCGAGCCCCTCCTCGATGAGGAAGGTGGAGGCACCGGTGATCTCGTCCCCCGCCATGAGGGAGTGCTGCACCGGCGCGGCGCCGCGCCAGGCGGGCAGCAGCGAGAAGTGCAGGTTGACCCAGCCGTGGGCCGGAACGTCCAGCGCGACCCGGGGCAGCAGGGCGCCGTAGGCCACCACGGGGCAGCAGTCGGGCGCGATCTCCCGCAGCCGCTCCAGGAACTCCGGATCGCGCGGCTTGGCCGGCTTGAGCACCTCGATCCCGGCCTCCTGCGCCCGCTGGGCCACGGGCGACGCGACCAGCCTGCGCCCACGCCCGGCCGGCGCGTCGGGCCGCGTGACGACGGCGGCCACCTCGTGCCGCCCGGAGGCGATCAGTGCGTCCAGGGCGGGAACGGCGACCTCGGGGGTGCCGGCGAAGACGAGCTTCATGGGCGGGATCGGGCCTCTCGGGCGGGGGTCGGACGGGCAGCGCACCAGTCTATGACCACCACCGGAAAGCCGCAGACCGCGAACACCCCGCGTGCGTACGCGCCTCGGCGCTCCCTTCCCGCGGCCGGGGCGGCGCGCGAACCGGAGGGCGGCGTACGCATATGCCCGTACGCCCCCACCCCGTGACCAGCGGAGCGGATACGCGTTGGTCAAGAAAGAGTTGACCACATCGGGCTGTTCTCACGGCCCAGTTCCTTTCAACGCCGGTTCGAGAGGCTTGTTCATGGCCGACCACGCAACCCACGACGCCCAGGCCCGGGCCAGCCTGCACTTGCTGGTGCGGGACATCGAGCGGGTCCGGCGGCAGGTGGACGCACTGCGCACGCTCACCGCCCAGTTGGGCAACGTCTACCGTCCGCGCCGCTCCGGCCCGTCCACGGGCTTCGTCGTCTACGGACGCGCTCCCGCCCCGACGGTGCGGCTCGCCCAGGAACTCCGGGACAGCGTCGAGACGCTGGTCACGGCCGCCGTGGACTTCGACCGTTCACTGGGCTTCTCGTGGGACGCGGTGGGTTCGGCGCTCGGCGTCACCAAGCAGGCGGTGCACCGCCGTTACGGCGCCCGTCGCGCCGCGGCCCAGGCGGCCGCCGAGTCGGAGCGGGCGACGGAGCCCGCCGTCAACCGCACGATCAGCGTGAACACCGGCCTGCCCGCGGTGCCGACGGTCCCCGCGGCCCGCTCCATGCCCACCCAGCCGACGGCGGGCAGCCCCACCCTGCGCGACGACGTCCGGCCGACCGCCTTCCCCGGTCCGCGCAACGGCTGAAGGGGACGGTCCGCCCCTCCCGGCGACTCCCTGGAGCCCTCCGGGAGGGCGACGCGTCCGGGGCCGGGCCATACGCCCCTCGCCTGATCCTCCGACGGCACCCCCCACTTCGCGACACGGCCCAGGACGCCCTCCCGCGCGAGCCCGCCCACGCGCGACGGCGGCCCCCGCACCGGGCCCGCGACCACCAGAGCGCGCCCCGGGCAGCGGGCGTCAGCCGATGTCCGGTGGATCGATCCGCACCCGTACCGCCTCCTCGCCCCCCCGCGCCATACGCGCGGCCTGGGCGCTCTTCAGGGCGGCGGCCAGCGCGGCCCCGCTGCCCGGCGGTACCCGCACGAGCGCCCGCTCCCAGTGTTCGCCGGGCGGTGGCGCACCGGTCCTGCGCGGCCGGCCGGGCGGGGTGGGCGCCACCGGGACCGGCCCCAACACCTCGGCGTCCGCGGGAAGTTCGACGGCCGCCAGGAATCCGGCGACGGCCGTGGGCGTCCCGGCGACGGCCGCCATCCTGGACACCGGCGGAAAGCCCAGCTCGGCCCGCTCGGCCAGCTCCCGCACCGCGTGCCCGACCGGGTCCCAGCGGACGAGCGCCTGCACGGGACGCAGGGTCGGTTCGGCCACCACGACCACCGTCCCCCCCTGCTCCTGCGGCCGGACGAGCGCACCAGCGGCGATCCACCGGCGCAGGGCGTCCTCGCCGGCCCGCAGGTCGGGTCGTACCAACATGGCCCAGCCGTCCAGCAGCAGCGCCGCCGCGTAGCCGCCCTCGGCGACCGGCTCGGCGCCCGGGGTGCTCACCACCAGCGCGGGCGTGTCCGGCACGGTGTCCAGCACGTGCTCCCGCCCCGAGGTGCGCACCGGCACGGCGGGAAACGCCCGGCCCAGTTCCTCGGCGGTCCGCCGGGCGCCCACGACCTGGGCGCGCAACCGGAAGCCGCCGCACTCCGGGCAGTGCCAGGCGCCCTCCTCCCGCCCGCACCACCCGCACCGCAGAACGCCCCCGTCCTGCCCTTCGAGCGGCCCGGAACAGTGCCGGCAGCGGGCGGGCGCCCGGCACTGGGCGCAGGCCATGCGGGGCGCGTAGCCCCGGCGGGGCACCTGCACCAGCACCGGGCCGTGCCGCAGCCCCTCGCGGGCCGCCTGCCAGGCGAGGGTGGGCAGCCGGGCGGCACGGGCGGCCTCGTCGCGCGCGAGGTCCTGGTCCCCCACCGTGCGCACCAGGGGCGCGGCCCGCCGCACGTGGTCCCGGCTCGCGACCAAGGGCCGGGCCCAGCCGCTCTCCACGAGCTGGGCGGCCTCCACGGTGCAGGCGAACCCGCCGAGCAGGAAGGCGCACTTGTCCAGCGCGGCCCGCAGCAGCAGCACCTCCCGCGTGTGCGGCTGCGGGGCGTGCTGTTCGCTGTGGCTGTCGTCGCCGTCGTCCCAGACGGCGACGAGCCCGAGGTCTTGCACCGGAGCGAACATGGCCGCGCGCGTCCCGACGACGGCCCGGACGGAGCCCCGGCGGACCGCGAGCCACTGCGCGTACCGCTTCTCGGGGCCGGCGTCGGCGGTGAGCGTCGCGTGCCGGCCCTCGCCGAGCAGGGCGGTGAGCGCGGCGTCCACCCGCGCGGCGGCCCTGCCGTCGGGTACGACGACGAGGGCACCGCGTCCCGAGGCGAGGGTGGCGGCGACGGCGCGGGCCACCTCCTCGCTCCACAGCGGCCCCGGCAGCGCGTTCCACACGGCCCTGGGGGCTCCCCCGGAGGCCAGCGCGTCGAGGAAGGCGCCCCCCTGTCCGTACCGCGCCCAGGAGCCCGGTTCCGGTGCCGGCGGGGGCGGCAGGGGCGGGGGGGACGGGCGCTGCTCGGCCCGGGCGTTGCGCGGCGGCACGGCGAGCTGGAGGACGTCGGCGAGACTGCCCGCGTACCGGTCGGCGACGGCCCGGGCCAGGGCCAGCAGCTCGGCGCCCAGCACCGGCTCGGGCGAGACGACCTGGGCCAGGGCGGCCAGCGGCCCGGAGTAGTCGGACTCGGCCCGCCGCTCGACGAGGAAGCCGTCGATGAGTCCGCCGCCCTCCCGGCGGCCGTCGCGCACCCGGCCTCGCCCCGCGCCGAACCGCACGCGCACCCGCACCCCGGGCCGCGCCTGCTCGTCGAGTTCCTCGGGCACCGCGTAGTCGAAGTACCGGTCGAGGTGCAGCACACCCTTGTCGACCAGTACCCGCGCGACGGGCAGTTCCGGGGCGAGGGCGGCCCCCCGCCAGGTCCGCGGCTTGGCCCGCGGTGTCTTCGCCCGGCGCACGCTCTCCCGGATGAGCGCGAGCTGCTCCGGCGGCGCGCCCTCGGCCTCGCCGTCCCCCACTCCGTTCTCGCTGCTCACGCTTGCATTCTTACCAAACGCCACTGACACCCGGCGCCTCGCGGCCGGGCGCACGCCGAGGCCCGGCCCCCCTCGAAGGGGGGCCGGGCCTCGGCGGACAGGATATGCGGGGGCCTAGAGGCCCACGGCGGCGCGCAGGGCGTCCACGCGGTCGGTGCGCTCCCAGGTGAAGTCGGCCAGCTCGCGGCCGAAGTGGCCGTAGGCGGCGGTCTGGGAGTAGATCGGGCGCAGCAGGTCCAGGTCGCGGATGATCGCGGCCGGGCGGAGGTCGAAGACCTCGTCGATGGCCTTCTCGATCTTCTCCGGCTCGACCTTGTGGGTACCGAACGTCTCCACGAACAGCCCGACCGGCTCGGCCTTGCCGATCGCGTACGCCACCTGCACCTCGCAGCGGGCCGCAAGCCCCGCCGCCACGACGTTCTTGGCGACCCAGCGCATCGCGTAGGCGGCCGAGCGGTCGACCTTGGAGGGGTCCTTGCCGGAGAACGCGCCGCCGCCGTGGCGGGCCATGCCGCCGTAGGTGTCGATGATGATCTTGCGGCCGGTCAGACCGGCGTCACCCATCGGGCCGCCGATCTCGAACCGCCCGGTCGGGTTGACCAGCAGGCGGTAGCCCTCGGTCTCCAGCTTGATGCCCTCGTCCAGCAGCGCCTTCAGCTCCGGCTCCACGACGAACTCGCGGATGTCGGGCGCCAGCAGCGACTCCAGGTCGATGTCGGAGGCGTGCTGGGAGGAGACGACCACCGTGTCCAGGCGGACGGCCTTGTCGCCGTCGTACTCGATGGTGACCTGCGTCTTGCCGTCCGGGCGCAGGTAGGGGATGGTGCCGTTCTTGCGGACGTCGGACAGCCGCTTCGACAGCCGGTGCGCCAGGAAGATCGGCAGCGGCATCAGCGTCGGCGTCTCGTCGGACGCGTAGCCGAACATCAGGCCCTGGTCGCCCGCGCCCTGCTTGTCCAGCTCGTCGTCGTCGCCCTCGACCCGGGCCTCGTACGCCGCGTCCACGCCCTGCGCGATGTCCGGGGACTGCGCGCCGATGGACACCGACACACCGCAGGAGGCGCCGTCGAAGCCCTTCTTGGAGGAGTCGTAGCCGATCTCCAGGATCTTGCCGCGGACGAGGGTCGCGATGTCCGCGTAGGCCTTCGTCGTCACCTCGCCGGCCACGTGCACCAGGCCGGTGGTGATCAGCGTCTCGACGGCGACCCGGGAGGTCGGGTCCTCGCGCAGGAGCGCGTCCAGAATGGTGTCGCTGATCTGGTCAGCGATCTTGTCGGGGTGACCCTCGGTCACGGACTCCGAGGTGAACAGGCGACGGGACACAACGCTCCCTGTGGTTGCAGCGGCTGCTGGCTGATCATTTGCGGTCGACGTGAGGGCTGCGCCCGGTCGACCGTGAACAGTTTATCGGTCGCACTCGGCCGATGGGGCACCGTCTCGCCTCTCGGGAGCGCTGTGACCTGCGGCACGGGCATTCTGCACAATGCCGAGCGGCCTTGGCCAGAGCCGCCTCGCGCCATTGTCCGGCGCAAAAGAGCTGTCGGGTGGCCGGGGCAAAACGCCCCGGACGGCCGAACCGGAACGTCCCCGGACGGCCGAACCGGAATCCGCGCGTGGTGTCCGCGTCAGCCGAGACGGGCCGCCACGAGGTCCCAGACGGTGTCCGCGAGGGCTTCCTTGGGTCCGTGCGGCACCGGCGTGTCGCTGCCGTCGGCGCTCAGCACGACCGCCTCGTTCTCCTCGGAGCCGAACGTCTTGCGCTCCCCCACCTCGTTGACCACGAGCAGGTCGCAGCCCTTGCGGGCGAGCTTGGCGCGGCCGTTGGCCAGGACGTCGTCGGTCTCGGCGGCGAAGCCGACGACCACCTGGCCGGCGCGGGCGCGGTCGGCCGAGATCTCCGCGAGGATGTCGGGATTGCGCACCAGGACGATCGGATCGGGCTCGTGACCGTCCTTCTTCTTGATCTTCCCGGTCGCGTAGGCCGCGGGGCGGAAGTCGGCCACGGCGGCCGCCATGACCACCGCGTCGGCGTCCGCCGCGGCCTTCAGGACGGCCTCGCGCAGCTGGACGGCCGTGCCCACGGCGACGACGTCCACGCCGGCCGGGTCGGGCAGGCCGGTGTTGGCCGCGACCAACGTCACACGGGCGCCACGGGCGGCGGCGGTGCGGGCGAGGGCGTAGCCCTGCTTGCCGGAGGAGCGGTTGCCGAGGAAGCGGACCGGGTCCAGGGGCTCGCGCGTGCCGCCCGCCGAGACGACGACATGGCGGCCCCGCAGATCGGGTTCGGTGACGCCCCGGGCCAGCACCCGGCGGCAGACCTCGAAGATCTCCCCCGGGTCGGGCAGCCGGCCCTTGCCGGTGTCCACGCCGGTGAGACGGCCGACGGCGGGCTCGACGACCACGGCGCCGCGCCGGCGCAGCGTGGCCACGTTCTCCTGGGTGGCGGGGTGCTCCCACATCTCGGTGTGCATGGCGGGCGCGAAGACGACCGGACAGCGAGCGGTCAGGAGGGTGTTGGTCAGCAGGTCGTCGGCGAGGCCGTGGGCGGCCTTGGCGAGCATGTCGGCCGTCGCCGGGGCCACCACGACGAGGTCGGCGTGCTGGCCGATGCGGACGTGCGGAACCTGGTGGACGTCGTCCCAGACCTCGGTCGAGACGGGGTTGCCGGACAGGGCGGACCAGGTGGCGGCGCCGACGAAGTGCAGCGCGGAGGCGGTCGGCACCACGCGGACGTCGTGGCCCGACTCGGTGAACCTTCTCAGCAGCTCGCAGGCCTTGTAGGCGGCGATGCCGCCGCTGACGCCCAGAACGACCCTCGGCTTGTCCGCCATCTCTTTCGCCATCTCTCCCCGGCTAGGCACCGTACGAGGCCTCGTACGAGACCATCACACACCACAGGCCCGGCAGCGTGACTGCCGGGCCTGTGGATAAAACGGCTGCGATCTGAACGTACTACCGACGTACTACCGCAGATGCGCGTACTGCCGCGGGTACTACTGAGCCGGGCCCTCGATGGCCTCGGAGGTCAGCAGACCGGCGTTGATCTCGCGCAGGGCGATCGAGAGCGGCTTCTCGTGGACATGGGTGTCGACGAGGGGACCGACGTACTCGAGGAGACCCTCGCCGAGCTGCGAGTAGTACGCGTTGATCTGGCGGGCCCGCTTGGCCGCGTAGATGACGAGGCTGTACTTCGAGTCGGTGGCCTCGAGGAGCTCGTCGATCGGCGGGTTGATGATGCCCTCGGGCGCGGTGATGGAAGAGGACACGCTCTACCTTCCGATGGATGGGAAAGAAATCAGTCACACAACGTTCATCAAGGCTAGCAGCTCACGGGCCACGTCCTCGACGGAGGTGTTGACCAGGGTCTCGTCGAACTCCGGCTCGGCCGCCAGCTCGGTCCTGGCCGCCTGCAGGCGGCGCTCGATGACCTCGGGCGACTCGGTGCCCCGCCCGGTGAGCCTGCGCACCAGCTCCTCCCAGGAGGGCGGGGCCAGGAACACCAGCTGGGCGTCGGACATCGACTCGCGTACCTGGCGCGCCCCCTGGAGATCGATCTCCAGCAGGACGGGCTCGCCGTTCTCCAGCCGCTCCAGTACGGCCGCGCGGGGCGTGCCGTAGCGGTTGCCGGCGAACTCGGCCCACTCCAGCAGCTCGCCGTTGGCGATCAGCTTGTCCATCTCCTCGTCGGTGACGAAGAAGTAGTGGACTCCGTGTTGTTCGCCGGGGCGCGGCCTGCGGGTCGTCGCCGACACCGAGAGCCAGACCTCGGGGTGTTCCTTGCGCATATGAGCGACGACCGTGCTCTTGCCGACCCCGGAGGGGCCGGAGAGCACGGTCAGCCGCGGACGTGCGTCCGGGGGCTCGGGGGTCGTCCCCCGGAGTGTTACTGCCATGCAGCGATTATTCCAGCAATCCCGGGGTGCCCGGGACTCCCGGTCCGGCAGGGCCCGGACTCAGGATCCGGTGCTGCCGAACTCACGCTCCAGGGACGCGATCTGGTTGGAACCGAGACCGCGCACCCGGCGGCTCTCGGAGATGCCCAGACGCTCCATGATCTGCTTGGCGCGGACCTTGCCCACGCCGGGCAGCGACTCGAGCAGTGCGGAGACCTTCATCTTTCCGATGACGTCGTTCTCCTGGCCCTGCTTGATGACCTCGTGCAGAGAGGCGCCGGAGTGCTTGAGTCGATTCTTGACCTCGGCCCGCTCCCGGCGAGCCGCGGCGGCCTTTTCGAGCGCGGCTGCGCGCTGTTCAGGGGTAAGGGGCGGAAGAGCCACGCCTACGTCACCTCGGATGTCGAACTGTCGGATACGGACCGGTGAGGAACCTAGTCGCCCCACACCTGGGGAGCTACGAGCAACACGCTGCCCGTTCTCCCCCACTGCCTGAAGGGCGTGGGAGGTGCCCCCACTGCTCGGAGACTAGCGGGCAAGTCCGCCAGAGTCAGCGAGAACAGCGGAAAAGTCCTGGTCAGCCTCCGTCAGGCCAGACATTTCAGACATAATGCCCTGGATTTGAGGATGTATTCACGCTCCGGTCGCCCCGGCGACCCCCGGCCGGGCACTCGACGGAGGAGTCAGACGGCGCCGACGGCGGCCCGGATCTCCCCGGCGAAGCGCTCGGTGGCCGTCCGCAGCGCCCCGAGGTCGGGACCGTGACGCAGAACACCCCGGCTGACGTTGGGCACCACGTTGCGCACCGCCGATCCGAAGACCCCGGGAAGATCGGCCGCCGTCGCTCCCTGGGCGCCGACGCCGGGCGCGAGGAGCGGGCCGTTGATGTCGAGGTCGTAGGACGACAGATCGCCCACCGTGGCCCCGACGACCGCCCCGAAGGAGCCCAGCGGCTCCTCCCCCGCGTTCTCGGCGGCCAGGTGGGCCAGCATGGTCGCGCCCACGTCGCGGCCGTCGGCGCGGACCGCGTGCTGCACCTCCGGCCCCTCCGGGTTGGAGGTCAGGGCCAGCACGAAGAGTCCGGCGCCGTTCTCCCGGGCGAGCGCGACGGCCGGGCTGAGCGAGCCGTAGCCGAGGTAGGGCGAGACGGTGAGCGCGTCGGAGAACAGCGGGGCGTCCTTGTGCAGGTAGGCCTCGGCGTACCCGGCCATGGTCGAACCGATGTCGCCGCGCTTGGCGTCCATCACGACCAGCGTGCCGGCCGCCCGCGCCTCCTGGACCGCCTTCTCCAGAACGGCGACGCCGCGCGAGCCGAACCGCTCGAAGAAGGCGCTCTGCGGCTTCATGACGGCGACCCGGTCGGCCACCGCCTCGACGATCGTGCGGCTGAACCGCTCCAGGCCCGCGACGTCGTCGTTCAGGCCCCACTCGGCGAGCAGGGAGGCGTGCGGGTCGATGCCGACGCACAGCGGGCCGCGTTCGTCCATGGCCCGGCGCAGCCGGGCGCCGAAGGGCTCCGGAACAGTCATGCGGACTTCCTCACGTCGGCGCCGACCGCGTCGGCGAGGGTGGCGTAGGGGCTGGTGCGCAGGCGCGCGGCGAGGCCCTTGTGGATCGCGCGGGACCACAAGGGCCCCTCGTAGATGAAGGCGCTGTAGCCCTGGACCAGCGTGGCACCGGCCAGAATCCGCGCCCAGGCGTCCTCGGCGGTCTCGACGCCGCCGACGCCCACCAGGGTGATCCGGTCGCCCACGCGCGCGTACAGACGGCGCAGGACCGCCAGGGATCGCTCCTTGAGGGGCGCGCCGGACAGCCCGCCGGTCTCCTTCACGAGCGCCGGATCCGACCGCAGGCCCAGACCCTCGCGCGCGATGGTCGTGTTGGTGGCGATGATGCCGTCCAGGCCCAGCTCCACGGCCAGGTCGGCGACGGCGTCGACGTCCTCGTCGGCGAGGTCGGGGGCGATCTTCACCAGCAGCGGGACCCGCCGGCCGGTGACCATGCGGTCGGCGGCCTCGCGCACGGCGCTCAGCAGCGGTCGCAGCGCCTCGGTGGCCTGGAGGTTGCGCAGACCCGGCGTGTTCGGCGAGGAGACGTTGACCACGAGGTAGTCGGCGTACGGCGCCAGCCGCTCGGCCGACTTCACGTAGTCGCCGACGGCCTCCGCCTCGGGGACGACCTTGGTCTTGCCGATGTTGACGCCGACGACCGTCGCGAAGACCGGCTTACGGGTGGCGAGGCGGGCCGCCACGGTCAGCGAGCCGTCGTTGTTGAAGCCCATGCGGTTGATCAGCGCGCGGTCCGCGACGAGCCGGAACAGCCGCCGCTTGGGGTTGCCGGGCTGCGGCTCCCCGGTGACCGTGCCGATCTCCACGTGGTCGAAGCCCAGCATCGACATGCCGTCGATGGCGACGGCGTTCTTGTCGAAGCCGGCGGCGAGCCCGAAGGGGCCGTGCATGCGCAGCCCGAAGGCCTCCGTGCGCAGTTCCTTGTAGCGGGGCGCGAGGGCGGCCGCGACGAACGTGCGCAGCACCGGGACGCGCACCGCGAGGCGGATCCAGCGGAAGGCCAGGTAGTGGGCCTTCTCGGGGTCCATCCGCTTGAAGAGGAGATTGAAGAAGATCTTGTACATGGTGTCCTCATGAAGAGGGGGACACCGTTTCCGGTGTCCCCCTCGGGGCTGCTAGTCGCGGGCCGCGGTCAGGTGCTCCGCGTGTTCCTGGAGCGAGCGGACGCCCACGTCACCGTGGTGGAGGGCGTCGATGCCCTGGACCGCCGCGGCGAGCGCCTGGACGGTGGTCAGGCAGGGCACGGACCGCGCCACGGCCGCCGTGCGGATGTCGTAGCCGTCGAGGCGGCCACCGGTGCCGTACGGGGTGTTGACGATGAGGTCGACCTCGCCGTCGTGGATGAGCTGGACGATGGTCTTCTCGCCGTTCGGGCCGGTGCCCTCGGACTGCTTGCGCACGACGGTGGCGTTGATGCCGTTGCGCTTGAGGACCTCGGCGGTTCCCGAGGTGGCGAGCAGTTCGAAGCCGTGGGCGACCAGCTCGCGCGCCGGGAAGATCATCGAGCGCTTGTCGCGGTTGGCGACCGAGATGAACGCGCGGCCCTTGGTGGGCAGCGGGCCGTAGGCGCCCGCCTGCGACTTGGCGTACGCCGTGCCGAAGACGGAGTCGATGCCCATGACCTCGCCCGTGGAGCGCATCTCCGGGCCGAGGACGGTGTCGACACCGCGGCCCTGGATGTCCCGGAAGCGCGACCAGGGCATGACGGCCTCCTTGACGGAGATCGGCGCGTCCAGCGGCAGCTCGCCGCCGTCGCCGCTCTTCGGCAGCAGGCCCTCGGCGCGCAGTTCGGCGACGGTCGCGCCGAGCGAGATCCGGGCGGCGGCCTTGGCCAGCGGCACGGCGGTCGCCTTCGAGGTGAAGGGAACCGTGCGCGAGGCGCGCGGGTTGGCCTCCAGGACGTAGAGGATGTCGCCCGCCATCGCGAACTGGATGTTGATCAGGCCGCGTACGCCGACGCCCTTGGCGATGGCCTCGGTCGAGGCGCGCAGGCGCTTGATGTCGAAGCCGCCGAGGGTGATCGGGGGCAGGGCGCACGCCGAGTCGCCGGAGTGGATGCCGGCCTCCTCGATGTGCTCCATGACACCGCCGAGGTACAGCTCCTCGCCGTCGTAGAGCGCGTCGACGTCGATCTCGATGGCGTCGTCCAGGAAGCGGTCGACGAGGACCGGCCGGGAGGGGCTGATCTCGGTCGACTCGGCGATGTAGGAGGCCAGGCGGGTCTCGTCGTAGACGATCTCCATGCCGCGGCCGCCCAGGACGTACGACGGCCGCACGAGGACCGGGTAGCCGATCTCGTCGGCGATGGCCTTGGCCTCGTCGAAGGTGGTGGCCGTGCCGTGCTTCGGGGCCGGCAGGCCCGCCTCGGCGAGGACCCGGCCGAAGGCACCGCGGTCCTCGGCGGCGTGGATCGCCTCGGGGGGCGTGCCGACGACCGGCACGCCGTTGTCCTTCAGGGCCTGCGCCAGGCCGAGCGGGGTCTGGCCGCCCAGCTGGACGATCACACCGGCGATCGGGCCGGCGAGGGACTCCGCGTGGACGATCTCCAGCACGTCTTCCAGCGTCAGCGGCTCGAAGTACAGGCGGTCGGAGGTGTCGTAGTCGGTGGAGACGGTCTCCGGGTTGCAGTTGACCATCACGGTCTCGTACCCGGCGTCGGACAGCGCGAAGGAGGCGTGGACGCAGGAGTAGTCGAACTCGATGCCCTGGCCGATGCGGTTCGGGCCGGAGCCCAGGATGATCACCGCGGGCTTCTCGCGGGGCTCGACCTCGCTCTCCTCGTCGTAGGAGGAGTAGAAGTACGGCGTCCTCGCGGCGAACTCGGCGGCGCAGGTGTCGACCGTCTTGTAGACCGGGCGGATGCCGAGGGCGTGCCGCACCTCGCGGACGACGTCCTCGCGCAGGCCGCGGATCTCGCCAATCTGCTGGTCGGAGAAGCCGTGCCGCTTGGCCTCGGCGAGCAGGTCGGCGGTCAGCTCGGGCGCCGCGGCCAGCTCGTCCGCCAGTTCCTTGATCAGGAAGAGCTGGTCGACGAACCACGGGTCGATCTTCGTGTACGCGAAGACCTCCTCGGGCGTGGCGCCCGCGCGGATGGCCTGCATGACGGTGTTGATCCGGCCGTCGGTGGGCCGTACCGCCTCGCGGAGCAGTGCGTCCTTGTCCCCGCCGGTGTCGCCGACGAAGGTGAACTGGCTGCCCTTCTTCTCCAGCGAGCGCAGCGCCTTCTGGAAGGCCTCGGTGAAGTTGCGGCCGATGGCCATGGCCTCGCCGACCGACTTCATGGTGGTGGTCAGCGTGGAGTCGGCCTGGGGGAACTTCTCGAAGGCGAAGCGGGGGGCCTTGACGACCACGTAGTCGAGCGTGGGCTCGAAGGAGGCCGGGGTCTCCCGCGTGATGTCGTTGGGGATCTCGTCCAGGGTGTAGCCGACGGCCAGCTTGGCGGCGATCTTGGCGATCGGGAAGCCGGTGGCCTTGGACGCGAGCGCCGAGGAACGGGACACGCGCGGGTTCATCTCGATGACGATCACCCGGCCGTCCTCGGGGTTCACCGCGAACTGGATGTTGCAGCCGCCGGTGTCGACACCGACCTCGCGGATCACGGCGATGCCGATGTCCCGCAGGGTCTGGTACTCGCGGTCGGTCAGCGTCATCGCGGGGGCGACGGTGATCGAGTCGCCGGTGTGCACGCCCATGGGGTCGAAGTTCTCGATGGAGCAGACGACCACGACGTTGTCGTGCTTGTCGCGCATCAGCTCCAGCTCGTACTCCTTCCAGCCGAGAATGGACTCCTCCAGGAGCACCTCGGTGGTGGGCGAGAGGGTGAGGCCCTGGCCGGCGATGCGGCGCAGCTCGTCCTCGTCGTGCGCGAAACCGGAGCCGGCGCCGCCCATGGTGAAGGACGGGCGGACGACGACCGGGTAGCCGCCGAGGGTCTCGACGCCCTGGATGACGTCGTCCATGGAGTGGCAGATGACCGAGCGGGCGGACTCGCCGTGCCCGATCTTCGCGCGGACGGCCTCCACGACGCCCTTGAACAGCTCGCGGTCCTCGCCCTTGTGGATCGCCTCGGGCTTGGCGCCGATCAGCTCGACGCCGTACTTCTCCAGGACGCCGTTGTCGTGCAGCGAGATGGCGGTGTTCAGGGCCGTCTGGCCGCCCAGGGTGGGCAGCAGGGCGTCGGGACGCTCCTTGGCGATGATCTTCTCGACGAACTCGGGGGTGATCGGCTCGACGTACGTGGCGTCGGCGATCTCCGGGTCGGTCATGATCGTCGCCGGGTTGGAGTTGACCAGGACGACCCGCAGCCCCTCGGCGCGCAGGATGCGGCACGCCTGGGTGCCGGAGTAGTCGAACTCGGCGGCCTGGCCGATGACGATCGGGCCGGAGCCGATGACCAGGACGGACTGGATATCGGTGCGCTTAGGCACGCTGGCCCTCCATCAGGGAAACGAAGCGGTCGAACAGATAGGCGGCGTCGTGCGGGCCGGCCGCCGCTTCGGGGTGGTACTGGACGGAGAAGGCCGGCTGGTCCAGCAGCCGCAGCCCCTCCACGACGTCGTCGTTCAGGCAGACGTGGGAGACCTCGGCGCGGCCGAACTCCGTCTCGCTGACCTGGTCGAGCGGCGCGTCCACGGCGAAGCCGTGGTTGTGCGCGGTGACCTCCACCTTGCCGGTCGTACGGTCCTGGACCGGCTGGTTGATGCCGCGGTGGCCGTACTTCAGCTTGTAGGTGCCGAAGCCGAGGGCGCGGCCGAGGATCTGGTTGCCGAAGCAGATGCCGAACAGCGGCGTGCGGCGCTCCAGGACGGCCCGCATCAGCGCCACGGGGCCGTCGGCGGTCGCCGGGTCGCCGGGGCCGTTGGAGAAGAACACGCCGTCCGGGGCGACGGCGTAGACGTCGTCGGCCGTGGCGGTGGCGGGCAGCACGTGCACCTCGATGCCGCGCTCGGCCATGCGGTGCGGGGTCATGCCCTTGATGCCGAGGTCGACGGCGGCGACGGTGAAGCGCTTCTCGCCGACCGCGGGGACGACGTACGCCTCCTTCGTCGCGACCTCCTCGTACAGGCTCGCGCCCTTCATGTGCGGCTGGGCCTGCACGCGCGCGAGGAGCTCGGAGTCGGAGGCGACCGCCTCGCCGGAGAAGACGCCGGCGCGCATGGAGCCGCGCTCGCGCAGGTGGCGGGTGAGCGCCCGGGTGTCGACCCCGCTGATGCCGACCACGCCCTGCCGCTCCAGCTCGTCGTCCAGGGAGCGCTTGGCCCGCCAGTTGGACGGCACGCGCGCGGGGTCGCGCACGACATAGCCGGAGACCCAGATGCGCCCGGACTCGTCGTCCTCGTCGTTCCACCCGGTGTTGCCGATCTGCGGGGCGGTCGCGACGACGATCTGGCGGTCGTAGGACGGGTCGGTCAGCGTCTCCTGGTAGCCGGTCATACCGGTGGAGAACACGGCCTCGCCGAAGGTCTCCCCCACGGCCCCGTAGGCGCGGCCGCGGAAGGTGCGGCCGTCCTCCAGGACGAGTACGGCGGGAAGCGCCTTGTTCCTCTGCGAGGAGCTTCCCCTGGTGGAGGTCGTCATCGTGCGCCTTCCGTGTCGTTGATCATCTGGTTCAGGGTGTCGACCCACTCGGTGTGCTCGGCCGCGCGGTCGGAGCGGAAGCCGGAGTCGATCAGTTTGTCGCCGTGGGCCCAGGTCACCACCAGCAGTCCGCCCTCGGTGAGGACCTTGCCGGCGATGCCCTTGTCGAGCCGGGCCTCGCGCAGTGCGGCGACGGGGACGAAGAAGTCGCTCGCTCCGGGGCGCTCGACCTTTAGACCTCGGTCCGTCAGGGTCAGCTCGACCCGGCTGCGGGTGCCCAGTCCGTGGGCCACGATGCGGTCCAGCCACTGCCCGGCGGTGGTGGAGCCGTGGTAGCGGCCGCTCATGCTCAGTCTGGCCGGGCCGCTCTCCTCCGGCGCGCTGGGCAGCGCGGGCAGGTCACCCTGGAGCGTGCCGCGCCACTTCCAGCCCTCGCGCATCAGCCAGTAGACGAGCGCGACGAAGAGCGCGAGTCCGACGAGCCAGCCGATGCGGGCCCCCCAGTCGGTGACCTCGGCCGACTTCTTGGCCTCGGCCAGCAGGATTACAGGTGTCACGTGAGCTTCCCGTCGACGAGCGTGGCCTTCCCCCGCAGCCACGTGTGCGTCACACGGCCCGGCAGCGCACGCCCCGCGTAGGGGGTGTTGCGGCTGCGCGAGGCGAAGCCCGCGGGGTCCACCTGGCCACGGTATGCCGTGTCGACGAGGGTGAGGTTCGCGGGCTCACCAGCCGAGACGGGACGGCCGTGCCCGGTGGCCTGTCCGATGCGCGCGGGTGTGAGGGACATCCGGTCGGCGACGCCGGCCCAGTCCAGCAGACCCGTCTCGACCATGGTCTCCTGCACCACCGACAACGCGGTCTCCAGGCCGACCATGCCCATGGCGGCCGCGGCCCACTCGCAGTCCTTGTCCTCGTGTGGGTGCGGGGCGTGGTCGGTGGCGACGATGTCGATCGTGCCGTCGGCGAGCGCCTCGCGCAGGGCCAGCACGTCGCGTTCGGTGCGCAGCGGCGGGTTGACCTTGTAGACGGGGTTGTACGTGCGTACCAGCTCGTCGGTCAGGAGCAGGTGGTGCGGGGTGACCTCGGCGGTGACCTGGATGCCGCGGGACTTGGCCCAGCGGACGATCTCGACGCTGCCCGCGGTCGACAGGTGGCAGATGTGGACCCGGGAGCCGACGTGTTCGGCGAGCAGCACGTCCCGCGCGATGACCGACTCCTCGGCGACGGCCGGCCAGCCGCCCAGGCCCAGCTCGGCGGAGACGACGCCCTCGTTCATCTGGGCGCCCTCGGTCAGGCGCGGTTCCTGGGCGTGCTGGGCGACGACGCCGCCGAAGGCCTTCACGTACTCGAGGGCCCGGCGCATGATCACGGCGTCGTCCACGCACTTGCCGTCGTCGGAGAAGACGGTGACGCCGGCGGCGGACTCGTGCATGGCCCCCAGCTCGGCGAGCTTCTTGCCCTCCAGGCCCACGGTGACGGCGCCGATGGGCTGGACGTCGCAGTAGCCGTGTTCCAGGCCCAGCCGCCAGACCTGCTCGACGACGCCGGCGGTGTCGGCGACCGGGAAGGTGTTGGCCATGGCGAACACGGCGGTGTAGCCGCCGGAGGCGGCGGCGCGGGTGCCGGTCAGGACCGTCTCGGAGTCCTCGCGGCCCGGCTCGCGCAGATGGGTGTGCAGGTCGACCAGGCCCGGCAGCAGCACCTTGCCGTCGGCCTCCACGACCTCGGCGCCGTCGGCCGACAGGCCCCGGCCGACCTCGGCGATCGTCTCGCCGTCGATCAACACGTCCTGCGGCTCGCCGCCCAGCACCTTCGCACCGCGGATCAGGATCTTGCTCATGGGTCTTACTTCTCCTCGGTACGGGTGTGGGTGACGGCGGGCTCGTTTCCACCGAGCAGCAGATAGAGAACGGCCATCCGGATGGAGACGCCGTTGGCGACCTGCTCGACGACGGTGCAGCGCTCCGAGTCGGCGACCTCGGCGGTGATCTCCATGCCGCGGACCATCGGCCCGGGGTGCATCACGATGGCGTGCTCGGGCAGCCTCGCCATGCGGTCGCCGTCGAGGCCGTAGCGCCGCGAGTACTCGCGCTCGGTCGGGAAGAACGCGTCGTTCATGCGCTCGCGCTGGACGCG
Source organism: Streptomyces sp. NPDC051452 (assembly GCF_044454765.1). NCBI lineage: Bacteria > Bacillati > Actinomycetota > Actinomycetes > Kitasatosporales > Streptomycetaceae > Streptomyces > Streptomyces sp. NPDC051452. The sequence goes on from NZ_JBITEB010000008.1 coordinate 134,902, forward strand.
GAGCATCATCACCGCGTCGGACTTGGGCAGCGTGCTGTCGAGGTCGTACGACACCTCGCACGGCCAGTTCCCGACGCCGACCGGCACCAGGGTGGGCGGGGCGACCAGGGTGACCTCGGCGCCCAGGGTGTGCAGCAGGTCGACGTTGGAGCGGGCGACCCGGCTGTGCAGGACGTCGCCGACGATGGTGATCCGCTTGCCGGACAGGTCCTGGCCGAGCCCGGCGTCGCGGCCGACCAGCCGGCGCCGCATGGTGAAGGCGTCCAGCAGGGCCTGGGTGGGGTGCTGGTGGGTGCCGTCGCCCGCGTTGATCACGGCCGCGTCGATCCAGCCGGAGTTGGCCAGCCGGTAGGGGGCTCCGGAGGCGCCGTGCCGGATCACCACGGCGTCGACGCCCATGGCCTCCAGCGTCTGGGCGGTGTCCTTCAGGGACTCGCCCTTGGAGACGCTGGAGCCCTTGGCGGAGAAGTTGATGACGTCGGCGGACAGTCGCTTCTCGGCGGCCTCGAAGGAGATCCGGGTGCGGGTGGAGTCCTCGAAGAACAGGTTGACGATCGTGCGGCCGCGCAGGGTCGGCAGTTTCTTGATCGGCCGGTCGGCGACCCGGGCCATCTCCTCGGCGGTGTCGAGGATCAGGACGGCGTCGTCGCGGGTGAGGTCGGCGGCCGAGATGAGATGACGCTGCATCTGTCAGGCTCCGTAAGGCAGTTCAATCGGGAGGATCAGGGCAAACCGGTGCGCGTGTGGGCACGCCGAAGCGGCCTCGCGCCGGAATTGCTACTGGGCGGTCGGCTTCGCGCCGAGCAGCACGGTGTCGCGACCGTCCTCCTCGGCGAGCTGGACCTTGACCGTCTCCCGCAGCGACGTGGGGAGGTTCTTGCCGACGTAGTCGGCGCGGATGGGCAGTTCGCGGTGGCCCCGGTCGACGAGGACCGCGAGCTGCACCGCGCGCGGGCGCCCGATGTCGTTCAGGGCGTCGAGGGCGGCGCGGATGGTGCGGCCGGAGAAGAGCACGTCGTCGACGAGGACGACCAGGTGGCCGTCGATGCCGTCACCGGGGATGTCGGTGCGGGCCAGCGCGCGCGGCGGGTGCATGCGCAGGTCGTCGCGGTACATGGTGATGTCGAGCGAGCCGACGGGGACCTTGCGGTCGGTGATCTCCTCGAGCTTCGCGGCGAGCCGCTGGGCGAGGAAGACGCCTCGGGTGGGGATGCCGAGCAGGACCACATCGTCGGCGCCCTTGGCGCGCTCGACGATCTCGTGGGCGATGCGGGTCAGCACCCGGGCGATGTCGGGGCCCTCGAGAACGGGCCTGGCATCGGTGGCGGGGATGTGCGCGTGCGAGTCCATACGAAACGGACCTCCTTCTCCGCCTCACGGGACGGACCTTAAAGGACGTCGGATTTGCGCCATCCACGGTAGCAGGTCGCCGGGAGCCCTTCGATCACCCCCCTGGCCCAATGCGTCGGCACTACCACCGATCCGTCGGTGTGGACCATTCGGCTTGACGCAAGAGAGTCACGCTGCGTAACCTCACAGTGAGTTACCAGCCGCGCGGCGGGAAAACAGCCGGCCGCGTCGACACAGTGTCCGGGGAGCCATATGTCCAGCGAATACGCCAAACAGCTCGGGGCCAAGCTCCGGGCCATCCGCACCCAGCAGGGCCTTTCCCTCCACGGTGTCGAGGAGAAGTCCCAGGGGCGCTGGAAGGCCGTGGTGGTCGGTTCGTACGAGCGCGGTGACCGTGCCGTGACCGTGCAGCGCCTTGCAGAGTTGGCCGATTTCTATGGTGTCCCCGTGCAGGAACTGCTGCCGGGCACCACGCCGGGCGGGGCCGCCGAGCCGCCGCCGAAGCTGGTCCTGGACCTCGAGCGGCTGGCCACCGTGCCGGCCGAGAAGGCGGGACCCCTGCAGCGCTACGCGGCGACGATCCAGTCCCAGCGCGGTGACTACAACGGCAAGGTGCTGTCGATCCGCCAGGACGACCTGCGCACACTCGCCGTCATCTACGACCAGTCCCCCTCGGTGCTCACCGAGCAGCTGATCAGCTGGGGCGTCCTGGACGCGGACGCGCGTCGCGCGGTGGCCACGCACGAAGACGCCTAAACCTTCCGCTGATTCAGCAGAAACGTGGGGGCGGGGGGGGGGGGGGGGGGGGGCGCGGGGGGGCGCACCCCCGCGCGCCGGGGGCGGCCGCGCGCGCCCCCCCCCCCGGGGGGGGCGGGGGCGGGGGGGGGGGGGGGGC
>NZ_JBITEB010000008.1:137156-313287 GCF_044454765.1 Streptomyces sp. NPDC051452
CCCGACGCCGCCAACCCCCCCGGCTGAGCCCCCACAACCGGCCCGCGGGGGGGGCCCCACCCCGGGGGGCCCCCCCCCCCCGGCGGCGTTCTACGGCCGTTCCGACCCCCTCCCGGAGCCTGGGGGCGGGGCCATGGTGAAGGGGCGCCGTGGGACCGTGTGGGCGGCCGGAGCGACCCGTGAGTCGTCCGGCCCCCGGTCCCCCGGCGCCCCTTTCGGCTAAGCGCGACGCAGCGTCGGCTTGAGCTCCTTCAGCCGGCCGAGCAGGCCGTTGACGAACGAGGGCGACTCATCGGTCGAGAACTCCTTCGCCAGCTGAACCGCCTCGTCCAGGACGACGGCGTCCGGGGTCTCGTCGACCCAGATCAGCTCGTACGCACCCAGCCGCAGGACGTTGCGGTCCACGACCGGCATCCGGTCGAGGGTCCAGCCCACCGCGTACTGGGCGATCAGCTCGTCGATGCGCCGCGCGTGTTCCGCGTAGCCCTCGACCAGCTGCATCGTGTACTCGCTGACCGGAGGCTGCCGCGTGTCGGACCGGGAGAGCCGGATCCAGTCCGCGAGGACCGTCAGGACGTCGGCATCGCGCTGGTCGCCTTCGAAGAGGATCTGGAAGGCGCGCTTGCGGGCCGTGTTGCGGGCAGCCACGGTTAGCTGTTCACCCGGCCGAGGTAGTCGCTCGTACGGGTGTCGACCTTGATCTTCTCACCGGTGGTGATGAAGAGCGGGACCTGGATCTGGTGGCCGGTCTCCAGGGTGGCGGGCTTGGTGCCACCGGTGGAACGGTCGCCCTGGACGCCCGGCTCGGTCTCCTGGATGACCAGCTCGACGGCGGCCGGCAGCTCGACGAAGAGCACCTCTCCCTCGTGCTGCGCCACGGTGGCCGTGAAGCCCTCGATGAGGAAGTTGGCGGCATCGCCGACGGCCTTGCGGTCGACCATCAGCTGGTCGTACGTCTCCATGTCCATGAAGACGAAGTACTCGCCGTCCATGTACGAGAACTGCATGTCGCGCTTGTCGACAGTGGCCGTCTCGACCTTGACACCGGCGTTGAAGGTCTTGTCGACGACCTTGCCGGAGAGCACGTTCTTCAGCTTGGTGCGCACGAAGGCCGGGCCCTTGCCGGGCTTGACGTGCTGGAACTCGACGACGGACCAGAGCTGGCCGCCTTCGAGCTTGAGCACCAATCCGTTCTTGAGGTCGTTCGTGGAAGCCACGGTTGCGGAATCTCCTGGACTGACGTGGACGACCCCGGGGGCACGCACTCCTACAGCGCGAGCAGCTCCTTGGTCGTGATGGTGAGTAGCTCGGGTCCGCCGTCCGCCTCGGGGCGCACGACGAGCGTGTCATCGATCCGGACGCCGCCCCGGCCTGGGAGGTGAACCCCCGGCTCGACGGTGACCGGCACGCAAGCGTCCAGTTTACCCATGGCCGCGGGTCCCAGCTGCGGGTCCTCCACGATTTCGAGTCCGACGCCGTGTCCGGTGAGCGGCGGCAGGGCCTCCGCATAGCCTGCGGAGCCCAGGACCTGGCGTGCGGCGCGGTCGACGTCACGGTAGGCGGCACCGGGCGCCAGGGACTCGCGTCCGGCACGCTGGGCCGCGAAGACCAGCTCGTACAGCTCGATCTGCCAGTCGGCCGGAGAGGTGCCGATGACGAAGGTACGGCCGATCTCGCAGCGGTAGCCGCGGTAGGTGGCGCCCAGGCACACGGAGAGGAAGTCGCCCTCCTCCACCCGACGGTCGGTGGGGCGGTGGCCGCGGCGCCCGGAGTGCGGTCCGGTGGCCACCGAGGTGGGGAAGGCGGGCCCGTCGGCGCCGTGGTCGACCAGGCGCCGCTCCAGCTCCAGCGCGAGGTGCCGTTCGGTGCGGCCGACCAGGATGGACTCCAGCAGCTCGCCGAGGGCCTGGTCGGCGATCTCCGCGCCGATGCGCAGACAGGAGATCTCCTCCTCGTCCTTGACCACCCGCAGCTGTTCGACGGCCGCGTCCAGGTCGGCGAGGTGAAGCCGCGGTTCGACCGAGCCGAGGGCCCGGTGGCGGGCCACGGTGAGATGGTGCTCCTCCACCGCCAGGGAGTCGGCGCCCTGGGCCGTGGCGAGGCCGGCCGCGACGACCGCGGGGTCGCCGTCGGTCGCGGACAGGATGTGCAGCCGCAGGTTCTCGTCCGGCCGGCCGTCGTAGGGCCGGTCCTCGGGCGGGCCGGCGCAGACGAGGAGGTCCTCGCGCCCGCCGAGGAGCAGCACGGAGCCGTGCGGGGCGGCGGCGGCGAGGTAGCGCACATTGGCGGGGCGGGTGATGAGCGCTGCCGCAGTACCGGCCGCGTTGAAGTGGTCCCTCAGCCGGGATCGGCGGTTCGCGTACACCTCTGACATGAGATGAGCGTAGGAGTTCTGGGCGATTTGCGCCGGTTGGCGAGGGCCGAGTGGGGTTCGCCGGAGACGGCCCGGCGGTGGCCTGGACGGGGGCGGACATGGGGCGCGCGCGGTTCGGCACGCCGCTGCCCGCCCAGCCGACCCCGTTCTCACCAGCTCGGCGGGCTCGCTATCGCTCTCGCCAGGACCTCGTCCAGCACCCGGGCCGTGCCCGGGACGTCGAGCTGGGAGTTGTCGACGATCGGGAGGCCCGAGCCGTACCAGCCGGCCATACGGCCGTGGATGCGGGCCACCTCCTCGTCGGTGAGGCGGCGGTTGCCGCTCCGTTCGGCGTTGCGCTCCAGGACGACGTCCAGGCCCGGGAGCAGGACGACCGGAAGCAGACCGGGGCCGACGTGCCGCTTCCAGCCGCCGAGACCGACGACCGGGCGGTCCGGGAAGACGGCGTCGTCCAGGATGCAGGAGATGCCGTTGGCCAGGAAGTTGCGGGCGGCGAAGCCACAGGTGCGGCGGGCGAGGCGGTACTGGGCCTCGGAGTTGTCGTTCCAGCCGGTCTGGGGGTCGGCGAAGCCCGAGCGGACCCATTCGCGGACGTCGTCGAGGCTGATGTGGGCCGTGGGCACGCGCCGGTGCTCGGCCCAGTACCTGGCGACGCTGGTCTTGCCCGCACCCGCCGGGCCGATCAGCAGGACCGCCAGGGTGGTGGCCGTCGGGTCGGGCACGACGGCCGCCGCGGGCGGCGCCATGGGGACGCCGACGGGGCCGCCGGGTGGCAGCGGCACGTGACCGGTGGTATCAGGGGCCGGCTGGGCCGGGGCGGGTCCGGCGGGAGCCTGCCCGGCGGGGGCGGCCGGGGGCGCCGGCGGCACCGCGACGGGCGGCATCGGTCCGGGTGGCACCGGGAAGCCGGGAGGCGGTGGCGGCGGAACCTGGGCGGGGCCCGGGGAGACCCCCGGGTGCGGGCCCGGGTGGTGTCCGGCCGACGCCCAGCCGGTGTCCGGCCCCTGCCCCGGCTGGTGGGGCGGCGGCAGCGGCGACCCCACTGCGTGCTGCATCCGTTGCCACTCCGTCTCGTCGTCTTCTGCTCGTTCGCCTCCGGGCGCCGCGGTGTACGGCATGCGGCGACGGACCCGTGGCGGCCGATGGCCCGATCGCGGTGCGTCGCCCCCGACACGCCCTACGGCTCGGTCGCGGCAGACGGGCGGTCGGCGCCGACGGGGGCGGCCTCAGCTCCTACCGAACGGTACCGTCCCCGGCCGTCGTTTGGTGAAACGACCGGGGGCGGCCCGAAGTGCCCGGTCCGCGCGACGAATCGGAGGGCGCAAAACCGGACGTACGTCGGTGATACGGGAGTTACTGCCCCACTTCGCCGTAGGCGGCGAGCAGCACCGCCGGGTCGGGGCCCTCCAGGACGGTCGGCTTACCGATGCCGTCCAGCACGATGAAGCGCAGCAGGTCCCCGCGGGACTTCTTGTCGACCTTCATCGCCTCCAGCAGCTTGGGCCACTGGTCGTAGCGGTAGTGCAGGGGCAGGCCCACGGCCTCCAGGACCGTCCGGTGCCGGTCGGCGGTCGCGTCGTCCAACCGGCCCGCCAGCCGGCCCAGTTCGGCGGCGAAGTGCATGCCCACGGCGACCGCCGCGCCGTGCCGCCACTTGTATCGCTCGTTCTTCTCGATGGCGTGGCCCAGCGTGTGGCCGTAGTTGAGGATCTCCCGCAGCCCGGACTCCTTCAGGTCCGAGGAGACGACCTCGGCCTTCACCCGGATCGACCGCTCGATCAGCTCGGCCGTGTGCGGACCCGCCGGGGTGCGGGCCGCCTCGGGGTCGGACTCGATGAGCTCCAGGATCGCCGGGTCGGCGATGAAACCGGCCTTGATGACCTCGGCGAGCCCGGAGACGTAGTCGTTGACCGGGAGGGAGTCCAGCGCCGCCAGGTCGCACAGCACCCCGGCCGGCGGATGGAAGGCGCCCACCAGGTTCTTGCCCTCGGCGGTGTTGATGCCGGTCTTGCCGCCGACGGCCGCGTCCACCATGGCGAGCACGGTGGTGGGGACGGCGATCCAGCGGACCCCGCGCAGCCAGGTCGCGGCCACGAAACCGGCCAGGTCCGTGCTGGCTCCGCCACCGACGCCGACGATGACGTCGGTACGGGTGAAGCCGGACTGCCCGAGCGCCTTCCAGCAGTAGGCGGCGACCTCGGCGGTCTTGGCCTCCTCCGCGTTCGGCACCTGGATCGCGACGGCCTCGAAGCCCTGCTCGGCCAGGTCGGCGCGGAGCGCGTCCCCGGTCTCCGCGAGGGCCTCGGGGTGGATCACCGCGACACGCTTGGCCCGTGGCCCGATCAGCCCGGCCAGCTCGCCCAGCAGCTGCCGGCCGACGAGCACCTCGTACGGGTCGGTGCCCGCGGTGCCGGCGACCTGGATCCGGGTGACTGCCTCGCTCATGCTTCCTTCAACTCCAGTGCGTCCAGCGCTGCTTGGGTGACCTCTTCGGGGGTGCGGCCGTCGGTGGGCACGACGGCGACGGCGACCTCCTCGTACAGGTGCCGCCGGGCCTCCATCAGCTCGCGCCACTGCTTGCGCGGATTGACCGCCAGCAGCGGGCGGGCCGTGTTCAGGCCGGTGCGCCGGACCGCCTCCTCGACCTCCATGGAGAGGTAGACCACCCGGTGCCCGGCGAGCAGCGCGCGGGTGTCCGCGTCGAGGACCGCCCCGCCGCCGAGCGCGAGGACGCCCCCGTGCTCGGCGAGCGCGGTGCGCACCGCCCGCTTCTCCAGGTCCCGGAAGGCGCCCTCGCCGTCGTCCACGAAGATGTCGGCGATGGTGCGACCCTGCTCGGCGACGATGTCGTCGTCGGTGTCCCGGTAGCCCGTCTCCAGCCGCTCGGCCAGCAGCCGGCCGACGGTGGACTTGCCGACGCCCATCGGGCCGACGAGCACGACCACTGGCATGGCGCTCACCGGATCCGCAGGTTGTCGAGGTAGGACCGGACGTTGCGGTGGGTCTCGGCGACCGAGTCGCCACCGAACTTCTCCGCGACCGCGTCCGCAAGGACCAGCGCGACCATGGCCTCCGCCACGATGCCCGCCGCCGGGACGGCACAGACGTCGGAGCGCTGGTGGTGGGCCTGGGCCTCCTCGCCGGTGGCGACGTCCACCGTCCGCAGGGCACGCGGCACGGTGGCGATGGGCTTCATCGCGGCCCGCACCCGCAGCAGTTCGCCGGTGGTCAGACCGCCCTCGGTGCCGCCGGAACGGCCGGTGGCCCGCCTGATGCCGTCGGGCGTCGTCAGGATCTCGTCGTGCGCCTTGGAGCCCGGCACCCGGGCCAGCTCGAAGCCGTCGCCGACCTCCACGCCCTTGATCGCCTGGATGCCCATCAGGGCGGCGGCCAGGCGGGCGTCCAGACGCCGGTCCCAGTGCACGTGCGAGCCCAGCCCGACCGGGACGCCGTAGGCCAGTACCTCCACCACGCCGCCGAGCGTGTCACCGTCCTTGTGGGCCTGGTCGATCTCCGCGACCATCGCCTCGGAGGCGTCCGCGTCCAGGCAGCGCACCGGGTCCGCGTCCAGCTTCTCGACGTCGGCCGGTACCGGGTAGACCCCGTAGGGCGCCTTGGCGGAGGCGAGTTCCACCACATGGGAGACGATCTCGATCCCGGCGGTCTCCTTCAGGTAGGAGCGCGCGACGGCACCGAGGGCCACCCGGGCCGCGGTTTCCCGGGCGGAGGCGCGCTCCAGGATCGGGCGGGCCTCGTCGAATCCGTACTTCTGCATGCCCGCGAGGTCGGCGTGGCCGGGGCGCGGCCGGGTCAGCGGCGCGTTGCGCGCGAGGTCGGCCAGCACCTCGGGGTCGATCGGGTCGGCCGCCATGACCTGCTCCCACTTCGGCCACTCGGTGTTGCCCACCATGACCGCGACCGGGGAACCGAGGGTGAGTCCGTGCCGGACACCGCCCAGGAAGGTGACCTCGTCCCGCTCGAACTTCATCCGCGCACCGCGGCCATAACCGAGCCGCCGCCGTGCCAGGTGGTCCGCCACCATCTCCGTGGTGATCGGCACGCCGGCGGGAAGGCCCTCCAGCGTCGCGACCAGTGCCGGACCGTGGGACTCCCCCGCGGTCAGCCAACGCAGCCTGCTCAACGGTGCTCCTCAGTGTTCGCGCCCGGTACTGCCCCGTGTACGCGTGTCCTCGCGTACGGCGACGGCGTGACCGGGTGCGCGAGACCGGTACGCCACCTCCGATCCTCCCACGTCCGGGGCGGGTGTCCGGCCGCCGGTCCAGCAGGCGGACGCGCCGGCGGCGGCTCAGCGGGCGGCGAGCGCCTGCTCGCCGGCGTGCCGCATGGCCGCCAGCGGGGCCGGGGAACGGCCGGTGAACCGCTCGACCTGGAGCACCGCCTGGTGGACCAGCAGGTCGAGGCCGCTGACCACGGCGCCGCCGTACATGGACCAGCGGGCCGCCAGCGCGGTGGGCCAGGGGTCGTAGAGCACGTCGAAGAGGGTGGCCGGGCGCTCGGGGACGGCGGCCGCGAGGGCGTCGGTCGTACCGGCCGGCGTGGTGGCGATCACCAGCGGGGCGCGCAGGGCCTTGGCCGCGTCCGTCCAGGGGGCCGTGCGCACGTCCAGGTCGAGGCGCTCGCCCCACGCGCGCATCTCGGCGGCGCGGGCCTCGCTGCGGACGTAGGCGACGACCTCCCCGGTGCAGATCCGGGCCAGGGCGGCGAGGGCGGAGGAGGCGGTCGCGCCGGCGCCGAGGACGGCGGCGGAGCCGACCTCGTCGATGCCGTGCTCGCGCAGCGCGGCCACCATGCCGGGGATGTCGGTGTTGTCGCCGAGGCGGCGGCCGTCCTCGGTGAGGACGACCGTGTTGACGGCGTCGACGGAGGCGGCCGTGTCGCTGATCTCGTCCAGCAGCGGGATGACCGCCCGCTTCAGCGGCATGGTCAGGGACAGCCCCGCCCACTCGGGCCCCAGCCCGTCGAAGAAGGCGGGCAGTGCGGCCTCGTCGACCTCGTGGCGGTCGTAGGACCAGTCGGTGAGCCCGAGTTCGTCGTACGCGGCCCGGTGCAGCACCGGGGAGAGCGAGTGGGCGATGGGCGAACCGAGCACGGCCGCCCGGCGGGTCACTGTCATCAGTTCTTTTTCCTCGACGCGTTCCACTCTTCGACCAGCTTGTTGTGCTCGTCGAGCGTCTTGGTGAACTTGCTGGTCTTGCCGTCCATCGAGATGAAGTAGTACCAGCCGTCGTGCGTCGGGTCGAGCGCGCCCCGGAGGGCTTCCTCGCCGGGGTTGTCGATGGGTCCCGGGGGCAGGCCCTTGGAGAAGTAGGTGTTGTACGGGTTGTCGTACTTGCGCAGCTCGGCGATGCTCAGGTCGATCTTGCTCTGGTCCTTGACGTAGTTGTACGTCGAGTCGAACTCCAGCCGACCGTAGGTCTGCGGGTTGTCGGCCTCCAGGCGGTTGTAGACGACCTCGGCCATCTTGCGGAAGTCGTCGTGGCTCGTGCCCTCGGCCTGCGCCAGGCTCGCCACGGTGAGCAGCTGCCAGGGACCGTCGAGGCCGAGTGCCTCGGCCTTCTTCACCAGGTCCAGTTCCCGGTATTTGGCGGTGGCCTGGGAGACCATGCTCCGCAGGACGGCTTCCGGCTTCTGCCCCTTGGTGACCGCGTAGCTGGAGGGGTAGAGGAAGCCTTCCAGCGGGTCCTTGAGGTTCGGGTGACCGAGCGCCCAGGTGGGCAGGCCCAGGTGCTTGTAGTCCTTCTTCGCGATGCGGGCCGTGGTACCCGCCGCCACACCGACACGCTTGTCGATCAGGCCGTAGACCGCCGTGTTGCGCAGGCCCTCGGCGATGATCAGGTTGCTGCGGCTCTTGGGGCTGAGCATCAGTTCCACCGCGCTCGCGGCGGACATCTGTTTCTCCAGGGTGTAGACACCGTCCTGGAGCGCCTTGCCGCCGGGGTTGGCCTGGAGCGCCGAGACGAAGGCGGCCGCGCTCTCGATGACGCCGGCGTCCTTCAGTTTCTGGCCGATGGCCCAGCCACCGTCTCCCTTGTTGATGGTGACGGTGACCTGCTGACCGTTGCCGCTGCCCGCGTAGTCCGGGGCCGCGCCGAAACGATTTTGGTAGTACTGGTACCCGAAATATCCGACTCCGCCGAGGCCGCCGCCGAACACCAGGACGACCACCATGCAGGCGCAGCCGGTGCGCCCCTTCTTTTTCTTGACGGGCTTGCGGCCCGCGCCCCGCCGCTCGCGCCGGCTCTGGAGTTCGTGCTCCTCCTCGTCCGGGGCGCCGCCGCCCGCGAAGAAGGCGTGGTCCTCCTCGTCGGCCGCGGGCTCCGGCTCCGGTTCCGGATCGGGGCGCCTGCGGCCCGGCGGCTGCGGTGGCGGATAGGCGTCCTCGGTGCCGTAGCGGTCCGGCTGCTCGCCATAGGCCACGGGCTGCTGGTTGTAGGGGTCACCGGGATCGGCGGCGTAGGGCACCGGGCCGTGGCCACCGGCCGCGGCCCATTCGCCCTCCTGGAGCGGCTGGGCGTGACCGGCGAACTGCTGCTCGTAAGGGGGTTCCCCCTGGCCCTCGTAGTACTGCCGCTGGTGCTGACCGTCGTAGCCGGGCTGCTGCTCCTGGCTCCAGCCGCCGTACTGCGGCTGCTGCGGCTGCTGCGGGTACTGCTGCTGCGGCTGGCCGCCGTAGGCAGACTGGCCGGCGTGCGCCTGCTGCCCTTCCCATCCGCCGTCCCCGTACAACGGGTCCTGCGGATGCCACGGTTCGGAGCCTGGGCCCCGGCCATACTCAGTCATCGATCCCCTAGAGCCGCGAGGCCGCGCGGTCGCGCGGCCGGTGGGCCGGCTTCCGTTCCGCCTCTTGCTGTGCGGCGCCTGTTCGAACACCGCCGCATCGCGCGGAACGTTACCGTATCGCGATCAGATGACCACTTCGACGCCCTCACCGGGTGGCTTGCCTGACACCCGTTCGGATTCCAGGGCCTGCTGAAGAATGACGATGGCCGCCGCCTGGTCGATGACCGAGCGGCCCTTCTTGGCTCGCACCCCCGAGGCCCGCAGCCCCTGACTGGCCGTGACGGTCGTCATCCGCTCGTCGACCAGCCGGACCGGCACCGGTGCGATGCCCCTGGCCAGTTCCCGGGCGAAGGCGCGGACCTTGACCGCGGCCGGACCCTCGCCCCCCTTGAGGGAGCGAGGGAGACCGACGACGACCTCGATCGGCTCATACTCCGCCACCAGTTGACGCAACCGGCGGTGGGCGGCGGGGACGTCCCGGCCCGGGACCGTCTCCACCGGTGTGGCGAGGATCCCGTCGGGGTCGCACGAGGCGACCCCGATCCGGGCGTCCCCGACGTCGATCGCGAGCCGGCGACCTCTGCGCATGGTGTGGGCCCGCCCCTACTTGGCGGTCTCGGTGACGAGACGCTCGACGGCCTCGACGGCCTCGCCGACGGCGGCCGGGTTCTGACCGCCGCCCTGGGCGACGTCCGGCTTGCCGCCACCGCCGCCGCCGAGGGCCTTGGCGGCGGTACGGACCAGGTCACCGGCCTTGAGACCGCGTTCACGGGCGGCCTCGTTGGTGGCGATGACCGTCAGCGGCTTGCCGTTGCTGACCGCGAACAGGGCGACCACGGCGGGCCGGCCGCCCTGGATACGGCCGCGTACGTCGAGGACCAGCTTGCGCAGGTCGTCGGCGGTCGTGCCGTCGGGGACCTGACCGGTGACCAGCGCGACACCCCGGACGTCCTTGGCGGACCCGGCGAGACCGGCGGCGGCCTGCAGCACCTTCTCGGCGCGGAACTTCTCGATCTCCTTCTCGGCGTCCCGCAGCTTGCCGAGCATCGTGGAGACCTTCTCCGGCAGTTCCTCCGGACGGCCCTTGATCAGCTCCTGGAGCTGGGCGACGACCGTGTGCTCACGGGCGAGGAAGTTGTAGGCGTCCACACCGACCAGGGCCTCGATACGGCGGACACCGGAGCCGATGGACGACTCGCCGAGCAGCTTCACCAGGCCCAGCTGGGCGGTGTTGTGCACGTGCGTGCCGCCGCACAGCTCCTTGGAGAAGTCGCCGATGGTCACCACGCGAACCCGCTCGCCGTACTTCTCGCCGAACTCGGCGATGGCGCCCTGCTTCTTGGCGTCGTCGATGCCCATGACCTCGGCGCGCACGTCGAGGTCGCGGCCGAGCACCTCGTTGATCCGCTGCTCGACGTCGGTCATCACGGCCGTCGGGACGGCGGACGGGGAACCGAAGTCGAAGCGGAAGCGGCCGGGCTGGTTCTCGGAACCGGCCTGGGCGGCGGTCGGGCCGAGGGCGTCGCGCAGCGCCTGGTGGGTCAGGTGGGTGGCCGAGTGGGCACGGGCGATGGCCTTGCGGCGCCGGTGGTCGATGGAGGCCTGGGCCTTGGCACCGACGGTGACCTCGCCGACCTGGACCACGCCCTTGTGGACGTACACACCCGGGACCGGCTTCTGGGTGTCGCGGACCTCGATGACGGCGCCCGTGTCGACCTTGATGCGGCCGGTGTCGCCGATCTGGCCACCGCCCTCGGCGTAGAACGGGGTGCGGTCGAGGACGATCTCGACCTCGTCGCCCTCGCTGGCGGCCGGGGAGGAGGCGCCGTCGACGAGGATGCCGACGATGGTGGTCTCGCCCTCGGTGTCCGTGTAGCCGATGAAGTCGGTGGCACCGGCGGAGTCGGCGATCTCGCGGTAGGCGCCCATGTCGGCGTGGCCGGTCTTCTTGGCCTGGGCGTCGGCCTTGGCCCGCTCCCGCTGCTCCTTCATCAGGCGGCGGAAGCCCTCCTCGTCCACGGAGAGGCCCTGCTCGGCGGCCATCTCCAGGGTGAGGTCGATCGGGAAGCCCCAGGTGTCGTGGAGCAGGAACGCCTTGTCGCCGGAGAGGACGGTCCCGCCGGACTGCCTGGTCTCGGTGACGGCGGTGTCCAGGATGTTGGTGCCGGCCTTGAGCGTCTTGAGGAAGGCGTTCTCCTCGGCGACGGCCACCTTCTCGATGCGCTCGCGGTCGGTGACCAGCTCGGGGTACTGCTGGCCCATCATCCGGATCACGGTGTCGACCAGGTCGAGCACGACCGGGCCGGTGGCGCCGAGCAGGCGCATGTTGCGGATGGCGCGGCGCATGATGCGGCGCAGGACGTAACCGCGGCCCTCGTTGCCGGGGGTGACGCCGTCGCCGATGAGCATCACGGAGGTGCGCATGTGGTCGGTGACCACGCGCAGCGAGACGTCCGACTGCTGGGCGTCGCCGTAGGCGACACCGGTCAGCTCGGTGGCCTTCTCGATGACGGCCATGGAGGTGTCGATCTCGTACATGTTCTGCACGCCCTGCAGAATCATGGCGAGGCGCTCCAGGCCGAGGCCCGTGTCGATGTTCTTGCTCGGCAGCTCGCCGAGGATCTCGAAGTTGTCCTTGCCGATGCCCTCGCCTCGCTCGTACTGCATGAAGACGAGGTTCCAGATCTCCACGTACCGCTCGTCGTTGACGGCGGGGCCGCCCTCGACGCCGAACTCGGGGCCGCGGTCGTAGTTGATCTCGGAGCAGGGGCCGCACGGGCCGGGGACGCCCATGGACCAGTAGTTGTCCTTCATGCCGAGGCGCTGGATGCGCTCCTTCGGCACCCCGACGACCTCGTGCCAGATGCGCTCGGCCTCGTCGTCGTCCTGGTAGACGGTGATCCAGAGCCGCTCCGGGTCCAGGCCGTAACCACCCTTGTCCTGGGGCGTGGTGAGCAGCTCCCAGGCGTACTTGATGGCGCCTTCCTTGAAGTAGTCGCCGAAGGAGAAGTTGCCGCACATCTGGAAGAAGGTGCCGTGCCGGGTGGTCTTGCCGACCTCTTCGATGTCGGGTGTGCGCACGCACTTCTGCACGCTGGTGGCGCGCGAGAAGGGCGGCTTGACCTCGCCCAGGAAGTAGGGCTTGAAGGGCACCATGCCGGCGGGGACGAGGAGCAGAGTCGGATCGTCCGCGATGAGCGACGCCGAAGGCACGACGGTGTGCCCGCGCTCCTCGTAGAAGCTCAGCCAGCGGCGGCGGATCTCAGCCGACTCCATCAGTGGTCCTCATTCCGGTTGTACGAGTGCGTCGTGTTCTCGACGTACTTCGGGTTGCTGCGGTCGTTCTCGATGGCGGCGTATCGCCGGGGCGCGGGAAGAGCCGGGTCGGCCTCGATGCCCAGCGCCTCGCCCAGCTCGGCCTCCCGCCTGGCCATGTTGTCGCGCACGTCGAGGGCGAAGCCGACCGCGCGGTCCCTCAATCGCTGGCCTGTCTCCAGGGCCTTGTTCGCCGCGCCGGCGGCCAGGCTCTCCGGGGTCAGCTGCCTGATCTTGCGGTTGACCTTGGTGGTGGCCCACACACCGGCGGCGACGCCCGTGCTGAACCAGAAGGTACGGCGGAACATCGCTCGGTCTCAGTCCCTCTTCCCGCGGGTGGCTCGCCTGCGGCGCGCGGCGGGGACCGTGCGGCCCACGATCACCGTACGCCGGGGCGACTTCGGCGGCACGTCCTCGTCGCGGCGGCTCAACGCCCGGCGCACCCCGTAGCCGAAGGCCGCGACCTTGACGAGCGGGCCGCCGAACGTGGAGGCGACGGTGGTGGACAGCGCGGAGGCGTTGGAGGTGACCTCCTGGACGTCGCTGGCGATCGCGTCGACCCGGTCGATCTGGGTCTGCGCGGAGCGTACGGCCGCGGAGGCGTCGGCGAGCAGCGGGACCGCCTGATCGGTCACCTCCGCCACGAGCTTGGTGGTCGCCTTGAGCGTCTGGGCCAGCCTCGCCAGTGCCACGGCGAGGAAGGAGACCAGGATCGCCCAGAAGACGGCCACCAGGATCCCGGCAACCTCTCCACCGGACACTGTGCGCACCCGCTCCCTGAAACGTGCTCTGAACATCTGAACCATGAAAAAGCAGTGCCCCGAGCCTATCGCGCCGGGGCCGAGGCTCCGTACCGGATTGTCGGCCGCCGGACGCGGAGTCGTGGGAAGCGATTGTACGGAGTGAACACACTTCAGTACGCTCCGTGTCCCATGCGAGGTCCTCAGAGCCCCGGCCCCCGGACGGACGCCGATCCGTCCCTCGAACTCACCGCTTTCGTCGGGCGCTCGGCCGAGCTCGCCGAGCTGGCTTCCGCGCTCGACCGCTCCCGGCTGGTGACCGTCACGGGGGTGGGCGGCGTCGGCAAGTCCCGCCTCGCCGCGCGCGCCGCGGCCCGCCGGGCGTCCGGCGGGCCGGGGGGCCGCGCGGAGTGGGGCCTGGTGGAGCTTGCGGCGGTGCGCGACCCGCAGTTCGTGGAGTACGCGGTCCTGGAGGCGCTGGGGCTGACCGACCACACCTCCCGGCTGCCCCGGGAGATGCTGCTGGAGCATCTGGCCGGCCGTCGCGTCCTGCTGGTGCTGGACGGGTTCGAGCATCTGGTGGAGGCCTGTGCCGAGCTGACGGCGGAGCTGCTGCGCAAGCTGCCGGAGCTGCGGGTGCTGGCCGCCGGCCGGCGTCCGCTGGGGCTGGCCGGTGAGCGCGTCCTCCCGCTGGCGCCGCTGGAGGAGGGCGAGGCGGTGACGCTGTTCGCCGACCGGGCCCTGACCCAGGGGCTGCGGGTGGCCGACGGCCCCGTGGTGCGCGAGCTGTGCCGTCGACTGGAGGGCATTCCGCTGGCGCTCGAGCTGGCGGCGGGGCGGCTGCGGGCCCTGTCCCCCGCGCAGTTGCTGCAGCGGCTCGACGACCGGTTCCGGCTGCTGACGGGCGGCGGGCGGGACGCGCTCCCGCGGCACCAGACGCTGCGCACGGCGATCGGCTGGAGCCATGAGCTGTGCACGCCCCCCGAGCGGCTGCTGTGGGCGCGGCTCTCGGTGTTCGCGCAGACCTTCGATCTGGAGGCGGCCGAGTACGTGTGCAGCGGGGACGGGTTGCCCGCCGAGGAGGTGCTGGACGTCCTGTCGGAGCTGCTCGCCCAGTCGGTCCTCGCCCGCGAGGAGACCCCGTCGGGCCCGCGCTACCGGATGCTGGACACCGTGCGCGCCTATGGCGCCGACTGGCTGGAGGCGACCGGGGACGCGGGCCGGCTGCGCCGGCGGCACCGCGACTGGTATCTGGGCCTGGCGATCTCGTGCGAGCTGGACTGGTTCTCGCCGCGGCAGCGGGAGGTGGCCGTGCGGATCGAGGTGGAGCTGCCGAATCTGCGGGCCGCGCTGGAGTGCTGTCTCACCGAGCCGGAGGAGGCGCACCTGGGCCAGTACCTGGCGGGTTCGCTGTGGTTCTGCTGGGTGGGCTGCGGGCGGCTGGCGGAGGGGCGGCGCTGGCTGGAGCGCAGCACGGAGCTGGAGTCGGCGTACGAGCGGTCCCGGCTGAAGGCGCTGTGGGTGCTCGGCTATGTGGCGATCCTGCAGGGCGACACCGTGCCCGCGCTGAAGGCGCTGCGCGAGTGCCGTGCACAGGCGGAGCGGTCGGCCGACGCGATGGCGGTGGCGTACGCGGAGCACCGCACCGGCTGTCTGGCCCTGGTCACGGACGACGTCGCCGACGCGGAGACGCTGCTGCGCTCGGCGCTGGAGCGGTATCGGGAGATCGGCGAACTCAACAGCAACGTGCTGATGGGCCAGGTGGAGCTTGCGATGGCGCGGGCCTTCCAGGGGGACCTGCCCGACGCGGTGCGGCTGTGCGAGGACGTGCGCCGGGTCTGCGAGGACCACGGGGAGCGGTGGGCGAGGTCGTACGCGCTCTATGTCCTGGCGTACGCGGCCTGGCGGGAGGGCGCCACGGGGCGGGCGCGTGAGCTGCTCGGGGACTGCCTGGGCGATGCGCACGCCTTCCACGACCTGCTGGGCTCGGTGCTGGCGATCGAGCTGCTGGCGCTGGTGACGGTGACGGAGGGCGATCCGGCCGAGGCCGCGGTGCTGCAGGGCGCGGCCGGCCGGCTGTGGCCCTCGGTGGGGCTGCCGCTGTTCGGCTCGGCGTACTACAACGCCCCGCACGAGCAGTGCGAGGCGGCCGCGCGGCGCCTGCTGGGCGACGCGCGCTACGAGGAGGGTGTGCGCGAGGGCGGGCTGCTGGACCGGGCGGCGGCGGTGGCGCGGGCGCTGGGGCGGGAGG
The DNA here is from genome assembly GCF_044454765.1 of Streptomyces sp. NPDC051452. NCBI lineage: Bacteria > Bacillati > Actinomycetota > Actinomycetes > Kitasatosporales > Streptomycetaceae > Streptomyces > Streptomyces sp. NPDC051452. The sequence continues at coordinate 152,638 of NZ_JBITEB010000008.1, forward strand.
GTGTGCGGCCGCTGGCCGCGTTGCCCGCCCCGCGCGGCCGGGTGCCGCGGGGCGCCGCGGAGGCCGGCAAACGCGAACCCGCCGCCTCGCCCACCCGTACGAGCGGCGAGACGGCGGGCTGAAGTGCTGCGCCGGGGCTGGGATCAGCGGGCGTAGTACTCGACGACGAGCTGCTCGTCGCAGATCACCGGGATCTCCTTGCGGTTCGGCTCGCGGTCCAGGCGGAAGGCCAGGGCGCGGAGGTTCACCTGGAGGTAGCGGGGGGTCTCGCCGTCGGGGGCGAAGCCACCCTCGCGGGAGACCTGGAAGAGCGTCTTGTCCTTGGAGCGGTCGCGGACCTGCACGACGTCGTCCGGACGGACACGGAAGGACGGCTTGTCGACCTTCTGGCCGTTGACCTGGATGTGGCCGTGGACGACCATCTGGCGGGCCTGGTAGATCGTGCGGGCGATGCCCGAACGCAGGACCAGCGCGTCGAGACGGCGCTCGAGCTCGATGATCAGGGCCTCACCGGTCTTGCCCTGCACCTTGGAGGCACGCTCGTAGGCGCGGACGAGCTGACGCTCGGACACGTCGTACTGCGCGCGCAGACGCTGCTTCTCCAGCAGACGGACCTTGTAGTCCGAGTTCTGCTTGCGGCCGCGGCCGTGCTCACCCGGCGGGTAGGGGCGGGCCTCGAAGTACTTGACGGCCTTCGGGGTCAGCGCGATGCCGAGGGCACGCGACTTCTTGACCTTGGGGCGGGACTGGTTCGCCACTTGTTTTCCTTTTCCGTTTCGGCTGCCTCAGGGTTACGGGAGGTCGCATCCGCAGCCGGGAAATCCCGGCAGGTCCGCGAAGGACTTGTCAGGCAGCCGTTCCCTTGGCTGGGCACATACGTGCAGCACACGAACGGCCCACCGTCCGGTCCCGGAAATGCGGGTGGTGGTGGGCTGCCCGCGACACCTACGAAGGTGCGCGACGCTCCTGGATCAACAGATCCGGCTGGATGTCCCGCCTGAGGCGCCGACCGGAGCCGGACACGGGACGCAGCACTTCGAGGGAGTCTACAGGGTGCTCAGGAGCGCTTGCGACCGAGATGCTGCCGGGTCCATTCGACGGCGTCGGCGTATCGGGCCTCGGCGCCGTGCCGGGTCGGGGTGTAGTACTCGCGGTCCTTGAGGGCGTCCGGGGCGTACTGCTGCTCGGCGATGCCCTCGGCCAGGTCGTGCGGGTAGACGTACCCCTGGGCGTGGCCGAGCTTGGCGGCGCCCTTGTAGTGGCCGTCGCGCAGATGGGGCGGGACCGGACCGGCGTGGCCCTTGCGCACGTCCTCCATCGCGGCGCCGATCGCGGTGGTCGCGGAGTTGGACTTGGGGGCGAGCGCGAGGGCGATGGTGGTGTGGCCGAGGGTGAGCGCGGCCTCGGGGAAGCCGATCATGGCGACGGCCTGGGCGGCGGCGACCGCGAGGGGCAGGGCGCCCGGATCGGCCAGCCCGATGTCCTCGCTCGCGGAGATCATCAGCCGGCGGGCGATGAACCGGGGGTCCTCGCCGGCCTCGATCATGCGGGCCAGATAGTGCAGGGCCGCGTCGACGTCGGAGCCGCGGATGGACTTGATGAGGGCGCTGGCGACGTCGTAGTGCTGGTCGCCGTCGCGGTCGTACTTCACCGCGGCCCGGTCGACGGTCTGCTCCAGGGTCCGCAGCGTGATGTCGGTCTCGCCCTGGTCCATCGCGGCCCCGGCGGCGGCCTCCAGGGCGGTCAGGGCCCGCCGGGCGTCACCGCCGGCGATGCGCAGCAGGTGCTCCTCGGTCTCCTCGGGGAGGCCGACGGCCCCGCGCAGGCCGCGCTCGTCGCCCAGCGCCCGCCGCAGCAGGCCCCGGACGTCGTCGTCGGTGAGCGGTTCGAGGGTGAGCAGCAGGGAACGGGAGAGCAGGGGGGAGATCACCGAGAAGTAGGGGTTCTCGGTGGTGGCCGCGATCAGGGTGACCCAGCGGTTCTCCACGGCCGGGAGCAGGGAGTCCTGCTGGGCCTTGCTGAAGCGGTGGATCTCGTCGAGGAAGAGGACGGTCTCCTTGCCGAAGCCGCCGGCGGCGCGGCGGGCGCCGTCGATGACCGCGCGCACCTCCTTGACTCCCGCGGTGATCGCGGAGAGCTCCACGAAACGCTTGTCGGTGGCCTTGGAGACAACGTACGCGAGGGTGGTCTTGCCGGTGCCGGGCGGTCCCCAGAGGATCACAGAGGACGGTCCGGCGGGACCTCCGTCGCCCTCGGCGACCAGGCGGCGCAGGGGGGAGCCGGGCCCGAGCAGATGCTGCTGCCCCACGACCTCGTCGAGCGTGCGCGGACGCATCCGCACCGCCAGAGGGCTCGCTGCCGGGTCCTTCTCCTGTCGTTCTTCCGCCGCGGCGGTGAAGAGATCGGGTTCCACGCTGAAACCCTAGAACACGGCACCGACAATCGGCGCCGGGCCGTCAGCTGGTCCAGAAGTCCCACCAGCGGGTCAGCACCAGCATGCCGATGACGCCGACGTGCAGGACCGGCAGCACCCAGGTGAACTCGCCGAAGAAGGACTTCAGCGGGCGCGGGGCCGGCAGGAAGCCGTTGCGGACGTTGAACGAGGTGACGTACCAGAACATGACGATCGTGGCGACCCAGGCCAGCGAGCACCACAGGCACAGCGCGTTGATCCGGTACAGCGACTGGAACTGCAGCCAGGTGCAGAAGCCGACGCCGAAGAGCGTGCCGAAGTTGAAGGTCAGCCAGTACCAGCGCGGGAAGCGGGCGTGGGCCAGCAGGCTCATGCCGACGCAGATCACGATGCCGTAGCAGACCAGGCCGAGCATCGGGTTCGGGAAACCGAAGGCGGCGGCCTGCTTGCTCTCCATGACGCTGCCGCAGGAGACGACCGGGTTGAGACTGCACCCGGGCGTGAAGGTCGTGCCCGCGACCTTGGCTTCCAGCAGCTTGAACTTGTCGATCGTGATGACCCAGGCGGCCAGCAGTCCGGCGGCACCGGTGATCACCAGCAGCAGGGCGAAGGCACGGCTGCCGCCCACCGCGCGCGGGGCGTCGGCGGAACGCTCGGGACCGGGTTCCGTGGAGACGTCTTTCACTGTCGTCTTGCTCATCACGCCGATTCCGTCACTTGAGAGTTGGACCATCTTCGGGCTGGGGCCATTGTGCCGCACGGAGCCGTCCGTCCACCGTTCGGTGGACGTAAGGAGGTACGCGCGGGGGCCACGGATCGCTCGATTCCGGCCGATCCCGACTCTCATGACAGCACACGCGAACGAAGCGGTACGCGCGCGTGCCCGCGGTGGACGGCCTCGATCCCGCCGCCCGGAGCGGAAGAGGGCGCCGGATGCTCCGGCGCCCTCCCCCGTGCCTCGTCGTCAGCCGAGCCGGGACTCCAGCTCCGCCACGATCTCGTTGACGCCGATCGCCGTCTGCTCGCCGGACTCCATGTCCTTGAGCTGGACGACGCCCTCGGCGAGGTCCCGCTCGCCCGCGACGAGCGTGTAGCGGGCGCCGCTGCGGTTGGCGTTCTTCATGGCGCCCTTCAGGCCCTTGTCGCCGTAGGCGAAGTCCGCCGCGATGCCGACCTTGCGCAACTCGGTGACCTTGGCGAACAGCACACGCCGGGCCTCCTCGCCGAGTGGCACGGCGAAGACACCGGTCGTGGCCGGGACGGCCGGTTCGATGCCCTCGGCCTCCAGGGCCAGCACCGTGCGGTCGACGCCCAGGGCCCAGCCGACCGACGGCAGCGAGGGGCCGCCGATCATCTCGGACAGACCGTCGTAGCGGCCGCCGCCGCCCACGGCGGACTGCGAGCCCAGGCCGTCGTGCACGAACTCGAAGGTGGTGCGGGTGTAGTAGTCCAGGCCGCGCACCAGCTTCGGGTCGTCCTCGAAGGCCACGCCCGCCGCCGTGATCAGGTCGCGGACCTCCTCGTGGTACGCCTTGCAGGCGTCACACAGGTAGTCGCGCAGCAGCGGGGCGCCCGTGAGCTGCTTCTGGACGGACTCGCGCTTGTCGTCGAGCACGCGCAGCGGGTTGATCTCGGCGCGGCGCAGGGTGTCCTCGTCCAGGTCCAGGCCGCGCAGGAAGTCCTGGAGTGCGGCCCGGTACACCGGCCGGCACTCCTTGTCGCCCAGGCTGTTGAGCAGGATGCGGAAGTCGCGCAGGCCCAGCGAGCGGTACGCCTGGTCGGCCAGGATGATCAGCTCGGCGTCCAGCGCCGGGTCCTCCGTGCCGATCGCCTCCGCGCCGACCTGGGAGAAGTGGCGGTAACGGCCCTTCTGGGGGCGCTCGTAGCGGTACTGCGAGCCCGAGTACCAGACCTTCACCGGCAGGTTGCCCGCCTTGTGGAGGTTGGCCTCCAGGACGGCGCGCAGCACGGGAGCCGTCGTCTCCGGGCGCAGGGCGAGCCGGTCGCCGCCCTTCGTCTCGAAGACGTACATCTCCTTGGTCACGATGTCGGTGGACTCGCCGACCCCGCGCGCGAACAGTTCGACGTTCTCGAAGCCGGGGGTCTCGATGTAGCCGTAGCCGGAGTTGCGCAGCGGGGCGGCGATCGCCTCGCGGACCGCCAGGAACTTGGCCGAGTCCGGCGGGATCAGGTCGTAGGTGCCCTTGGGGGCCTTGAAGGTGCTCACGGAAGCTCTCTCGTCACATTCCTCGTCGGGGAACCTCGAAGGCTCCCTGGCCGGCCGCCACCTGCCGCAGATAGGGGTTGGTGGCGCGCTCCTGGCCGATGGTCGTCTGGGGGCCGTGGCCGGACAGCACCACGGTGGAGTCGTCGAGCGGCAGGCACACGCGGCCCAGCGACTCGAGCATGTCCTCCATGGATCCCCCCGGCAGGTCGGTGCGTCCGATGAAGCCGGCGAACAGCAGATCCCCGGAGAAGAGGACCGGCGGGACGTCGGTCCTCTCGGGCATCCGGAAGGTCACCGACCCCTTGGTATGGCCCGGCGCGTGCGCGACGGAGAGGGTGAGGCCGGCCAGCTCCAGCGAGGCGCCGTCGGTCAGTTCCCTGACGTCGTCCGGCTCCCCCACGGTCAGCTCTCCCATCAGCGGCATGCCGATGGAGCGGCCGAGCGCCTTCTCGGGGTCGCTCATCATGTACCGGTCGTCGGGGTGGATCCAGGCCGGTACGTCGTGCGCTCCGCAGACGGGGACGACCGAGGCCACGTGGTCGATGTGGCCGTGGGTCAGGACGACGGCGACGGGCTTGAGCCGATGCTTCCTCAGCGTTTCCGCGACGCCTTCGGCGGCCTGATGGCCGGGGTCGATGATCACGCACTCCTCACCGGCGGCGGGGGCGACGAGATAACAGTTCGTCCCCCAGGCCCCGGCGGGGAACCCGGCAATGAGCACGATCGTCCTTCGTTGTGTCGATTAGGGACGGCTTCAGCCGCAGTCAGAGCCTACCGGCGCTGCCGTTTACTCAGCGAACCCATATACGGTACGGGGCTACACGCAGCGGTCGGCTCCCCAGGACGCCACGCGTACCGCTCGACACACGACACGCATGAGGAGACAACCCGGTGGTCAGCCAGGAGCAGCGGCGGCGTCAGCTCGCCCGGGAGAAGTTCTTGCGGCAGCAGCAGCGGCGTACCCAGGCGCGGCGCAAGGCCCGGCTGCGCAACTCCGTGATCGCGTCGGTACTGGGCGTGGTCGTGATCGGCAGTGTCGCGCTGTACGCGACCGGTGTGCTCAAGAACGACGACAAGAAGGTCAACGCGAGCGCCGAGACCACGCCCAGCGCGACGCCCAGCAAGGCGCCGGACCCGTGCGCGAAGCCCGCGGCGGGCTCGGTGAAGAAGCTGAGCTGGAAGAAGGAGCCGGCGATGACCATCGACACGTCGGCGAAGTACACGATGAAGCTCGCGACGACGTGCGGTGACATCGGTATCGCGCTCAAGACGTCGGCGGCCCCGCACACGGTGAACTCGTTCGACTTCCTCGCCGGCAAGGGCTTCTTCGACCACACGAAGTGCCACCGTCTCACCGCGCAGGACATCTACGTGCTCCAGTGCGGCGACCCGCAGGGCAGCGGGATGGGCGGGCCCGGCTACACGATCCCGGACGAGAATCTCAAGGACAAGAGCCTGAAGGGCAACTCGTACCCGGCGGGCACGGTGGCGATGGCCAACACGGGCCAGAAGCACACGGGCGGCAGCCAGTTCTTCCTCGTGTACAAGGACAGCCCGCTGCCGCCGAAGTACACCCCGTTCGGCACGATCGACGCCGGGGGCATGAAGGTGCTGCAGAAGATCGCGGCCGCCGGTGCCCAGCCGGCCGACCCGACCTCGCAGAACACCGCTCCGAACGCGACCGTGGTGATCAACAAGGCGACCGTCACCAAGTCCTGACGCCGCCGTAAACCCGACAACTGCCAACTGCGGAATTTCGGTCGCGCTGGATGCGGACAGGCAACCCGCCGGTCGCCTATGTTGGCCGTGACGAAACTGTGGACGATGCCCGGGGGTGCTGAGGCCCGCCGCAGGCATCATGTGGAGGAGGCGCTGTGAGCAGCGACCCGTGGGGCCGCGTCGACGAGACGGGGACCGTGTACGTGCGTACGGCCGACGGCGAGCAGGTCGTCGGTTCCTGGGCGGCCGGCTCCCCTGAGGAGGCGCTTGCCTACTTCGAACGCAAGTACGAGGGCCTGGTTGTCGAGATCGGCCTCCTCGAAAAGCGCGTGCAGACCACCGATCTGTCGACCAAGGACGCCCAGGCCGCCGTCGGCCACCTGCGTGAGCAGATCGACGCGCATCACGCGGTCGGCGACCTGGACGCGCTGCGCGGGCGGCTGGACAAGCTCGTGGAGACCGTCGAGGCGCGCCGCGAGGAGCGCAAGCAGCAGCGGGCCAAGCAGTCCGACGAGGCTCGCAGGTCCAAGGAGGCGCTGGTCTCGGAGGCCGAGCAGCTGGCGCAGTCCGACCAGTGGCGGGCCGCCGGTGAGCGGCTGCGCGCGCTGGTGGACACCTGGAAGGGGCTGCCGCGTCTGGACCGCAAGTCCGACGACGAGCTGTGGCACCGCTTCTCGCATGCCCGGTCGGCGTTCTCCAAGCGTCGCAAGGCCCACTTCGCGCAGCTGGACGCGCAGCGCGAGGAGGCCCGGCGGATCAAGGAGCGGCTGGTCGCCGAGGCCGAGGCGCTGTCCGGCTCGACCGACTGGGGCCCGACGGCGGCCGGCTACCGCGACCTGATGGCGCAGTGGAAGGCCGCGGGCCGCGCCCAGCGCGAGCACGAGGACGACCTGTGGAACCGCTTCCGCGGCGCGCAGGACGTGTTCTTCGCCGCCCGCAGCTCGGTCTTCGCCGAGCGGGACGCGGAGCAGACGGAGAACCTGAAGCTGAAGGAGGAGCTGGCCGAGGAGGCCGAGAAGCTCCTGCCGATCACGGATCTGAAGGCCTCGCGGGCCGCCTTCCGCTCGATCAACGAGCGCTGGGAGGCCATCGGACACGTCCCGCGGGACGCGCGCCCGAAGGTCGAGGGCCGGATGCACACCGTCGAGCGGGCGCTCCAGGAGGCCGAGGAAGCCGAGTGGCGCCGCACCAACCCGGAGGCACGCGCGCGTGCCGAGGGTCTGACCGGCCAGCTTCAGGCCGCCGTGGACAAGCTGACGGCTCAGATCGAGCAGGCGCGCGCCCAGGGCAACAACGCCCGGGCCGACAAGCTGGAGCGTGAGCTGGAGGGCCGCCGGGCACTGCTGGACCAGGCTCTCAAGGGCCTGCAGGAGTTCGGCGGCTGATCCCGCCGCATCCCGCGCCGACCGCGCGAAAGGGCCCCGTACCGACGTACGGGGCCCTTTCGCGTGCCGCTTACCGCCCGGGGACGACAGGCCCTAGGACCGGCTGCGGCCCGAGGTGACGCGGTAGACGTCGTACACGCCCTCGACGCCCCGGACGGCCTTCAGGACGTGGCCGAGGTGCTTGGGGTCGCCCATCTCGAAGGTGAACCGGGAGGTGGCCACCCGGTCGCGGGAGGTCTGGACGGCCGCCGAGAGGATGTTGACGTGCTGGTCGGACAGGACGCGGGTGACGTCCGACAGCAGCCTGGAGCGGTCCAGCGCCTCGACCTGTATGGCGACGAGGAAGACCGAGGACTGGGTGGGCGCCCACTCGACGTCGAGGATGCGCTCCGGTTCACGGGACAGCGAGTCCACGTTGACGCAGTCGCTGCGGTGAACCGATACGCCACTGCCGCGCGTGACGAAACCGATGATGGGGTCGCCGGGCACGGGCGTGCAGCAGCGGGCCAGCTTGACCCAGACGTCGTCGACGCCCTTGACCACCACGCCGGGGTCGGCGTTGGAGCGCCGCTTGCGGCCGCGCCCGCGGGACGGCGGCACCGACTCGTCGATCTCCTCGGTGGCGGCCTCCTCGCCGCCGAGGGCCTGTACGAGCTTCTGCACGATGTTCGGCGCGGAGACATGCCCCTCGCCGATCGCCGCGTACAGCGCGGAGATGTCCGAGTAGCGCATCTCGTGCGCCAGCGTGACCAGCGAGTCGCCGGTGAGGATGCGCTGGATCGGCAGGTTCTGCTTGCGCATCGCCCGGACGATGGCGTCCTTGCCGTGCTCGATCGCCTCGTCCCGGCGTTCCTTGGAGAACCAGGCCCGGATCTTGTTGCGCGCCCGGGGGGACTTGACGAAGCCGAGCCAGTCGCGTGACGGCCCGGCACCGGCCGCCTTGGACGTGAAGACCTCGACCAGGTCGCCGTTGTCCAGGGTCGACTCGAGCGGTACGAGGCGGCCGTTGACCCGCGCTCCTATGGTGCGGTGGCCGACCTCGGTGTGCACGGCGTAGGAGAAGTCGACCGGGGTGGCGCCCGCCGGCAGGGCGATGACGTCGCCCTTCGGCGTGAAGACGAAGACCTCGTTGCGCGACAGGTCGAAGCGCAGGGACTCCAGGAACTCGCCCGGGTCCTCCGTCTCCTTCTGCCAGTCCAGCAGCTGCCGCAGCCACGCCATGTCGTTGAGGTGGTCGTCCTTGCCGGTGCTGCGGGGCGCGTCGGAGCGCACCTTGGAGGCACCGGCGACGGCCTCCTGCTTGTACTTCCAGTGCGCGGCGATGCCGTACTCGGCGCGGCGGTGCATGTCGAAGGTGCGGATCTGCAGCTCGACCGGCTTGCCGTTGGGGCCGATCACCGTCGTGTGCAGCGACTGGTACATGTTGAACTTGGGCATCGCGATGTAGTCCTTGAACCGGCCGGGGACCGGGTTCCATCGCGCATGCACGGTGCCGAGGGCGGCGTAGCAGTCGCGGACCGTGTCGACGAGGACGCGGATGCCCACCAGGTCGTAGATCTCCGCGAAGTCACGGCCGCGGACGATCATCTTCTGGTAGACGCTGTAGTAGTGCTTCGGGCGGCCGGTGACGGTCGCCTTGATCCGGGCGGCCCGCAGGTCGGCCTGGACCTCGTCGGTCACTATGGCCAGATACTCGTCGCGCTTGGGCGCCCGTTCGGCCACCAGCCGTACGATCTCGTCGTACATCTTGGGGTAGAGGATCGCGAAGGCGAGGTCCTCCAGTTCCCACTTGATGGTGTTCATGCCGAGGCGGTGGGCGAGCGGAGCGTAGATCTCCAGCGTCTCGCGCGCCTTCTTCTCCTGCTTCTCGCGCTTGAGATAGCGCATGGTGCGCATGTTGTGCAGGCGGTCGGCGAGCTTGATGACCAGGACGCGGGGGTCCTTGGCCATGGCGACGACCATCTTGCGCACGGTCTCGGCCTGCGCGGCCTCGCCGAACTTGACCTTGTCGAGCTTGGTGACGCCGTCCACGAGCAGGGCGACGACGTCGCCGAAGTCCCGGCGCAGGTCGTCCAGGCCGTACTCGGTGTCCTCGACGGTGTCGTGCAGCAGCCCCGCCATCAGGGTGGCCGGGTCCATGCCCAGCTCGGCGAGGATGGTGGTGACGGCGAGCGGGTGGGTGATGTACGGGTCGCCGCTCTTGCGCTTCTGGCCGCGATGCCAGCGCTCGGCGACCTGGTAGGCCCGCTCGATCTGGCGCAGCGTGGCGTTCTCGATCTTGGGGTCGTTGCTGCGGACTATCCGCAGCAACGGCTCCAGGACGGGGTTGTACGGGTTCGCGCGCTGCACGCCGAGACGGGCGAGACGGGCGCGCACACGGTTGGAGGAGCCGCTGCGGGCCGACGGGGCGGCGGGCTGGCGCACCACCGGCGGCTGCGCCGGGCGCTCGGGCGACGATCCGCCCGGCCGGGCGGGGTCGGGGGACGGTTTGGGGCGGGACGCCTCGGGGCTCTTCTCGACGGGCGCGGCCTGGGCGTGCTCGACCGCCCCGCGAGCGTCGTTCTTCGCGTTCTTCGCGTGCGACGCGTTCGGTGCGGGCTTGGCCCCGGGCGCCGAGGCGGGCTCGGGCTTGGCGGCGGTCAGTGGCTGGGCCTCGTCTGGCAAGAGGACTCCTCGTGCGCGATCCGGGTCCCCCGGTCAGGCTCCGGAGATCCCATGGTAGCGAGCCTGCGCCTGGTCATCGCCTTCAGGCGGACGCCTCCGGCGGATGTGAGGACCGTGTACCCACCAAACACCAAAGCCTCCCGTGGGATTCCGGCAGGTGTCCTCGGGGATCCCGCGGGCGCGCGGCACCCGTCCTCGGGGGCCGCCGAGCCCGGGAACGACCGACGGCCGCCCCGGTGAGCCCGGGGCGGCCGTCGGTCGTGCGTGCCGTGAGTGACGTGGCCGGCGTGGGTGTCAGACCTGGAGCAGGGCTTCCACCGGCGCTCCGGCCAGGGCCGGCTCCAGTCGGGCGCGGCCGCGCAGGAAGCCCAGCTCCATCAGGACCGCCACACCGCAGACCTCGGCGCCGGCGCGCTGGATGAGCTGTACGGCCGCCTCCGCGGTGCCGCCGGTGGCAAGGACGTCGTCCACGATCAGGACGCGGTCGCCGGCGGCCAGGTCCTCGGCGTGCACCTCGATCTCGGCCGAGCCGTACTCCAGCTCGTAGGCCTGCCGCAGGGTCGCGCCGGGCAGCTTGCCCGCCTTGCGGACCGGGATGAACCCGAGGCCGGCGCGGACCGCGACCGGGGCGCCCAGGATAAAGCCGCGGGCCTCCAGGCCGACGACCTTGGTCGCGCCGGTGTTCGCGGCGATCTCGGCCAGCGTGTCGGTCAGGGCCGTGAACGCGGCGGGATCCGCCAGGAGCGGGGTGATGTCCTTGAACATCACGCCCGGCTCCGGGTAGTCCGCGACGTCGCGGATCCGGCTGAGCAGCAGGTCCTGGATGCCGGTCATCGGCGCTTCCCCGAGGGTCGGCCGCGGCCCCGGGTACGGGACGCGGGCTGGTTGCGCGGGCCCACGACGGCGGGAGCCGCGTCGTCCGAGTCGTCGGCGTCGCCGTCGGCGGGGTCCGCCTCCGCCTGGGCGCGCTTGGCGAGCACCCGCTTGGTGAGGGCCTTCATCGCCGGCTCGCGCTCCTTGAGGTCGGCGACGAGCGGCGTGGCGATGAAGATCGAGGAGTACGCACCGGCCGCGAGGCCGACGAACAGCGACAGCGAGATGTCGTTCAGCGTGCCGGCCCCGAGGAAGCCACCACCGATGAACAGCAGACCGGCGACCGGCAGCAGGGCGACGACCGTGGTGTTGATCGAGCGGACCAGCGTGCCGTTGATCGACCGGTTGGCGATGTCGCTGTAGGTGAAGCGGGTCTGCTTGGTGATGTCCTTCGTCTGCTCCTTGAGACTGTCGAAGACGACGACCGTGTCGTAGAGCGAGTAACCGAGGATGGTCAGCAGACCGATGACCGTACCGGGCGTGACCTCGAAGCCCACCAGGGCGTAGATGCCGGTGGTGATGGTGATGTCGTGGATCAGCGCGACCAGCGCCGCGATGGCCATGCGCCATTCGAACGCGATCGCCAGGTAGATCACCACGAGGACCATGAAGATGGCCAGGCCCTCCCAGGCCTTGTTGGCGATCTGCTCGCCCCAGCTCGGGCCGACCAGGTCGGCGTTGAGCTTCTCGGGGTTGAGCCCCAGGTCCTTGGCCAGCTCCTGCTTGATCCTGTCGGACTGGTCCGTCTCGATGCCGGCGATCTGGATCCGCAGGCTGCCGTTGCCCAGCTTCTGCACGATCGCCTCGTGGCCGGAGGCGTCCTTGGCGTAACGCTCCGCCTGGGCCACCGAGGCGCTCATCTTGGTGGGCGTCGTGAAGACGGCACCGCCCTGGAACTCGATGCCCATGTTCAGGCCGCGCACCGCCAGGCCGACGATGGCCGTGATGGTGATCAGGATCGAGACGCCGTACCAGATCTTGCGCTTGCCGATGAAGTCGTAAGAGATCTCGCCGCGGTGCAGCCTGGCGCCGAGGTTGCCGAGTTTCGACATCGCTCAGGCCTCCTTCGGGTCGACGGGGCCGGAGGCGGGACCGGCGGGACGGCGGGTGCGGCGCAGCGGCGGCTTGGCGCCCAGGCCCTTCGGGTCGAGTCCCGACCACTTGTGGCCGCCGGCGAAGAACTTGCGGCGCGCGAGGAGCGTCATCAGCGGCTTGGTGAACAGGAAGACCACGACGACGTCCAGCAGGGTGGTCAGACCCAGGGTGAACGCGAAGCCCTGCACCTTTCCGACGGTGACGATGAACAGCACCGCGGCGGCCAGGAAGGAGACGAAGTCGGAGACGAGGATGGTGCGCCGGGCGCGCGGCCAGGCCCGCTCCACCGCGGGGCGCAGCGTGCGGCCCTCGCGGATCTCGTCCCGGATGCGTTCGAAGTACACGATGAACGAGTCCGCGGTGATACCGATGGCGACGATGGCACCGCAGACGGCCGGCAGGTTCAGCGCGAAGCCGATGGCGGGGCCGAGCAGCGACATGATCACGTAGGTGAGGATCGCCGAGACCAGCAGGGACGCCATGGCGACGAGCGACAGACCGCGGTAGTAGACCACCAGGTACAGCACGACCAGCGCGAGGCCGATGGCGCCGGCGAGCAGACCGGCGTGCAGCTGCTCACCGCCGAGCGCGGCGGTGACGGTGGTGACGGACTGCTCCTGGAAGGAGAGCGGCAGGGCTCCGTAGGACAGCACGTTGGCGAGGCTCTGTGCCTCCTGCTGCGTGAAGCTGCCGGAGATCTCCGCCTGGCCGCCGGTGATGGCCTGCTGCACGAAGGGGCTGGAGACGACCTCGCCGTCCAGGACGATGCCGAACTCGTTCTGCGGCGACTGCTTCGTGGCGAGCTGGCCGGTGATGTCGGCGAACTTCTTGGACCCGCCACCGGTGAAGGTCATCTGGACCTGCCAGCCGGAGCCGCCCTGCGTGTCGAAGATGGCCTGCGCCTTCTTCACCTCGGTGCCGTCCACGGCGGCCGGGCCGAGCAGGTACTTGTACCAGATCTTCTTGTTCTGGCCGCAGGCCACGGTGGCGTCACCGGGCTTGGCCTTCTGGCCGGCGTTGGCGCGGTCGGCGGGCTTGGAGCAGTTCAGGGCCGTGTATCGGGCCTGGAGCTTGGAGATGTCGGCGCCGCCGGCGGAGGCCGAGGGGGTGGGCGACGGCTTGGTGCCGCCGGAGGCGGAGCTGCTCGGCGACGGGGTCGCCGCGTCGGCCTTCAGCGCGTCGGTGACGGGCCGGCCCTGGGAGGTCGCGCCGGCCGTGGGAGACGTGGAGCCCGAGGACGCCTTCGGTTGCGAGGAGCCGCTCGACGAGGGGCTCGCGCCCGGCTTCGGCGAGGAGCCGCCGCTGGGGGACGCGCTCGGCGAGGGGTTCTGCCCGGCGGGGCCGCTGGGTTCGCTGGCCAGGACCGGACGGAAGTACAGCTTGGCGGTGGTGCCGACCTGCTGCTGGGCTTCCTTGGAGTTGGTGCCCTTGGGGATGTTGACGATGATGTTGTCGCTCCCCTGGGTCTGCACCTCCGCCTCGGAGACGCCCAGGCCGTTCACACGGCGGTTCATGATGTCGACCGCGGTGTCCATGTTGGCCTTGTTGATCGCGGACCCCTGGTCGGCCTTCGCCTTGAGCGTGATGCTCGTACCACCGGCGAGGTCGATGCCGAGACGCGGAGTGGTGTGCCCGGAGGCGAACATCCCTCCGGCGAGCGCCACGATGGCGATCAGGATGAGGACCAGCGAGCGCCCTGGCTTGCTCTGGGCGCTCGCGCTTCGGCCCCTCTTAGGTGCTGCCACCTTCTCGTACTCCCTCTCGGGCCGCCCCGCGCCCGGTCGGCGCGGTCGGCCATGACATGGTGTCGGGCTCCCCTGCGGGAAACAGACGCACCCGGGGCGCGCGGGGCGCCGTCATGCCGCCGCCGCGCCTCCCGGGGCGTGACTACTTGGCGCCGGATTCGCCGTCGGACTTCTTCGACTCGTCGGCCGCCTTGGCCTCGGCCGCGTCGGCCTTGTCCTCGGCCGCCAGGATGGCGTCGTCGCCGCGCTCGGCGGCGTCCTTCTTACCGAGGTCGATCTTGTCGTCGGAGGCGGCGGCAGCGGCGGCGGGCTCGTCGGTCTCGTCGGTCTCGGTGAGGGAGGAGGCGTCGTCCGGGACGACGGCGGCGTCGGACTTCAGGTCGTGCTCGATGCCGTGCACGATGCGGTTGTACTCCTCGTCGGTGAGTACGGCGCCGATCGAGTTCTTCGCGAAGAGGAGGTCCACACCGGGACCGGCGTCGAGGAGGACCGTGTCCTCGTTGACCTCCTTGACCGTCGCGTACATCCCCCCGATCGTGCGGACGCCGGAGCCAGGCTGCATCTCGTTGCGCATCTGGGCGGCCTGGTGCTGCTTCTTCTTGGCCGAACGTGTCATCAGGAACATGGCCGCGATGAGCACGATGAAGGGGAGAAGGGTAAAGGCATTCACGGGACGGGGTTTCCTTCGCGCGACCGCGACGGAGAGCGGCCTTGGGATGGGGGTGTGGTCGGCGCCACCCGCAAGGGCGGCATCGGCGGAGTCTAAGCGAGTCCGCGCGCATGGAACAACGCTCAGCATGGCACCTGGGTTCCTGACCCGGCCAATGCCCGCGCCGTCACGAAGCGGTCACGCCCCGAACAGGTCCTGTTGTCCGGTTCCCGCGGCTTTGCCGGTCGCCGAGCCGGGGGGCGTCAGGCCCAGGTGCGCCCAGGCCGCGGGGGTGGCGACCCGGCCGCGGGGGGTGCGGGCCAGCAGTCCCTCCCGGACCAGGAACGGTTCGGCGACCTCCTCCACGGTCTCGCGCTCCTCCCCCACCGCGACGGCGAGGGTGGACAGGCCGACCGGACCGCCGCCGAACAGTTTCAGCAGGGCCCGCAGCACGGCGCGGTCGAGCCGGTCGAGGCCGCGGGGGTCGACCTCGTACACGGCGAGGGCGGCGGCGGCGATCTCCCGGGTGATCGCGCCGTCCGCCTTGACCTGCGCGTAGTCGCGCACGCGGCGCAGCAGGCGGTTGGCGATGCGGGGCGTGCCACGGGAGCGGCCGGCGATCTCGGCGGCGCCGTCCGGGTCGATCGCGACGTCCAGCAGATGCGCGGAACGGTGCACCACCCGCTGCAGTTCGTGCGGTTCGTAGAACTCCATGTGCGCGGTGAAGCCGAAGCGGTCGCGCAGCGGGGGCGGCAGCAGGCCCGCGCGGGTGGTGGCTCCGACCAGGGTGAAGGGGGGCAGTTCCAGCGGGATGGCGGTGGCACCGGGGCCCTTGCCGACGATGACGTCGACGCGGAAGTCCTCCATCGCCATGTACAGCATCTCCTCGGCGGGCCGGGACATGCGGTGGATCTCGTCGAGGAAGAGGACCTCGCCCTCCTGGAGGGAGGAGAGGATCGCGGCGAGGTCGCCGGCGTGCTGGATGGCGGGGCCGGAGGTGATGCGGATGGGGGCGGCCATCTCGGCCGCGATGATCATCGACAGGGTGGTCTTGCCGAGCCCGGGGGCGCCGGAGAGCAGCACGTGGTCCGCGGTGGCGCCACGCGCGCGTGCGGCGCGCAGGACGAGGTCGAGCTGTTCGCGGACCTTCTCCTGGCCGATGAACTCACCGAGGTCCTTGGGGCGCAGGGCGGCCTCGACGGCCTGGTCCTCCCCGTCGGCGGACGCACCGACGAGCCGCTCCTCGGCGGCGGCGTCGGTGGTGTCGTCCCAGTTCATGAATGTGCCTCGACAGTGGTTGGGGTCAGCGTGCTCGGTTCAGGGTCTGCAGGGCGGCCTTCAGCAGCAGGCCGACCTGCGGTGTGCCGCCCGCCGCCTCGGCCTGCGGGGTCACGGCGGTGACGGCCTCGTCGGCCTCGCGGGTGGCGTAGCCGAGGCCGATCAGGGCCGCGTGCAGCTGGTCGCGCCAGCCCTGGGCGACCGGGGCGCCGACCGCGGGGGCGCCGACGGGCTCGCCGAGGCGGTCCTTCAGCTCCAGCAGCAGCTTCTGGGCGCCCTTCTTGCCGATGCCCGGCACGGCGGTGAGCGCCTTCTCGTCGGCGGTGGCGACAGCCCGGCGCAGCGCGTCCGGGGAGTGCACGGCCAGCATGGCCTGGGCCAGGCGGGGGCCGACGCCGCTCGCGGTCTGCAGCAGCTCGAAGACCTGGCGTTCGTCGTCGTCGGCGAAGCCGTACAGGGTGAGCGAGTCCTCGCGCACGACGAGGGAGGTGTGCAGTTTGGCGGGCCGGCCCATGCGCAGCGTCGAGAGGGTGTTCGGCGTGCACTGGACGGCCATGCCGACGCCGCCGACCTCGACGACCGCGGCGTCGGGGGCGAGCGCGGCGACCGTGCCGCTGACGAAGGCGATCATGCCGTACGGCCTTTCGTTGCAGGGGCTCGGTGCAGGGCGACGGCCTGCTGGAGCCGGTTCTGGGCGGGGGCGCGCCAGATGTGGCAGATGGCGAGCGCGAGGGCGTCGGCGGCGTCGGCGGGCCGGGGCGGGGAGCTGAGCCGCAGCAGCCGGGTGACCATGGCGCCCACCTGTGCCTTGTCGGCGCGTCCGCTGCCGGTGACGGCGGCCTTGACCTCGCTAGGGGTGTGCAGGGCGACCGGGATGTCACGCCGGGCGGCGCACAGCATGGCGACGGCACTGGCCTGTGCGGTGCCCATGACGGTGCGGACGTTGTGCTGACTGAAGACGCGCTCGACGGCGACGAACTCGGGCCGGTGCTCGTCCAGCCACTGCTCGATGCCCTGCTCGACGGCGAGCAGCCGATGGCTGAGGTCGGCGTCCGCTGGTGTCCGGACGACTCCCACCCCGATCATCGTGAGCGGGCGCCCCGCCACCCCCTCCACGACCCCGACACCGCAGCGGGTCAGGCCGGGGTCCACCCCCATTACGCGCACGCGCCCCTCCCTTCGCTCACCTGTTTGTGCAGGCTATCGGGTGCCACTGACAACGCCGCGCACCAACGCCCGGCAAGGCGACGGGCCGACGGGGTGTCCCGTCGGCCCGTGTGACCCTGCGCAGCCCGAGGCGGCGTTACGCGTCGACCTTCTCCATGACCTCGTCGCTCACGTCGAAGTTGGCGAAGACGTTCTGCACGTCGTCGCTGTCCTCGAGGGCGTCGATCAGCTTGAAGATCTTCCTGGCGCCCTCCTCGTCCAGTTCGACCTGCATGGTCGGGACGAAGTTGGCCTCGGCGGAGTCGTAGTCGATGCCGGCGTCCTGCAGGGCGGTGCGGACCGCGACCAGGTCGGTGGCCTCGCTGAGCACCTCGAAGGACTCGCCGAGGTCGTTGACCTCCTCGGCGCCGGCGTCGAGGACGGCACCGAGCACGTCGTCCTCGGACAGCTCGCCCTTGGGGACGATGACGACGCCCTTGCGGTTGAACAGGTAGGACACCGAGCCCGGGTCGGCCATGGAGCCGCCGTTGCGGGTCATGGCGACGCGGACGTCGGAGGCGGCGCGGTTGCGGTTGTCGGTCAGGCACTCGATGAGCACCGCGACACCGTTCGGGCCGTAACCCTCGTACATGATCGTCTCGTAGTCGGCGCCACCGGCCTCGAGACCACCGCCGCGCTTGATCGCGGAGTCGATGTTCTTGTTCGGGACCGACTGCTTCTTGGCCTTCTGGACGGCGTCGTAGAGCGTCGGGTTGCCTTCGAGATCGACACCGCCCATGCGCGCCGCGACCTCGATGTTCTTGATCAGCTTCGCGAAGAGCTTGCCGCGCTTGGCATCGATCACGGCCTTCTTGTGCTTCGTCGTGGCCCATTTAGAGTGGCCGGACATCTGCCTGTCTCCTTCGCGTAACCCATCCTGTACGAACTCCCCCGGACGTGAACGGCCGGGGGGACCCCCGGAGATCCTACTAGGACTCCGGTGCCCGGTGGGCGCGCACCATGTCGACGAACAGGGAGTGGACGCGGTGGTCGCCGGTCAGCTCCGGGTGGAACGACGTGGCGAGCACGTTGCCCTGGCGGACGGCGACGATGTGGCCCTCGTGCTCGGCGAGCACCTCGGCCCCGGCGCCGACCGACTCCACCCAGGGGGCGCGGATGAAGACGCCCTCCACAGGATCGCCCGGGACGCCCCGGACGTCGACCGCGGCCTCGAACGACTCGTTCTGCCGCCCGAAGGCGTTGCGGCGCACGATCATGTCGATGCCGCCGATGGTCTCCTGGCCCGAGCGGGGGTCGAGGATTTTGTCGGCGAGCATGATCATGCCGGCGCAGGTGCCGTAGACGGGCAGGCCGTCCCGCACGCGCGCGCGGAGGGGGTCCATCACGCCGAAGAGCACGGCGAGCTTGGAGATGGTGGTGGACTCGCCACCGGGCAGGACGAGACCGTCGACCTCGGCCAGTTCCTCGGGGCGCCGCACCGGCCTGGCCACGGCGTCGGCCGCGGCCAGGGCGACGAGGTGCTCCCGGACGTCGCCCTGGAGTGCCAGGACGCCGATGACAGGGGCTTCGTTCGGCATGGGGTGCTCTTACCAGCCGCGGTTGGCGTAGCGCTCGGTCTCGGGGAGGGTGTCGCAGTTGATGCCGACCATGGCCTCGCCGAGGTTGCGGGACGCCTCCGCGATGATCTTCGGGTCGTCGTAGAAGGTGGTGGCCTTCACGATGGCGGCGGCGCGCTTGGCCGGGTCGCCGGACTTGAAGATGCCCGAGCCTACGAACACGCCCTCGGCGCCGAGCTGGCGCATCAGGGCCGCGTCGGCCGGGGTGGCGACGCCACCGGCGGAGAAGAGGACCACCGGGAGCTTGCCCAGCTCGGCGACCTCCTTGACCAGCTCGTACGGGGCGCGCAGCTCCTTGGCGGCGGCGTACAGCTCGTGGTTGTCGAAGCCGCGCAGCCGGGCGATCTCGTTCTTGATCTGGCGCAGGTGGCGGACGGCCTCGACGACGTTGCCGGTGCCGGCCTCGCCCTTGGAGCGGATCATCGCGGCGCCCTCGGCGATGCGGCGCAGGGCCTCGCCCAGGTTGGTGGCACCGCAGACGAAGGGGGTGGTGAAGGACCACTTGTCGGAGTGGTTGACCTCGTCGGCCGGGGTGAGGACCTCGGACTCGTCGATGTAGTCCACGCCGAGGGACTGCAGGACCTGGGCCTCGACGAAGTGGCCGATGCGGGACTTGGCCATGACCGGGATCGAGACGGCGTCGATGATGCCCTCGATCATGTCCGGGTCGGACATACGGGCCACGCCGCCGTCCTTGCGGATGTCGGCCGGGACCCGCTCCAGGGCCATGACCGCGACGGCGCCCGCGTCCTCGGCGATCTTCGCCTGCTCCGGCGTGACGACGTCCATGATCACGCCGCCCTTGAGCTGCTCGGCCATGCCGCGCTTCACTCGGGCGGTGCCGGTCTCGGGAGCCTGGTTGTCGATGGTGGACACGGGTGACCTCGCTGTGGTGAAAGAGGGTTTCTGCTTCCCCGAGGAAACGCGAGTGGACCAGGCCACAGCAAGGGCCAATGGAAATCCGGTGGATCCTTTTGGCCGCCGCGGTGCCTCCAGGCGCCGTGCCGAGCCGGTCAGGCGACGCGTTCGACCAGGGCGGCGGGCGGCTCGTCGTCCATCTCGTAGGCCAGCGGGAAGGGGGCGTGGCCGGCCAGCCTGAACCAGCGGACCTTGCGGTGTTCGCGGAGCCTGCGGGCGGCCCCCACGGCGTCGTTGTGGAAGCGGCGGGCCATCGGTACCCGGCGGACGGCCTCGGCCAGCTCGCGGGCCGCCTCCTCGCCTCCCGGGACGGCCCGCACGGCCTCCACCTGCTGGGAGTCCCCGAAGACCGCCCGCAGGGCCTGGCTCAGCTCACTCTCCGCGACCTCGCGCTGCTCCTCCTCGGCCTGCCGGGCGGCGTGCGCGGCCTCGTACAGCACGATCGAGGCGGCCGGGTCCAGCACGCCCGCGGTCGCCAGTTCCTGCGCCACGGAGGCCCGCCGCAGCAGCTGCGCGTCGAGCGCGGCCCGCGCGGCGTCCATCCGCACGTGCAGCCGGTCCAGCCGGCCGGCCGTCCAGCTCAGGTACACGCCGATCGCCAGGAGCGCGACAAGGATCCAGATGAGGGTTGCGGTCACGCCCGAAGGCTATCGGGACCCGCCGCGCGCGCCGCCGGCACGAAAGTCGCGGGCATGCCCGCCGGCGTCCGGCACGGCAGCCGGGCGGGGCGCCCCGTCCCGCGCGGGTCGAGCGCGGACCGCGCGGGTCGAGCGCGGACCGCGCCTCTTCACGCGCCATGCCGCCGGACCGCGGGCCGCTTCGCGCACCGCCGCCGTCGGCTGTGCTCAGTCGCGGGCGAGGCCGAAGCGGGCGCGCAGGCCCGTCGTGCGGTCGTCCGTCGCGACCGCCGCCGCACCGGCCGTGACCGTCTCGTAGACGGAGAGGATGTCGGCGCCCACCGTGGACCAGTCGAACCGCCGCACATGGGCGCTGCCGCGTTCGCGCAGCTCGGCCCGCCGCTCGGGGTCGGCCAGCAGGCGTACGGCCGCCTCGGCCAGCGCGTCGGCGTCCTCGTTGGCGAAGATCTCGCCCGCCTTGCCCTGGTCGAGGACCTGTACGAAGGCGTCGAGGTCGGAGGCGAGGACGGGGGCGCCCGCCGACATCGCCTCGACCAGGATGATGCCGAAGCTCTCACCACCGGTGTTGGGCGCGACGTAGAGGTCGACGCTGCGCAGGAAGCGCGCCTTGTCCTCGTCGCTGACCATGCCGAGGAACTCGACGCGCGCGCGCAGGTCCTTCGGCAGCTCCTCGACGGCCGCCTCCTCGTCGCCCCGCCCCGCGACCAGCAGTCGCGCGCCCGGCCGGGCGGCCAGGATCTTCGGCAGGGCCCTCATCAGGACGGGCAGGCCCTTGCGTGGCTCGTCGATGCGGCCGACGAAGCCGATGGTGTCGCCCTGCCAGGCCGGATCGGGTTCTGCCTTGGCGAAGAAGTCGACGTCGACGCCGTTGGGGATGACCACCGCGTCCCCGCCCAGGTGCTCGACCAGGGTGCGGCGGGCGTACTCGCTGACCGCGATCCGCGCGCTGATCTTCTCCAGCGCCGCCTGCAGGATCGCGTACGCGGCGATCATCGCGCGCGAACGCGGGTTGGAGGTGTGGAAGGTGGCGACGATGGGGCCCTGGGCGGCCCAGCAGGTCAGCAGGCCCAGCGACGGCGAGGTCGGCTCGTGGATGTGGACCACGTCGAAGGCGCCGTCGTGCAGCCAGCGCCGCACCCGCGCGGCCGACAGGAAACCGAAGTTCAGCCGCGCCACGGAGCCGTTGTACGGCACCGGGACCGCGCGGCCGGCCGAGACGACGTAGGGCGGCAGGGGCGTGTCGTCGTCGGCCGGGGCGAGCACGGACACCTCGTGGCCGAGGCGGATGAAGTACTCGGCGAGGTCACGGATGTGGAACTGGACGCCACCGGGCACGTCCCAGGAGTACGGGCAGACGATCCCGATTCTCACGCGGGTCCCTTCGCGGGGTCGAGGTCGGCGATCCACAGCCGCTGGAGCATGTGCCAGTCCGCCGGGTGCTCGGCGATGCCGGAGGCGAAGGCGTCGGCCAGGGCCTGGGTCATGACGGACGTCTTCTCGGCCCGCGTGCCCGACACCAGTACCTCGACCGGGGGATGCACCCGGCCCTTCATCACGGGCGAGTCGTCGTACCAGAGCGTGACCGGCAGCAGCAGGGCGCCGGTCTGCTGGGCGAGCAGCGCCGGCCCCGCGGGCATCCGCGCGCGGTCGCCGAAGAAGTCGACCTCGACCCCGGAGGAGGACAGGTCGCGGTCGGCGACCAGGCAGACCAGGCCGCCGTCGCGCAGCCGCCTGGCCAGGGTGCCGAAGGCGGAGCCGCCGCTGTGCGGGAGCACCTCCATGCCGAGGCCCTCGCGGTAGGCGACGAAGCGGTCGTACAGCGACTCGGGCTTCAGGCGCTCGGCCACCGTCGTGAACGGCGTTCGCAGCGCGGTGGTCACCCAGGCGCCGGCCAGGTCCCAGTTGGCCAGGTGCGGCAGGGCGAGGATCACGCCCTGGCCGGCGGCCAGTGCGTCGGTCAGATGGTGGAGGTCCTTGGCGGCGAAGCCCGCCGTCACGCGCTCCGGGCTCCAGGCCGGGAGACGGAAGGACTCCATCCAGTAGCGCAGATACGAGCGCATGCCCGCCCGGGACAGCTCGGCGAGGCGCTCGGGCCCCGCGTCGGGCACCACGCGCGCGTAGTTCGCCTCCAGCCGCCGTACGCCCTTGCCGCGCTGCTTCCAGGCGAGGTCGGCGATCGTGCGGCCGAGGCGGACCGCGACGGGCTCGGGGAGCTTCTTGACGGTGCTCCAGCCGACGCCGTACAGGGTGCCGGCGAGCCGTTCGGCGGTGCTCACTTCGCCGCCTCCCTCCCCGGGGACGCGCTCTCCCCGGCGGCGGCCGCCTCGGCCTCGGCGGACTCGCGGCGGACGGTGACGACCCGCTGGACCAGGGTGACGAGGCTGCCCACGGCGACGATCCACAGGGCGATCGGCAGCAGCCACTGGATGCCGGGCACGCCGAACTTGTGCAGGCCCGCGAAGCCGGCGGCGACCAGGGAGATCACCAGTCGCTCGGCGCGCTCGACGAGGCCGTTGACGGCAACCGGCAGCCCGATCGACTCGCCGCGCGCCTTGGTGTAGGACACCACCTGGCCGCTGGCCAGGCAGAAGATCGAGACGGCGCACAGGACGTTGTCGTTTCCGCCGCCCGCGTACCAGAGCGCGAAGCCGCCGAAGATGGCACCGTCGGCGACCCGGTCGAGCGTGGAGTCCAGGAAGGCGCCCCAGCGGCTGGAGCGGCCCAGCTGGCGGGCCATGTTGCCGTCGACCAGGTCGGAGAAGACGAACAGGGTGATCACGACCGTGCCCCAGAAGAACTCGCCCATGGGGTAGAAGACCAGCGCCCCCGCGACCACCCCGGCCGTGCCCAGGAGCGTGACCGTGTCGGGGCTCACGCCCCGGCGGATGAGAAACGCGGCGAACGGTGTGAGGACACGCGTGAAGAATGCACGCGCGTACTTGTTCAGCATGGCCTTCCCGACGGTCGGTGTCGCCGCGGCCCTGGTGGCCGCCGGCTGGCCCATCGTAGCCACGCAGGCGCGTGCGTGACGGGCGGGCACCCGCAGCCGCCGGCGGAACCGGTCCGTGAGGCCGCGCGCGGGATGCCCGCGACCCGAGCGCCGGCCGCGGCGCGATCGGTGGCCCCGGGTGGTGTACGCGGTCGTTCGTATGGACGCGGCGTGACGGGAGTGGAAAGCTCGAATGACCGCGGGCTTCGTCGGAGCCGCCAGTACACGCGGGTCCCGCGTGTCCGCGCCCACAGTGACCTCACCGTGCACGGGAGGCAGGATCATGGGCGACAAGTCGCAGTCACATCCCGGAGCCGCCGGCAGGGCTTTGGCGGCCGACCACCCCGCGTCCGTACGGAACGTGGTGCTGGTCGGCCACAGCGGATCGGGTAAGACGACCCTGGTGGAGGCGCTCGCGCTGACCGCCGGGGCGGTGAACCGGGCGGGCCGCGTCGAGGACGGCGGCACCGTCTCCGACCACGACGACATCGAGCACCGCCAGCAACGCTCCGTACAGCTGTCCCTGGTGCCGGTGGAATGGGACGGCATCAAGATCAACGTCCTGGACACCCCGGGGTACGCCGACTTCGTCGGAGAGCTCAGGGCCGGTCTGCGAGCGGCGGACGCGGCCCTGTTCGTCGTCTCGGCCTCGGACGGGGTGGACGGCTCGACCAGGATGGTGTGGGAGGAGTGCGCGAGCGTCGGGATGCCGCGCGCGATCGTGATCACCCACCTGGAGTCCGCGCGCGCGGACTTCGAGGAGACCACCCGCGTCTGCGCGGAGGCCTTCGGCGGCGACGACCCCGACGCCGTGCTGCCCCTGTACCTGCCGCTGCGCGGCCCGGAGGGTCCCGACGGGCACGCGCCCGTGACCGGGCTGATCGGGCTGCTGTCCCAGCAGCTGTTCGACTACTCGACCGGGGAGCGCAAGGAGTCCGAGCCCGGCGCCGACCAGCTGCCGGGCATCGAGGAGGCCCGTAACCGGCTCATCGAGGGGATCATCGCCGAGAGCGAGGACGAGACCCTGATGGACCGCTATCTGGGCGGCGAGCCGGTCGGCGTCGAGACGCTCGTGGAGGACCTGGAGCGGGCCGTCGCCCGGGGCCGCTTCTTTCCCGTGCTGGCCGCCGCGCCCGCCGCGGAGGGCGCCCGGCAGGGCCTCGGCACGGTCGAGCTGCTGGAGCTGATCACCGGTGGGTTCCCGACGCCGTTCGAGCATCCGCTGCCCGAGGTCACCACGGTCGACGGCAGCCCGCGCGAGCTGAAGCCGTGCGATATCGACGGCCCGCTCGTCGCCGAGGTCGTCAAGACCTCCTCCGACCCCTACGTGGGCCGTATCTCTCTGGTCCGGGTCTTCTCGGGCACCCTGCGCCCCGACCAGACGGTGCACGTCTCCGGGCACGGCCTGGCCGACCGCGGGCACGAGGACCACGACGTCGACGAGAGGATCGGCGCCCTGTCGATGCCCTTCGGCAAGCAGCAGCGGCCCGTCACGCAGGCCGTCGCCGGTGATCTGGTGTGCGTGGCGAAGCTGGGCCGCGCCGAGACCGGCGACACGCTCTCGGCGAAGGACGATCCGCTGCTGATGGAGCCCTGGCAGATGCCCGATCCGCTGCTGCCGCTCGCCATCGAGGCGCACAGCAAGGCGGACGAGGACAAGCTGTCCCAGGGGCTGGGCCGGCTGGTCGCCGAGGACCCCACCATGCGGCTGGAGCAGAACCAGGACACCCACCAGGTGGTCCTGTGGTGCCTCGGGGAGGCCCACGCGGACGTGGCCCTGGAGCGGCTGCGCAACCGCTACGGCGTCCAGGTCGACGTCGTACCGCACCGGGTCTCGCTGCGCGAGACGTTCGCGCACAAGGCGGCCGGGCGCGGCCGGCACGTCAAGCAGTCCGGCGGCCACGGGCAGTACGCGATCTGCGAGATCGAGGTCGAGCCGCTGCCGGGCGGCTCGGGCGTCGAGTTCGTGGACAAGGTGGTCGGCGGCGCGGTGCCCCGGCAGTTCATCCCGTCCGTGGAGAAGGGCGTGCGGGCGCAGGCCGCCAGGGGGGTGGCCGCCGGCTACCCGCTCATCGACGTCCGGATCACGCTGGTGGACGGCAAGGCGCACTCGGTGGACTCCTCCGACGCCGCCTTCCAGACCGCGGGCGCGCTGGCGCTGCGGGAGGCCGCCGGGCAGGCGAGGATCCATCTGCTGGAACCGGTGGCGGAGGTGAGCGTCCTGGTCGGCGACGACTACGTGGGCCCGGTGATGAGCGATCTGTCGAGCCGGCGCGGCCGGCTGCTCGGCACCGAACAGGTCGGTTCCGGGCGGACGTTGATCCGGGCCGAGGTGCCCGAGTTCGAGATCGGCCGGTACGCCGTGGACCTGCGCTCGCTGTCGCACGGCACGGCCCGTTTCGACCGGACGTACGCCCGGCACGAGCCGATGCCGCCGCAGATCGCCGAGCGGATCCGGGAACAGGCGGGCGACGGCGGGTAGTCGGGCCGTCCGGCTCCGGACCGGCGGGCGGGCGGCTTCGGCCGTCCGCCCGCCGGTTGTCGGTGGCGGCGGATACGCTGATGACCTGATCACGTGGTGCCGCGGCCGTCCGGTAGTGGTCCGCTGTCGAACCGGCGGCCGGCCCCACAGGTGTGCGGGGCGAGGAAGTCGGGAAGGCCGCAGGAGCGACGCCGGCGGTGATGGGGGCGGGAATGTCGTTTGGAACGGAGTGGGACGGGCCCCAGGTGCCCGTCTCGGGCGACGAGGGGCAGGCGGCGACGTCCGCGCTGGCCTCCGCCGCGTACCGGGACAGCCCGGTCGAGGAGATCAAGAAGGCGGACAACGAGTGGCACCAGTCGACCGTCAAGGCCGGTCGCATGAAGCTGTTCCGGCCGAATCTGGGTGAGGCGTTCTCGCGGGCCGTGGTCGACCGGATGCTGGCGCCCGGCCGGGGGGCGCTCATCCAGTCCTTCGGCTCCGAGCCCCAGTTCGTCGTGGAGCACTGCCTGGCGGCCAACAACATCCGCCGGGAACGCGACAACCGGCTGAGCGCCGTCACGGTCGTGTGCGGTCTGCTCTTCCTGCCCGGGTTCCTGGTGTGGCTGCTCGTCTTCCAGTTGCGGGCGTTCATCGCCAGGCGCGACGACAAGCGGGCCGGCCCGCTGGGCACCGTGCTGCTGGCCGGCGTCGGTCTGCTCGCCGCGCTGTTCCTGGTCAAGATGCCGTTCGGCGGCTTCTGGGCCTGGTATGCCCGTGCGTGCGTCGTGGTGCCGGTGCTGGGCTGGTTCTGGGCCAAGCGGATCTGTGAGAGCACCGCAGCGGATCTGCGGGTCCGCTGGCAGGGTCTGCTGTCGGGCACCAGCGTCGGCGCCAAGGTCCCCGAGGCCGTGCCGCGCGGGCCCGGCCAGACCGCCGCCGAGGATCTGCGTCAGTCCCTGGCCCGGCTGAGCGCCGAGCAGCAGTCCAACTCGGTCTTCTACGCCGGCCCCAAGGGGATACTCGGGATGGGCACCCGCTGGGGTTCCTGGCAGCTCGCCGAGGACCTGGTGCCCGCCGACTCCACCCGGGAGATCCACCCGTTCCGCAGCTGGGACGTCATACGCGCGATCCACGACCAGCTGGCCCTGCTGGAGCGCGGCCCGCTGAACACCGGCGGCTTCCCCAAGCCGTCGATACGGCACTGGATCGTCACGCCCATCGGCGAGAAGGCCGATGCGGTGTCCCGGCCCGAGGGCACGGACGTGGAGGCGTTCCAGGTCAAGCCGCACGCGATACAGGAGATCTGCAACAAGCAGCAGTTCGGCAGCGGTGACCGGCACTACCTGGGCGTGCAGTGGACGCTGTGGGACGGCCAGTTGGTCATCACGATGCTGATCACGGTGACCGTGCTGCACGAGACGCTGCGCATCGAGGTCACCGGACATGCGCTGGGGCCGGTGAACCCGCTGTTCACCACCAAGCCGACGGCGCCGACCAGGGAGGTCGCCAAGTCCCTGAAGCCGTGGGAGAACCGGACGATCAAGCTTCCCCTGGTGGACGCGGACGAGGTGGTGCGGCTCGCCGCGCGCGCCCCGCTGACCTGGTACCCGCCGCTGCTGAAGTGGCTGGGCGGCTCGCTCGGCCTGCCCGAGCCGTTCGGTCTGCGGCACGCCTGGGCCGACCAGCCGTGGCGCCACCGGTTCATGGCCGACGACGCGCTGCGCGCGGCCACGCCGGTGCTGCGGGTGGTGCACTCGGCGGCGATCAAGGTGCTGCGGGAGAACGGCGTGGACACCGAGAAGTTCGGTGCCCGCTCGGCGTTCCTCAGCGGCAACGTCCAGGACCCCACGCCCCGCAAGGCCGACGTGTACGACGCGTGAGCGGTGCCCTCGGCGGAGGGCACCGTCCGGCTACGCGCGCCAGGCCTCCGCCAGCATCGTGCGCGTGTCCGCCAGCAACTGCGGCAGCACCCTGGTGTGGCCGACCACCGGCATGAAGTTCGTGTCGCCGCCCCAGCGCGGGACGACGTGCTGGTGCAGATGGGCGGCGATGCCGGCGCCCGCCACCGTGCCCTGGTTCATCCCGATGTTGAAGCCGTGCGCGCCGGAGGCGGTGCGCAGGGCCACCATCGCCTGCTTGGTCAGCTCGGCCAGTTCGACGGTCTCCGCGGCGGTCAGCTCGGTGTAGTCGGCCACGTGCCGGTAGGGCACGGTCATCAGGTGGCCGCCGTTGTACGGGTACAGGTTGAGGACCGCGTACACGTGCTCGCCGCGGCGCACGATCAACCCGTCCTCGTCCGACTTGGCCGGGATCGAGCAGAAGGGACAGCCGTCCTCGGCTCCTGGGCCGGTCGGCTTGTTCTCGCCCTGGATGTAGGCCATCCGGTGGGGCGTCCACAGGCGCTGGAACGCGTCCTGCGTCCCCACTCCGATCTGCTGCTCCGGCTCACTCGTCATGCTACGCAGCATATTGCTTCGCCCGTTCGCGGCGTGTCGCCGGGGCGTCCCGAAGACGCTCTCCGGCCAAGCTTGGCCGGTGGACGACGACACCCCCTACGCCCGCTGGGAGCAGCGCACCGAGATTCCGCTCTTCCTGGCGTCGCTGGTCTTCATGGCCGCCTATGCCACCCAGGTACTGGCCGTGGACCTGTCGGCTGGGTGGCGGGACCTGTGCCGCTTGGCGATGCTCGCCCTCTGGGCGCTGTTCGCCGCGGACTACCTGGTGCGCCGGCGGCTGAGCGGCCAGCGTTTCGCCCACTTCGTCGCCACGCACTTCCTGCACACGGTGGTGGTCCTCCTGCCGCTGCTGCGGCCGCTGCGGATCGTTCCCCTCTACGACGTCATCCAGCGCCGGCGGCGCGAGCCCCGGCTGTCCCTGTACGCGCGGGTGATGGCCTACGCGAGCCTGTCCACCCTGCTGCTGGGCTTCGCCGGGGCGCTCGCGGTCTACCAGCAGGAGCGCGGAGCCCCCGGGTCCACCATGCACACCTTCGGCGACGCCGTGTGGTGGGCCGCGTCCACGCTCAGCACGGTCGGCTACGGCGACGTCACCCCGGTGACCCCGCTGGGCCGGGTGATCGCGACCGGGATGATGGCGTGCGGGCTGGGCCTGCTGGGAGCGGTGACGGGCTCGTTCTCGTCCTGGCTGATGCAGACCTTCTCCCGCCAGGGCGACGAACGAAGGCCCCCGGGGCGGTGAACCCCGGGGGCCTTTCGCAACCGGCGGGTCAGACCTGGGTCCGCTCCCGCACGACGTCGGCGATCTTCGCGATGGCGTCGTCGAACGGGATGCCGTTCTCCTGGGAACCGTCGCGGTAGCGGAAGGACACCGAGCCGTTCGACATGTCCTCGTCGCCCGCGATGACCATGAAGGGCACCTTCTGCTTCTGCGCGTTGCGGATCTTCTTCTGCATGCGGTCCGAGGAGGAGTCCACCTCCACGCGCAGGCCCTGCCTCTTGGCGGCCGCCGCGAACTTCTCCAGGTACTCCACGTGCGCGTCGCCGATCGGGATGCCGATCGCCTGGACGGGGGCGAGCCAGGCCGGGAAGGCGCCCGCGTAGTGCTCCAGGAGGACGGCGAAGAACCGCTCGATGGAGCCGAACAGCGCGCGGTGGATCATGACCGGGCGCTGCTTGGAGCCGTCCGGGCCGGTGTACTCCAGGTTGAAGCGCTCGGGCAGGTTGAAGTCGAGCTGGATGGTCGACATCTGCCAGGTACGGCCGATCGCGTCCTTGGCCTGGACGGAGATCTTCGGGCCGTAGAAGGCGGCGCCGCCCGGGTCGGGAACCAGGGGCAGGCCCTGCTTCTCGGCGACCTTGCGCAGGGTCTCGGTCGCCTCCTCCCAGGCCTCGTCCGAGCCGACGAACTTCTCCGGGTCCTTGGTGGACAGCTCCAGGTAGAAGTCGGTCAGGCCGTAGTCGCGCAGCAGGCCGAGGACGAAGGTGAGGGTGGTGTCCAGTTCCTCGGACATCTGCTCACGGGTGCAGTAGATGTGCGCGTCGTCCTGGGTGAAGCCGCGGGCCCGGGTCAGGCCGTGCACGACGCCCGACTTCTCGTACCGGTACACGGTCCCGAACTCGAAGAGACGCAGCGGCAGTTCGCGGTAGGAGCGGCCGCGCGCGTCGAAGATCAGGTTGTGCATCGGGCAGTTCATGGGCTTGAGGTAGTAGTCCACGCCCTCGTCGAGCTGCATGGGCGGGTACATGCCGTCGGCGTACCAGTCCAGGTGACCCGAGGTCTCGAAGAGCTTCCCCTTCGTCGCGTGCGGGGTGTAGACGAACTCGTAGCCCTCCTCCTCGTGGCGGCGGCGCGAGTAGTCCTCCATCACGCGGCGGACGATGCCGCCCCTGGGGTGGAAGACGGCGAGGCCGGAGCCGATCTGCTCGGGGATGGAGAAGAGGTCCAGCTCGCTGCCGAGCTTGCGGTGGTCACGCTTCTCGGCCTCGGCGAGGAAGTCCAGGTGCGCCTTCAGCTCGTCCTTGGACGGCCAGGCGGTGCCGTAGATGCGCTGCAGCATCGGGTTCTTCTCGCTGCCGCGCCAGTAGGCGGCCGCGTTGCGCATCAGCTTGAAGGCCGGGATCAGGCGGGTGGAGGGCAGGTGCGGACCGCGGCAGAGGTCCTTCCAGCACAGCTCGCCGGTCTTGGCGTCCAGGTTGTCGTAGATCGTCAGCTCGCCGGCGCCGACCTCGACGTCCGCGCCGTCGTCGTGCGACGCCGAGCCCTTGAGGCCGATCAGCTCCAGCTTGTACGGCTCGTCCGCCAGCTCTTCGCGGGCGGCCTCGTCGGTGACGACGCGGCGGGAGAACTTCTGCCCGCGCTTCTGGATCTCCTGCATCTTCTTCTCGATGGCCTTGAGGTCATCGGGGTGGAAGGGCTTCTCGACGTCGAAGTCGTAGTAGAAGCCGTCCTTGACGGGCGGGCCGATGCCCAGCTTGGCCTCGGGGAACAGCTCCTGCACGGCCTGCGCCATGACGTGCGCGGTGGAGTGGCGCAGGATGTTCAGGCCGTCCTCGGACGAGATCTCGACGCCCTCGACCTCGTCTCCGTCGGACAGCGGGTGGGCGAGGTCCCTCAGCTCGCCGCCCACCCGCGCGGCGATGATCGAGCGCTCGCCCGCGAAGAGGTCGGCGGCCGTAGTGCCCGTCGTCACCACGCGTTCTTCCCGCTCGGAATCGCGTTGGATGATCACACGGACGTCTGACACCGGTCTCTCCTGACTGAAGGTGGGGTGCGGCGCCATACCCGGAGCGCGCGCACAGGCGATCGTACCGACCCGATGGCGCCGACCGCGAAACGGTCACCGTCGGTCCACGTCCCCTTACGCGCACGCCCCCTTCGCCGCGCGGCCTCAGTCGCCGTCCTCGCCGGCCTCCCCGCACGCCTCCTCGAGGAAGTCGGGGTTCTCCCGGAGGGACTTCAGCAGCCGGTCCCGCTCGCCGGCGTCCACCTCGACGGGCACGACCCCGCAGGCGCCGGTGAGCCTGCGGAACCCGCCGCGCCGCTCCAGCCGGCCGTGCACCCGCACCGGCAGTCCGACGAGGTGGGCGTGGCCGGCGACGCGGTAGTCCTCCTCGTCGAGGGTGACGCGCAGATGCGGGACCTCGGCGCCGGCGAGCACGCGCAGGCGTACGGTGCCCTCGCCGCCGGGCCCGGAGCGGTGCATGCGGACGACGGCGCCGGTGACACGGACCGGCACGGAGGGTTCCGTGCACAGGTAGCGGGCCGCGGCCTCGCGCAGGACGGGCAGGTCACCCGGTGAGAACTCGACGGGTTCGGGGCCGGCGGCACAGCCTTCGGGCACCCCGGCGGCCGGAGCCCAGGCGACGGCGATGCGGGCGCCCTCGGTGCCGCGCACCAGCACGGTGAGCGCCTCGGTCAGTTCCCGGCTGACGCCGGCCTCGACCGCCCCGTCGAAGACGTCCATCCCGCCGGTGGCCCGCCGGTAGTCGATGGCCTCGCGGGTGGCGAAGAGCGCCTGGTGGAGGCGGACGGCGAGGGAGCGACACGTGGGGACGGGCGCGAAGGCGGTGAGGGTGCGGCCCTCGACGGCGGGCCCGACGAGGACGTCCGCCAGGAGGGCCGCGGCCGGTCGGCGGTGGCGGGCGCCGTGGTACCCGGCTCGCGCCCGGGTGGCGAGCGCGGCGGCGAGCAGCATCTGCCGGGCGGCGGCGCGCAGTTGCTCGTCGGCCGGCCAGGGCGCGGCGCCGACGGGCCCGCCGGGCGTGTCCCGCCACCAGCGGATCTCGTCGCTGGGCACGGCGAGGGAGATCAGCACCTCGCGCGCGGAGGGCGTCTCGCTGCGGGCGAGGGCGTCCAGGGCCTCGCCCAGCAGATCGTCGCTGTCGGGGAAGGCGCGGCTCTCGGGCACGAGCAGGCTGGTCCCGCCGCCGCCCGGCCCGGGCGGGGTCCAGCGGCCGTAGCGGCCGGCCGCTCCCCCGCGCCGCTGCCACCCGTGCCGGTGCAGCAGGGCGCCGAGCACGGCGGGGTCGACGGCGGCGGGCTGCGGGGGCCGGTGCCAGGAAGGCTCGTCGGGGTGCGGCCGGACCTGCCGGACCGGCCCGTCGTACGGACGACTGCTCATGGCCTGCCTCCCGTCCCGATCCGCGTCATGATCTCGCAGAGCGCCCGGTCGTCGAAGATGCGCGAGGTCGGGATCCGCACGGTGGTCCGGTGCCGGCCGGTGACCGGGTGGCCGGCGAGGTCGACCCAGTAGCAGCAGTGCCTGAGGTCGAGCCGGTCGTGGCCGGCGCGCAGCCAGTCGTCCTGGGAGCGCGGAACGAGCATGACGACCAGGATCTTGTGCACCGAGACGGGTGTGCGGGCGAGCTTGCGCAGATGGTCGTTGTCGAGGGTGAAGGAGAAGAAGCTGCCCGGGGGGTTCGGTGCCACCTGGTAGGTGCATTTGAGCTGCACCTTGATGGTGACCTCGTCGTCCACCAGGTGTCCGGGGGCGCTGTGGCTGACGTGCCAGTCGATGCCGTTGTCCGGGAAGGGCTGGGACAGCGAGCAGCCGGCCGCGGCGGCGACCGCGTGCAGATAGCCGACCTGCAGGGTCTCCATGCAGGCGGTGGTGGCGAGCGTGCCGCGGAGGGTGCCCGTGCGCTCGGGCAGCAGCCCGCCGCGCTCGGGCTGCGCTATGGCCATGACCAACAGCCTTCCGAGCCAAGTGTTTTCCTGCTGCGGGCCGCTGAACTGCAAAGACCCGTACTCCTGTTGTCTCCTCGCGGCGTACGGCGCAAACGGCCCGGGTATCACCAAACAGGCAGAAGACGGAATGCCATCTGCCGTGGGTGAACGAGGAGTTGTGTGGAGATGACGACCTGGTACGAGGGGCCGCTGGCCGCCTTCGACACGGAGACGACGGGCGTGGACGTCGAGACCGACCGGATCGTGTCGGCCGCCGTCGTCGTCCAGGACGCGCCGGGCACCCGGCCGCGGATGGCACGCTGGCTGGTGAACCCGGGCGTACCGGTGCCGCCCGCGGCGACGGCGGTGCACGGCCTGACGGACGAACACCTGCAGCACAACGGCCGCTGGCCGGCGCCGGTGATGTACGAGATAGCCGAGCAGCTGGCGGAGCAGGCGGCGATGGGCCGCCCGCTGGTGGTCATGAACGCGCCGTTCGACCTGACCCTGCTGGACCGGGAGTTGCGCCGGCACCGGGCGTCCTCGCTGGACCGCTGGTTCGCGTCGGTGCCGCTCAGGGTGCTGGACCCGCGGGTGCTGGACAAGCATCTGGACCGCTACCGCAAGGGCCGCCGCACACTGACCGACCTGTGCGCGCACTACGACGTGACGCTGGAGGGCGCGCACGACGCGGCCGCGGACGCGCTGGCGGCGCTGGACGTCGTGCGGGCCCTGGGTCGCCGATTCGCGACCCGGCTGGAGCGCCTCTCCCCCGCCGAGCTGCACACGCTCCAGGCGAACTGGCACGCGGCGCAGGCCCGCGGGCTCCAGGCGTGGTTCGCGCGCAGCGGTTCGCAGGAGATCGTCAGCACGGAGTGGCCGTTGCGCCCGGAGCTGCCCGCGGCGGCCTGAGCGGGGCGTTGCCCGCCTCTCGTGACGCTTCCTCAGCCGCCCGGGCGGGCATGCGAAAGCCGGCCTGCGGACGCAGACCGGCCTTCCCCGGTGGGCGATACTGGGTTCGAACCAGTGACCTCTTCGGTGTGAACGAAGCGCTCTCCCACTGAGCTAATCGCCCGGGAACGCACTGAACAATACAGGCCCGCACGCCGTTCGTTCAAACCGCTCGCAGATGGCGCCGCAGCCCGCGCAGCCCAGCCCGCATCATCAGCCGGTGGTTGGCGCGGAAGGCGGGCCGTCCCGCCAGGGCGAGCCGTCTGAGCAGGGGTTTGCGCACGTCGACGTCCTGGTCGTACCGGGCGAGGGTGCCGGAGCCGGCCGCGCTGACGGTCCAGCGGGCCCATCCCTCGATGTCCCCGGAGATCACGATCTCCAGGACACCGGCGTCGGGGTCCCGGCGGGTCTCCCGGGCGGTGAAGGTCATGGCGTAGGGCAGCACGGACCGGATGGTGATGATCCCGGTGGTGTCGTCGCTCCGGATCACCTCCCGCACCTGGGGCCACCAGCGGGGGTAGTCCTCCGGCCGCTCCAGCGCGCCGAACACGGCGGCCGGCGCGGCCGGCAGGGACCACAGGCTGCGGAAACGGTAGTGGTTCCAGTCCATGGGGCGAGTCTGCCAGCGCGTGGGGTGTACGGAGACCGCGTGGGGTGTACGGAGACGGGGAACCGGAGGGGAATTCCCGCCCTTCCTCTTCACGCGCCTCTTCACCCGCCTCTTCATCGACGCGGAAGTGACACAGCCTCACGTCGCCTGCGCGCACGGGAACTTGATGCCCTGCGGAATTCCCTTGTTTGTCGTACCGCTGCGGAGATAAGGAGGAATTCCGAAAAGGGACCGGGATTTCCGGCGGGTGCGACACGGCCCCGGCGCCAAACGCCGACGGCCCACCTGCTTCAACAGATGGGCCGTCGGTCCGGGTGGGCGATACTGGGTTCGAACCAGTGACCTCTTCGGTGTGAACGAAGCGCTCTCCCACTGAGCTAATCGCCCGGGCGCAGGGAGAACATTACCCCATGTCAGGGGGTGCCTCCGACCAGGGGCGGGGCCGGCGGGCGGCCGGTCCCCGGGGACGGATCACTGGTCCTTGATCTTCCACGGCATGACGACGCCGAACTTCCACAGGTAGATCCCGACCAGTGCCCCCACGATCACCAGGCCGGTCGCCGTGAGGATGATGTTGCGGCGGCGGACCGTGGGGTCGAGGGCCCGCTGGGCCGCCTCGGTGACCTTGCGCTTGGTCCAGCGCAGCACGAGCTGGGCCCACACGAACTCGGTCGCCCAGATCGCCATGCCGCCGAAGATCACCACCCAGCCGGGTCCCGGCAGCGGCAGCATGATGACGCCGGCCACGACGACCGCCAGGCCGACCACGAAGACGCCGACCTGCCAGCTCAGGTGCAGGGCCCGGCGAGACCTGATGAATTCCGGCGCGCGGGAGCCGAGCCCGCGCTCGGCGCCTTGCTCGCCCACTCGCCCGTCCGCCTTCGCCTCGCCCGTCTCACCCGAGTCGGCCGCCGCCACGACGACCTCGCCCGGTTGGTCACTCCCCGTATTCATGCAGACAAACCCTACCGGAGTGAATCCGGTCACCGGAATGGTCGTAGGTCTGGTACGAGTTCTCGGCCGGAAGAGTTACGTAAAGACACGCAAAACACTCAGAGGGGTTTACAACGGCACCGTAGGTGGCATGTCGATTTCGCCGACGTGCGAATCCCCGAGCGCACACTGAGCGAAAGGCCCTGGCGCTTATGAACACCACGGTCAGCTGCGAGCTGCACCTGCGCCTCGTTGTGTCGAGCGAGTCCTCCCTGCCTGTCCCCGCAGGCCTGCGGTACGACACGGCCGACCCCTACGCCGTGCACGCCACCTTCCACACCGGAGCCGAGGAGACCGTCGAGTGGGTGTTCGCCCGCGACCTCCTCGCCGAGGGGCTGCACCGGCCCACCGGCACCGGCGACGTCCGCGTCTGGCCATCCCGTAGTCATGGCCAGGGCGTCGTGTGCATCGCCCTCAGCTCCCCGGAGGGTGAGGCCCTCCTCGAGGCCCCTGCGCGGGCCCTGGAGTCCTTCCTGAAGCGAACCGACGCCGCCGTGCCGCCCGGCACGGAACACCGGCACTTCGACCTGGATCAGGAGCTCTCGCACATCCTGGCGGAGAGCTAGGCCGCCGCCTCTCGAAGCAGCCCGGCGCCGTCCACTCGGGGAGACGGCTCGGGCCAAGACAACCGCATAGGGAACAGGCCGTCGCCGTCACCGTGCGTGTTCGCGGGACGGCGTCGGCCTGTCCGCGCCGGCTCCCTCGGCGGCCGGCCGGGAACCCGCCGACGCCCGGTGGCGTTCTACGGACAGTCGCGGGTCGGCGATCGACGGCCGGCCGGCCGTCGATGCGGTGGGCACGGTTGTCGCTACCATCGGCCAGCATCGGCGGGCGTCGGCCCGACCCCCCAGGCCAGGGAGCGCAATGTGCTGATCACCCACGACACCCGGTGCGCACTCGACACCGTGGTGGATCTGGTGAACACCGCCCCGGAGGACGACGCGGCGACGGACGGGCTGCCCGACGTCGCGACGCTCGCGGATTTCGTACGAAGGCACGAGATCAGCGACGTCGGCGTGCTCTCCGAGTTCGACCTCGCGGCGGTGCGCCGGGTCCGGGGACGATTCGCGGCGATCTTCGCGGCGCCCGACGCCCGGACCGCCGCCGGGGTGATCAACGAGCTGATCGCCGCCGCGGGCACCACCCCTCGGCTGACGGACCACGACGGCTACGACTGGCATGTGCACTACTTCGCGCCCGGCGCCTCGGTGGCCGACCATCTCGCGGCCGACTGCGGGATGGCACTCGCCTTCTTCGTGGTGGCCGGGGAGGAGGAGCGGCTGCGGCGCTGCGAGGCACCGGACTGCCGGCACGCCTTCGTCGATCTCTCCCGGAACCGCTCGCGCCGCTACTGCGACAGCCGCACCTGCGGGAACCGGCTGCACGTCGCCGCCTACCGGGCCCGGCGCAAGGAGGCGGCGGGCTGACACCTGCGCTGCGACGTCGGCCCCGGCGGGTGGCGCCGGGACGGACGTGTACGGCTCACAGCAACAGCAGGTCATGCAGCGCAGCCATGAGGAGCAGACACCCGATCACCGCAAGGAAGATCATCAGCGGTGGCTGGGAAAGGGCGAAGAGGCAGCCGCGCGGCTCGTCCTTCGGCGGCGCGGCCTCGCTCTGTTCCGTGTCCAGCATCTCGTCGCCGATGATGGCTCACTCGGCGGGTACACGCGATCAACACGCGAGGATCTTGCCGGAGTTCGCCGAATACCGTGATCTCTCGTCCGTCTGATGACCGATTCCGGACGTCCCGGGACTCACTGTGACGTTTCAGCGCGTGAGCGGGAAAGTCACCCGCGGGGCTCCCCCTCGCGCCTCCCCGTCGAGCGCGCGGCTTCGCTTCATATGCCGTGCTTCTTCAGGATGGCCTCGATGTCGCTGAAGTCGTCGGCCGTGCCGGAGGACCGGGGGGCCGCGGTCGGTCGTGCCGCGGGTCTGGTCACCTGTCCCAGGGAGGGTTCCGAGGCCGCCGGGGCCACCGCCGCACGGCCGGCGTCCTTGGCCGCCTTGCGCTCGGCCCGGGTGCCGCCACGCCGGCGCTCCGCGGCGCGGGTGCCGGCGAAGAGCAGCCAGGCCGCGCCCAGCACTCCGAAACCGGCCCAGGCGGTCGGGCTGAGGGCGGTGTCGGCGAGCCAGCCGACGACCCCGGTCATCACCAGGCCCACCGGCACCAGCGAGTAGGCCGCGATCCGGGCCGCCGCCAGGAAACGCTTGCGGTAGGCGGTGACCACCGCGATACCCAGGCCCGCCGCGGACACGGCGGAGCAGACGGTCTCGGCAATCATCCGGTCCTCCTGGGCGGGTTCGGTCGGGCGCGGGAACGGCGGGCTGCGCACCGGTGCGGAACGGCGCGTCCGATCCCCCTCCATCCTGCACCGCCCGGTCCTCGTGGTGCCATGCTCCGCGACCGACATCAGGGAGATCTCCGGGTCGTCGGGCGCATCTCCGGGTCGGCGAAGAGATCTCCGGGGCACCCCTGTCCGAACCCCGAACCCCGAACCCCGAGTCCCCGGCGCTCCGGCCCTCCGCCCCTTTACCTCCCCCCCGGCTCCTTCGCCCCCCGGCTCCCGATTGGGTCGCCCGCGCCCGGCCTGGAAGACTGGGGCGCATGAGCGACACCTCCCCCGCACGCACCGACGCCCCGGTCCTCGACGTCTGGTGCGAACTGCAGTGCCCCGACTGCCGCACCGCCCTGGACGACGTCCGCGCGCTGCGGGCCCGCTACGGCGACCGGCTGGAACTGCGCCTGCGGCACTTCCCGCTGGAGAAGCACAAGCACTCCTTCGCCGCCGCCCAGGCCGCCGAGGAGGCGCTGGAGCAGGGCAAGGGCTGGCCGTACGTGGAGGCAGTGCTGGAGCGGGTGGCGGAGCTGGACCGTGCGGGGGAACCCCTCCTGGTCGAGGTGGCCCGCGAACTGGGGCTGGACGCCGAGGAGTTCGACACCGCGCTGATCGACGGCCGGCACATCCTGATCGTCGACGCCGACCAGGCCGAGGGCAAGGCCATCGGCGTGACCGGCACGCCGACGTACGTCATCGGGGGTGAGCGGCTCGACGGCGGCAAGAGCCAGGAGGGGCTGCGCGGGCGGATCGAGGAGATCGCCGACCGGCTGCTGGCCGAGCGAGAGGCCTGAGCCGAGCGGGAGGCCTGAGCCGAGCGGGAGGCCTGAGCCGAGCGGGAGGCCTGAGCCGGCCGGTGCCCCGACAGGGGCTCGGCGCGGGCGGCCCGATCCGGTCGGGGCCCCTACGGCAGGGGCTTGGCGAGGGAGTGGCTCACCGTCTCGTAACCGAGCGACGCGTACAGCCGCTCGGCCGGGGCGTTGCCCGTGAACACGTTCAGGCCGAGGACTGTCCGGCCGGCCCCGATCGCCTGGCGCTCCGCCAGCAGCATGAGCGTACGGCCGTGCCCCCGGCCGCGGTGCGCCGCGTCGGACTCGACGTCGAACACGTAGGCACCGGCGTCCTCCAGCGCCACCCAGAGCGTGCCGACACGGGTCCCCTCGTGCTCCAGCACGCTGAAGACCATGCCGTCGGTCGCCAGGCCACGCGGCAGCAGCCGCTGGTGGTCATCGGCCGCCTTGGCGCGGGCCACGGCCTCCGGGAGACCCCGTTCGATCCACTCGCGCGCGTAGCGCTCGCTCTCGTAGTCGCGCCAGGCGGCGAACTCGGCCCCCGTCATGGGGCGGGCCACGCTGCCCGGCGGCAGCGCGGGCGGGGCGGTACCGAGGCGTTTCCGCATGCCGCGGTTGCGCACGTGGTAGCCGAGGGCGCCGAACAGCCGCAGGGCGACCTCGGCCGTCGCGGGCACGAGTGCCTCGATCTGCGCGCAGCCCCAGCCGCGCGCCACCTCCTCGGCGGC
Source organism: Streptomyces sp. NPDC051452 (assembly GCF_044454765.1). Classification (NCBI taxonomy): domain Bacteria; kingdom Bacillati; phylum Actinomycetota; class Actinomycetes; order Kitasatosporales; family Streptomycetaceae; genus Streptomyces; species Streptomyces sp. NPDC051452. The sequence continues at coordinate 192,012 of NZ_JBITEB010000008.1, forward strand.
GAGCGCGGCCACCGTGGCGCGACCGCGCCGCCGGTCGGGCTCGGCGATCCGCAGATCGAGGATTCGGGCCACCGAGTCGCCGAGGGCCGGCGACGTACCGAGGTGGATCTCGCCGACGGGACGGCTGTTGACGCACACCTGGTAGCGGCGTGACCGGGTTCCGTCGGGGTTGTTCCGGAGCGGCTCGGCCGGCCGCAGGGTCGTGGTCATCACAGCTGTTCTACCCACCGTGGGCCGCCGCGTCAGCCGCTTTTCCGTCACTCGCGGCTCTGCACGCCGCCGTCCTCGGCCGGTCGGGCCGGGCTCAGGGGTCCAGGTCCTGCCCGGACCGCTCGTCGAAGATGCGCATCGCCTTGGCGGTCACGGGCCCGGGGGTGCCGGCCGCTTCCCGGCCGTCGACCCGGTGCACCGCCTGCACGTCCCGCAGGGTGGAGGTCAAGAAGATCTCGTCGGCCCGCGCCAGGACGTCCAGCGGCAGATCGGTCTCCTTGGCGCCGGTCCACTCGACGGTCAGTGCGCGGGTGATGCCGGGCAGGCACCCGGAGGCGACCGGCGGGGTGTGGATCTCGCCGTCCAGGACGACGAAGACGTTGGAGCCGGTGCCCTCGCAGAGCTGCCCGACCGTGTTGCCGAACAGCGCTTCGGAGGCGCCGTGTTGGTGGGCGCGGGCCAGGGCGACGACGTTCTCGGCGTACGAGGTGGTCTTCAGTCCGGTGAGGGCACCGCGCTCGTTGCGCGTCCAGGGGACGGTGATCACCGCGGTGGAGTCCGGGCGGCGGGTCGTCCCGCCGACGGCGACGACCAGGGTGGGGCCGTGCTCGCCCCGGTCCGAGCCGAGCGGGCCGTGGCCGCCGGTGTAGGTGATCCGCAGCCGGCCGAGCGGCATCGGGTTGGCCTCCAGCACGGCCGTACACGCGCGGCGGACCTCGTCGAGGTCCGGGTCGGGCAGGCCGAGACCGCGGGCCGAGCGGGTCAGCCGGTCGAGGTGGCGGGTGAGCGCGAACGGCCTGCCGTCGGCCGCCTTCACCGTCTCGAAGATGCCGTCACCGACGGTCAGTCCGTGGTCGAAGACGGAGACCCGGGCGGTCTCCAGGTCCCGCAGTCCGCCGTCCAGCCAGATCCTCATGCGCACGCCCTTCCGCTCTCCTCGTACGCCCCCGACGCTACCGCGAGCAGCCGGGACGCCTTCAGTTCGGTCTCCCGCCACTCGCCCTCGGGATCGGATCCCCAGGTGATGCCGGCGCCGGTGCCGAAGCGCAGGACGCCCTCGGCGCGGTCGATCCAGAAGGTGCGGATGCCCACCGCCAGCTCGCCGGTGCCCCGGTCGGCGTCGACCCAGCCGATGCCGCCGCAGTACGGTCCGCGCGGGACCGGCTCCAGGGCCTCGATGATCCGCAGGGCACTCGACTTCGGCGCTCCGGTCACCGAGCCGGGCGGGAAGGCGGCGGCGAGCAGTCCGGGCCAGCCCACCCCCTGGTCCAGCTCGCCCCGGACCGTCGACACGAGGTGGACCAGGCCGGGGTGTTTCTCCACGGCGCACAGGTCGGGGACGGTCACGCTGCCGGTCGTGCAGACGCGCCCCATGTCGTTGCGGACGAGGTCCACGATCATCACGTTCTCGGCGTAGTCCTTCTCCAGGAGGTCCGCCTCGGTGCGCCCGGTGCCCTTGATCGGCCCCGACTCCACGATCCGGCCGTCGCGGCGCAGGAACAGTTCGGGGGAGGCGGTGGCGATCTCCACGCCGTGCTCCGGCAGGCGGATCGTTCCTGCGTACGGCGCGGGGTTGCCCCGGGCCAGCAGCGCGGTCAGGGCGTCCACGTCGGCGTCGGGGGCCACCGGTGTGCTGAGCACCCGGCAGAGGTTGGCCTGGTAGACCTCGCCGGCCGCTATGTGGTCGCGGATGCGGCGGACGGCGGCCGTGTACGCGGCGCGGTCGAGGGAGGAGGTCCACTCCCCCACCGCCGGTGCCCGCCAGCCGCCGGGCACCGGGGCGGGCACCGGCTTCTCCCGTACGTCCGCGAACCGGGCGCAGGTCAGCCGGCCCTCGAAGTCCGCGCAGACGGCCCAGAAGCCGGTGGAGTCCAGGGCGGCCGGGTCGCTGGTGACGTCGAGGAGGCCGGTGGCGACGCGGTCGCCGAAGCGGGCCAGGGGCGCCGGAGCGGGGGCGCCGGGTGGGTCGTGGAGCACGTGCACGAGTCTAGGACGGGTGGCGCGGGGGTGGCCCTGGGATGTCCCGGAGGGGGCCCCGGCCGTCGGCTCCCCCGAGCACACCGCAGCACGCTGGGTAAACGCGTTTTTGTGCTGGCCCGGGAATCCGCTAGAGTTCAACACGTCGCCGGGACGCGCAAGCGCACCGAAAAGACAGGCGGACGTAGCTCAGTTGGTAGAGCGCAACCTTGCCAAGGTTGAGGTCGCGAGTTCGAGCCTCGTCGTCCGCTCGAAGGAAGAAGGGGTCTTCCCGATCCCCTACACTCCTGGTGGAGTGGCCGAGAGGCGAGGCAACGGCCTGCAAAGCCGTCTACACGGGTTCAAATCCCGTCTCCACCTCCAAGGACGATTAGCTCAGCGGGAGAGCGCTTCCCTGACACGGAAGAGGTCACTGGTTCAATCCCAGTATCGTCCACTGGATCTTCTCGCAGGATCCGAGGATCTTGTCCGAGATCCGAACCCGCGCGATTAGCTCAGCGGGAGAGCGCTTCCCTGACACGGAAGAGGTCACTGGTTCAATCCCAGTATCGCGCACCGACTGTGATCCCCGGGTCACAGCCCGCGGACGATTAGCTCAGCGGGAGAGCGCTTCCCTGACACGGAAGAGGTCACTGGTTCAATCCCAGTATCGTCCACACGACAAGCAAGCCCCCGGCCGTCTCCACGGCCGGGGGCTTGCTTTGTGCCCGTGCTCAGCTGGAGAACAGCATGTGTCCGAAGCTCTTGTGCCGGTGGTGCCCGTGGTGACCGTGACCGCCCCCGTGGTGGCCACCGTGCGGGGCGCCCCAGACGGGAGCGGCCGGCGCCGGGTACGGCTGGGGAGCCTGCGGGGCGGGCGGCGCGGGCTGGGACCACTGGGACTCCAGGCGGGTCAGCGCCTCCAGCTCGCCGTAGTCGAGGAAGATGCCGCGGCAGCCACTGCACTGCTCGATCTGAATGCCGTTGCGGTTGTAGGTGTGCATCGGCGCATGGCACTTCGGACACTGCATGGTCGGCTCAACTCCTCGCCGGTCGGTCCTGCTTCGCGTTTCCCCAGGACAGACTCCGTGCGGCCCCGGGCGGTTGCAGCCTAGTCCGGGAAACCGCGGGGCAACTGACGCGGGGCGGAGGTCATTCGGGCGCAGGCCTCGATCAGGGCCTGTTCCACCTCGTCAAGTGGCCGGTGGGCCGCGAGCGCCTTGGTGATCGCCAGCGCGGCCGTCTGTACGGTGAGCGCGCGGGCCGGGACGTCCAGGGCGGCCCAGGGATCGGCGTCCGGTGGGACGGCCGGGCCGCCGGCCCGCTGGTAGGCGCTCAGGAAGCGGGTCCACTCGTCGGGCGGGAGTAGACCGCAGGCGTACCAGGCGGCGGGGCGGGCGAGGTCCCAGGCCGGAACCCCGACGCCGAGGTCGTCGACGTCGATCAGCCGCCAGGGGCCGCCGGGGGCGGGGTGCCGGACGAGCTGGCCCAGGTGCAGATCCCCGTGGCACAGCAGCGCCGGCCCGGGCATCGCCTCCTCCGCCCGAGCCCACGCGGGCAGCCCGCCCCAGGCACGGAGAACGATCCGCGCGGCGGCACGCGGCTCGGTCAGCGGGGGTATCGGGCTCGGGGATGCGTAAGGGACGGGGTGCGGGGCGGGGTGCGGGGACGCCTTGGGGACCGGGGCCGTCTCGGGGGTGGTGCGCAGGGCCGTGCGGAGGCGGGCTATTGCCTGGGCGGACTTGGCGGGGCCGCGCATGGGTGGCAGCGTGGCGGGCGGTGTCGTGTCGTGGAGGCGGGCCAGCAGTGTGGCGACGGCCTCCCAGGGAGCGGCGTCCGGGTCGTCGGGGTCCACGGGGGCGCCGTAGGGCCACAGGGACACCAGGCGGTCGTGCAGCGGGACGGGGACCGGCCCGAGCGGGGCGAGGAGGATGTCGGGGCAGTGCGCGGCCGTGGCCAGCCGCAGGCTCAGCTCGGCGGAGTCGGTACCGGGGGCGTGTGCCTTCGCGACGGTGCCGGCATGGCGTACGACGGTGGCATCGGGCCGGTCGGCCAGCAGGTCGGGGGCGCCGCACTCGCAGGTGCCCTCGCCGGCTCGCGGGTGGGCGGCGGCTCTGGCCTTCGCGGTGAGCGCGGCAAGGAGGTTCACGGGGGCCTTTTGAGGTCGGGGTGTGCGCAGTGAGGGTACGCCGGTACGCCTCGGGCGGCATCGGTGCCCCGGCCTGGCTCGGGTGGTTCTCGGGGCGCGTCCGCCGTGCGCCGGTCCCGTAGGTCGTCGACGTCCTCCCCGGTGTCGGAGGGGCGACGGCGGGGGCAACGGCCTAATGCCGGCGCAGCTCCCCAGCTGCGCCGGCATTTGTGCCGTCCGCCGCACCCCCGTCCCCACGGGGTTTCATGGATGGATGTCCCACCCGGACCGCTCTTCCGGGCCTGGGGTCGCCGCTCAGCGCCCCAGCATCACACCCACGGACGACGCCTGTGTGGCCACCGTCTCCCAGCCGTCGAAGACGAGCAGGAGCAGGGCCGCCAGGGGAAGGGCCATGAGCGTCGCCACCAAGGGGTGGCGACGGCCCGTCCGGCGGGAAGCGAGCGTCGTGCGCCGCGGTGCCGGGTGGGCCATGGTCCCTCTCCTGACCGTCTGTGTTGTCGTTGGCAGCGGCGGGTGTCTGGCCTCGGGGGACGAGTGCTTTCACCCGCCGCTTGACCTCAAATCTAGGCTCGGGGCCGCCCGCGGTCGTCATGCCTTCGTACCGATTGGCGGGCCTCCCGGAGGATGAGCCACGACCTGCGGAGTACTCCCCTGGGTGGAGACGCGGTTTCAGGTCTCGGGGTCTTCCCGGAGGGGTCGCCCGCTCTGTCCGGTCATTTCGGAAGCGCCCGATGAGTCCGGCGGAGTGACTTCGATCACTCCGACCGGTGGTCGGGAGGGCGGGATACGTGGGCGGTGATCCGCCCGGCGTCCGGCCTCGCGGGTGGTCCGTGACGGCGCCGCGGCGGACGCGTCGCACCCGGCGCCCACACCCTCGACGAGGCCAACCCCCTTTCGCGAAAGCTCGGTTGGAACTGGCGAGCGGTCAAGAGTGGCGTGCCTCATGGGTTCCTGACCTTCTCTCACCCCCTACGGGTGGCCCGCGCAATCCGTTCGGGCCGGAGGGCGCGGCCTCTGCGCGCGGGCGGCCGTGGAAACGTAAGCTGTGCCACGTCACAAGGACCGGGCAGCGGGGATGAACATGGCGATGATGCGCCTGAGGCGCGAGGACCCGCGTGTCGTCGGCTCGTTCAGGCTTCACCGACGGCTCGGCGCGGGCGGGATGGGCGTCGTCTATCTCGGCTCGGACAAGAAGGGTCAGCGGGTCGCGCTCAAGGTGATCCGGCCCGACCTCGCCGAGGACCAGGAGTTCCGTTCCCGGTTCGCGCGCGAGGTCTCGGCGGCCCGGCGCATCAGGGGCGGCTGCACGGCCCGGCTGGTCGCCGCCGACCTGGAGGCGGAGCGGCCCTGGTTCGCCACCCAGTACGTGCCCGGGCCCTCGCTGCACGACAAGGTCGCCGACGAGGGGCCGCTCTGCGCGGCGGACACTGCCGCGGTCGGCGCGGCCCTGTCCGAGGGGCTCGTCGCCGTGCACGAGGCCGGTGTCGTCCACCGGGACCTGAAGCCCTCCAACATCCTGCTGTCCCCGAAGGGGCCGCGGATCATCGACTTCGGCATCGCCTGGGCGACCGGCGCCTCCACCCTCACCCATGTGGGCACCGCGGTCGGCTCCCCCGGCTTCCTCGCCCCCGAGCAGGTGCGCGGCGCGGCGGTCACCCCGGCCACGGACGTGTTCTCGCTGGGCGCGACCCTGGCCTACGCCTCGACCGGCGACTCCCCCTTCGGGCAGGGCAGTTCCGAGGTGATGCTCTACCGGGTGGTGCACGAGGAGCCGCACCTGCACGGTGTGCCCGACGCGCTCGCCCCGCTGGTGCGGGCCTGTCTGGCCAAGGACCCCGAGGACCGGCCCAGCACGCTGCAGCTGTCGCTGCGGCTGAAGGAGATCGCCGCCCGCGAGGCACAGGGGCTGGCCGACGTACGGCCGCCGGCGCCGCGTGCCGCCGAGGCGGACCGGCCCACCGGACGGCTCGTCGAGACCTATCCCGAGCAGCAGCGCACCCAGCGGCGCACCTCCCCCGGCACCCCGCTGCCGCGCGGGTCCGCCCCGGTCCGTGGGGGCACTCCGGCGCGCGGCGGGGTCCCCTCGCGTGGCGGCAGCGGCGCACGCGGCGGGGGCGCCTCCCGGCCGGGGGCGGCCCGCCCGACCCCCGCGCCGCGCGTCGGCGCCCCGCGCTCCGGCAGCGGGAGCCGGCCCGCTCAGCGCGGTGGGCCCCGGCGGCCGGGGCAGCGTACGGCGGGATCCGGACGGCGCCCGGCCAATCCACGGCTGCTGCGGCAGCGCCTGTTCGTGTTCGTGGTGGTGACGCTGCTCGTGGCACTCGGCATCGCCGTGGCGCAGGGCTGTCAGGGCCCGGCGCGCGGGCTCGGCGGCGACGACGGTGTCCGGCAGCGGCAGGCCCAGCCGAGCCTCACACCGCCGGACGGGAGCGGGGACGCGTCCGCCGGGCCGGAGGCGCGGGTGAGCGGGGACTTCGGGAAGTGAGCGCCGGACCCGGCGCTCAGGACGCCGGGCGGCCGGTGGCGACGGCGTAGAAGGCCACCGCGGCCGCCGCTCCCACGTTCAGCGAGTCGACGCCGTGGGACATCGGGATGCGGACCCATTCGTCGGCGGCCACCAGAGCCTGCGTGGACAGTCCGTCGCCCTCGGCGCCGAGCATGAGCGCCACCCGGTCCATCTTGTGCGGGGCCGCCTCGTCGAGGGTGCGGGCCTTGTCGTCCGGGGTGAGCGCGAGCAGGGTGAAGCCGGCCTCGCGGACCGAGTCCAGGCCCTTGGGCCAGGTGTCGAGCCGGGCGTAGGGCACCGAGAAGACCGCGCCCATGGAGACCTTGACGCTGCGGCGGTACAGGGGGTCGGCGCAGTCCGGGGAGAGCAGGACCGCGTCCATGCCGAGGGCGGCGGCCGAGCGGAAGATCGCCCCGATGTTGGTGTGGTCGTTGACCGACTCCATGACCACGACCCGGCGGGCGGAGCGCAGCAGTTCGGCGTCCGTCGGCAGCGGTTTGCGCTGCATGGAGGCGAGGGCGCCGCGGTGGACGTGGTAGCCGGTGACCCGTTCGGCGAGTTCCGGGCTGACGGCGTACACCGGGGCGGGAAGCTCGTCGATGACGTCCCGCATGACGTCGATCCACTTGGCCGACAGGAGCATCGAGCGCATCTCGTAGCCCGCCTCCTTGGCCCGGCGGATGACCTTCTCGCCCTCGGCGATGAACAGACCCTCGGCGGGTTCGCGTTTGCGGCGCAGGTCCACGTCGGTCAGGCCCGTGTAGTCGCGGAGGCGGGGGTCGTCGGGGTCCTCGACGGTGATGAGATCGGCCACAGGGTGATACTGCCTTGTCCTGGGTGTGGTGCCAACGGCTGGGAGCGGGTGCGTTACCCATGGTTACGTGTGATCAGGTGGTTACGTGTGATCAGGCGAGAGGCTCCGGGCCGACGTTCACCACCTCGCCGACGACGATGACGGCCGGGGGCTTCACGCCTTCGGCGCGTACGGTCTCCCCGACCGTGGCGAGGGTGGCGTCCACCCGGCGCTGCGCGGCCGTGGTGCCCTCCTGGACCAGGGCGACGGGCGTCTCGGGGGCCCTGCCGTGCGCGACGAGCGTCTCGGCGATCTTCCCGATCTTGTCGACGCCCATCAGGATCACGAGCGTGCCGGTGAGCCTTGCCAGCGCCGGCCAGTCGACCAGGGAACGCTCGTCGTCGGGGGCGACATGGCCGCTGATCACGGTGAACTCATGGGCCACACCGCGGTGGGTGACCGGTATGCCGGCCGCGCCCGGCACCGAGATCGAGCTGGAGATGCCGGGGACCACGGTGCATGGGATCCCGGCCTCGGCGAGCGCCTGGACCTCCTCCATGCCGCGGCCGAAGACGTACGGGTCGCCGCCCTTGAGCCGGACGACCGACTTGCCCTGCTTGGCGTGCTCGATCAGCGCGTTGTTGATGGCCTCCTGGGCCATGAAACGCCCGTAGGGGATCTTCGCCGCGTCGATGACCTCGACGTGCGGCGGGAGTTCGGCGAGCAGATCGCGCGGTCCGAGCCGGTCGGCGATGACGACGTCCGCCTCGGCGAGCAGCCGACGGCCGCGAACGGTGATCAGGTCCGGGTCGCCGGGTCCACCGCCGACCAGGGCGACGCCGGTCGCCCGGCCGCGATGCTGCGGGGCGACGAGGGTGCCGTCCCGCAGGCCCTCGACGACCGCGTCCCGGACGGCGGCGGTGTGGCGGGGGTCGCGGTCGCGCGCCTCCCTGCTGAGCACCGCGACGGTGACGCCCTCGCCGTGGCCGGTCGCCGGGGTCCAGGCGGTCGCCTCGTCGGCGTCGTCGGAGCGCACGCACCACACGCGGCGCCGCTCGGCCTCGGCGGAGGCGCGCGCGTTGGCCTCGGGGTCGCTGGTGGCGACGAGCGCGTACCAGCTCCCGGCGAGGTCGCCCTCGGCGTACCCGCGCCGCTCCCAGCGGATCTCGCCGCCGTCCGCCATGGCTTCCACGGAGGGGGTCGCCTCCGGGGAGACGAGCACGATGTCCGCCCCCGCGGCGATGAGCGCCGGCAGCCGCCGCTGGGCCACCTGTCCGCCGCCGAGAACGACCACGCGGCGGCCGGAGAGGCGGAGGCCTACGGGGTAGGCGGGGTGTTCGGCCATGGGTGCGGCTCCTCGCGCAGCTGTGAGGTGGGCGCGCCGCGGCTTCGGAGCGGCCCTGACGTGCGGATTTTATGCTGTGGGCGGGCCGGCCCGCACGGGTGGTCCGGTACGTGGGCCGGGACCACCCGCTCTCCTGCGTCTACTTCTCGGTGACTCCCGCCGAGTCGAAGGTGGCCACCTCGTGCATGGCCCGCGCCGTGCTCTGCACCAACGGCAGCGCCAGCAGGGCGCCCGTGCCCTCGCCGAGGCGGAGGTCGAGGTCGACCAGGGGGCGCAGACCCAGCTTGTTGAGCGCTGCGACGTGGCCGGGCTCGGCGCTGCGGTGGCCCGCGATGCAGGCCGCGAGGACCTCGGGGGCGATCGCGCGGGCGACCAGGGCCGCGGCACCGGCGCTGACGCCGTCCAGGATGACCGGCGTACGCAGCGAGGCGCCGCCCAGGAGCAGGCCGACGATGGCCGCGTGCTCGAAGCCGCCGATGGCCGCGAGGACACCGACGGGGTCGGCCGGGTCCGGCTGGTGGAATTCCAGCGCGCGGCGGACCACGTCCGTCTTGCGGGCCAGGGTCTCGTCGTTGATGCCGGTGCCGCGACCGGTCACCTCCGCCGGGTCGGCACCGGTGAAGACGGAGATCAGCGCGGCGGACGCGGTGGTGTTGGCGATGCCCATCTCGCCGGTGAGCAGTGCCTTGTTGCCGGCCGCCACCAGGTCGCGGGCGGTCTCGATGCCGACCTCGATGGCCGCCTGGGCCTCCTCGCGGGTCATGGCGGGTCCGGTGGTCATGTCGGACGTGCCACCCCGGATCTTGCGCGGCAGCAGTCCGGGCGTGGCCGGCAGGTCGGCGGCGACACCGACGTCCACGACGCACACCTCGGCGCCGACCTGGGTGGCGAACGCGTTGCAGACCGCGCCGCCGCCCAGGAAGTTGGCCACCATCTGGGCGGTGACCTCCTGCGGCCACGGGGTGACGCCCTGGGCGTGCACGCCGTGGTCACCCGCGAAGATGGCGACGGCGGCGGGTTCCGGGATCGGCGGCGGACACTGCCGGGACAGCCCGGACAGCTGCGCGGAGATGATCTCCAGCATGCCGAGCGCACCGGCCGGCTTGGTCATGCGCTTCTGGCGCTCCCAGGCCTCGCCGAGCGCCTTGGCGTCGAGCGGGCGGATCTGTGCGACGGTCTCGGCAAGCAGGTCGTGGGGGTCCTCTCCGGGCAGGGCGCGGCGGCCGTACGTCTCCTCGTGCACCACCCAGGACAGGGGGCGCCGCTTGGACCAGCCGGCCTGCATCAGCTCGGGCTCGTCCGGGAACTCGTCGACGTACCCGACACACAGGTAGGCGACGACTTCCAGGTGCTCGGGCAGACCGAGCTCGCGGACCATCTCCCGCTCGTCGAAGAAGCTGACCCAGCCGACGCCGAGGCCTTCGGCGCGGGCGGCGAGCCACAGGTTCTCCACCGCGAGCGCCGAGGAGTAGGGCGCCATCTGCGGCTGGGTGTGACGGCCGAGGGTATGGCGGCCGCCGCGGGTGGGGTCGGCGGTGACGACGATGTTGACCGGAGTGTCGAGGATCGCCTCGATCTTCAGTTCCTTGAACTGCTTCGCCCGGCCCTTGGGCAGCGACTTGGCGTACGCCTCCCGCTGGCGCATGGCCAGCTCGTGCATGGTGCGCCGGGTCTCGGCGGACCGGATGACGACGAAGTCCCAGGGCTGCGAGTGACCCACGGAGGGCGCCGTGTGGGCCGCCTCCAGGACGCGCAGCAGCACCTCGTGCGGGATCGGGTCGCTGCGGAAGCCGTTGCGGATGTCGCGGCGCTCGCGCATGACCTTCAGGACGGCCTCGCGTTCGGCGTCGGCGTAGCCGGGCGCGGCCGGACCGGTGGACTGTCGTGCCTCTGCCACGTCGGCCGTGCTCTCTTCCTGGTCGGCGGCCCTGGTACGCAGGTCCTCCGCGTGCTGTACGACTTCGTGGTGGGGTCCCGCGTCGACCGCCGTCCGGGGTACGTCTGCCGGTTCGCCCTCGCGTGGCGCGGGCACGACGACCACGGGCTCCGGCTGCTCCGGGGCGCCCTGGGGCCCCTGCGGTGCCTGGGGCACCTGGGGCACCTGGGGCGCCGTCGCGTCCTGCGCGGGCAGGACCAGGGGGTGCGGCGGGGTCGGGGCGAGGTGCGGGGTGGTGGGTACCTGGCCCTCCACCGGCACGAACTGCCCGAGCGGCTGCTCCGGGTGGTGTGGTCGCGACTGCGCCGGAACGTCGTCGGCCGGCGGAGCGGCGGGCGTGGCGGCCTCGCCGGTCACCTGCCGGGGCTCGTCCTCGTACGACGGCTCGGGCAGGACCTCCGCCTCCGGCTCCGGGTGGGCCGGCGCCTGGGGCTCCGGCGTACCGGACGCGACCTCGGCCGTGCCGCTGCCGTTGTCGTCGCCGTCGTTCCCGGGGGACGGCGCTTGTACGGCGACGTGGTCCGTGTCGGGGTGAACTTCGGGGGTGTGCGGGACGTGTGGCGTCTGAGGCACGGCGCCGGGCGCGGGGTGCCCGGCGGCCATGGACAGTTCGGCGGGCATGGGCAGTTCGACGTGCGCGGGCAGCTCGGCCGGCACGGGCAGCTCGGCCGCCATGGGCGGTTCGACGGGCTCGGGTAGCTCGGCGGGCTCGAAGCCCTCGGCCGTCTCGAACGCCTCGGCGGGCACGGGTGCCTCGGCGGGCACGGGTGCCTCGGTGACCGCGGGCGCCTGGACCGGCTCGGGCGTCTGCTCCGCCTCGGCGGCGGGCGCGGGGGCCGGCATGGGCTCGGCGGCCACGACCTGGGCCTCGACGGGCCGCGCTTCGACGGCGGGCGCGACCTGGGCGGGAACGGCGTGGGCCTCGGCACCGGGTCCCCGGTCGGCGACGACGGCCTGGGCCGGGGCAGCGGGTGCCGCTTCGGCGAGGGCCGAGGGGGCCGCCGCCTCGTGCTCGGCGGGCGCGGGCGCGGGCTGGGCATCCGCGCCGCTGTCGGCGTGCACGGCCGGAGGCGCCCCGGCGTCGACGTGGGACGCGGGCACGGGCTCGGGCACGGCCTGCGGGGGAACCGCGACGTCGGCCTCGGGGGCGGCCTGCGGATGAACGGCGGCGTCGGCCTCGGGCGCGGCCTGCGGGGGAGCCGCGACGCCGGCCTCGGCCACGCCCTCGTGGGCGGTGTCCTCGGCGACCTGGGGGGTGGCGGGCACGGTGGCCTCGGCCCCGGCGGTGTCCTGGTCCATGGCCGCCTGCTCGGCGGGTGCGGGCACCGGCACCCCTTCGGCGGCCTCCGCGCTCGCGTGCTCCGGGGTGGCACCCGGCTCGACCGCGTCCACCGGCTCCTGAGCGGGGACGGGAACGGGAGCGGGAGCCGTACCCGGCTCCTCCACCGCCTGATCGTGACCGGCGGTGGCCGCGGCCGCGGGCACGCCGTCGTGGTCGTGCGCCGGCTGCACACCGTCGTGAGCGTGGACGACCTGGTCCGGGTCCGGCGCGACCGCCTGCGTCGCCAGCCGGGCGAGGGTGGCCTGGGCGGCGCCGGACGGATCGACCGGGTCGGCGGCGACCGCGGGGACTCCGGGGGCCTCCGTCACCGGAGCCGTGGAGGGGTCAACCGTTTCGGCAGCCGGTGCCGCGCCCCAGGGGCTCGCGCTCTGCGGGGCCATGTCACGCAAGGGCTGCCCGTCGAGGTACTCGGGGGCGCCGGCCTGCGGACCGGGCTGGCGCACCGGTGCCCCGGCGGGGCCGCGGTCGGCCAGGGAGCGGACCGGGCTGGCGGAGGCGTCAGGGATCGGCGGGCCGAGATGCAGCGGACGGCGGGGCGACTGCTGGGCCGCCGCCGGGTCGTGGGGGGCCGAGAGGATGGGCGACGCCGGTACCGACGGCGGCGTCGCGCCGGGCAGGCGGACGCCCCTGAGGTCGACCGAGCCGCTGTCCCGGCCGGCCGTCTCGTGCGGGCCGGGCTCGTGGACGGCCTCGACCACCGGTTCCGGGGCGGGGGGCGGCACTTCGTTGCCCCATGCGCCCTGGGCACCCGGCAGCAGCAGGTCTTCGTCCTCGGCGTGCGCCTCGGAGAGGTAGGTGTACGCACCGTGCGCGTCGACGCCCGGCTGTTCCACCATGCCCGCGCTCTCCGGCTGTCCCTCGCCCGGGACCTGGCCGGTGTCCGTCATGCGTACCCCTCGCCCATCGGTTAGTGCTTCCACGACCAGCTCACCCGGAACGGCGCACCGACCGCCCCGCAGTGAAGAACGAGCGTCCGTGCCCAGCGGCACGAGCGACCCGCCCGAAAAAGACGACAAAGCCATTCAGTGGCATTGTCCCGGCCGTTCCGTCATCGCGACAGCATGATCCGCGACAGCCCGCTGTGGACTGCGCCACGTTGCGCGTCCTGTCGGCTGTGCCGTACCACACCCACCCGAAAAGGGGTGTGCGTTCCGGACATTGGCGAACGAAGTTCGGGCCGCCGGTGCGGTACAACGATCGGCCAGCCTACCGCGCGCGGTACGACAACCGGATCACGGGGCGCGATCCGGGAGCACCCCGCTGAGCAGGAACGCGACGCTCCGCTCGGTCTCCGTCCAGGCCCTGGTGTCGAGTTCGACGGACTGGAGCAGGGCGCACTCGACCCGGTATCCGTGTTCGGTGAGGTCGCGGCCGACGCGTTCGGCCGTGTCGCGGGTCGCGGCGTGGGTCACGATGCGCTGCGGGCGCCGGTCGGCGACCGCGGAGACGAGGGCCGCTCCCCCACCGCCGATCCGTACGACGTCCGGTTCGGGAAGGTTCTCCAGGACGTGCGGGGCGGTGCCCGCCACGACGTCCAGCTGTACCCCGAACCGGCGGGCGGCGCTCTCGGTCCGGGCGCAGGCGCGCGGGTCGCGGTCGACGGCGATCACGGCCGCTCCGGCGCGGGCGGCCTCGACGGCGAACGCGCCGCTGCCGCAGCCGATGTCCCACACCAGGTCGCCGACGCGGGGGCCGAGCCGGGCGAGTTGGGCGGCGCGGAGCAGTTCCGTCTCGCCCTCGCCCAGGTCGCCGCCGTAGGCCTCGGCGGGCTGCACCCAGCCGCGCGGCCCGGTGCCGGGGTCGCGCCCGGCGATCCAGCCACCGCTCTCGGCGGCGCCCATCGGGCCGCCGATGACGATGACGACGTTGGGATCGCGCCAGCTGTGGTCGGCGGCCTTGTCGGAGGTGACGACCGTGACCTGCTCGCGCTCGGTGCCCAGTTCCTCGCAGATGACGAAGGTGCGGTGGACCCCCTCCATGAGGAGGCCGAGTTCGGCGGGGCCGGCTCCCGGCGCGGTGAGGACGGCGACCTTGGCGTGGGCGCGGCAGACGTTCACGGCGCGGCGCAGGGTGCGTGGATGGGCGGCGACCACCTGGGCGTCGTCCCAGGGCATGCCGGCGCGGGCGAAGGCGGCGGCGACGGCGGAGACGGCGGGCACGACCTCGACCTCCAGCCCGAACTCCGGTGCGCGCAGGGCGCGTACGACACCGAAGAAGCCGGGGTCGCCGTCGGCGAACACCACCGCGGTGCCGCGGTGGGCGGCGATCCGGCGGGCGGCCAGGGCGACGCTGCCGAGGCGGACGCGTTCGGCGGCGGGCGGGACCTCGGGCAGCGCCAGGTGGTGGGCCGCGCCCGCGACGAGCGTGGCGGCGCCGAGGGCGGAGCGTGCCGCGCCGGTCAGCGGCGAACCGTCCCAGCCGATCACCGTGACCCGGTCGGCCATCGTCGTGTGTCTCCAGGTTTCCGCGGGTCGTGAGGGGGAGGAGGGCCCAAGGGGGCTCCGTGAGACTACCCGGTGGGGCGGCCCGACGCGCGAGGGGGCCGGGCCCGCTGTCCGGCGGGTGTCAGTTCCAGTCGGAGTACGTGGCGTAACCGCTGGTGTCGGCGAGCTGCTCGTCGGTGTCCTCGAGGTCCTCCGGGAGCAGGCTCCACACGATGAAGTCCGTCCGCAGATCGGTCCAGGTGCCGTCCTCGGTGCGGACGTGGACTATGCAGGCGTTGCGCAGCACGCCCTCGCTGATACAGCCGATCTTCTGGGCGACCTGCTGGGAGGCGGTGTTGTCGGCGGCGGTACGGATCTCGATGCGCTCGAACCTCTGCTCACCGAAGAGCCACTGGGCGGTGGCGAGGGCGGCCTCGGAGGCGTAGCCCTCCCCTCGGGCCCAGGGGGCGATGATGTAGGAAAGTTCGGTGGAGCGGACGGTCCAGTCGGTCTTGGCCAGCCGGATGACGCCGACCAGGCGATGGGTGAGGAACTCGGTGACGGCGAGGTCCAGGCCGTGGCCGGCGGTGCGCTCGGCGGGGGCGTAGGCGGAGACCAGATGCCGGGCGCTGTCCTCGGTGAACGGCTGGGGGACGTCGGTCCAGGCGGCGATCTGCTCGTCGTTCATCATCTCGGCCAGGGCGGGGACGTCGTCCTCGTCCAGGGGACGCAGCACCAACCGCTCCGTGCTGATGGAGATGTTGGGGAAGGTGCTAGTCATGCGCCGCTCCGTAACCTTCGAAGAACGTTGATGGGCCATCAGGTCCGACCGGGCCGGCCCCGCTGAACTGCCCAGCATGCAGCATGAAACCACCGAACCGCCGGTCGGGGTCCACTCCTTGTGAGGGAGTGGACCCCGTGCGTGCGCGAAGCCGTCCCGGATCAGAACGACGGGATGACGGAGCCCTGGTACTTGTCCTCGATGAACTTCTTGACCTCGGGCGAGGTGAGGAGCTTGGCGAGCTTCTTGACCCGCGGGTCGTTCTCGTCGCCCTTCTTCACGGCGAGGAAGTTGCCGTACGGGTTGTTCTTCGCCGACTCGAGGACGAGGGCGTCCTTGGCGGGCTTGAGACCGGCGGAGATGGCGTAGTTGCCGTTCACCACGGCCGCGTCCACGTCGTCCAGGGAGCGCGGGGTCTGGGCCGCCTCGACCTCCTTGAACTCCAGCTTCCTGGGGTTCTTGGTGATGTCGCGCGGGGTGGCCTCGTTGCCGACGCCGTCCTTGAGGGTGATGAGCCCGTTGGCGGCGAGCAGCTTCAGGGCGCGGGCCTCGTTGACGGCGTCGTTCGGGACGGCGATGGTCGCACCGCTCTTCAGGGCGTCGGCCTTCTTCACCTTGTGGGAGTAGAGGCCGAGCGGCTCCAGGTGCACCGTGACGACGGGCACGATGTGGGTGCCGCGCTTCTTGTTGAAGTCGTCCAGGTACGGCTGGTTCTGGAAGTAGTTGGCACCGACGGAGCCGTCCTCGGTCGCCGTGTTCGGCGTGATGTAGTCGGTGAACTCCTTCACCTCGAGGTCGAGGCCCGCCTTCTTCGCCAGGTTCTTCTTGACGAAGTCGAGGATCTCGGCGTGCGGGGTGGGGCTCGCGGCGACGATCAGCGGGCCGCTGGTGTCGGCGGAGCCGGAGTCCTTGCCGGAGCCGCAGGCGGTCAGCCCGAAGGTGAGGGCTCCGGCGGCGAGGACGGCGGTGGTGATCTTGGCGGTGTTACGCACGAAAAGTGCCTTTCCTGATGGTGGTGCGACCCCGTGTCGGGTGGACGGGGAGTTCGTGGGGGTGGCGCCGGACGCTCAGGCGACCTTGCCGATGTCGGCCGACGCGGGCTCCTTCGCCTTCAGCAGGCGGAGCTTGGGCGCCGGGCCGGAACGGCCGCCGCGGCTGTGCAGGGAGCGGGCCGCGAAGTCGCCGGCGAACTGGATGAGGGAGATGACGACGGCGAGGATCGCGACGGTGATCCACATCAGCTCGGTCTCCCAGCGCTGGTAGCCGTAGCGGACGGCGAGGTCGCCGAGGCCGCCGCCGCCGACGGTGCCGGCCATGGCGGAGTAGCCGATGAGGGCGATCAGCGTGGTGGTGGTGCTGGCGATCAGCGAGGGCAGGGCCTCGGGGACGAGGACCTTGCGGACGATCGTCCAGTTGTTGCCGCCCATGGACTGCACGGCCTCGACGAGCCCGTGGTCCACCTCGCGGACGGCCGTCTCGACCAGGCGGGCGAAGAAGGGGATGCCGCCGATGGCCAGCGGCACGATCGCGGCGGTGGTGCCGATCGTCGTGCCGGTGACCCAGCGGGTGAAGTTCATCAGCGCGACCATGAGGATGATGAACGGCATCGAGCGGCCGACGTTCACGATCTGCCCGGTCACCTTGTTGGCGACGACGTTCTGCAGCAGCCCGCCCCGGTCGGTGAGGACCAGGAGGATGCCGAGCGGAAGGCCGGCGGCGACGGCGATCAGGGTGGACCAGAGCACCATCGTGAACGTCTCGGAACACGCTTGCGACAGCAGCGGCTGCATCTCGGACCAGGTCACTTCGCACCCTCCTTGACCAGCAGGGGCTCCTCGCCCGCCTGGTCGACGACATCGATCTGCAGGCCCTGTTCGCGCAGGAAGCCGACGGGCACCACGTTGTCCTCGTAGCGGCCGGGCAGTTCGATGCGCATGCGGCCGATCTGCAGGCCGCCGACGGTGTCGATGGCGGCGCCGAGGATCGAGATGTCGATGTTGTAGGTGCGCGAGAGCTGGGAGATGACCGGCTGGGTGGCGGCCTCGCCGTGGAAGGTGACGTCGAGGACGGTCCGGTCGGTGCCGGAGGCCTCGCCGCCCACCGGGAACAGCGCGGCGGCCAGCTCGGAGCCCGGGGTGGCCAGCAGTTCGCTGACCGTGCCGGACTCCACGATCCGGCCCCGCTCCATCAGGGCGGCGGAGTCGCAGATCGACTTCACGACGTCCATCTCGTGGGTGATGAGCAGGACGGTCAGGCCCAGTTGCCGGTTCAGGTCGCGCAGCAGCTGGAGGATGGAGCGGGTGGTCTCGGGGTCGAGGGCGCTGGTGGCCTCGTCGGAGAGGAGTACCGCGGGGTCGCCGGCGAGGGCGCGGGCGATGCCGACCCGCTGCTTCTGGCCGCCGGACAGCTGGGCGGGGTAGGCCTTGGCCTTGTCGGCGAGGCCGACCAGGTCCAGCAGCTCCAGGGCCTTGCGGGAGCGGTCCTTGCCGGACTTGCCGAGGATCTCCAGGGGCAGCTCGACGTTGTCCTGCACGGTCCGCGAGGACAGCAGGTTGAAGTGCTGGAAGACCATGCCGATGTGGCTGCGCGCCCGGCGCAGTTCCTTCCCGGCGCGCGGGCCGCGGCCGGCCAGCGCGGTGAGGTCCCGCCCGGCGACGGTCACGGTGCCGGAGGTGGGGCGCTCCAGGAGGTTGACGCACCGGATGAGCGAGGACTTGCCGGCGCCGGACTGGCCGATGACGCCGTAGACCTCGCCTTCGCGGACGTGGAGATCGACGCCGTCGAGGGCGGTGACCTCACGGCCGCGGGAGCGGTAGACCTTGGTCAGGCCCGAGGTGGTGATCACGTGGGTTTCCGTCACTGTCGAGTGCGCGGGCGTGGGTGTGCCCGGGCACGGGTGCAATACGTGCGGTGTACGAGGGACGCGGCACGGTTCTCGGGTGGCGGTGGACCGGGAGAACGTCGTGGGCGCGAGCGGCTCGGGTCGCGTACGCCGGAACGCCGGCGCCGGACGGGCCACGGCTCTCGCTTCGGGGCGCGAGGCTCAGATGGTGCGGGGGCCCTCTAGAAGGCGCACATTCGGCACGGACACATACAACGAGCACCGGGCGTAAGGGTCGCCTCGGTCGCAAGGGTGCGGCTGCTCGTGGTGGTCATGCGATCAGTAAAGCAGAAGGTCGCTGCTGACCGGTGGCCGCTGTCCGCATACTGGACAGCGGCGGACGGGTTCAGTCCCGTACGGAGATCCGCACCGCGTCGTGCGCGGCCAGCGCGGACAAGGCCGACAGGTCCCTCACCACGAGGTCGGCGTCCAGCTCCTCGGGCCGGTGGGTTGTGGCCAACGCCACGGTGGTCATGCCGGCGGCGCGGCCCGCGCGGAGCCCGGCGGGGGCGTCCTCGAAGACGACGCAGCGGGCCGGGTCCACGCCGAGCTGCCGGGCGGCGAGCAGATAGGGCTCGGGGTCGGGCTTGCCGCGGGTGACGTCGTCGGCGCAGACCAGCGTCTTGGGGCGGATTCCGACGGCCTCCAGACGGGCCTCGGCGAGCCGGCGGGTGGCGGAGGTGACGACGGCCCAGCGGTCGGCGGGCAGCGAGTCGAGGAAGTCCCGGGTGCCGGGCAGCAGGCGCACCCCGCCGGGCACGTCCTCGACCTCCAATTGCTCGACCCGGGCGACCGCCTCGGGTACCAGCCGGGCGGGCAGCAGATCGCCGACGATCTCCACCGCGGTGCGTCCGTGCAGTTCCACGCGGGCGAACTCCTCGGCCGTGATGCCGTACTCCCGGGCCCAGCGGGTCCAGCAGCGGTCGACCGAGTCGAGCGAGGAGACGAGGGTGCCGTCGTTGTCGAACAGAAGGGCGTGGGCGTGGAACATCATGGCTTCGACCCTACGGCGTAGGCCGGGGTCGGCGGCGGGGGGCCTTTTCCGGCGTATTAAGGTCACGGCATGCTCAATGCCCTGACGCTGGTGACCGGCGTCGCCGCGCTGCTGCTCGCCGCCTGGTGCGGCTGGGCCGGCTATCGGGACCAGCCGACCAAGGACTGGCACTTCATCGGCATGGCCGTGGTGTCGCTGCTGGCCGCGGTCCAGCTGGTGGTCGGGATCGTGCAACTGGCGCGGGGCGAGAAGCCGGAGCAGGGTACGGCGATCTTCGTGGCGTATCTCGTGGGCGCGTTCGCGTGCGTCCCGGCGACGGCGTTCATGTCGCTGGCCGAGCGGACCCGCTGGGGCTCGGTGACGGCCGCGGCGGGCGGCGTGGTGCTGGCCGTGCTGGAAGTGCGGCTCTACGACATCTGGGGAGGCTGAGATGACGGCGACCCAGGAGAAGCCGACCCGGCTGATCAGTGGGCCGGGCATGCTGCTCGTGTGGTTCTACGGCGTGATGGTGGTCGGCGCGGTGTCGCGGTCGGTGTACCAGATCGCGACGGACTTCGACCGGGCGCCGCTCGCGTACTCCCTGTCGGCCGTGGCCGGTGTGGTGTACGGGTTCATCACCTACACGCTGGTCCGCGGCGGTGAGACGGCCCGGCGGGCGGCGCTGGTGTGCTGCGCCGCCGAGCTGGCCGGGGTGCTGATCGTGGGCACGTGGACGCTGGTCGAGCCGTCCGCGTTCCCCGACGCGACCGTGTGGTCGGACTACGGCATGGGGTACGTCTTCATCCCGGTGCTGCTGCCGCTCTCCGCCCTGTACTGGCTGCGCCGGGCGCGCGGGACCGTCAGGCCGTAGCCGCGTACGTCCCGGCCTGCTTCTCCAGGACGATCAGCTCCACGCCGTCGGCGCCGGTGGAGCGGCCCACCGTCTCGTAGCCGGAGCGGCGGTACAGGCGCAGGTTGCCCTCGCTGCGGTGGCCGGTGTGCAGGCGGAACCTCTTGGCGCCGCGCTCCCCGGCCAGCGCCGCCTCGGCCGCGCGCAGCAGCCGCGCGCCGATGCCGTGGCCCTGCAGGCGCGGGTGGACGCAGAGCTTGCCGATGGCCGCGGCGCCGTCCTCGGTGACCTTGCCGCGCACGGAGCCCACCACCTCGTCGCCGAGCCGGGCGACGAAGACGCAGTCGGAGTCGACCTCCTGACGGACGGAGTCCAGGGTCTGGACGAGGGGGTCGATGCGGTAGTTGCCGTACAGCGCCGCCTCGCTCTGGAAGCACAGGTACTGGAGCCTGAAGATCTGCTCCGCGTCCTGCCCGGTCGCCACCGAGATGGTCACGCTCATGCCCATGTGCGCATGCCTCCCGCTCACCTGATCACCTGTCGTCCTTCACTCCTATCCCCGCCCGTCGGGGGAAGCAACCTCCGGGCCGAGCAAACGTCGCAGACATCCCAGACATCTGGAGCGTTCCGGGCCGAGGCTGCCCTGTGAGATACCCAACTCCCCCGCGATCTCCCGGTATGTCAGGTCTCTCGGGGAGAGCAGCGCCTCCAGCAGCCGGGGGCAGCGGCCGGGCAGCCGGCGCACCGCGTCACGCAGGGCGCGGTACCGGGCGGTGGTGAGGGCGAGTTGCTCGGGGCCGGGACCGTGGTCGTCGGACGGCTCGGCGCCGTACGGGCGTTCGAAGCGGGCGGTACGGCGGGTGCGGCGGCCCTCGGTACGCACGGCCTCGCGCAGCCAGCCGCGTGGGTCCGGCGGTGGCCCGTCGCTCGCCATCCGCTCCAGCAGGCGGACCCAGACCGCCTGCTCGATGTCGCCCGGCTCGCTCCCGGACGCATGGGCCTCCGCGCAGGCCTCGGCGGTGAGCAGGGGCTGCAGCGCGGCTACCAGGTCGTACGTCATACGCACAACGACGTGCCGCCCCGGCGATGGGTTGCCGGGGCGGCCCGGAGTCACCCCGAACGGGGTGCCACCGGCTGCTGCCGGTTGACGGGTCCGGCCGTCAACCGGCCACAGTCGGTGGCGCGCTCAGCCGTTCAGGAAGTCGGCGCGGGCGAGCCGGCCGGTGTCGGCGTTGTCGGTGAAGACGCCGTCGATACCGGTGGCGAAGTACGTCCGGAAGGCACCGAAGGCGTCTCCGTAGGCGTCCGCCGCGCCGCCCTTGCGGTACTCGGCCGGCAGGAAGGGGTTCTCGTTGCGCATGGTGTAGGGGTGCAGGACCAGCCCCACCTTGTGCGCGTCGGCGACCAGAGTGGTCGGCTCGGCCAGGGTGCCGTCCGGCTTCCGGGGGATGACGAGGTCCAGGGTCGGGCCGATCCCCTGCGCGTAGCCGGCGATCTCCCGCAGGCCCCTGGGGGTGATCAGGTCGGCGACCGTGCGCGGGTCACCCGTCGCCACGAAGTCGTAGGGACGGCTGTCGGCCGCGGACAGCAGCACGACGAGCGGGTTGTCCACCAGTCGGTTCAGCCGCTGGATGCTGGTGGGCTCGAAGGACTGCAGGATGACCGGCGAGTTCCGGCCGTCCTTGCCGTACTTGCGCAGCAGCTTGGCGACCCGCTCCTCCAGGCCGAGGCCGAGCCCCCGGAAGTAGGTGGGGTGCTTGGTCTCCGGATAGATCCAGACCTGCTTGCCGCGCTTGCGGGTCTGCTCGTCCTGCCATCCGAGGACCTCTTCGAACGTGGGGATCTCCCAGCGGCCGTTGTAGAGGGTGTTGTGCGGACGGTTGGCCGGGATGCGCTCGATCGCGCGCAGGGTCTTCAGCTCGGCGAGCGTGAAGTCCTCGGTGAACCAGCCGGTGGTGGGGACGCCGTCGAGGACCTTGGTGGTCCTGCGGCCCGCGAACTCGGGGTGGTCCGCCACGTCCGTGGTGCCGCCGATCTCCGGCTCGTGCCGGCACACCAGATGCCCGTCCTTGGTGGGGACCAGGTCACCGGCCTCGACGACGTCGGCGCCGAGGTCCAGCGCTAGGTCGTACGAGCCGAAGGTGTGTTCGGGGCGGTAGCCGCTGGTCCCCCGGTGGCCGATGATCGTCGGCACCGGCAGGCTCTTCAGCCCGCGCCCCCCGTGCCCCGCCGTCCGGGCCTCGGCCGCCCGTGCCGCGCCGGGCAGTCCGAGGACCGCTCCGCCCGCGCCGAGCACCGCGGCGCCGAGGAGCGCCCGCCGTCCGGTGCCGCCCTGTGTCCGCCCGTTCGCCTGGTCGCCGTCCATCAGCGCCCTCCTGCCGCTCGCCCTGCGTCCGTGTGTGGCGCCGCGCGCCTTCGGTGCGCGCCGATCCTAGGGGCGCGTACATGACGCGGGGGAGACCTAGGTTCGAACACCCGGGTGATGCCGTGTGTCGCGTGGGAGGCGAGTTCTGACGGCCCGTCGGCATCGATGGGCGCGGTCCGGGTACCCGGCGGACGAGGGCGCCGCGCGATGTCCGTCACACCCCGGTCGCCGGGTGACGGACCGTTCGCCGCACGCCACCGCAGGTAAACCCGCGTCAACACTTCGTAAGACCTCGGTGAACCGGGCGTCCCCGATGTGCGTTCGCCCGGGCGCCGCGAGTAATGTCCTCACCTGCACAGACTCATATCGCTCCCTCGACATCGGAGGACCCGTTGTCCCGCTTCGCGCTCATCAAGGCAGTGCTCGGACCGATCATGCGCCTGATGTTCCGCCCACAGGTGGAGGGCGCGGAGCACATTCCGGGGGAGGGTCCGGTCATTCTGGCCGGTAACCACCTCACGTTCATCGACTCGATCGTGCTGCCGGTCGTCACCAAGCGGCAGGTGTGCTTCATCGGCAAGGACGAGTACGTCACCGGCAAGGGTTTCAAGGGCCGGCTGATGGCCTGGTTCTTCACCGGCGTCGGCATGATCCCGGTGGACCGGGACGGGGCGAACGGCGGCGTCGCCGCGCTGATGACCGGGCGTCGGATCCTGGAGGAGGGCAAGGTCTTCGGCATCTACCCCGAGGGCACACGCTCACCCGACGGGCGGCTGTACCGGGGGCGCACCGGTATCGCGCGGCTGACGCTGATGACCGGAGCGCCGGTCGTACCCTTCGCGATGATCGGCACGGACAAGCTCCAGCCGGGCGGGCGCGGTTTCCCCCGGCCCGGCCGGGTCACCGTCCGGTTCGGCGAGGCGATGGAGTTCTCGCGGTACGAGGGCATGGACCGGGACCGCTATGTGCTGCGGGCCGTCACCGACTCGGTCATGGCCGAGGTCATGCGGTTGTCGGGCCAGGAGTACGTGGACATGTACGCCACGAAGGCCAAGGCCGCCTAGCAGTCTGCCGCCGCGCGGCGGCCGCGCCGACCCGCGTCCGTCCGCCTGCCGGTGGAATCTGCCCCCGACACATCGGGCATTCGGCCGTATTACCCGGCTATATGACCACACAACATGTCTGATTTAGGCATGTTCAGACCTACTCGGCGTACCCTGCTCCGTACCCCGATCGCCGCCGCCGGCGCAGGATTCCTCGCAGCCTGCTCCGGTTCCGGCTCCGAGCCCAGCTCCGGCCCCCAACCCGCGATCGGCGCAGGCAGGTTCGTCCCGGCCGGGCCCCGGGGGTACGTCAACCCGTCGGATCCGGAGGTGCTGGCCGCCGAGCGCAGACGCGGGTCCGGGCCCGTGCGCACGTACCGCGTCACGGCCGCCGAGACCACCCTGGACCTGGGTGGCCGATCCGTGCGGACCTGGGCCTACAACGGGGGCGTGCCCGGTCCGCTGGTGCGGGTCACCGCCGGCGACGTGCTCGATCTGACGCTCTCCAACCGGCTTCCCGCCAACACCACGCTGCACTCCCACGGGGTGCGGCTGCGCTGCGACATGGACGGCGTCCCGGACCTGACCCAGCGGGCCATCCACCCGGGGTCCGACTTCCGCTACCGCTTCACCCTGAAGCATCCGGGAACCTATCTGCTGCATTCCCACGTCGGCATGCAGCCCGACCGAGCCCTGTACGCGCCGCTCGTCGTCGACGACCCCAGGGAGCGCCTCGCCTACGACAAGGAGTGGATCCTGGTCCTGGACGACTGGCTCGACGGCGTGGAGGGGTCGACGCCCGAGGGGGTCCTGGAGCAGCTCAAGCCCGGCGGTGCCATGGACATGGGCGGCATGGGCATGGGAAGCATGGGCATGGGGCCCTCCCACGGCAGCCACTCCCCCGGTCCCTCGACCGGCGCGCGCCCGAAGTCCTCGAAGAAGTCCGCGGGCCCGTCCCGGGTGCTGGAAGATTCCCACAGTCGCATCCTGCACGGGATGGGCGGCAGCGTCGCCTACCCGCACTACCTCATCAACGGGCGGCTGCCCACCAGCCCCTCGGTGTTCCGTTGCCGGCCCGGTGAACGGATCCGGCTGCGCATCGTCAACGCCGGTTCCGAGACCGCCTTCCGGGTCGCGCTGGGCGGCCACCGGATGACCATCACGCACACCGACGGCTACCCCGTGAAGCACAAGGCGACCGACGCCCTCCTCGTCGGCATGGCGGAGCGCTACGACGTGCTGATCACCGCGAAGGACGGGTTCTTCCCGCTGGTCGCGCTGCCCGAGGGCAAGAAGGGCCGGGCACTGGCCGTGCTGCGGACCGACAAGGGGAAGAACCTGCCCGCCCCGGACGTCCGCCCGGACGAGCTCGACGGGGAGACCGTCCCCGCGCGCCGGCTGCTGCCCGACGACTCCGTGGCCCTGCGCGAACGCCACCCCGACCGGGAGATGCGCATCAGGATCACGGGCGGGATGAAGAAGTACGACTGGGGCTTCGACCACCGGCCCTACTCCGTGCAGCAGCGCCACCCGATCCGCGCCGGCGAACGGGTGCGGCTCACCCTCATCAACGCCACGGACATGTGGCATCCGATGCATCTGCACGGGCACACCTTCGCGGTGCGCGGGCTGGACGGCGTGGGCGCCCGCAAGGACACCGCGCTGGTGCTGCCGCATCGCAAGCTGGTGATCGACTTCGACGCCGACAACCCGGGGCTGTGGATGCTCCACTGCCACAACCAGTACCACTCGGAGAGCGGGATGATGACGGTGCTCGGCTACAAGAAGTGAGAGGCGGCAGGCGCCGCGGCGGGCGCCTCACCTCATCCGTCACTCTCCAGTTCCTGGCCCTTCAGGAGGAACCAGGCCACCACCGCCGTGCCCAGCAGGACCGCCGCTCCCGCGCCCGAGGCCAGATGGAGGCCGTGGACGAAGGAGTCGCGGGCCGCGTCGAGCAGGGCCTCGGCGCGGTGCGGCGCCATGCGCTGCGACGCCTCCACCGCGGCGCCCAGTGACTCATGGGCCCCGGCCGGGGTGCCGGCCGGGCCCGCGAAGCCGCGGTAGACACCGGTCACGATGGAGCCCAGCAGGGCGATACCGAGCGCCGCGCCCAGTTCGTACGCCGTCTCGGAGACCGCCGAGGCGGCGCCCGCCTGGTCCCGGGGCACGCTGGAGAGGATCACGTCGGCGGTCACGGTGAAGGAGAAGCCGGCGCCGACGCCCACCACCAGCAGGGCCGCGCCGAGTACCGGGTAGCCGGTGGACCGGCCGATCGTCGTCAGTACGGCCAGGGCCACTCCGACGGCCGCGAGTCCGCCCGAGACGACCACGCGCACCGACAGGCGCCGGGCCGCGTGGCCCGCGATCAGACCGGCCACCACCGCGCCGACGGCCGCCGGGAGTTCGGCCAGGCCCGCCTCGAAGGGACGCCTGCCCTGGACCAGTTGCAGGTACTGGGAGAGGAAGAAGACCAGCCCGGACATGCCGAGGACGGTCAGCAGATCGGCGAGGACCGCTCCGCTGAAGCCCCGACGCCGGAAGAGCCGCATGTCCAGCAGCGGGGCCGGCATGGTGAGCTGACGGTGGACGAAGCCCCAGAGGGCGGCGGCGCCGAGCAGTCCAGCGGCGAGCGTGGTCGGGGTGAGCCCGTGGGTGGCGGCCTCCTTGACCGCGTAGACGACGGCGATCATGCCGACGAGCGACAGGACGACGCTGAGCATGTCCCAGGGGCCCGGGTTGGGGTTGCGGGACTCGGGCAGCGTGCGGATGCCGACGAGTACCAGCACCGCCATCACCGGCAGGTTGATCAGGAAGACCGAGCCCCACCAGAAGTGTTCGAGGAGGAATCCGCCCACGATCGGCCCGACGGCCGTGCCGGCGGAGGCGGTCGCGCCCCAGATGCCGACGGCGAGGCTGCGCTCGCGGGGGTCGTGGAAGAGGTTGCGGATCAGGGCGAGGGTGGCCGGCATCAGGGTCGCGCCGGCGACGCCGAGCAGGGCCCGCGCCAGGATCATCAGCTCGGGGGTCGACGCGTAGGCGTTGAGCACGGAGATCGCACCGAACGCCGTCGCGCCGCAGAGCAGGATCCGCTTGCGGCCGATGCGGTCGCCGAGGCTGCCCATGGAGACCAGCAGACCGGCGATGACGAAGGAGTAGACGTCCCCGATCCACAGCAGCTGGGTGCCGGAAGGGTCGAGGTCCTCGCTGATATAGGGGGTGGCCAGGCCGAGGACGGTGGCGTCCACGGCCACCAGCAGCACGGCGAGGACGAGAACGCAGAGCGCGAGCCAGCGGCCCGGACGCTTCTCCGTCTCCGCCGCACGAGCCGGCTGCAGGGTGCTGGTCATGATTCCTCTCTTCGTCTCTGCGTCTCTTCGTCGTCGCGTGGACGGGTCGTCACGCGTGCGTACGCCGTACGCCGCCGAGCAGCAGCTCGACGATCATGTAAGTGAAGTCCTTGGCGGCCACGCGGCCCTCGCTCACGGCCCAGGCGCCGGAGGCCAGCAGGCCGTACAGCGCCTCGGTGAGCCAGGCCGGGGTGAGGTCGATCCGGAACTCGCCGCTCTCCTGGCCGCGCCGGAACAGGGCGGTGAGCCGCTCGTCGATACGGGCCCAGCCCTGGTTCTGCTGCTCGCCCTCGAAGAGCTGGTTCTCGGTGTAGAGGAAGGCCAGCAGCGCGGCGGAGGGCTCTATGGCATGGACCAGGCGGTGGACGGCCTCGCCCGCCGCTCCCTCGTCCAGCCGGGCCCGGTCGAGCACCGCCTCGCACTCGGCGATGCCGAGTCCCTCCAGCGCCCGGACGAGCGCGTCCCGGCCGGCGAAGTGCCGGTGCAGGGTGGCCCGGCTGATGCCCGCGGCCCTGGCGACCTCGTCCATGGTCGCGGTGGACTTGCGGGTCAGCAGGGCGGCCGCACTGCGCAGCACATGGTCACGATCCAAAGCCATGAGACAAGGGTAACCCATGTGAGACATTCATGTCTCAAAAATGCCATGCGTGACTCACCGCCGCTGGTCGGAGCGGGTATGGCTCAGTGCCAGGCCAGCTGCCCCCGCCGCTCCCAGTAGGCGCGCGGGTCCTCCCGCAGCGTGGCGAGGCGGGTGAGCTGGTCCACGTCGAGGTCGACGGCGGGGGCGTGCAGGTTCGACAGGAGCTGCGGGACGGTGGCGGCGCCGGAGAGGACGACACCGGCCCAGGGGTGGCGCAGGATCCACGCGAGGGCCACGGCGTCGCAGCCGAGGGAGGTCTGCTCGGCCACCGTCTTCAGCGCGTCCGGGGCGTGGGCGCCGGCCAGCCGGCCGTTCGCCATGCCCTCCTTGACGATCACCGTGAGTCCGGCGTCGTGCGCCTCGGCGAGGGCGGGGCCGGCCGAGGTCTCCAGGACGTTGTACGTCGACTGGACGGTACGGAACAGGGGCGCACCGTCGACCGTGACCGCGAGGGCGGCGCGGATCGCGTCGGCCTGGGCGGGGCCGCTGGTGGAGAAGCCCACGGTCAGGCCGCCGGCGGCGGCTTCCGCCAGCCTGGCGTGGAGGTCCTTGTCGGTGAGGGCCGGGCTGTCCGGGGTCACCGAGTGGATCTGGTAGAGGTCGAGCCGGGCGCCGAGCAGGGCGTCGGTCTCGGCGCGCTGGCGGTCGTAGGTGGCGGGGCCGTGGTCCTTGACCTCGTGCCGTGCGGCGTCCGTCGACCAGTCGGCGGTGTAGGTGTAACCCCACTTGCTGCCGACGACCACGTCGTCCACGTCGGGCCGGGCGGTCAGCCAGTCGGCCAGGAACTCCTCGGAGCGGCCGTAGGAACGGGCCGCGTCGAAGTAGCGGACGCCCTGGGCGTAGGCGGCGTCGAGGAGTTCGTGGGTGCGCCCGCGCAGCGCCTCGACGCTGCGGTCCTCGCCGAGGTCGCGGTCCCGGCCGAGATTGATGTAGCCGGGACGGCCGACGGCGGCCAGGCCCAGCCCGATGTGCCAGGTGGGCGTGGTCGCTGTCGCGAGACGGGCGAAGGGCATCGCGGGCTCCGTTCGGTCGGTCCGGTGCGGCTCCCGACCAACGTAACCCGCGACGACCTTCGCCCCCCTGCTTTCGCCGAGCGCCGCGGTCAGCCCTGTTTCTTCGCGTCCGCCCAGGCGTGCTGGGCCGCCACGTCCGCCTTCACCTCGGCGAGCTGCACGGCTACCGCACTGGGCGCCGTACCACCGCGACCGTCGCGGGAGGCGAGGGCGCCGGGGACGTCGAGCACCGTGCGGACCTCGGGGGTGAGGTGCGCGGAGATCTTCGCGAACTGCTCGTCCGTCAGCTCGTCCAGCTCCTTGCCCTCGGCCTCGGCCGCCTTCACGCACTCCCCCGCGAGCTCGTGCGCCACCCGGAACGGCACGCCCTGCTTGACCAGCCACTCGGCGATGTCGGTGGCGAGAGAGAAGCCGGCCGGGGCCAACTCCTCCATGCGCTCGCGGTTGACCGTGAGGGTGGCGATCATGCCCGTGAAGGCGGGGAGCAGCACCTCCAGCTGGTCGCAGGAGTCGAAGACCGGCTCCTTGTCCTCCTGGAGGTCCCGGTTGTAGGCCAGGGGCAGGGCCTTGAGGGTCGCGAGGAGACCGGTCAGGTTGCCGATCAGCCGGCCGGACTTGCCGCGCGCCAGCTCCGCGATGTCCGGGTTCTTCTTCTGCGGCATGATCGACGAGCCCGTGGAGAAGGCGTCGTGCAGCGTCACGAAGGAGAACTCCTTCGTGTTCCAGATGATGATCTCCTCCGCGATGCGGGAGAGGTCGACCCCGATCATCGCGGTGATGAAGGCGAACTCGGCGGCGAAGTCACGGGAGGCGGTGCCGTCGATCGAGTTGCCGACGCTGCCGTGCTCGAACCCGAGGTCCGCCGCGACCGCCTCCGGGTCCAGGCCCAGGGAGGAACCCGCCAGGGCGCCGGAGCCGTACGGCGACACGGCCGTCCGCGTGTCCCACTGGCGCAGCCGCTCCGCGTCCCGGGACAGGGACTGCGCATGGGCGAGGACATGGTGGGCGAAGAGCACCGGCTGGGCGTGCTGGAGGTGGGTGCGGCCGGGCATCGCCACGTCCGGGTGGGCCTCGGCCAGAGCGATCAACGCGTCCTGGAGGTCGGCGATCAGACCGCCGATGATCCGGGCGTGGTCGCGCAGGTACATCCGGAAGAGGGTGGCCACCTGGTCGTTGCGGGACCGGCCGGCGCGCAGCTTGCCGCCGAGGTCGGGGCCGAGGCGCTCCAGCAGGCCGCGCTCCAGGGCGGTGTGGACGTCCTCGTCGGCGATGGTGCCGGTGAAGGAGCCGTCGGCGACGTCCGCCTCCAGCCGGTCAAGACCGGCGGTCATGTCCCGCAGCTCCTCCTCGGTGAGGAGCCCCGCCTTGTGCAGCACGCGCGCGTGGGCCCGTGAACCGGCGATGTCGTAGGGCGCGAGCCGCCAGTCGAAGTGGACGGACGCGGACAGCTTCGCCAGGGCCTCGGCGGGGCCGTCGGCGAAACGGCCGCCCCAGAGCCGTACGTCACCGCTGTTGCTGCTCACTGCGTTGCTCCTCGGAAGATGTCTCTGTGCCACCGCCTCCCCACCCTTGCAGGCGAGGAGGCGGCTGTCAGCTGATGGGTGCGAGGTGACCCGAAGGCCTTACGCGAAGGTGCGCGCCCGGCTACGCCTGCAGATCACGCCGTGCGGCGATCTTCGACGACAGGCTGTAGATGTCGATGAAGCCCTTGGCCGCCGCCTGGTCGAAGGTGTCGCCGGTGTCGTAGGTGGCGAGATTGAAGTCGTACAGCGACGACTCCGAGCGCCGGCCGGTGACGACCGCGCGGCCGCCCTGAAGGATCATCCGGATGTCGCCGGTGACGTGCTGGCTGGCCTCGTCGATGAAGCCGTCCAGGGCGCGCTTGAGCGGGGAGAACCACTGGCCGTCGTAGACCAGCTCGCCCCAGCGCTGCTCGACCTGCCGCTTGTAGCGGGCCAGTTCACGCTCGACGGTGACGTTCTCCAGCTCCTGGTGGGCCGTGATCAGCGCGATCGCGCCCGGGGCCTCGTAGACCTCGCGGGACTTGATGCCGACGAGGCGGTCCTCGACCATGTCGATCCGGCCGATGCCCTGGGCGCCGGCGCGCTCGTTGAGCTGCTGGATGGCCTGCAGGACGGTGACGGGCTTGCCGTCGAGGGCGACCGGGACGCCCGCCTTGAAGGAGATGACCACCTCGTCGGCCTCGCGGGCGGTGGCCGGGTTGGAGGTGTACTCGTAGATGTCCTCGATCGGGGCGTTCCAGATGTCCTCCAGGAAGCCCGTCTCGACGGCGCGCCCGAAGACGTTCTGGTCGATGGAGTACGGGGACTTCTTGGAGGTGGCGATCGGGAGCTGCTTGGCCTCGCAGAAGGCGATCGCCTTGTCCCGGGTCATCGCGTAGTCGCGCACCGGGGCGATGCACTTCAGATCGGGGGCGAGGGCGACGATGCCGGCCTCGAAGCGGACCTGGTCGTTGCCCTTGCCGGTGCAGCCGTGGGCGACCGTGGTGGCGCCGTGCTTCTGGGCGGCGGCGACGAGGTGCTTGACGATCGTCGGCCGGGAGAGGGCGGACACCAGCGGATAGCGGTCCATGTAGAGGGCGTTGGCCTTGATCGCCGGGAGGCAGTACTCGTCGGCGAACTCGTCCTTGGCGTCGGCGACCTCGGCCTCCACCGCGCCGCACGCGAGGGCGCGCTTGCGGATGACGTCCAGGTCCTCGCCGCCCTGGCCGACATCGACCGCGACGGCGATGACCTCGGCGCCCGTCTCCTCGGCGATCCAGCCGATGGCGACGGAGGTGTCCAGACCGCCTGAGTAGGCGAGTACGACGCGCTCGGTCACGGTTTTCTCCTCACAGTGCATTCGCTGACATGCATGAGTATGCAGGAGTCCGCATGATTCGTCAATCGACCCGCCGGGACCTGGACGGACCACCCGGGCTGCCGTGCCCGCCACACCCGTCTAACGTCCGAGCCATGCGCCCAGGTGTCGTCCTCGCCCTCGTCTCCGCCTCCTGCCTCGCCCTCACCGGCCCCGGGACCGGCCCCGACCCCCTTCCGCTGCCCGCGCGGATGGCGGACACGGGCGGCGGCGGCCAGCTGATCACCGCCGAGGCCCCCTCGACCGGCTCCACCTCGGGCACGCTCACCTGGTGGGACCTGCGAGACGGGCAGTGGACCCAGGCCGGGTCCGCGCCGGCCCGCTTCGGCTCGGGCGGGCTCGTGGAGGGCGGCTCGCGCAAGCAGGGCACCAACACGACCCCGACCGGGCTGTACGACCTCCCGTTCGGCTTCGGCATCCAGCCGGCGCCGGAGGGCACCGCCGTCGAGTACCGGCCCGTGCTGGACCGTTCCTGGTGGTGCCAGGACAACGGCTCCCGCTCCTACAACCGCTGGGTCGAACCGCTGCCGGCCGACTGCGCGGCCGCCGAGGCGGAGCACCTGATCGACTACGGGACGCAGTACGCGTACGCCCTCGTCATCGGCTTCAACTACGACCGTCCGGTCACCGGGCGCGGCGCCGGCATCTTCCTGCACGTCAACGGGAAGGGGGCGACCGCCGGATGCGTGTCGGTGCCGCAGGACGCGATGCTGCGGATCCTGCGCTGGGTACGGCCGGGGCAGCGGCCGCACATCGCGGTCGGGACGACGGACGGGGCCACGGCGGTCAGCCGGTACTGAGGGCGCTGAACACTCGGCGCGCGCGGGCCGTATCTGTGGGCCAACGGTCAAGTCCCACGGAGGAACCGTGACCACCACGCTCGCAGGCGGACGTGCCGCCCGCCGCCAGACGATGCGCCGCATACGCCCGCGCCGCTCCCCGGCCGTTCCGCTGCTGCTGGCGGTCTGGGCGGGCGCGGCGGCCGTGCTGTGGCTCTGGTGGCACAACACGCCCTCGATCGCCGACGACAACGGCAAGATCCTGAACGCGGGCCGCATCACCGGTCTGCTGGCCGGCTATCTGATGGCGCTGGTGGTGCTCCAGATGGCGCGCGTCCCGGCGCTGGAACGGCGGGTGGGCTCCGACCGGGTGGCCCGCTGGCACGCGATGAGCGGCCGGTACACGCTCTGTCTGATCGTCGCGCACGTCTTCCTCACCATGTGGGGCTACGCGCTGCAGGCGGGCAAGAGCCTCGGCGACATCGTCGGGCAGACCGTCGACTCCGTCGAGCAGCTGCCCGACATGGGCAAGGCCGCCGTCGGCACCGGCCTGTTCGTGCTCATCGGGCTGACGTCGGTGGGCGGCATCCGCCGCCGGCTGCCGTACGACACCTGGTACCACGTCCACCTGCTCACCTACGCGGCGGTGTTCCTGACGTTCTGGCACCAGATCACCACCGGCAACGACTTCGCCGTCGAGCCCACCGCCAAGACCTTCTGGTACGCGCTGTACGGCACGGTCACGGCGCTGGTGCTCTGGTACCGGGTGTTCACCCCCGTCCGGCTGAACCTCAGGCACCGGATGCGCGTGGAGGCGGTCATCGAGGAGGCCCCGGGCATCGTGTCGGTGCTGATCGGCGGGCGCAAGCTGCACCGGATGGGGGCGGAGGCGGGCCAGTTCTTCCGCTGGCGCTTCCTCGCACCCGGCATGCGCTTCAGCTCGCACCCGTACTCGCTCTCGGCGGCGCCGCGGCCCGGCATGCTGCGGATCACGGTGAAGTCGATCGGCGACCACAGTGGCCGGCTGCGCGAGTTGACGCCCGGCACCAAGGTGTGGGCCGAGGGGCCGTACGGGGCGCTCACCGCGCAGCGCCGCAGCCGGGGCAAGGTCCTGCTGGTCGCGGGCGGGGTCGGCATCACGCCGATGCGGGCCCTGTTCGAGACGCTGCCCGGCGCGGCGGGTGACATCACGCTGCTCTACCGGGCCAACACCACCCAGGATTTGGCCCTGTGGGGCGAACTGGCGGCGATCGCCAAGGAGCGGGGCGCCCGGCTGATGTACGCGGTCAACAGCCCGGAGGGCGAGCGGCCGGACATCTCCGCGGAGAATCTCCAGCGGAAGATCCCGGACATCGACGACCACGACGTGTTCATGTGCGGGCCGCCCGGGTTCGCGCAGTCGGTGTACGAGGCACTGCGCGGCGCGGGCGTGCCCGCCCGGCGTATCCATCACGAGTCGTTCGAGATGTGAGCGGGAGCCACACAGAGATCGGGAGCCCAGGTACAGATGAGGAAGAGCCACCCCCTTCGGCGGGTCGTGCTGGCCACCGCCGCCACCGTCTCCGGTGTCGTGCTGCTGCTGTCGCTGAAGCCCGCCTCCGACCCGGCGGCGTCGGCGGCCGGCGCGGCCCAGCGGCAGCCGGTGTCCGGGCAGGAGTCCCCGCAGGGCGGCGCGCGGGGCCCCGCCGGCTCCGGCACGGTCACCGGAAAGACCGCGCAGACGCAGTACGGCCCCGTCCAGGTACGGATCACCGTCAACGGCGGGAAGATCACCAAGGCCGAGGCCGTCCAGGCACCCAAGGGCGGACTGAGCGACCAGAAGACCCAACTCGCCATCCCCCGCCTCAACCAGGAAGCCATGGCCGCCGCCACCGCCGACATCGACACCGTCTCCGGCGCCACCTACACCAGCACCGGCTACAAACAATCCCTCCAGTCCGCGCTGGACCAGGTGAAGACCGCCGCAGCGGCGACCCCGGCACCCGGCGCCGCCCCCCGCACGGTCACCGGAAAGACCGCGCAGACCCAGTACGGCCCCGTCCAGGTACGGATCACCGTCAACGGCGGGAAGATCACCAAGGCCGAGGCCGTCCAGGCACCCAAGGGCGGACTGAGCGACCAGAAGACCCAACTCGCCATCCCCCGCCTCAACCAGGAAGCCATGGCCGCCGCCACCGCCGACATCGACACCGTCTCCGGCGCCACCTACACCAGCACCGGCTACAAACAATCCCTCCAGTCCGCGCTGGACCAGGCCGGTGGCTGAGCCGGCCGAGGCTCCCGCCGCGGTGCGGCACGCGGAGGAGGTCATGGGGACCGTCTTCTCCTTCGACGTGCGCGGCGGCGATCCCGGCGCGGTGCGGGCGGCGCTCGCCGAGGCCGTCGCCGGGCTGCACCGGACGGACGCGGTGTTCAGCACCTATCGCGAGGACAGCGACGTCTCACGACTGGCCCGGGGCGAACTCACCGTGGCGGGATGCGCCCCCGAGGTCGCCGAGGTGCTGGAGCTGGCGGCCGAGGCCGAGCGGGTGAGCGAGGGCTGGTTCAGCGTCCGGTACCACGGCTCGCTGGATCCCACCGGCATCGTCAAGGGCTGGGCGGCCGAGCGGGCGGCGCGGCGGCTGGCGGAGGTCGACGGGGTGTGCGGGGTCAGTGTCAACGGCGGCGGGGACGTCCAGCTGCTCGGCGTGCCGCAGCCGCGGCGGCCGTGGCGGGTGGGCGTGACCGATCCGCTGCGGCCCGGCGGTCTCGCGGCGGTGGTCTCGGCGGCCGGCGTGGCCGAGCTGTCCGTGGCGACGTCCGGGACGGTGGAGCGCGGGGCGCACATCGTGGACCCCGGCACCGGCCGGCCGGCGGTGACGGATCTGGTGGCGGTCACCGTGGTGGGGCCCCGGCTGACCTGGGTGGACTGCTGGGCCACGGCGGCCTTCGCGATGGGGTCGCGGGCGGGCCTGGCCTGGCTGGAGTCCCTGCCGGAGGTGGAGGCCCTGCTGATCACGGCGGGCGACGAGGTGCGCTGCACCGGCGGGCTGGCGGCCCGACTGGGCTGAGGAAAGCGCCTTTTGCCCAACTTTTTCCGCCGACCGCCATCCGGTCTCCGCCCTGGACCGTACCCCCGTCAAGGCAACTTCCAGGAGGAACGCCATGGCCATCTTCACTTCCCTGCTGCCGACGGGGCACCCGGACGACGAGTGGGACGACGACTCGCGGCACGACGACTCGCGGCACGGACACCGCCACGACCACGGCCACGACCACGACGACCACCACGGTCACGACCACGGCCACGACCACGGCGACCGTCACGGCCACGACAACTACTGATCACCCACGCGGTGCGGAGCGGGCCGGAGACCTCACGGTCCCGGTCCGCTCCGCCGATCCCCGAGGACCCGAGCCATGGCGCATGTGCTGCGGCGTCTGCTCTCGATGGGCGAGACCACCGACGACGTGGTCGCGGCGGCGCCCCCGGTGTCCCCGCGAGAGGTCTTCCGGCGGTTCTGGCCCTACACCCGCGGCGGGCGGCGCTGGCTTCTCCCGGTCGTCCTGTTCAGCCTGACCGCCCCCGCCGTCGACGCGGCGGAGCTCTGGCTGTTCAAGATCGTCGTGGACGACGTGCTCGTCCCCCGGGACCTGAGACCGTTCCTGTGGGTGGCGCCGGCCTATGTCGGCCTCGTCCTCCTCTCCGGTGTGCTGGGCTTCGCCGACGACGTGACGTCCACCTGGGTCGGTGAACGCTTCCTGCTGGCGCTGCGCTCCGATGTGTTCCGGCACGTCCAGGGGCTGTCGCTCGGCTTCTTCGAGCGACGGCGGCTCGGCGACGTGCTGTCCAGGGTCACCGGCGATGTCGACGCGGTGGAGACGTTCCTGCTCTCGGGCGTCGCCGACGCCCTCTACTACGTGATCCGGCTGGCCGTCTTCCTCGGCCTGCTGTTCTACCTGCGCTGGGACCTGACCCTGCTGGCCCTGCTCATCGTGCCGCTGTTCTGGGCGGCCGCCCGGCACTTCTCACGACTGGTCAAGGACGCCTCGCGCGAGCGCAGGCGCCGCGGCGGATCGCTCAGCGCCATCGCCGAGGAGTCGCTGGGCAACGTCGTCCTGGTGCAGGCGTACAACCGACAGGCATGGGAGGAGCACCGGTTCGACCGGGAGAGCCTCGGCAGATTCCGGGCGGCGATGGCCTCGGCCCGCATCCGTGCCGTGTACGCGCCCGTCGTCGAGGTCATCGAGGTGACGGGTGGCCTCGCGGTGATGGGCCTGGGCACCTGGAAGCTGGCGCAGGGCCAGCTCACGCTCGGCGGGCTGTTGGTGTTCCTCGCGCTGATCGGCAAGCTGTACAGCCCGGTCCGTGCCCTGTCCGGTCTCGCCACCACCTTCTACGCGGCCGCCGCCTCGGCGGAACGGATCATCGAGCTGCTGGACCAGCGGCCGCAGGTCACCGAGGCGGCGGGCGCCCGGCGGATCGGCCGCGCGCGCGGCGAGGTGGAGTTCGACGGGGTGTGGTTCCGCTATCCGGGCAGCACGTCCTGGGCGCTGTCGGACGTGACCTTCCACGCGGCGCCCGGGGAGACGCTGGCGCTGGTCGGGGCCAGCGGGGCGGGCAAGTCGACGCTCGCCAAGCTCCAGCTGCGCTTCTACGACCCCGAGCGGGGAGCGGTCCGCCTCGACGGGACCGACCTGCGCGAACTCGCCCTGGCGGACCTGCGGGAGAGCGTCGCGGTGGTGTTGCAGGAAACCCTCGTCTTCCACGGCACCGTGCGGGAGAACATCGCCTACGGCCGGCCCGGGGCCACGGAGGCGGACATCGTCGCGGCGGCGCGCGCGGCGGACGCGCACGACTTCATCGAGCTGCTCCCGGAGGGCTACGACACTCCGGTCGGCCAGCGCGGGCGCACCCTCTCCGGCGGGCAGGGCCAGCGCCTGGCGATCGCCCGCGCGATGATCAGGGACGCGCCCGTGCTCCTGCTCGACGAGCCGACCACCGGACTCGACGCGCGGTCGGTCCGGCGGGTCATGGACCCGCTGCGCCGGCTGATGGCCGGGCGCACGACCATCGTCATCTCCCACAACCTGCTGACGGTCCGCGACGCCACACACATCGTGGTACTCGACCACGGCCGGGTCGTCGAGCACGGCCCGCACGAGGACCTGCTCGCGCACGACGGCACCTACGCCCGCCTGCACCGGTTCGGCGTGGGAGCCCTGCCGTCCTGAGCGGCGCCGCCGGTCGGCGGGGCGGGCCGGTTCACTGCTCCCGCGTCACGACCTGGCCCTCGTGCAGCCGGGCGGTGGCGAGGACGGTGCCGTCGGGCGTGGTCAGGCGGGCGCCGGAGGAGTGGGTGAGGTCGACGGGGGTCGCCACCGCCCAGCTGCCGCGACCGTCGCGCAGGGCGAAGTCGCCGAGGCGGACGGTCGTTCCGTCGGCGCGCTCCAGCAGACAGCCGACCCTGCCGGTGTACCGGGTGCCGTGGCCGGTGAGGGCGACGGTCACGAAGATCCAGCCGGGGTTGCCGGGGTGGGCGTAGACCTCTCCGGCGGACTGTCCGTCATGACCGGCCGCGATCATGTCGCCGACCAGCACGGGCTCGGACTCGACCGCGGCCGGCGGTGACGCGGTGACGTCCTGGACCGCGGTGCCGACCGCCCATCCGGTGAAGCCGATGGCGAGGGCGACGGCGGCGCCGAGCGCCGCGATCCGCGGCCGGGCCCGCCGGGCACCGCCGCGCACGGTCCGACGCGCGCGGGCGACGGCGCGGGCGGGCCGGTGGCCCTCGGGCGCCGACGCCCGCTGGGCCAGGCGGCGCGCCACCCGGGTCTCGAAGCCGGGCGGCGGCTCGCTGTCCGGCAGCAGACCGGCCAGCCGGTCACCGACGAGGGTCAGTTGCCGGACGTACTCGCGGCAGTCCGCGCACCGGTCCAGATGGGCGACCGCCTCGGCCCGTTCCCGGCCGGGCAGCACGCCCAGCGCCAGCTCGGCGCCGATCTCCCGCAGCTTCTCGCAGTTCGCCTCACTCGACATGGTCGCCTCGCTTCCGAGACGCGACTGTGGTGCGCAGTTTCGCCATGGCCGTCCGGATCCGCGTCTTGGCGGTGCCGAGTGGGATCCGCTCCGCGTCGGCGACCTGCTGGGCCGTCATGCCGTAGATGCCGGCCATCATCAGCGCCCGGGCCTGCTCCAGCGGCAGACCTGCCAGGGCGGCCCGCAGCTGGGAGGAGGCCTCGTCGGCCAGCGCGTACTGCTCGGGGGTCGCGGTGACGGCGCCGAGGAGATCCTCCAGGTCCTCGGGTGCCATCGGCTCCGTCCGCCGGGCCCGGACGGCGTCGATGGCGAGGTTGTGCGCGATGGTCGTCAGCCAGGTCGTGACCGAGCCGCGGCGCGAGTCGTAGATCTGCGCGTGCCGCCAGGCACGCTCGAACGTCTGCTGGGAGACGTCCTCGGCGAGTTGCCGGTCCCCGGTGACGGCCACGGCGACACCGAAGACCCGGTGCTGGAACCTCCGTACGAAGATCACGGCGAGTTCCGGGTCGCCGGTGGCCAGCCCGGACAGCAGAGCCTCGTCCGGGAGGCGACCGACGGGGAACCGAAATCCCGACACACCTCCGTGTACGTTCGGCGTCCGCCGAGGGATTGCCCGCCCGCCCGTCCGCTCGCCGCGGAAGATCACATGCCCATTCTGCGTCGCCGGGCGGGGCGCCGCACCGCGGGTCAGTGGCCGTTCTGCGCCAGCCGCAGCAGATGGTCCGCCAGGGCCTGTCCGCCGGTGGGTTCCCGGCTGATCAGCAGCAGGGTGTCGTCGCCGGCGATGGTGCCGAGGATGTCGTGCAGCTCGGCCTGGTCGATGGCCGAGGCCAGGAACTGGGCCGCGCCCGGCGGGGTGCGCAGGACCACCAGGTTCGCCGACGCCTCCGCGGAGATCAGCAGCTCCTGGGACAGGCGCCGCATCCGCTCCTCCTTCGCCGACCCGCCCAGCGGGGCGCGCGGGGTGCGGAAGCCGCCCTCGCTCGGTACCGCGTAGATCAGGTCGCCGTCGGCGTTGCGGATCTTCACCGCGTTCAGCTCGTCGAGGTCCCGGGAGAGCGTCGCCTGGGTGACGTTCAGTCCGTCGTCGGCGAGCAGCTTCGCCAGCTGGCTCTGCGACCGCACCGGCTGCCGGTTGAGGATGTCCACGATCCGGCGGTGGCGCGCGGTACGGGTCTGCGGCACGGCGGGGCCGCCCGCGACCTGCTCGTGTTCCTGCGCCTGGCTCATCGTCGTCTCATTTCCCGGATGGTCCGTCCCCGTTCGCCGGGCTGGCCGCGTCGAGGATGCCGGGCAGTGCCTGGAGCAGCGCGCCCGTCTCGTCGTCGCGCAGGTTCAGCGGTGGCATGAGCCGTACGACGTCGTCGGCGGGCGTGTTCACCAGGAACCCGGCCTCCTGGGCCGCCTGCTGCACCCGCGGTGCGTGCGGCCCGGTGAGCACGATACCCAGGAGCAGGCCCGCACCCCGGACGTGGTCGATCAACGGGTGGCCCAGGGCGTCGATTCCCTCGCGCAGCGCGGCGTTCTGCCGCTTGACGTTCTCCAGCAGTCCTTCACCGGCGATGGTGTCCAGGACGGCGAGTCCGGCGGCGCACGCGACCGGGTTGCCGCCGAACGTGGTGCCGTGCTGGCCGGGCCGGAGCAGTTCGGCGGCGCGGCCGAAGGCGACGGTGGCGCCGAGGGGCAGTCCGCCGCCGAGCTGCTTGGCGAGGGTGACGACATCGGGCAGCACGCCCTCGTGGGCCTGGTAGGCGAACCAGTCGCCGGTGCGGCCGATGCCGGTCTGCACCTCGTCGAGGACCAGCAGGGCGCCGGTGGCGGCGGTGATCGCGCGGGCCGCCTTGAGGTAGCCGGCCGGGGGCACGACGACGCCGTTCTCGCCCTGGACCGGCTCGATGATCACCAGGGCCGTCTCCTCGGTCACCGCGGCGGCCAGCGCCTGGGCGTCTCCGTAGGGGACGTGGGTGACGTCGCCGGGCAGCGGCCGGAAGGGGGTCTGCTTGGCGGGCTGGCCGGTGAGCGCCAGGGCGCCCATGGTGCGGCCGTGGAAGCCGCCGTCGGTGGCGACCATGTGCGTGCGCCCGGTCAGCCGGCCGATCTTGAAGGCCGCCTCGTTGGCCTCGGCTCCGGAGTTGCAGAAGAAGACCCTGCCCTCGCGCCCGAACAGCTCCAGGAGCCGTTCGGCGAGGGCGACGGTGGGTTCGGCCATGAAGAAGTTGGAGATGTGGCCGAGGCAGGCGATCTGCCGGCCGACGGCCTCGACGATCGCCGGGTGGGCGTGGCCGAGGGCGTTGGTGGCGATACCGCCGACGAAGTCGAGGTACGCGCGGCCCTCGGCGTCCCACACCGTGGTGCCCTCGCCCCGCACCAGGGGCAGGCGCGGGGTGCCGTAGTTGTTCATGAGCGCGCCCTGCCACCGCGCGGTCAGCTCTGCGTTGGTCGCGGTATCCGTCATGACTGCTCCCCCTCGGCTGGGTCGGGCACGACCATGGTGCCGATGCCCTCGTCGGTGAAGATCTCCAGCAGGATCGAGTGCTGCACCCGGCCGTCGATGACCCGGGCGGTGGTCACACCGCCCCGGACGGCGTGCAGACAGCCCTCCATCTTCGGCACCATGCCGGAGCTCAGTTCCGGCAGCAGCTTCTCCAGCTGGGACGCGGTGAGCCGGCTGATCACCTCGTCGGAGTTCGGCCAGTCCTCGTAGAGGCCCTCGACGTCGGTGAGGACCATGAGGGTTTCGGCGCCCAGTGCCGCAGCGAGTGCCGCAGCCGCCGTATCAGCATTGATGTTGTAGACATGTCCGTCGTCCTGACCCCGGGCGATGGAGGAGACGACCGGGATGCGGCCGTCGGCGAGCAGAGCCTCGATCGCGCCCGTGTCGATCGCGGTGATCTCGCCGACCCGCCCGATGTCGACGAGCGCGCCGTCGATCTCGGGCTGGTGCTTGACGGCGGTCATGGTGTGCGCGTCCTCGCCGGTCAGACCGACGGCGAACGGGCCGTGCTGGTTGAGCAGGCCGACCAGCTCGCGCTGCACCTGCCCGGCGAGCACCATCCGTACGACGTCCATGGCGTCCTCGGTGGTGACGCGCAGGCCCGCCTTGAACTCGCTGACGATGCCGTGCCGGTCCAGGGCCGCGCTGATCTGCGGGCCGCCGCCGTGCACCACGACCGGCTTGAGACCGGCGTGCCGCAGGAAGACGACGTCCTGGGCGAAGGCGGCCTTCAGCTCCTCGTTCACCATGGCGTTGCCGCCGAACTTGATGACGACGATCTTTCCGTGGTGCCGGGTCAGCCAGGGCAGTGCCTCGATGAGGATCCGCGCCTTGGGCAGGGCCGTGTGTTTGCGTGTCGTACCGCTGGTGCCGGAGTCGCTCATGAGGAGTAGGCGCTGTTCTCGTGGACGTAGTCGGCGGTCAGGTCGTTGGTCCAGATGGTGGCGGTCTCCTCGCCGGCGGCGAGGTCGGCGACGATGTGCACCTCGCGGTAGCGCATGTCGACCCGGTCGCGGTCCTCGCCGACGGAGCCGTTCTTGCACACCCACACGCCGTTGATGGCGACGCCCAGCCGGTCCGGCTCGAAGGCGGCCCGGGTGGTGCCGATCGCGGACAGCACCCGGCCCCAGTTGGGGTCCTCGCCGTGGATCGCGCACTTGAGGAGGTTGTTGCGGGCGATGGAGCGGCCCACCTCCACGGCGTCCTCCTCGCTCGCGGCGTTGACCACCTCGACCTTGATCTCCTTGGCGGCGCCCTCGGCGTCGCCGATCAGCTGCCGGGCGAGGTCGTCGCAGACGCGCCGGACGGCGTCGGCGAACTCCGGGTAGGCGGGGGTGACGCCGCTGGCGCCGGAGGCGAGCAGCAGCACGGTGTCGTTGGTGGACATGCAGCCGTCGGAGTCGACCCGGTCGAAGGTGACCTTGGTGGCGGCCCGCAGGGCCCGGTCCAGCACCTGGTCGTCGACGTCCGCGTCCGTGGTGAGGACGACCAGCATGGTGGCGAGGCCCGGCGCGAGCATGCCCGCACCCTTGGCCATGCCGCCGACCGTCCAGCCGTCCCCGGTGACCACGGACGTCTTGTGGACGGTGTCGGTGGTCTTGATGGCGATGGCCGCCTTCTCACCGCCGTGCTCGGACAGCTGGGCGGCGGCCGTCTCGACCCCCTTGAGCAGCTTGTCCATCGGGAGCAGGACACCGATGAGACCGGTGGAGCAGACGGCGACCTCGATGGCGCCACGGCCGAGCACCTCGGCCGCCTTCTCGGCGGTGGCGTGGGTGTCCTGGAAGCCCTGCGGGCCGGTACAGGCGTTGGCGCCGCCGGAGTTCAGGACGACGGCCGAGACCTGGCCGCTCTTGAGGACCTGCTCCGACCAGAGCACCGGTGCGGCCTTGACCCGGTTGGAGGTGAAGACGCCCGCGGCGGCACGGCGGGGCCCGTGGTTGACCACGAGGGCCAGGTCGGGGTTGCCGTTCTCCTTGATCCCGGCGGCGATGCCCGCCGCCGTGAATCCCTTGGCTGCCGTGACGCTCACGGTGCGACTCCGATCGTGGAAAGTCCCGTGGTCTCGTCGAGACCCAGGGCGATGTTCATGCTCTGGACGGCACCGCCGGCGGTGCCCTTGGTCAGGTTGTCGATGGCGCTGATCGCGATGACGCGTCCCGCGGCCGCGTCGTACGCGACCTGCACCTGAACGGCGTTGGAACCGTGCACGGACGCCGTGGCCGGCCAGCGGCCCTCGGGCAGCAGGTGGACGAACGGCTCGTCGGCGTACGCCTTGGCGTAGGCGGCGCGCAGCGACTCGCCCGTCACCTCGCCGGCGGCCTTGGCGCTGCACGTGGCGAGGATGCCGCGGGGCATCGGCGCGAGGGTGGGGCTGAAGGACACGGAGATCCGCTCCCCCGCCACCGCGCTGAGGTTCTGGATCATCTCGGGGGTGTGCCGGTGGCCGCCGCCGATGCCGTACGGCGTCATCGAGCCCATGACCTCGCTGCCCAGCAGATGCGGCTTGGGCGTCTTGCCGGCGCCGGAGGTGCCGGACGCGGCGACGATCACCGCCTCGGGCTCGGCGAGTCCGGCCGCGTAGGCCGGGAACAGGGCGAGGGAGACGGCGGTGGGGTAGCAACCGGGCACCGCGA
Organism: Streptomyces sp. NPDC051452; assembly: GCF_044454765.1. Classification (NCBI taxonomy): domain Bacteria; kingdom Bacillati; phylum Actinomycetota; class Actinomycetes; order Kitasatosporales; family Streptomycetaceae; genus Streptomyces; species Streptomyces sp. NPDC051452. The sequence continues at coordinate 235,370 of NZ_JBITEB010000008.1, forward strand.
TGCGCTTGGACCCCTCCAGCGCGGCGCGGGCACCCGGAAGTTCGGGGAGGCCGTAGGGCCAGGTGCCGGCGTGCTCGGAGCCGTAGAACGCCTTCCAGTCGGCCGGGTCCCTCAGTCGGAAGTCGGCGCCCATGTCGACCACGAGGACGTCGGGTCCGAGCCGCTCGGCGACGGCGGCGGACTGGCCGTGGGGCAGCGCCAGGAAGACCACGTCGTGTCCGGCGAGGGTCTCGGGCGTGGTCTCGGCCAGGACGCGGTCGGCCAGCGGAAGCAGATGGGGCTGGAGCGCGCCGAGCCGCTGTCCGGCGTTGGAGTTGCCGGTCAGGGCACCGATCTCGATCTCGGGGTGCGCGAGGAGCAGGCGCAGGACCTCTCCGCCCGCGTATCCGCTCGCTCCGGCCACCGCCGCACGTACCGCCATGTCCACCCTCCTCTGGATGGCATGACTATACGTTTCGCTGCACGTTTATGCAATGGGCGGAGCGCTCACCGCGGTGTCGCCGCCTCCGGGACGGTGTCCGCCCCGGGCAGCAGGACCCGGCGGGAGACCACGAAGGTCACCGGGATCGCCGCCGCCGAGGCGAGCAGCGGGGCGAACCGGCTGCCTGCGCCGAGGACGTCGACGATCACGTACACACCCAGGGTGGTGATCACGAAATTGGTGGCGTTCGTCAAAGGGAACAGCAGGAATTTCCGCCAGGTCGGCCGGGTGCGATAGGTGAAACGCGCGTTGAGGAAAAAGGACCCGACCATGCTGAGGGAAAAGGCCAGCACATGCGCCGCGAGATAGGGCAGCCGGGTCAGGAACAGCAGATAGAGAACGTAGTAGGTGGCCGTGTTGACGGCGCCGACCACGGCGAAGGTGAGGATCTGCCTGGCCGTCTGCCGCGGTGTCTGTCCGGACATCAGGGGATGAGGTCCTTCGTCCGGTCCACGTTGGTCGCCTTCACCAGGAAGTGCGGGCGCCCCTTCACCTCGTAGTAGATGCGGCCGGTGTACTCGCCGATGACTCCCAGCATGACCATCTGGACGCCCGCGAGGGCGGTGACCGCGGTGATGATCGTCACGTAGCCGGGCGTCTGGACCCCGTGCGCGAGCGCCGCGCCCACGATCCAGGCCGTGTAGAGCCCGGCACACAGCAGCAGGCTCACACCGAGCCAGAGTGCGGCGCGCAGCGGGCGGTTGTTGAAGGACAGCAGCCCGTCGAGGCCGTAGTTCAGCAGGCTGCGCAGGGTCCAGGAGCTGCGGCCGGCCTCACGGGTGACGTTCTCGTACTCGAAGGTGGTGCTCGGGAAGCCCACCCAGGCGAACAGGCCCTTGGAGAAGCGGTTGTACTCGGTGAGGTCCACGACCGCGTCCACCACCCGGCGGGACAGCAGACGGAAGTCGCCGGCGCCGTCGACGAGTTCGACGTCGATCAGACGGTTGACGACCCGGTAGTACAGGCGGGCGGTGAGCGTTCGGGTGAGGCGGTCGCCGGTGCGGCTGCGCTTGGCGATGACCTGGTCGTGCCCCCGCTCCCGCAGCTCCACCATGCGCTTGATGAGCGCCGGCGGGTGCTGGAGGTCGGCGTCCATCACGATCACGGCGTCGCCCGAGGCGTGCCGGAGGCCGGCGAGGAGGGCCGCCTCCTTGCCGAAGTTGCGGCTGAAGGAGACGTACCGCACCCGCGCGTCGAGGTCGGCGAGCCGGGTGAGGACGGTGAGGGTGCGGTCGCGGCTGCCGTCGTCCACGTACACGAACTCCATGTCGTGGCCGAGCGGCAGCATCTCCTCGGCGACCTTCTGCACCTCTTCGTGGAAGCGCGCGACGACGGCTTCCTCGTTGTAGCAGGGCGCGACGATCGATATCAGCATGGCGGGTCCCCCAGGGCACGGTCAGGAAGCGGCGCTCACGCGCTCGCGCGGTGTGGTGGTCGTGGGTGGCGCCGGGGCCCGCCGGCGGCGGACGGCGGCGAGGACGGTGAGCAGCGTCAGGACGCCGAGCGAGGCGGCCCCGACGGCGCTGCCCAGTCGCAGACCGGGTGGATGGAAGGAGCAGGTCACCTCGGTGGATCCGGCGTCGAGGGGGGCGGCGACGAGGCCGTGGTAGTCCCCGGCGGGCCGGGCGGGGCCGTCGCCCGTGGCGCACCGCCAGCCCGCGATGCGGGGCGCGGCGAGGACCGCGATCCCCTTGCTCCCGGCGGGCAGCCGGGCCCGCACGGTGCCGTCGGAGACGCTCACCCGGGTGGCGCCGGTGGCCTTCAGCCGGGCGGCGGCGGTGTGCAGCCGGCCGGTGTCCAGGCAGCCGATGGCACCGGCCGGGATGCTGCCGGGGCGGTCCGGGGTCAGCTCGACGCGCACCCGCCCGGAGGCCGGGGCCGGGCCGAGCGGTTCCATGGCGGCGCGGTTGCGCGGGTACTCGAACCGGAACCGGGCGAGCGTGGTGGTGCCGGTGAGCCGTGCGGTGCCGGAGAAGTGCGGGGCCCACAGGTGCACCCGCGTCCCGGCCGGGCAGGTCGCCGTGATCGTCGGCGCGGCCATCGCGTCGCCGACCCCCACCCGGCCCGCCGGCACCGGCCGCCCGTCGTCGTCGTGCACGGCGAGCCGGGGCACGGTGTAGACGCGGCTGCCGAGCAGGAGTTCCTGGTTGCGGTACGGCGAGGGGCCGAAGGGCGCGGTGCGGGCGGCGGGCCGGACCGTCACCAGGGGCGGGACGTCCCTGCGGGTCACGGTGACGGGACCGCCGCCGGGCGCCAGGTACTTCTGGTGCGGGTCCGGCGGGGAGTGCACCCGGGCGCCGACGGAGAACACCACGTCGGTGACGGCGTTGTCCAGGCTCTGCACGCTGCGGCCGCGCGAGGTCCAGCCGCCGCCGAGGGCGGTCAGGGTGCGGCTGAGGACGTCCGAGGTGAGGCTGCTGTAGTACTGGGCGCCCTCGCCGCCGACCAGCATCGGATCGTTGCCGACGGTCTGTTCCCGGCCGGGGTCGGTGCGGTAGCGGGGCCAGTCGTCGGCCCCGGCGATCGCCGCCGTCTGCCGTTCCTGGCGCTGCCCCCAGGGCTCGTAGTCGTCGAGGTGGCCCAGCCGCAGCCGGATGGCCACGGCCGAGGTGGCGGCGCTCTCGCCGAACTGCGCGCCCAGCAGGAGGGCGACGGCCAGTCCGGCCAGCGGGCCGCGCCGTCCGGTGCGGCCCAGCAGGGCGAGTCCGGCCAGTGCCCCGGCGAGGGCGAGCGCCAGCACCGCCCAGGTGTACGGCCGTACCAGCTCGCTGCGGCTCGCGGCGGCGGTGATCAGGGCGAGCAGGACGGTCGCGGCGCCGAGGGCGCGCCGGTCGGGCGGCCCGTAGGCGAGGGCGTGCCAGGCGGCGATGACCAGTAGTCCGCACACCACGAACGCCTGCCGGTAGGGGCTGCCCTGCGGGGTGGCGAAGGCGTGCCAGACCAGATGGGTGGGCGCCCACTGCAAGGAGAGGACCACCGCGAGCACCAGCACCGTCCAGCCCGCGCGCACCCTTCCCGGGACCCCCCGGTGGAAGGGCAGGGCGAGCGCGAGCAGCAGCGCGGTGACGCCGACGTAGAGCGCCGGGGAGCCGAAGCCGTACGTCGCGGGCAGCAGCCGGGCGGCCACGTCCTCGCTCGGCACCGGCGCGAACTGCCGTACGCGGCCCGGGTAGGCGTGCCGGGTGCCGAAGTAGACGACCGTCACGAGCGGGGCGGCAAGCCCCACGCCGAGGGCCACGGTGAGGCAGGCGCGGCCGGCCGTGGCGAGCGCCTGCCGCAGCGGCGGCCGGGCCAGCGCCAGGCGCAGCAGCAGGACGAGGCCGGCGCCCAGGGTGGCCATGTAGGCGGTGTAGAAGTTGGCGGTCCAGGCGAGGGCGACGATCAGGACGCCGGGCACGCGCCGGCGCTCGGCGAGCGCCCACTCGCCGACCAGGCAGAGCAGCGGCAGGGCGACCAGGCCGTCGAGCCACATCGGGTTGTAGGAGGCGTCGGCGACGCTCCAGCCGCACAGCGCGTAGGAGCAGCTGAGCAGCGCCGCCGCCCACCAGCGGCCGGGGCGCAGGGCGAGCAGGAGGCAGGCCATCGCGGCGGCGGCCGACGCGGTCTTCAGGGCGGTGACGACGTAGACCGCGAGGTCGATCTCGTCCCGCGGGAAGAGGCCGACGAGCAGGGCGAAGGGGCTGGCGAGGTAGGTGCCGAGGTCGGGCAGGAAGCTGGAGCCGTAGCCGGACTGCCAGTTGACGAGCAGTCCGCCGTCGGCGCGGCCGTGCAGCAGGTCCCACAGGTGCGCGTGGAAGGGCACGAACTGGTTGCCCAGGTCGTTGACGCTGCGGGTGCGGGGGCCGAAGGGGTAGCTGCGCGCGAGGACGTCGGCGGCGCAGAACGCCGTGATCGTGACGGCCGCGGCGAGCAGGGCGGCGGCGCGCGCGGGTGAGCGGGGGCCGCCGGGTGAGGTCGGACGTTCCATTGATCGGCAGGCCCCCAGCGAATTCACTTCATCGATTTCGCCGAGTCAGACGGGACAGCATTCCGATTGGTTGCCCGCTCAGGAAAATCGGAAGCCCCCTCTCGCGAATCCGGTAAACGAATTATGAATTTCCGGGTCGGGCGGGAAACCAGAGTTTTCGGGAAGGTGATGGCAAGGTGAATTCACTTTGCGGCTCGTGCCCCCCCTGACGAGGCCGGGCAGCGGGACGCCGTAAGCTCGGCCCCATGGACGCCGTGTGGCCCGTGGCCGATGTGCTGGCCCATCTGGCCGGGCGCTGGCGGGTGCGCCGCGACGTGCGGGACCTGGCGGGCGGGGACGAGGGCCGGTTCGAGGGGATCACCGTCTTCGGCGCGCTGCCGGGCGGCGGACTGCTGCACGAGGAGTCCGGCACCTTCACCTGGCAGGGCGTGGCGCGTCCGGCGACCCGGACCCTGCGGTTCCTGCCGGGGCGCGTACCCGGCACGGCGGACGTGCGGTTCGCCGACGGGCGGCCCTTCCACGAGCTGGATCTGACATCGGGCCGGTACGTCGCCGACCACCCGTGCGCCGCCGACCTCTACCGGGGCGAGTTCACCGTCCGGGACGCCGACCACTGGCACACGCTCTGGCGGGTCGCCGGCCCCGCGAAGGACCTCGTCCTCGCCACCGAATACGTGCGCGACGGCGCCGGTCAGCGGGTCGAGGGCTGAGGGCGGACGCCGTCGAGCCGAAGGTTCCAGCGGCCCGAGCGGCCGGAGACGGTGGTCGTGGACAGCGGGCGGACATCGATGTTCCAGTAGCTCGTGGGCGGCGCGTTCAGGGTGTAGACCAGGGCGGCTCGGATGACCGACGGCTCGGCGACCGCCACGATCCGGCAGCCGTCCTCCACGGGCCGGGTGTCGAGCCAGCCACCCACCCGGGAGATGAAGGCCAGCAGGGACTCGCCGCCGTGCGGTGTGGCGCGCGGGTCGGCGAGCCAGGCGTCCACCGCGTCCGGTTCCCGGGCCATCGCCTCGCCCAGCGTCAGCCCCCGCCAGCGGCCCATGTCGCAGTCCCGCAGGGCGACCTGCACCAGCGGGGCGTACCCCAGCGCGTCCCCGGTGGACCGGCTGCGCGGGGTCGGGGAGCAGTAGCGCAGCTCGGCGGCGGCGAGCGGCAGCAGATCCCCGGTGACGCGTCGCACCTCTTCCCAGCCGTCCGGATCCAGCGGCCGGTCGTCCTCGAAGCGCTCCGCGAGCAGGGGGGAGCTGCGCGCGGCGGCGACGAACGTCACCCTCAGTGGCATGCGGTGATGGTGAGCCGCGAAGACGCGCCGGTCAAGGGCCACCACCGCCGCGTCACGCAGGGTGTGCGTACGCTTACGCGGAGGTGTGGATCATCCACTGCTCGGGGCGGTCCAGAGGCCGGAAGCCGAGCTTCTCGTAGACGCCGTGCGCGTCCCGCGTGGCGAGCACGACACGGGACAGCCCGTACGGTTCGAGGTGGTCGCGGACGCGCCCGAGGAAGGCCGTGCCCACGCCCTTGCCGCGCACCGAGGGGTCGACGTACACATCGGCGAGCCAGGCGAACAGCGCCCGGTCGGTGACCACGCGCGCGTACGCCACCTGCTCCCCGGTCGCCGTGGCGTACACGCCGAAGTTCATCGAGGACGCCATCGCGCGCTCGTGCCGGTCGCGCGGGCGGTCCCGCGCCCAGTAGGTGTCGCTCGCCAGCCAGCCGTGGACGCGGTCGACGTCGACGCGGGCGGTATCGGCGGAGAACTCGTAGCCGTCGGGCAGGCCGGGTATGTCGTTCATCGCGCGATGATCGCAGGCCAGGTGCGGCCCCGGCCACCGGATATGCCCCGGTCTCCCCTGGTCTTCCCCGGTCTTCCACGGCGGCGTGTGCCACGCCGGGCCGCTACAGCACCTCGTCGCAGGCCGCCCGCAACCGTCGTATCCCCTGCGTGATCTCCGCGGTCCCGGCGACCGCAGCGAAGCTCAGCCGGAGGTGCCCGGCCGGGGGTTCGGCGCTGAAGTAGGGGCGGCCGGGGGTGAGGGCGACGCCCGCGCGCAGGGCGGCGGCGGTCAGCGCGGCCTCTCCGCCGGGGCCGAGGGCCCGGGAGGTGTCCCCGGCGCCGTCGGGCAGGCGCAGCCAGAGGTGGTAGCCGCCGGACGGGACGTGGGGCAGGGACAGTTCGGGCAGCTGCCGGGCGAGCGCGCTCGTCATGACGTCGCGGCGGGCCTTCAGCTCGGCGGCGAGGGCGTGCAGATGGCGCGGCCAGGCCGGGGAGCCGACGAGTTCGAGGGCGGCCTCCTGCAGCGGCCGGGGGACGAAGAAGCTGTCCACGACCTGGATGGCGCGCAGCCGTTCCAGCACCGGGCCGTGCGCGGCCAGGGCGGCCACCCGGAAGCTGGGCGAGGTCGCCTTGGTGAGCGAGCCGACGTGGACGACGACGCCGTCCGGGTCGTCGGCGGCCAGCGGGCGGGGCAGCGGGCCGGCGTCGGCGTGCGCCAGGCGCCGGACGAAGTCGTCCTCGACGACGAACGCGCCGGCCTCCCGGGCGATGCGCAGCACCTCGGCCCGCCGCCCGGGGGCCAGCACGGCGCCCGTCGGGTTCTGGAACAGCGGCTGGCACACGAACACCCGGGCGCCGCTGGCCCGGAACGCGTCGGCGAGCAGGTCGGGACGCACTCCGTCGGGGTCCACGGGGACGGGGACGGGGCGCAGGCCGGCGGCGCGGGCGAGGGCCAGCATGCCCGGGTAGGTCGGCGACTCGACGAGGACCGGGGCGCCGGGCGGGGCGAGCGCGCGCAGGGCGGTGGCCAGCGCGGCCTGTCCGCCCGCCGCGATCAGCACGTCGGCCGCCGTGACGGTTCCGCCGATCCCGCGCGCGAACCACTCCCGCAGTTCCGTCAGCCCGTCCAGCGGCGGCCTCCCCCAGGCACCCGGCCGCCGGCCGGCCCGGGCCAGCGCGGCCGCCATGGCCCGCTCGGGCTGGAGGGAGGGGTGCGGGTAGCCGCCGTTGAACTCCAGCACCCCGGGCGGCGGCGCGGCCAGCGACACCGTGACCCCCGAGGCGTCCACCGTGCGCGGTACGAGGTCGGCGGTGCCGTCGGCGCTCAGCGCGACCTCCTGCCAGGAGGTGTCCCCGGCCGGGCTCTCGCTCGCGCGCGGGTGGGCCCGGAAGGCGCCGGCGCCGGGCCGGGTGACCACCAGCCCCTGCGCCGAGAGCTGGGCGAGGGCCCGCGACACGGTCACGGGGCTCACCCGGAACCGCTCCACCAGGGCTCGACTGGACGGCAGCTTTCCACCAGGTGAGTAGCGGTCGAGCTCGCGCCGGAGCTGTTCTGCCAGTTCATCGACGCTGCTACGCTCATGCATGAGAACACAGAGTAGCGCTACTGGCTCGGCTCCGATAGCGGTCATCGCCCAGCGCGACCAGCGGGCCCTCGGCACCGGGATGGCCGCCCTCGGCGTCGCCTCCTTCTCCCTGACCTTCCCGGCCACCGCCTGGGGCCTGGAGAGCTTCGGCGCCTGGTCCCTGGTGGCCGTGCGCAGCGTCGTGGCCGCGCTCGTGGCGGGAGGCTGTCTGCTGGCCCTCCGGGTACGGCTGCCCGAGCGGCGCCATCTGCCCGCTCTGGCCGTCGTCGGCCTCGGCGTGGTGCTCGGCTTCCCGATGCTGACCACGCTGGCCCTGCGGACCTCCACCACCGCGCACGCCGCCGTGGTGGTGGGGCTGCTGCCGCTGACCACCGCCGTGTGCTCGGCGCTGCGCACCGGCCACCGGCCCTCGCGCCGGTTCTGGCTGGCCGCCGTGGCGGGCGCCGCGGCCGTGCTCGCCTTCACGATCGGCCAGAGCGGCGGCGCGCTCACCGCCGCCGACGGCTATCTTTTCGCGGCCCTGCTGGTGTGCGCGGCCGGCTACACCGAGGGCGGCCGGCTGGCCCGTCGGATGCCGGGCTGGCAGGTCATCGCCTGGGCGCTGGTGCTGTGCCTGCCGGTCGGCGTGCCCGCCGCCGTGGTGGCGCTGGCCCACGAGCCCGTCCGGCTCACCGGGCACGGCGTCGTGGGCCTGCTGTGGGTGGCGGTGGGCTCGCAGTTCCTCGGACTGGTCGTCTGGTACCGGGGGATGGCGGCCATCGGCATCCCCCGCGCCAGCCAGTTGCAGTTGGCTCAACCCCTGCTCACACTGGTGTGGTCGGCGCTGCTGCTGGGCGAGCACTTCACGGCGGCCGCTCCCGTGACGGCCGTCGCCGTGCTCGTGTGCATCGCCGTCACCCAGCGGTCGTGATCGTGAGGAGGGCCGGCAGATGCACGCAGCCAAGGGCGACCGTCTTGTCCAGCACGGCAGGGTGGTTGGCCAGCACGACCAGGTCACGGAAGTCGTCGAGGTGATGGGCCAGGAGGGCAATCCGCCCTACCGGGTCCGCTTCGAGGACGGACGCGAAGCAGTGATGTCCCCGGGCCCCGACTGCGAGGTCCGGCACGGCCAGGAGCAGACACCCGGGTAGCGCCGGGCGCGGCTCGGCGGGCTTGATGGGGACGGTTCAGCGCGGAGGTCGCGCCGGCTGCCGGTAGTGGTCGGAGACCACGCGGGCCATCGCCCCGATCGGGTCCGCCGCGACCTCCTGGGCGGCGAAGAAGACATGACCACGCACCTGCGGGTAGCGGGCGGCGAGGGTGAGGTGCCGGGACAGCTCGACGGGGTCCTGCCAGGCGGAGGGCTGCCCTGCGGCGCCCGCCTTGTACAGGGCCTCGCCGAGGTAGAGCCGGGTCCGGCCGCCCTGGGCGACCCGCGCCCACCAGGCGACCAGCTCCGCGTAGTCGGCGGCGCCGAAGCCGATGTGCCAGTACAGCTGTGGGACGACGTAGTCGATCCAGCCTTTCGCGACCCAGCCGCGGCTGTCCGCGTGCAGGTCGTCGTAGCTCTGGACGGCCGCCCGCGTCTCGGAGCCGCGGGAGTCGGTGGAGGCGTTGCGCCACACCCCGAAGGGGCTGATCCCGAACCGGGTTCCGGGCCTGACCCGGGCGATGCCGGCGGCCGTCTCCCGCACCAGCCTGTCCACGTTGTCCCGCCGCCAGGCGGCCCGGCTGGTGAACGCGCCACCGTGGCGGTCGTAGGCGTCCTCGTCGTCGAAGATCTGCCCGGCGACCGGATAGGGGTAGAAGTAGTCGTCGAAGTGGACGGCGTCGACCGGATAGCGGGCCACCGCGTCGAGCATCGCCCGCTGGATGAAGGCCCGGACCTCGGGCAGGCCCGGGTTGTAGTAGAGCCTGCCGCCGTAGGGCACCACCCAGCCGGGGTGCTTGCGCGCCGGGTGGGAGGCGGTCAGCCGGCCGGGGTCGGCGTGGACGGCGACGCGGTAGGGGTTGAACCAGGCGTGCAGGGCCAGACCCCGGGCGTGGGCCTCGCGCACGGCGGTGCCGAGCGGGTCCCAGCCCGGATCCCTGCCCTGGGTGCCGGTGAGATAGGCGGACCAGGGCTCGTACGGCGAGGGCCACAGGGCGTCGGCGCAGGGGCGGACCTGGAGGATCACGGTGTTCAGCCGCTCGCGGACCGCCTTGTCGAGGTGGGCGATCAGCTCCGCGCGCTGGGCGGCCGCCGGGAGACCCGGCCGCGAGGGCCAGTCCCGGTTGAGGACGGTGGAGAGCCACACCCCGCGCATCTCGGCGCCCGTGCGCGGCACCCGCCGGCCCCCGAGGGCGGCCCCGGCCGGCGTCGACAGCGCCGCCAGCGTGAAGGCCCGCCGTGACATGGGCACCATCCGCACACCCCCGTACGCTGTGGACCCGCTCCGTCACGGATCGTTTCGCGCCCCAGGATGCCTCGACCCGCGCGATCGATCATCGATACTTGGCGGTAACGTGCACGATCGGAGCAGGCGCCGCATCCGGAGGTCTGCCAGCGAGCCGGAGAATCCAGCGAAGGGAACGATGTGACCGACATCGAGCGCGTCGGAGTCGTGGGCTGCGGCCAGATGGGCGCGGGCATCGCCGAGGTGTGCGCCCGCGCGGGACTGGACGTGAAGGTCGCCGAGACCACCGGCGAGGCCCTGGAGTTCGGCCGTACCCGGCTGTTCAGCTCCCTGGCCAAGGCCGCCGAGCGCGGCAAGATCACCGAGGAGGAGCGGGACGCCACCCAGGCGCGCCTGAGCTTCACCACCGACCTCGGCGAGTTCGCCGACCGGGACCTCGTGATCGAGGCCGTCGTGGAGAACGAGCAGGTCAAGACGGAGATCTTCCAGGTCCTCGACCAGGTGGTGACCCGCCCGGACGCGATCCTGGCCTCCAACACCTCCTCGATCCCGCTGGTGAAGCTTGCCGTCACCACCTCCCGCCCCGACCACGTCGTCGGCATCCACTTCTTCAACCCGGCCCCGGTGCAGCAGCTGGTGGAGCTGATCCCGGCGCTCACCACCTCCGAGGGCACCCTCAGCCGCGCCCAGGTCTTCGCCGAGAAGGTGCTCGGCAAGCACGCCATCCGCGCCCAGGACCGCTCCGGGTTCGTCGTCAATGCGCTGCTCGTGCCCTACCTGCTGTCGGCGATCCGGATGTTCGAGTCGGGCATCGCGAGCCGTGAGGACATCGACAACGGCATGGAGATGGGCTGCGCCCACCCGATGGGCCCGCTGCGGCTCTCCGACCTGATCGGTCTGGACACCATCGTCTCCATCGCCAACTCCATGTACGGCGAGTACAAGGAGCCGCTGTACGCCGCTCCCCCGCTGCTCCAGCGCATGGTGGAGGCCGGCCGGCTGGGCCGGAAGACCGGCTCGGGGTTCTACACCTACGGCTGACTACCCAGAGCGACCTCGCATGGGCCCGGCACCGCATTCGGTGCCGGGCCCATCTGTTTCACACACCGTGTGCGCGCCGGGCACGCATATGCCCCACACACACGCTCCCCGCGCGCCCACCAGGCGAGTTGACTCATCATGCGCATGCAAGGGATGCGGAACCATCCATACCGACTACCGAAAGGAACGGACCCGTGACCGCCGAACCGGAGCATCCCGTGATCCATGGAGAACTCGCAGAGTTACGGCGCCGCCTCGACGTGGCCTACGCCCGGGTCGAGGGAGGGCTGGCCCTGCTCAGTCACCGCACCGAGGAGACCGCGAAGGAACTGGACGAGCTGCACACTCGCATGGTCTCGCTGGAACACAGCCGCTGGCCGCTGCCCTCGCTCGCCGCGCTCACGGCGCTGGGCGCGCTCGTCGTGACGGTCTGGCAGGCGCTGTCGGCCCGTTAGCCTTCCGCGAGCCTGAGGTGGTGCAACAGGAGTAACGCGGCCGCCATGTTGGCGGCCGGGACCTCCCCGCGGGCGATCAGGTCGGGGACGAGTTTGAGCGGGACCCATTCCCGGCGGTCGGACTCGAAGTCGTCCACGGGGTGTCCGGTGTACTCGCCCCGGTCGGACCAGTAGACGTGGTGCCGGGCGTCGGTGAGGCCGTTGGACGGCTCCACGCTCATGAGGTGGTGCAGGGGCCCCGGCCGCCAGCCGGTCTCCTCCTCCAGTTCCCTGGCGGCCGCGCTCGCGATGTCCTCGCCGTCCTCGACGACGCCCGCCGCCAGCTCCCATCCCCAGCTGTCGGTGATGAAGCGGTGGCGCCACAGGAGCAGCACCTCGTTGGCCTCGTTGACGACCGTGGCGATGGCGACGGGCCGCAGCCGGATGAGGAAGTGGTCGAGGTGCCGGCCGTTCGGCAGCTCGACATCTGCGAGATTGACGCTGAACCAGCGGTTTGCATACACAGTTTGTTCGTTCTGTTTCGTCCACTGCACGGTTCTGCCACCTTCCGCCGAGTAAGTGGCAATATGGCAGCAGAAACGGTGCGACCTACAGTGGGCCTACAGCGGTACGCGCAGCGCGCCGTCGATGAGTTCGGCGGCCTCGGCGGTCCCGGCCGAGCCGCAGCGCACCAGATGTTCGCGTACCGCGCGCAGCCTGTCGCGCAGCCGCTGGGACTCCATCCCGCGCGCCTGCTCGGCCATCCGCACGGCGGTGACCACCGCCTTGTCGGCATTGCCCTGGCGTAGTTCGACGGTGCTGAGCATGGCGAGCCGGTGCACCCGCCCCCGGTCGTGCGCCGGGTTGTCCACGGCCGCCGCCGCGTGCTCCCGGGCGGCCGCCAGCTCCCCGAGGCTGAGCAGCGCCTCCGCCACCTGCACATTGACCAGCCCCGGCTGGACGTAACCGGTCTCGTCGGGCTCGTGCCCGCGCCGGATGCGGTCGGCGGCCGTCTCCGCGCGCCGGATGCAGGACAGGGCACTGCTCGCGTCGCCGAGATGCGCGTACGCCTTGGCCTGCATCGCGTACAGGTCGGAGGCGAGCGCCGGGGTGATGTGCCGGCCGGCGGCGCGCAGCGCGGCCTCGGCGAAGGCCACGGCCTGCCGGTACTCCCGCATGAACAGCGCCTGGTTGACCAGCAGCGCTATCACATACGCCCCGAGCCCCCGGTCGCCGCTCGCCTTCGCCAGCCGCAGCGCCTGGTGGAAGTAGCGCTGGGCGAGGCCGTGGGCGTCGGAGTCGTACGCGCAGATGCCCGCGACGGCCACCAACCCGCCGGTGGCCCGGTGCAGTTGGCGGCCGGTGGCGTCGGCGTAGCTGCCGCGCAGCAGCGGCGCGGCCTCGGCGTTGAGGAATCCGATGATCCGCGTCCGGGTCGCGATGCCACCGGCCTTGCGGTACATCTGCTCGTAGTGCGCCCGGGCGGCGCGCAGCATCTCGACGTCGGCGGCGGTGACCTGGTGCCGGCCGCCCCGTGAGACGTCGACGTCCTCCGGTGGGTTCTCCCACTCCCACACGGGCATGACGGCGGGTGTCCCGGTGACGGCCGGGGCCCCGAGCACATGGGGCCGCTGCTGTTCGTCGGAGCGCCACAGGGCGGTGGCCCGCTCCACGAATCCGCCCAGGGAGCCGGCGTGCGCGGTGCTCGGCTCGCCCGGCACCCCGAGACCGATGTCGTCCAGGGTCACCGGCCGGTGCAGCCGCCCGGCCAGCACCTCGCAGATCAGGTCGGGCACCTGGCCGCGCGGCCGCTGACCCTTCAACCACCGGGCCACGGCGGTGTGTTCGTACCGGAGCGCGAGACCCCGGCGCCGGCCCGCCTGGTTCACATGGGCGGCGAGACCGGCGTGCGAGATCCCCGCCTCGTCCAGGATGGCGTCGAGCAGAGTGTTGGGCTGCATGGAATGCCCCCCCAAGTGGCCTGGGTGGCCTGGTGCGGTCAGCGTAGTGCGTCCGCGCTCACACGGGGTGTGAACGGAACACGTGCGTCCGGGCGGTGCGCGCGCTGACGCGCAGCGGGTCGGTTCGGTTCACTGAGATGCCTCGCAAGAGGTTGGCCGGGCCGCCGGCTCCCCCCTCGAGACAGCGGCGGCCCGGCTAGGCGGCGGAACCGCAGGTGTCACCCTCCCGTGCCCCCGGGCGGGACACGCCGGGCCGCCCCCGCTCGTTGCGCAGGACGAGGACCGCCACGTCGTCGGCGGGCCGGCCGGTGCTGTGCCGCAGCAGGGCCGTGAACACCCTGCGCAGGATCGTCTGCGGGGACACCGGATGGTCGTGGACCGCCTCGCGCAGCACGTCCGCCAGCGGGAAGAACCGGCCCCGGGCGTCGCGGGCGTCCTCGGCGCCGTCCGTGAACAGCACCAGGGACTCGTGCCGGAGCAGCCGCCCGCAGGGCTGGGCCGGCAGCTGCTCCGGCAGCGGGAACGGCCCCAGCGGCGGCAGCGGATCGGCGCGGGTCAGGGGCTCCACCGTGGCGCCGCTGAGAAGGTACGGCCAGGGGTGACCGCAGTTGAGGGCCTTCAGCTCACCGTCCCTGCCGATCTCCAGCAGCAGGACGGTGACGAACTCCTCGGCGACCGGGGGGCCGGGATCGCGGCCGCCGGCCGGATGGTCCCGGCGGGAGCGCTCGCGCAGATGACGGGCGTGGGCCCGCTCCAGCCGCCGCAGCACCTGGCCGAGTTCCGCCTCGTCGTGGGCGGCCTCGCGGAAGCTGCCGAGCAGGGCGGCGACGGTACCGAGGGCGCCGAGACCGTGCCCGCGTACGTCGCCCATGACCACGCGGACACCGTGCTCGGTGACGACGGCCTCGTAGAGATCCCCGCCGACCGACGCGCCCCGGTCTGCGGACAGCTGGGCCGCCGCCGCGCTCAGCCCGTCGAGCCGCGGTGGCGGAGGGCGCAGCAGCACGCTCTGGGCGGCACCGGCGACCCGGCGGGCCTGCCTCAGCTCGCGCAGCAGTCCGCGACGGACGTGGCAAATCAGCCCCGTGCCGACGGCGAAGAACACGGCGCTGGTGACGACCCGCGCGCCGAACGTGTCCTGTTCGGCCAGTGGGCAGCCGAACTTGTAGACGACCGCCGCGGCTCCCCACGCCGTGGGCAGAACGGCTCCCCGTGCGGTGGGCGCCCGTGCCTTGATACGGATCATGCCTGTGGTCCCCCAACCGGGCCCTGACAGAGCAGACGGACCGGCCCCGAAAGGCCGGTCCGATTCTGTCCACCGGCATGGCCCACCCGGGGCGGATCACCCCGGATCACCACCCGAACGAGTGAGGCCCCCGACGGCCTACCTGCATTTATGCGGCCGGCGGGGCGGCAAACCCGCTCGGCGGCGGGCATACGGCGCGGCCGGCCACGGATGTTCCGTGGCCGGCCGCGTAACGGCACTCCTCGTGTCGGTCAGCCGCGCAGGACGGCTCCCGTGCGCTCGCCCGCGAGGGCGACCGCGGCGTCCCGGGCGGCCGAGGCCTCGTCCACGGTCAGCGTCCGGTCGGCCGCCCGGAAGCGGAGGGCGTAGGCCAGCGACTTGCGGCCGTCGCCCAGCTGCTCCGCGTTCTCGTAGACGTCGAACAGCCGGATGGACTCCAGCAGCTCGCCCGCACCGGCACGCAGCGCGGCCTCGACCTCAGCGGCCGGGATCGGCTTGTCCACGACCAGGGCGACATCCTGCGTGGCGACCGGGAACGCCGAGATGCGGGGCGCCTTCGGCACGCCGTCGCCCACCGCGGCCACGGCGTCGAGGTCCAGCTCCATCGCGCAGGTGCGCTCGGGCAGGCCCAGGGCCTTCAGGACCCGCGGGTGCAGCTCTCCGGCGTGGCCCACGACCCGCTCGGTGCCGTCGGCGACGACCACCAGCTCGGCGCAGCGGCCGGGGTGCCAGGGACCGTACCGGCCCTTGCGGACGACCAGGTCGGCACCGGTCTCCCGGGCGACGGTACGGGCCGCCTCGACGGCGTCCGCCCAGTCGGCCGGGCGGCCCTTGCCCCACCAGCCGGCCTGCTCGCGAGCGCCCGCGAGGACGACCGCCACGTGCCGCGGCTGCTCGGGCAGCGCGGCGTCCAGCAACGCGATCTCCTCGGCGGTCGGGCGCCGGTCGACGGGCAGGTGCACCCCGGCGGGCCGCTCGTCGCGCGGCAGGAAGACCAGACCGGTCTCGAACAGCGCCGTATCGTGCGAACCGCGGCCCTCGTTGCGGCGCAGCGCGGCCAACAGACCGGGCAGCAGCGTCGTACGGAGCGCGGGCTCCTCGTCGTTGAGCGGGTTGGCGAGCCGCACCACGCGGCGCGCCGGGTCGTCGGCCTCCAGGCTGAGCTGGTCGAAGACCCGCTCGGCGACGAACGGATAGTTCGGCGCCTCGACATAGCCGGCCCCGGCCAGCGCGCGGCCGACGCGGCGGTGCAGCCGTTGGCGGCGGGTCAGCCCGCGGCCGGAGGTCGGCCTGGGCAGGGTGGAGGGCAGGTTCTCGTAACCCTCCAGCCGGATGACCTCCTCCGCCAGGTCGTTCGCCTCGGTGAGGTCGGGCCGCCAGGACGGGACGGTGACGATCAGCTCGTCCTGCCCGTAGACGTCGCAGCCGATCTCCTGCAGCCGGCGGACCACGGTCTCGCGGCCGTAGACGACGCCTGCGACCCGGTCGGGGTGGTCGGCCGGGGTGGTGATCGTGCGCGGCGCGGACGGCGCGACGATCTCGGTGACGCCGGCCTCGGCGGTGCCGCCCGCGAGCAGCACCAGCAGGTCCACGGTCCGCTGCGCGGCGGCAGCGGCGGCCTGCGGGTCGACGCCGCGCTCGAAGCGGCGGGACGCCTCCGAGGACAGCTTGTGCCGGCGGGCCGTGCGGGCGATCGAGACGGGGTTGAAGTGGGCCGCCTCGATGACCACGTCGGTCGTGGCGTTGTCGAGGTCGTCGTGGTCGGCGATCTCGGTGTTGGCGCCGCCCATGACACCGGCGAGACCGATCGGGCCGCGCTCGTCGGTGATGACCAGGTCCTCGGCGTGCAGCTCGCGCTCGACGCCGTCGAGGGTGACGAGCTTCTCGCCCTCCGCCGCGCGGCGGACCCCGATGGTGCCCTGGACCAGGGTGCGGTCGTAGGCGTGCAGGGGCTGGCCCAGCTCCGTCATCACATAGTTCGTGACGTCCACGGCGAGCGAGATCGGACGCATGCCGACCTTCTGCAGACGGCGCTGCAGCCAGATCGGGGAGCGTGCCTCGGGGCTCAGGCCGGTGACCGTGCGGACGGTGAAGCGGTCGCAGCCGGCGGGGTCGGTGACCTTGGCCGGGTAGCCGTAGGCGTTCGGGGCCGGCACGTCCAGCAGGGCCGGGTCGCGCAGCGGCAGGCCGTAGGCGATGGCGGTCTCGCGGGCGACGCCGCGGATGGACAGGCAGTCGCCGCGGTTGGCGGTGACGGCGATGTCCAGGACCTCGTCGACGAGTTCGAGCAGCTCGATGGCGTCCTTGCCGACCTCGGTCTCCGGCGGCAGCACGATGATGCCGTGGCTGCCGTCGTCGCCCATGCCCAGCTCGTCGCCGGAGCAGATCATGCCGTGGGACGTCTTGCCGTAGGTCTTGCGGGCGGCGATGGAGAAGCCGCCGGGCAGCGTGGCCCCGGGCAGGACCACGACGACCTTGTCGCCGACGGCGAAGTTGCGGGCGCCGCAGACGATCTCCTGCGGCTCGCCGGTGCCGTTGGCCTGGCCGACGTCGACGGTGCAGAAGCGGATGGGCTTCTTGAAGCCCTCCAGCTCCTCGATGGTCAGCACCTGGCCGACGACCAGCGGCCCCTTGAGGTCGGCGCCGAGCTGCTCGACGGTCTCGACCTCCAGGCCGGCCGCGATGAGCTTGGCCTGGACGTCACGGCCGGTCTCGGTCGCCGGCAGGTCGACGTACTCCCGCAGCCAAGAAAGCGGGACCCGCATCAGATCTCCATCCCGAACGGCCGGGTGAACCGGACGTCACCCTCGACCATGTCTCGCATGTCTTCGACGTTGTGTCGGAACATCAGCATCCGCTCGATGCCGAACCCGAAGGCGAAGCCGCTGTACTTCTCCGGGTCCACGCCGCAGGCGGCCAGCACCCGCGGATTGACCATGCCGCAGCCGCCCAGCTCGATCCAGCCCTCGGACGAGCAGGTGCGGCAGGGGCGGTCGGGGTTGCCGACCGACTCGCCGCGGCAGACGTAGCACACCATGTCCATCTCGGCGGACGGCTCGGTGAACGGGAAGAAGTTCGGCCGCAGCCGGGTCTTCATGCCCTCGCCGAACAGGGACTGGACCATGTGGTCCAGGGTGCCCTTCAGGTCGGCCATGGTCAGGCCCTCGTCCACCGCGAGCAGCTCGACCTGGTGGAAGACCGGGGTGTGCGTGGCGTCCAGCTCGTCCGTGCGGTACACCCGGCCCGGGCAGATCACGTACACCGGCAGCTCACGGTCGAGCAGCGAGCGGATCTGGACGGGCGAGGTGTGGGTGCGCAGTACGACACCGGACTCGGTGCCGCCGTCCTCGCCCCGCACGAAGAAGGTGTCGGCCTCACCGCGGGCCGGGTGGTCCGGGCCGATGTTGAGGGCGTCGAAGTTGAACCACTCGGCCTCGACCTCGGGGCCCTCGGCGACCTCGTAGCCCATGGCCACGAAGATGTCCTCGATGCGCTCCGAGAGCGTGGTGAGCGGGTGCCGGGCGCCGGCCGGGACGCGGTCGTACGGCAGCGTGACGTCGACGTCCTCCTCGACCAGTACGCGGGCGTCCCGCTCGGCCTCCAGTTCCACCTGGCGGGCGGCGAGCGCCTTGTTGACGGCGCCGCGGGCCATGCCGACGCGCTTGCCGGCCTCGGCCTTGGCGTGCGGGGGCAGGGCGCCGATCTCGCGGTTGGCGAGGGCCAGCGGCGAGGCGGGGCCGGTGTGGGCGACCTTCGCCTCGTGGAGCGCGTCGAGGGAGTCCGCGGCGGCGAAGGCGGCGAGCGCCTCGTCCCGCATGCGCTCGATCTCTTCCGGTTTCAACGCCTCGACCTCGACAGGGTCGTACGACTTATTGGGTGCCGACATCTCTTCCCGTGCTTCCGATTGCTGGCGGATGGTCCCCGTCACCGACTCGCGAGGGCCGCGTGCAGGACACAAAGGTGCCAAAGGCCGAGTCTAACGGGGTGACGGTGTGCGAATGCGCCCGCGGGGCGTCAGGCCAGATAGGCCGGGACCGCCACGGGCAGCGTAAATCGGAACTCGGCCCCGCCGCCCGGTGCGCGGCCGACCGTGATCGTGCCGCCGTGGGCCTCGACGATGCCTTTGACGATGTACAGCCCGAGGCCCGTGCCGCCGCGCTTGCTGCCCCGCCAGAAGCGGGTAAAGACGCGGTTCATGGACTCCTCCGGGATGCCGGGCCCCTCGTCGCTCACCGTGACCGATGTGCCGGTTTCCTCGCCCTCGCGTGGGGACACCGAGGGCGTGACGTCAATGGTGACGGTTCCCTCGCCGTGCCGCACGGCATTTTCCAGCAGGTTGCTCAGCACCTGGTCGACCTTGTCGGGGTCGGCCCACAACGCGGGCAGCGGCTGCTCGATGCGGAGCAGGAAGCGGTCGGCGCGCTGGCCGGCGGCGACATAGGCCTGGATGTGCCGGGAGACGGCGGCTCCTATGTCGACGGGCTGCCGGCGCACCTCCAGCCGGCCGCTGTCGATCCGGGAGATGTCCAGCAGTTCGGCGATGAGCCGGGTGACGCGGTCGGCGTCGGCGTCGACCGTCTCCAGCATGAGCCGCTTCTGGTCGTCGGTGAACCGCTCCCACTTGGCGAGCAGCGTGGCGGTGAAGCCCTTCACCGAGGTCAGCGGGGACCGCAGCTCATGGGCGACGGTGGCGATCAGCTCGGCGTGGCTGCGCTCGGTGCGGCGGCGGGCCTCGGTGTCCCGCAGGCAGACGATCACCTGCCGCACGGGGCCGAGGGGTTCGTCGCGCACGTACCGGGCGGAGACCAGCACCTCGCGTCCGCCGGGCAGCAGCAGGTTGCGTTCGGGCTGGCGGACCCGGATGGCGAGACCGCCGTAGGGGTCGGTGAGCTGCCACCAGCGCCGCCCTTCCAGGTCCTCCAGGGGCAGCGCCTGCTCCAGAGGCCGGCCGAGGGCCTCGGCGGCCGGTACCGCGGTGACGCGTGCGGCGGCGGCGTTGAAGCGGACGACCCGGCCCTGTTCGTCGGCGACGACGAGTCCGTCGGGCAGCTGGTCGGGATCGACACCGAGGCCGGCCGTGTCGCCGGCGCCCTGCCGCGGCACGGGTGGGCGCCGCCCGTCGCGGCCCTCCGGCGCAGTGCTCGTGCCGGCCACACTCATCCCCGTACCCCACCTCTCAGACGCCGCAGGGCCCCGAGCTGGTCACCCTACTAGCTCTGGGTGACGAAGCGGCACCCTCCGGAGGCGCGCTGTGCCCGGGCCGACGCGTAGAGACATACGGCCGCGGCGGTGGCGAGGTTCAGGCTCTCCGCCTTGCCGTGGATGGGGACGCGGACGACGGCGTCGGCGAGCGCGCGCGTCTCCTCGGGCAACCCCCAGGCCTCGTTCCCGAAGACCCAGGCGGTCGGGCCGCCCATGGCGCCCCTGTCCAGTTCCTCGTCGAGGTCGCGGTCGCCCGCGCCGTCGGCGGCGAGGATGCGTACGCCGGCGTCCTTCAGCCCCTCGACGGCCCGTTCGACGGGGACCCCGACGGCGACGGGCAGATGGAAGTGCGAGCCGACCGAGGCCCGGACGGCCTTGGGGTTGTACAGGTCGACGGAGGCGTCGGTGAGGACGACGGCCTCGGCGCCGGCGGCGTCGGCGCAGCGCAGCACGGTGCCGGCGTTGCCCGGGTCGCGCACGTGGGCGAGGACGGCCACGAGCCGGGGGCGCGCGGCGAGGATGTCCTCGAACGCGGTGTCCAGGAACCGGCAGACCCCGACCAGGCCCTGCGGGGTGACCGTGGTGGAGATGTCGGCGATGACCTCGTCGGCGGCCAGGTGCACCTGGGCGCCCGCGGCGCGGGCCGCCGCGACGATGTCGGCGTACCGCTCGGCGGCCTCGAGGGTGGTGAACAGCTCGACGAGCGTCGCCTGCGCCCCGGTCCGGTGCCCGGCGGCCTCCCGTACGGCCTGGGGTCCCTCCGCGAGGAACAGCCGGTCCTTTCCCCGGAAGTTCCGCTTGGCGAGCCGGCGCGCGGCAAGGACGCGGGCGGACCGGGGCGAGATCAGCTCAGGGGAGACGGAGGGCATCCTCATACTTTCGCAAACGGGTGACGCCCCCGAGGGGGCGCGGGGGAACCGCGCGGGCGACCACGACGGGCCCGCGGCCGGGGAACGCGCCGAGGGGCCCAACAGCAGGACCCGCAAGCCATGACAGCCTGCGGGTCCAGTGAGCGTCGGCTAGAGCCAGCGCGGCGTCACGCGGCCTTCGGCGCGTTGACGTCCGAAGGCAGCGCCTTCTGCGCGACCTCGACGAGCGCCGCGAAGGCGTTCGCGTCGTTGACGGCCAGCTCGGCCAGGATCTTGCGGTCGACCTCGACGTTCGCGGCCTTCAGACCCTGGATGAAGCGGTTGTAGGTGATGCCGTTGGCGCGGGCAGCGGCGTTGATGCGCTGGATCCACAGCTGACGGAAGTCGCCCTTGCGCTTCTTGCGGTCGTTGTAGTTGTAGACCAGCGAGTGGGTGACCTGCTCCTTGGCCTTGCGGTACAGGCGCGAGCGCTGACCGCGGTAGCCGGAGGCCGCCTCGAGGATCGCCCGGCGCTTCTTGTGGGCGTTGACTGCCCGCTTGACGCGTGCCACTTGTTAACTCCTTGTAGCGGGGTCGTGGTGGGTGCTCACACGACCCGGAAACGACTGGGTCCCGGTCCTGACGTACGGCGCTCGGCGAATGGTGAGCGCCGGTGCGTCACTTGCCGAGAAGCTTCTTGATCTTCGCGGCGTCGCCCGGGGCCATCTCGGCGTTGCCGGTGAGGCGACGCGTGACGCGGGACGACTTGTGCTCGAGCAGGTGGCGCTTGCCGGCGCGCTCGCGGAGCACCTTGCCGGAGCCGGTGATCTTGAAGCGCTTGCTGGCACCGCTGTGCGACTTGTTCTTCGGCATAGCGCCGTTCTCTCCTCGTCGGTGGCGCTCCGGTGCCCGGTCGTGAAACCGGGCACGATGGAGCGTCGCTCTTGTTTCGGTTGGATCCTTGGGGACGGGTGTCCCCCGGGATCACGCCTCGGCATGCTCCTCGAACGGAGTCTCGGCGGACTCCTCGAACGGAGTCTCGGCGGACTCCTCGAACGGAACCTCGGCGGACTCCTCGGAGGACGCCTCTGCCTCGGCAGGGTTCTGCGACTTGCCGGGGTTCGCCTTCGCCTCGGCCTTGCGGGCCTCCTGCGCCTGACGGGCCTCGGCCATCGCCTCGGTCTTCTTCTTGTGCGGACCGAGAACCATGATCATGTTTCGGCCGTCCTGCTTCGGGTTCGACTCGACGAACCCGAGGTCCTGGACGTCCTCCGCGAGACGCTGCAGCAGTCGGTAGCCCAGCTCGGGCCGGGACTGCTCGCGACCACGGAACATGATCGTGATCTTGACCTTGTCGCCCTGCTTGAGGAACCGGACGACGTGACCCTTCTTGGTGTCATAGTCGTGCGGGTCGATCTTCGGCCGGAGCTTCATCTCCTTGATGACCGTGTGCGCCTGGTTCTTGCGCGCCTCACGGGCCTTCATGGCCGACTCGTACTTGAACTTCCCGTAGTCCATGAGCTTGCACACAGGCGGACGGGCGGTCGCCGCCACCTCGACCAGGTCCAGGTCGTACTCCTGCGCAAGCTCCAGTGCCTTGGCCAGGGGGACGATGCCCACCTGCTCGCCACTGGGACCGACAAGTCGCACCTCTGGAACGCGAATCCGGTCGTTGATGCGGGGCTCGGCGCTGATGGATCCTCCTCGGTAGCACCACGCGACGGTCTGGCGGACAGCCGCGTAACGTCTCTGTTCGTGAGACCTAACCGCGCCGAGACACAAAAAATGCCCCGGACGATCACAGGCGGGCGGGCTCCAATGACTACCGGAGCACCGCCGCGGTGACCGCGGGGCGCACATTCGGGCGACTCCATCGTCCGTACGGAACGATGGTGGCCGCCTGACCGGAGACCCGCCATCCCTGGGGACGGTCGGGTGGGAGAATCGGAGCCTCCACTTGTGGGCCGGTTGCCCTGTTCTCACATGACATGACCGGCCGGTCTTCCACCAGGTTAGCAGGATCGCTTGACGAGGGCTAATTGAAGGCCGCCGGTCCGCAGCACCTATCGTGTGGGGCATGAGTGACACCCCTCCCGAATCTCCCGACTTCGACGCGATGACCCGCGACATCGCCGAGGTCCCCGCCGTCGAGGTGATCGTGACGGTCGCCGTCAACCTGATGAGCGCCTCCGCCGTGAAGCTCGGGCTCAGCGAGGAGGGCGAGAAGTACAAGGACCTCGACGAGGCCCGCAAGCTGATCACCGCCCTCGCCGGCCTGCTGGACGCGAGCACGACCGAGATCAGCTCCTTCCACGCGGCGCCCCTGCGCGACGGCCTGAAGTCGCTCCAGCTGGCCTTCCGCGAGGCGTCCGTCGTCCGGGACGAGCCGGGCCAGGGCCCCGGCGAGAAGTACACCGGCCCCGTCTACGGCTAGCCGGCGCGGAGCCGCGGCGAGCGCACGAGTCAGCCGCGTACGTACAAGGGCTCGCCCGGTGGGGTGGTGCCGGCCGGCAGCAGAGCCAGGTCGAGACCGCGCACCAGGCGGGCCCGCAGTGTCTCGTCGGCCGCGAGCCGCCCGGCGACCGCCCGGGCGGCCTCGGCGGGCGCGGCGGCCGGGTCGAGGACGAGGGCGAGGGTGCCGTCGGACTGCCCGGGGCCGAGGTGGGCGCGCAGCACGGCGGGCTCCGCCGCCACGGCCGCCCGCACGGCCTCGACCACGGCCGGGTCCGTGAGCGGATCGACGCTGGTGCGCCCCTCGGCGAGGGCGAGCAGCACCGGGCCGGTCAGCTCGAACGGCACCGGTCCGGCGAGGTCGAGCACGACCGTGTCGGCCTTCTCGTGCGCGGCGGCCTCCAGCGCCTGGCGCAGCGGTACGGCGACCGGGCGGGCCGCGGGGTCCCAGCGGGCGAGGGAGTCGGTGGAGGTGAAGGCGGGCAGGGCGGTGCGCGCTCCGGCCCTCAGCGTGGGGACGGCCATGTCGCTGGTCTTCTCGCGGCGCAGCCCGTTCCCATCCTCCTCGACCTCGCCGAGCACGGCGACGACGGGGACCAGCAGCCGGGCGCCCTTGAGGGCCTCGAGGACGGGTTCCAGGGCCGCACGGTCCTCGGCCCAGGCGGCGAGCGCCGCGCTCAGCCGGGGGTCGGCGGAGCCGTCGTCGTCGGAGAAGCCGGGGTCGGGAATGTTCTTGTTCGCCACGGTCACCGACCCTATAGGGGAGATGCCCCGGGGCTCGTACGGGGCCGGGCGCACCGGCCGGCACCGCCCTCACCGGACTCTCGGCGGTGGCCCGCGCACAGGTGCGCACCCGGCGCCCTCGGCCGTATCGTCGGCGGCGTTGCGCTCGGCCACCTCCCGGGCCGGAGCGCACGAGGAGGCGTCGGTGGAACCCGTGACGGAGCCGTCGGCCCCGGTGGTCGGCCGCGAGGCGTCGCTGTCGCGGGCGATGGCGGCGGTGACCGTGCCCTCGGGCGCGCTGGTGTCGGCGGCGGTGCTGGAACTCGGCTCCGGGGAGAGCGCGGTGTACGGGGACGCGGCCTTCGACACGGCGAGCATCGTCAAGGTCGACATCCTGGCCGCGCTGCTGCTCCAGGCGCAGGACGCGGGCCGGCGGCTGACGACGGCCGAGAAGGCGTACGCCACGCGGATGATCGAGGTCAGCGACAACGACTGCGCGACACGGCTGTGGCACACGATCGGGCGGGCTGCCGGGCTGGACGCGGCGAACGAACGGTTCGGGCTGACGGGCACCTCGGGTGGCTCCGGGGAGCTGTGGGGGCTGACGCAGACGACGGCCGCGGACCAACTGGTGGTGCTGCGGCAGGTGTTCGGTGAACGGTCGGAGCTGAGCACCGCGTCGCGGGCGTATGTGCGGGGCCTGATGACGGGGGTGCGGGCCGATCAGGTGTGGGGGGTCTCGGCCGCCGCCGACGGCTCCTCGTGGGCACTGAAGAACGGCTGGCTGGCGCGCGGCACGACCGGACTGTGGGACGTGAACAGCGTCGGCCGGGTGACGGTGGGCGGGAGCGGCTATCTGCTGGCGGTCCTCTCGAAGGGCACGGTGAGCCGGGCCCGGGGCGTCACCCTGGTGGAAGCGGCCGCACGGGCGACGGTGAGGGGCTTCAGGGCGGGGGCTTAGGGCGGCGGTGAGGGGCTTCAGGGCGGGGGCTTAGGCGTGGCGGGCGAGGCAGGCCCGGGGCGGCGTGGGGCGCGGCCCTTCAGGGGGTTTCCCTGCGGCTTCTCCACAGGACCACGCCGGCCACCAGCAGGACTGCGCCCAGGCCGCCCGCCAGGAGGCCCGCCCAGTCGGAGGCGGCGTCCAGGGCCTTGGGAGTGTCCGGGCCGGGGCCGAAGTACCGGTCGCCGTAGGACGCCGGGCGCAGGTCTTGGGGCTTCAGGCGGGCGGCCGCCGCCAGGGCCGCCGCCGGGTCGATCATGCCGAAGCCGCGGGAGTCGTCGCGGCCGCCCACCGGGGCGTCCCGGGCCGTGTCCTCCAGCAGCCTCTTGACCTGGGCCGGGGCCAGCCGGGGGTGGGCGGCCTTGATCAGGGCCGCCGCGCCGGAGACGAAGGCGGAGGCCGCGCTCGTGCCCCAGCCCTCGTAGTACTTGTGGTCGGGATCCGCGATGACGACGTTCACCCCGGGCGCGCTGACCGCGGCGTACCACCGGCGGGTGGAGAACGCGGCGCGGGTGCCGTACTTGTCCACGGCCGTGGCGGCGATGACGCCCGGGTAGGCGGCCGGGTAGGAGACGTGGTCGCCCTTGTCGCCGCCGTTGCCCGCCGAGGCCACCACGACGACGCCCTTCTTCAGGGCGTACTGCACGGCCTCGTCCTCGCTCGGCTCGGGGTGGGCGGAGTCGGAGTCGTCGCCGAGGGAGAGGTTGATGACGTCGGCACCGTGGTCGGCGGCCCAGCGGATGCCTTCGGCGAGGGCGTCGCCACGGGTGGTGCGGGCCTTGGCACGGGCGGGGTCGCCGTCCTCCAGGATCACGCGGACCGGAAGGATCCTCGCCTGCGGGGCGACACCGAGTACGCCCTCGGTGTCACCGGGGCCGTGGCCGTGACCGGCGATGATGCCGGCCATGGCGGTGCCGTGCCGGGCCCAGGCGCGGTCACCCGGTCCGGCACCGAAGCCGATCATGTCCTTGGCGGGCAGGACGTTGCCGGCGAGGTCGGGGTGGTCGGCCTCGACTCCGGTGTCGAGGACGGCGACCGTGACCCCGCTGCCCTTGGTGGTCCGCCAGGCCTCGGACAGACGCAGCGCGGACAGTCCCCACTGCTGTCCGCGGATGCCGTCGGCGTGCGCGGCGGTGGCCGGCAGCAGGACGAGCGCGCCGGCGAGCAGCAGGCTCGTGCCCGCTCCCCGCGGACCCGGGCGGTCGCGGTGGCCGCGGATCGGACGCCTCATGAGGGTTTCTCCGTGGCCGGGCCGACGATCTGGCGCAGGCGCCGTTCGACGCGGTCGGCCAGGCCCTGCGCCTCGTTGCCGAGGCCGGCCTGGGCCGGTGCCGAGGTGGCGCCGGAGCGGACGGCGTCCGCGGCCGGCTGGGGCGAGTCGACCGTGCGGCCGTCGGCCCAGCCGGAGACCGCGTAGGCGACGACGGGGGCGTCGGTGAGGACGGACACGGTCCAGGTGGCGCGCTGTCGATCGCCGAAGCCGGCCGCCGCGGTGCCCTTGGCCGCGTAAGGCCGGGGCATCAGATCGGCGCGCCGGTCCAAGTGTTGG
This sequence comes from Streptomyces sp. NPDC051452, assembly GCF_044454765.1. Lineage (NCBI taxonomy): Bacteria > Bacillati > Actinomycetota > Actinomycetes > Kitasatosporales > Streptomycetaceae > Streptomyces > Streptomyces sp. NPDC051452. The sequence goes on from NZ_JBITEB010000008.1 coordinate 262,011, forward strand.
CCGCGGAAGCGTCCGGCGAGCGCGGACATGGCGGCCGGGTCGGCCTTGGTGAACAACAGGCCGACGGTGGTGACGTAGGTCTGGGTGGCGTCGGTGTAGGTGGCGCGCAGGAGCCGCCGGCAGCCGACCGGGGCGAGGGCCTTGAGGAGCAGCGGGTCGAAGGCGTGGGCGCAGCCGCTGTCCGGGGCGACGGCGATCCGGGTCCAGGTGCGGTCGGCGCCGCCGGGTCCGGCACCGGTGCCCTCGACGGTGGCCGGGAACAACGTGTCGACGGGCGTGCTGTGCCAGAGCGTCCCGGCGCCGGCGTACTCGCCGGCCGAGGGGCGGTCCTCCCCGTCGCCGGTGAGCCAACTCCCGGTGACGGCACCGCCGATGAGCCCGAGGCCGAGCACGAGGCAGGCGGCGGCAGCGGCGGTGCGCGGACGCACCCGCGGGCGCGTCCGCTCGCCGAACGCCTCCGGCTCCCCGAACGACACGGCCGGCCGGCCGGCGCTCCAGGACAGCGCCGGGTCCGGGGCGGCCGAGGAGGCCGGTGACGGGGGGCCGACGGGGCGGGCGGGGGCCGGCGGGCTCCAGGCGCCCGGCCCGGGCCGGGATTCGAGGCGCCCGGTGCCCGCGCCGGAGCCGCCCCGGGCACCGTCCCCGGCCGCGTTCGGCGCACCGCCCACCCGGGCGCCGGCCGTGGGCGCGGGCGTGACGCGAGTACGCCGGTCACCGCCCGGTCCGGCCGGGGCGGGCGGGGTCGCGGGGCGGTCGGGAGTGCGGCCGGGATGCCGGGCGTCCGGTCCCGGGACGGGCGGGGTCGCGGGGCGGTCGGGGGTGCGGCCCGGATGCCGGGCGTCCGGTCCCGGGACGGGCGGGGTCGCGGGGCGGTCGGGGGTGCGGCCCGGATGCCGTACGTCCGGTCCCGGGGCGGGCGGGGTCGTGGGGCGGTCGGGGGTGCGGCCGGCATTCCGGGCGTCCGGTCCCGGGGCGGGCGGGGTCGTGGGGCGGTCGGGGGTGCGGCCCGGATACCGGGCGTCCGGTGCCGGGGCGGGCGGCCGGAGCCGGGTGGTCGTCTCCGAGGAGGCCTGCGCGGGCGCGTCCGGCCGGGGGGCCACGGGCGGGCGCAGCCGGGTGGTGGTCCGGCCGGGGTCGGCCGGACCGGCATCGGCGCGGCGCGCGTCCCGGCCCGCGTTCGGCGGGGCGTCGGGAAAACGGGCGGAGGCGGGCGGCGGAGGCGGGCTCACCGGATCGGCGACCTCGGGCACGGCGAGGTGTCCGAAGACAGCCGTACGGCGCTGACCGCTGTCGTCGGCGACGAAGTCCGCGCCGCCGCCCGTCCCGTAACCGGCGGCGGTCCGGGGCTCGCGGGGGGTGAACACGGAGGGCTCGTCGTCCGGGTCGGCGTCCGAGGCGGCACCGACCGGGCGCGCGGACCCGGGACGGCCGAAGCGGGCGTCGGGACGCGGCCCCTTCGCGGACATCGGTGCGCCCGCGCGGGCGACGCCCGGTGTCTCGTGCGGACGGGCCGGGGCCGGGGTACGGGCCGGGGGTGGGGTCGAGGGGCGGGGCGGGATGGGGGCGTGGCGCGCTTCCGAGCTCATGCACCCCCCGTTTCCTCGCGCCCGGGCCGTCTCCCGTACGCGGACCGCGCTGCTCCTCGGCCTCGCCCGGTGGAAGCTCGCCGCCGGGCACGCATACCCGTACGGCCGGACCGGCTTCCCGGTTCAGCCGGCGCGCCGGGCGGGTCCGCCGTACGTGCGCGTCACTCTACGGGTTGTCCGGGGGTGACGGAGAACCAGTCCGGGGCGTCGGGGCATCTGCCCGGTACGTCCCCCTACCCCGGGGTAATCCCGTCTGGCAGGCTTCCGTCATGACTGCGCTCGCCGCCGACAGGGCCCGTTACGACCGGGCCACCGCCCACCTCGACGCGCCTGTCGCGATCGTGGACCTGGACGCCTTCGACGCCAACGCGGACGATCTGCTCCGCCGGGCCGGCGGCAAGCCGGTCCGGGTCGCCAGCAAGTCGGTTCGCTGCCGTGCCCTGCTGGAGCGCGTGCTGGCCAGGGACGGCTTCCAGGGCATCATGTCCTTCACCCTGGCCGAGTCGCTGTGGCTCGCGCGTTCGGGGTTCGACGACATCCTGCTGGCCTATCCGTCCGCCGACCGCGCCGGGTTCGCGGAACTGGCCGCCGATCCCAAGCTCGCCGGTGCCGTCACCGTACTCGTGGACGACCCCGCCCAGCTCGACCTGATCGACGCGGCCCGGGCCGGGGGTCGTGAAGTGGTGCGGGTCTGCCTGGAGTTGGACACCTCGCTGCGGCTGCTCGGCGGCCGGGTGCGGGTGGGCGCACGGCGCTCCCCGCTCCGCTCGCCCGCTCAACTCGCCGAGCTGGCACGGTCGGTGGTGCGGCGTCCGGGTTTCCGGCTGGTGGGGATCATGGCGTACGAGGGGCACATCGCCGGGGTCGGTGACGCGGTGGCCGGGCGGCCGCTGCGCTCGCGGGCGGTCCGGCTGATGCAGGCCGCGGCCCGGCGGGAGCTGGCCGAGCGGCGGGCGGCCGTGGTGCGCGCGGTGCGCGCGGTCGCCCCCGGCCTGGAGTTCGTCAACGGCGGGGGCACGGGCAGTGTGCAGCACACCGCCGCCGAGGACGCGGTGACGGAGATAGCGGCCGGTTCGGGGCTGTACGTGCCGCGTCTGTTCGACAACTACACGTCCTTCACGGGCCGTCCGGCCGCCCTCTTCGCGCTGCCGGTGGTGCGGCGCCCGGGTGTCGGTGTCGTCACCGTGCTCGGTGGCGGCTATCCGGCGTCCGGGGCCGCCGGTCGTGACCGGCTGCCGGTGCCGTACCTGCCGCGCGGGCTCGCCTACGACCCGCAGGAAGGCCCCGGCGAGGTGCAGACCCCGTTGCTGGGCTCGCCCGCCGACGACCTGCTGATCGGGGACAAGGTGTGGTTCCGGCACGCCAAGGCGGGGGAACTGTGCGAGCGGTTCGACGCCCTGCACCTCGTCGAGGGGGACTCGGTGACGGCGACCGTGCCCACCTATCGGGGCGAGGGACACACCTTCCTGTGAGCGGCCCGCCCGGGGTCCTTCCTTCGGATCCTGCCGGGGCCGCCGTCAGAAGACCGTGTCGGCCTGGTCCGGCACCACGGTGCCGTCGGCGCGCCGGACCGGCCCCGGGGTGCCGTCGGGCGCGGTGTAGGCCGTCGTGGCGCACGGGTACGGCCGCATCCTGCGCGGCAGCGGATCGATGAACATGGGGTTGACCACCCAGCGTCCGTCGGCGTCGTCGTAGGCCCGGCACATCAGTTCCGGCTTGTTCCGGTTGACGACGAGGTGGGCTCCGGTGGCGTCGGCGACGAAGGTGACGTCGGTGTCCGCGTCGCCGCCCGCCAGGGCCGGCCGCAGCTTCCAGGGTTGCCGGCGCCAGGCCCGGGCGCCGTGGACGCCGTAGATCTCCTGGTTGATCCAGCAGCGCTTGCCGTCGATGTAGGGGATGGCGGCGCCCCGGGAGGCGGGGACGCCTCCGCAGCCCTCGTTGCGGGTGGTGATGCGTCCTCGGCCGTCGAGGACCGAGCGGATGGCGATGGTGTGGGCCGCGTCGACACCGATCGCCCGGGACCAGACCTCGGTGATGGGTTTTGAGCCGGCCGAGACGATGTAGACGCGGAACCCGGCCTGCCTGAGCGTGCGGACGAGGTCGCGCTGCTGGTCGTAGTAGCGCACGGAGGCGGGGACCGTGTGGGTGCCGAGGGTGCGGGTCGCGCCGAGCGGCGCGGCGAGGGCCTCGCGGCGGGCGGCGCGGGCGTAGGAGGCGACCTCCGCGGGGGTGCGGCCGGCGAAGAGCTGGGGCACCCAGGCGTACTGCGGCACGGTGCGCCGGTGGTTCCAGTGGCCCGCGAAGGCGGCGGCCCCGCTCATGGTCGTGGCGTTCTCGCGGATCTCGACGATCTCGTCGGTGCAGCGCGGGCGGGCGGAGGTGGGCAGGGGCGTCCCGGCGGCGCCGGTGCCGCAGGCGGTGGTGAGGGCCCGGTCCGCGGCGTCCGTCAGCCAGGCGCCGGTGTCCTTCCAGCGGGCCGGGCGCAGCAGGCGGTCGTGGCGCAGGGCCCAGGAAAGGGTGGCGTCGGTGACGTCGTTCTTGGTGATCGTGTTGTCCCAGTCGAACGCGGCCACCGCGCCCCGGTGCCCGGAGCAGGTACCGCGGGCGTCGATCACCTGTTGCAGACGGGCGCGGTTGTCGCCGTACCAACCGCCGCCCAGGCGGGGGCAGTCGGCCGACGGGGTGGTACCGGGCACCGCGGTCGCGGGGGGCGCGGCCGCCAGGACGGCGGCCGCCGCCAAGGTCCACGCGGAAAGCTGTCGCATACGACGGGGACCGTACACCTCGGGTTCTACAGGGGCGTGACGTACGCGCCGGAGATCCCGCCGTCCACCAGGAAGTCGGTGGCGTTGACGAAGGAGGAGTCGTCGCTGGCCAGGAAGGCGACGGCGGCGGCGATCTCCTCGGCCTGGGCGAACCGTCCGACCGGGATGTGCACCAGGCGCCGGGCGGCCCGCTCCGGGTCCTTGGCGAACAGCTCCCGCAGCAGGGGGGTGTCGACCGGGCCCGGGCACAGGGCGTTGACCCGGATGCCCTCCCTCGCGAACTGCACGCCCAGTTCGCGGGACATGGCGAGCACGCCGCCCTTGGAGGCCGTGTAGGAGATCTGGGAGGTGGCCGCGCCCATCCGGGCCACGAAGGACGCGGTGTTGATGATGGAGCCCTTGCCCTGGCGGCGCATGTAGGGGATGGCCGCCTTGCAGCACAGGTAGACGGAGGTGAGGTTGACCTCCTGGACGCGCTTCCAGGCCTCCAGGCCGGTCTCCAGGATGGAGTCGTCGTCGGGCGGGGAGATGCCGGCGTTGTTGAAGGCGATGTCGACGCTGCCGTAGGTGTCGTAGGCCGTCTTGAACAGCGCCTCGACCTGCTCGGGGTCGGTGACGTCGACCTGTACGAAGAGTCCGCCGACCTCCTCGGCGGCGGCCTTGCCCGCCCTCTCGCCGATGTCCGCGCAGACCACCTGGGCGCCCTCGGCGGCGAGCCGGCGGGCGGTGGCGAGGCCGATGCCGCTGCCGGCACCGGTGACGACGGCGGTACGGCCGGGCAGACGGCGGCAAACGTGGGTGTCGGTCACTGTGCGGGGCCCTCCGTGCTGATGAAGACGTTCTTGGTTTCGGTGAAGGCGGTCAGGGCGTCGGGGCCCAGTTCGCGGCCGAGGCCGGACTGTTTGAAGCCGCCGAAGGGGGTCCAGTAGCGGACGCTGGAGTGGGAGTTCACGGACAGGTTGCCGGCGCGGACGGCCTGGGAGACGCGCAGCGCGCGGCCGACGTCCCGGGTCCAGATCGAGCCGGACAGCCCGTAGGGGGTGTCGTTGGCCAGGCGTACGGCGTCCTGTTCGTCGGTGAAGGGCAGCAGGACGGCGACGGGCCCGAAGATCTCCTCGCGGGCCGCCCGGCCGTCGTGGGGCTCCCCGGTGAGGACGGTCGGCGGGAACCAGAAGCCGGGTCCGTCGGGGGCGCTGCCGCGCAGGGCCGGTGCGTCCTCGGGGACGTAGGACCGTACGCGCTCCAGTTGCCGGGCGGAGATCAGCGGGCCCATCTGGGTCTTCTCGTCGGCCGGGTCGCCGACGACGACGGCGGCGAGGGCGTCGGCGAGGAAGGCGCGGGCCTCCTCGTACACGGACTCCTGGACGAGGATGCGGGTGCGGGCGCAGCAGTCCTGCCCGGCGTTGTCCAGGAAGGAGAACGGGTCGAGGGCGGCTTCGAGGTCGGCGTCGGCGAAGACGACACTCGGGCTCTTGCCGCCCAGTTCGAGGGTGACCGGCTTGACCAGGCGGGCGCAGCGCTCCATGACCTCGCGTCCGGTGCCGGTGGAGCCGGTGAACACGATCTTGGCGACGTCCGGGTGGTCGACCAGAGCGCGTCCGGTGGTGTGGCCGTAGCCGGGCAGCACCTGGAAGAGGTGCTCGGGCAGGCCTGCCTCCAGGGCGAGTTCGGCGAGGCGGAGCGCGGTGAGCGGGGTGGTCTCGGCGGGCTTGAGGACGACCGCGTTGCCGGCGGCGAGCGCCGGGAAGGAGCCCCAGGCGGCGATGGGCATCGGGAAGTTCCAGGGGGCGATCACGCCGACGACGCCGAGGGGTTCGTGGAAGGTGACGTTCCAGCCGCCGGGGGCCGGGATCTGCCGGCCGAGGAGGCGCTCGGTGCCGCCGGCGGCGTACAGCAGCAGGTCGCGGGCGTTGCCGGCCTCCCAGCGGGCGTTGCCGACGGTGTGGCCGGCCTCCCTGACCTCCAGCTGGGCGAGTTCCTCGCGGTGGGCGTCGACGGCATCGGCGAAGCGGCGCAGCAGCCGGGCCCGGTCGGCGGGGGCGAGGGCGGCCCACCGGGTCTGGGCGCGCGCGGCCCGTGCGACGGCGGTGGCCACGTCCTCGGCGGTGGCGGCGGGGACGATGGCGACGACCTGTCCCGTGGCGGGGTCGAGGACCGTCAGCTCGTGCGGGTCGGACACGTGGTGACCTTTCACAGGCGTTCGAAGGAGCGGCGCAGCTCCCAGTCGGTGACCGCCGCGTCGAAGGCCTCCAGCTCGACGCGGGCCATGTTCCGGTAGTGGGCGACCACCTCGTCGCCGAAGGCGGCCCGGGCGATGGGGCTGTTCTCCCACAGCTCGGCGGCCTCGCGCAGGGTGGTCGGCACGTGGTCGTAACCGGCGCTGTAGGCGTTGCCGGAGCACGGCTCGGGCAGTTCCAGCTTCTGCTCGACGCCGTGCAGGCCGGCGGCGACCAGCCCGGCCACGGCGAGGTAGGGGTTCACGTCGCCGCCGGGCAGACGGTTCTCGAAGCGCATCGAGGGGCCGTGGCCGACCACGCGCAGGGCGCAGGTGCGGTTGTCGTGGCCCCAGGCGACGGCGGTGGGGGCGAAGGAGCCGGGCTGGAACCGCTTGTAGGAGTTGATGTTCGGGGCGTAGAGGAGGGAGAAGTCGCGCAGGGCGGCGAGCTGTCCGGCGAGGAAGTGCCGCATCAGGTCGGACATCCCGTCGGGGCCCGCCATCGCGTTGGTGCCGTCGGCGTCGGCGAGCGAGAGGTGGATGTGGCAGGAGTTGCCCTCGCGCTCGTTGTACTTGGCCATGAAGGTGATCGAGACGCCTTCCTGGGCGGCGATCTCCTTGGCCCCGGTCTTGTACAGGGCGTGCTGGTCGCAGGTGCGCAGGGCCTCGTCGTAGCGGAAGGCGATCTCGTGCTGGCCGGGGTTGCACTCGCCCTTGGCCGACTCCACGGTGAGGCCGGCGCCGGCCATGTCGTTGCGCAGGCGGCGCAGCAGGGGTTCGATGCGGCCGGTGCCGAGGATGGAGTAGTCGACGTTGTACTGGTTGGCCGGGGTCAGGTTCCGGTAGTTCGCGTCCCAGGCCTGCTCGTAGCTGTCCTTGAAGACGATGAACTCCAGCTCGGTGCCGGCCTGGGCGGTGTAGCCGAGTTCGGCGAGCCGGTCCAGCTGGCGGCGCAGGATCTGGCGCGGGGCGGCGACGACCGGGGCGCCGTCGTTCCAGGCGAGGTCGGCGACGAGCAGGGCGGTGCCGGGGTGCCAGGGGACGCGGCGCAGGGTGGCGGTGTCGGGGCGCATGGCGAAGTCGCCGTAGCCGCGGTCCCAGGAGGACATGGCGTAGCCGTCGACCGTGTTCATCTCGGTGTCGACGGCGAGCAGGTAGTTGCAGCCCTCGGTGCCGTGGCGCAGGACCTCGTCGAGGAAGAAGCGCGCGGCGAACCGCTTCCCCTGGAGGCGCCCTTGCATGTCGGGGAAGGCCAGGACGACAGTGTCGATCTCACCGCTCGCGACGAGGGCGTGCAGTTCCTCGACGCTGAGCGGGGCGGTGCGGTCTGCCACGGGAGAGCCTCCTTCGGCGCTTTCGCGCTTTTTTCGGCCGGGCCGGCAGCCATAAGGTATTGCGGAGAACCATTGCTTGGGAAGGGGGTAGGGCGAATGTCGCGGGAGACGGAGTGGCAACAGGCGCACGCGCGGGGGCTGGACGACCGGCTCGCTCCGGTGCTGCGGCCGGTGCGGGCGGGCAACGGCTTCGAGGAGGCGCTGGAGCAGATCCTCCAGGTCGTCCGGCTCGGCCTGGTGCCGGGCGGCGAGCGGCTGCCTGCCGAGCGGGAGCTGGCGGAGCGGCTGGGCATCAGCCGGGTGACCCTGCGCGAGGTGCTGAAGGTGCTCCAGGACCAGGGACTGGTGGAGGCGCGGCGCGGACGGTACGGCGGAACGTTCGTGCGGCCCCGCGCGGACGCGGGCGGCGAGGACGAGCTGCGCCGGCGGATCAGCGCGGTCGACATCGAGGACGTGCTGCGTTTCCGTGAGGTGCTGGAGGTGGGGGCGGCCGGGCTGTGCGCGGCGCACGGGCTGACCGAGGAGCAGGCCGGCCGGCTGCGGGAGGCGCTGGACCGCACCCACGAGGCCCCGCTCGCCGACTACCGCCGGCTCGACACGCTGCTGCATCTGACGCTCGCCGAGCTGTGCGGTTCGCCGACGCTGACCGCGCAGTACGCGGCGGTCCGGGCCACGGTCAACGACCTGCTCGACTGCATCCCGCTGCTGGTGCGCAACCTCGAGCACTCCCAGCGGCAGCACACCGCGCTGGTGGAGGCGGTGCTGGACGGGGACGCCGACGGGGCCCGGGAGATGATGCGCGAGCACTGCGCGGGTACGGCGGCCCTGCTGCGGGGCTTCCTGGCCTAGCCCGGGTTCTGCAAAGGTATGGAGGTGCACCTTTGACTTCCAGGGAGGGCGGCATGGCCGTACGACCACTGATCGGTGTGAGCACGTATCTGGAGACCGGCGCGCGCTGGGGCGTGTGGGAGCTGGCGGCGGCGCTGCTGCCGGCCGCCTATCCCCGGCTGGTGCAGGGGGCCGGGGGGCTCGCGGCGATGCTGCCGCCGGACGCGCCGCGGCACGCGGAGGCCACCGTCGCCCGGCTCGACGCGCTGGTGATCGCGGGCGGCCCGGACGTCGATCCGGCCCGGTACGGCGCCGAGCGCTCGCCGCGTACGGGCCCGCCGGCACCGGAGCGGGACGCCTGGGAGCTGGCCCTGATCGAGGCGGCCCTGGCGGCCCGGGTGCCGCTGCTGGGGGTCTGCCGGGGCATGCAGCTGCTCAACGTCGCCCTCGGCGGCACCCTGGTCCAGCACCTGGACGGGCACGCGGAGACGGTCGGCGTGTTCGGCGGGCACCCGGTGAAGCCGGTACCCGGGACGCGCTACGCCGGGATCGTCCCGGAGGAGCTGATGGTGCCGACGTACCACCATCAGGCGGTGGAGCGGCTCGGCGATCGGCTGGTGCCCTCCGCCTACGCCGCGGACGGCACCGTGGAGGCGGTCGAGCTGCCCGCGGAGCGGGGCTGGGCGCTGGGGGTGCAGTGGCACCCGGAGATGGGCGAGGACCTGCGGGTGATGCGGGCCCTGGTCACAGCCGCCTCCTGAGCCGGACCGGCGCGTTCGCCGCGCGGGCACACGGGGATCGCCCCGGACATCCGCGTCCCCCTGGCCCCCTCCCTACCCCCGTGTCAGCGACAGCAGTTCCCGGGCGGGTCCCGTGGGCCGGTGCCCGGTCGGCCAGACCGCGCGCAGGGCGCGGCGCAGGGCGATGCCCTCCACCGGCACGCTCACCAGGCGCCGCATCGCCAGCTCCTCCCCCACCGCCAGTTCGCTGAGCACCGAGGGGCCCGCGCCGCTGACCGCCGACGCCTTGACCGCCGTGGTCGAGGACAGCTCGATCAGGGGGCGGGCCAGTCCGCCGAGCGCCGCGTCCAGGACCTGCCGGGTGCCGGAGCCCCGCTCGCGCAGGATGAGCGGGGTCGCCGCGAGCTCCTCCGCCGTCACCGGGCGCCTGCGGCGGGCCCAGGGGTGCCCGGGGGCGGTGACGACGATCAGCCGGTCGTGGGCGATCACCGTGGAGTCCAGGCCGGTCGGCACCGACAGCCCCTCCACGAAGCCGAGGTCCGCCTCACCGGAGAGCAGCAGCTCGGCGACCTTCGCCGAGTTGCCCGCGAGCAGCGAGACGGCCGTGTCGGGGCGCGCGGCGTGCAGCGCCAGGAGCCAGCCGGGCAGCAGGTACTCGGCGATGGTCATGCTGGCCGCGACCCGCAGCCGGGAGTCGCGGGTGTCCCGCAGGGCCCGCGCGCCCGCGTCGAAGGCCGCCGCCGCCTCCACGACCCGCCGGGCCCAGTCCGTCACCAGCGCCCCCGCGTCGGTGAGCCGGGAACCGCGGGGCGAGCGGTCCACCAGGGCCACGCCCAGCTGGCGTTCCATCGAGCGCAGCCGGGCGCTCGCGGCGGGCTGGGTGACGCCGACCTCCCGCGCCGCGGCACCGAGGCTGCCCAGCCGGGCCACCGCGAGCAGCAGTTCCAACGCGGCCAGGTCCGGCACCCGGTGGGCCAGTGACCGAGTGCGCTCGCGCCGCCCCTCCATCTCACTCATAAGGACAGCTTATGCCCTCATAGCAATGAACTCCCTGGTCAGGGCAGCACATCGCCGGAAGGGTTGAGCCATGGTCACCGCAGCCCACCCCGTGTCCGTGCCCGTCGTCGCCCCCGCCGCCCGGCTCCGGCACCTCGGCCCCAACTGGTACGCCGCCGTCATGGGCACCGCCGTCGTCGGCTCGGCCGGCACCGCGCTGCCCTGGGACGGGCCCGGACCGCGCGGTGTCCTCGCGGGGTTCTGGGCCCTGTCGCTGCTGGCGCTCACAGCCCTGCTGGCCGCCCGGGCCCTGCACTGGAACCGCCACGGCGAGCAGGCCCGTGCCCAGCTCCTCGACCCCGCCATGGCGCCCTTCCACGGCTGTCTGGCCATGGCCCTGCTGGCGGTGGGCGGCGGCGCCATGACCGCCGGCCGGCCCCTGCTCGGCACGAGGGCGGCCGTCGCTCTGGACGGCGTGCTGTTCACCGCCGGTACGGCCGTCGGGCTCGCGGCCGCCGTCGCCGTGCCGTATCTGATGGCCGTACGGCACCGGATCGAGCCCTCCCAGGCCACCCCGGTGTGGCTGCTGCCGCTGGTCGCGCCCATGGTGTCGGCCTCGCTCGGCCCCCTGCTCGTGCCGCATCTGCCGCCGGGTCAGCCCCGCGAGACCATGCTGCTGGGCTCTCTGGCGCTGTTCGGGCTGAGCCTGTTCGCCGTGCTGCTGATGCTGCCGCTCGTCTTCGGCCGGCTGATCGTGCACGGTGCGCTGCCGCTCGCGCTCACCCCGACCCTGTTCCTGGTCCTCGGCCCGCTCGGCCAGTCCACCACCGCCCTCGGGCAGATCGCGGACGCCGCTCCCGGTGTCGTCCCCGCCCCCTACGACACCGGCCTGAGGGTGTTCGCCGTGCTGTACGGGGTGCCGGTCATGGGCTTCGCGCTGCTGTGGCTGGCGCTGGCGACCGCGCACGTGGTGCGGGCCCGGCGCCGGGGCATGGGGTTCGCGATGACCTGGTGGGCGTTCACCTTCCCGGTGGGCACGTGTGTCACCGGTGCCGCGGCGCTGGCCCGGCACACCGCGCTGGCCGGATACGAGGCCTTGGCCGTCGCGCTGTACGCGGTGCTCGTCGCGGCCTGGGTCGCGGCCGCCGGCGGCACCCTGCGCGGTCTGCTCAGCGGCGAGCTGCTCGCAGGGCCTCGGCCAGCACCCGCGGCGCTCGCGCCAGCGAGGGGCCGTACCAGGTCAGATGGCGTCCGCTGACCAGCGCGCAGGGCAGCCCGGGGAAGGCCTCGGGGCCGTCGTCGGCGGTGAAGCGGTAGGGCTCGTCGGGGAGGACCACCAGGTCCGGGGCGGCCGCGCGGAGTTCCTCCAGGGGGACGCGGGGGTAGCGCTCGGTGTGGGCGGCGCAGAGCTGACCGACACCCAGCCTTGCCAGGACGTCACCGGCGAAGGTGTCCCGGCCGAGGACCATCCAGGGGCGGCGCCAGATCGGCACGACGGCCCTCGCGCGGCCCCCGACGCCGGGCGGCGAGGCCCAGGCCGCCTCCGCCTCGTCCAGCCAGCGTGGGCGGCCGCGCGCACCGCAGGCGGTCAGGACCCGGTCCAGCTCCGTCCAGGCCTGTGGCACGGTGCGCACCTCGGTGACCAGCACGTCCAGGCCGGCGGCGCGCAGGGCGTCGAGGTCGGGCGCGCGGTTCTCCTCCTCGTTGGCGATCACGAGGTCGGGGGCGAGCGCCACGATCCGGTCCACCCGCGGGTTCTTCGTGCCGCCGATCCGGGTGACGTCCAGGTCCACCGGACGGGCGCACCAGTCGGTGGCGCCCACCAGGACCCCGGGAAGCGTCTCGGCCACCGCCTCCGTCAGCGACGGCACCAGCGAGACGACCCGCATCAGCGGGTGCGGTCCTGGACCGCCTCGATGTGCTCCGCGACCGCGACCACCACGACCCGGGTGTCCGGGACCGTGGCCCGCCAGCGGTGTCGGACACCGCCGGTCAGATACAGGGTGTCGCCGCGGCCGAGACGGTAGGCGCGGCCCTCGGCCTCGATCTCCACGGCGCCGTCGGCGACGTACATCAACTCGTCGTTGCGGTGCTGGAACTCGCGCCCGGCGTCATGGTCACCGGTGAACTCGGAGGCGTGCAGCTGATGGTGGCCGCGCACCAGGGATCGGGTCCGGGCGTCGAAGTCGCCCTCGGCGACCGGCTCGGCACGGACGACGTCCACGCTGGCGGCCGGGTCGGCGGCGGCGAGGAGTTCGACGGCCGTGGTGCGCAGGGCGTCGGCCAGCTTCTCCAGGGAGCCGCTGCTGGGGCGGGCCCGGTCGTTCTCGACCTGGCTGAGGAAGGGCACCGACAGACCGGTGCGCTCGGCGACGGCCGCGAGAGTCAGCTCCAGCGCACGGCGGCGCCGCCGGACGGCCGCGCCCACCCGTACGGGCTGCTGGTCTTTGTGGTCGCCCATCGCTCCGGCTCCCTCCCTCGCTCGTCGTGCCTCTGTCCGGGTGCCCCTCGGGAGGCACACCTCTCCCGATGACTTCCGCTCGCCCTGTCCTCGCGGAGGCACAGCTCGTCCGATGACTTCTCTGCACCCTACGCATGTTCGGCGAACGGTTTCACTCGACGGCCATATCCCTGACATGCCCACGGGCCGCCACCCCACGGTTCACGCCAGTCCGCCGGGGCGCGTACCCGTGGGGCACATGGTCCCCCATGAGGATGAATATGCCGACCAGCTGGGCCTGTGACCCCGCTCCAGGCCATGGTTCGTCACGCACGGTGTTTGGCCGAATTGGCTCCGTGTGCGGACGCCACGAGGGGAGGACGGTCCTTACACCCATCGGCGTCGGCGTCACCGGCCCCTCGGCAGGCGGTCCGGGGCCGATCAAGTCACCCGGCTTCGGCGGTACGGCATGATGCGAGCGTGACCGGACGACTCATGCTTCTCGATGCCGCCTCGCTGTACTTCCGCGCCTATTTCGGCGTGCCGGACTCCGTGAAGGCGCCGGACGGCGCGCCCGTCAACGCCGTGCGCGGACTGCTGGACTTCATCGACCGGCTGGTCAAGGACCACCGGCCGGACCGGCTGGTGGCCTGTATGGACGCCGACTGGCGGCCGCAATGGCGGGTCGATCTCATCCCCACCTACAAGGCCCACCGGGTCGCCGAGGCGCACGAGGGCGCACCGGACGAGGAGGAGGTGCCGGACACGCTCTCCCCGCAGGTACCGGTGATCGAGGACGTGCTGGACGCGCTCGGGATCGCGCGCGTCGGGGTCGCCGGCTACGAGGCGGACGACGTGATCGGGACGTTCACGGCGCGCGCGGACGGCCCGGTGGACATCGTCACCGGCGACCGCGACCTGTACCAGCTGGTGGACGACGCCCGCGGGGTGCGCGTGCTGTACCCGCTCAAGGGCGTGGGCACGCTGCAGCTGACGGACGAGTCGGTCCTGCGCGAGAAGTATGGCGTCGACGGGGCTGGGTACGTGGATCTGGCGCTGCTGCGCGGCGACCCGAGCGACGGCCTGCCGGGCGTGCCCGGCATCGGCGAGAAGACGGCCGCCAAGCTGCTGGCCGAGTTCGGCGACCTGGCCGGGATCATGACGGCGGTCGAGGACCCGAGGTCGAGGCTCACGCCGTCGCAGCGCAAGCGGCTCACCGAGGCCCGGCCGTATGTCGCGGTCGCGCCGAAGGTGGTGCGGGTGGCCGACGACGTGCCGCTCCCGGACGTCGACACCGCCCTGCCGCACACACCGCGCGACCCGGCGGCGCTGGAGGAGTTGGCGAAGCGGTGGGGGCTCGGCGGCTCCCTGCAGCGGTTGCTGAGCACGCTGGAGAAGTGATCTTGGCCGGAACATGGCGGCGAAAGGCTGACATCGATCCCGACGAGTGGGGTGCCGAGGCGAAGTGGGATGCTAACTTAGGTAAACCTAACCAATTTCGCAGGAGGCCGTGATGGCAGAGCGTCCGGGACGAAAGCCGCGCAAGGTCCATACCGCCCAGGTGGTGCGTACCGAGCGGCTCACCCCGCACATGCAGCGCGTGGTGCTCAGCGGGACGGGCCTCGCCGGATTCGCGGCGGACACCTGCACCGACCACTATGTGAAGCTGCTGTTCGGCCCCCCTGGCGTCACCTACCCGACCCCCTTCGACCTGGAGCGGATCCGGGCGGAGTATCCGCGCGAGCAGTGGCCGGTGACCCGGACCTACACCGTGCGCGCCTGGGACCCCGAACACCGCGAACTCACCCTGGACTTCGTGATCCACGGCGACGAGGGCCTGGCCGGACCGTGGGCCATCCACGCCCGGCCCGGCGAAACGATCCACTTCATGGGCCCCGGCGGCGCCTACACCCCCGACCCGGACGCCGACTGGCATCTGCTCGTCGGCGACGAGAGCGCGCTGCCCGCGATCGCCCGCGCCCTGGAGACGCTGCCCGCCGCCGCCCGCGCCCACGCCTTCGTCGAGATCTCGGGCCCCGAGGAGGAGCAGAAGATCGACTCCGAGGTGCAGGTCGGCTGGCTGCACCGCGGCGACCGACCGGTCGGCGAGGCCCTCCTGGAGGCCGTACGGTCGCTGGAGTTCCCCGAGGGCCGGCTGCACGCGTTCGTGCACGGCGAGGCGGGCTTCGTGAAGGAACTGCGCCGGATGCTCCGCGTCGAGCTGCAGATCCCGCGCGAGGACCTCTCCATCTCCGGCTACTGGCGCCTCGGCCACGACGAGGACGGCTGGCAGGCCTCCAAGCGGGAGTGGAACGCCCGTATCGAGGCCGAGCAGGAAGGCCGCCCGGCGGCCGCGTGAGCGAACCCGGAGCGGCGGCACCCGGCGGGTGCCGCCGCTCTCGTGCGTCCGGCGGCGGGTGCCGTCGCGCCCCCGCGGCCGCCACACCCCGCCGGCGGCCGCACCACGCGGGCGCGACCGCTCAGTCGCCGTGCACGCGCGCGTGCACATGCATGTCGTGCCAGCCGTCCGGGTGCAGCAGCGCGCTGCGCTTGGTGCCCTCCGCCCGGAAGCCGGCCTTGGTGGCCACCCGGCAGGAGGCCTCGTTGGCGGTGGCGTGGAAGAGTTCGAGCCGGTGGAAGCCGATCTCCTCCAGGGCCCAGCGGGTCACGGTCCTGGCCGCCCGGACCGCGACACCCCGGCCGCGCGCGGACCGAACCGTCCAGTACGCCACCTCCGCGATGCCGTCGGCGAGCAGGATCTGACGCAGCGCGACCCGGCCCACCAGTTCGTCCGTCCCCTCGGCCACCACCGCCCACTGGGCCCCGCACTCGCCCTCCCACACTTCGCGCCACTGCGCGATCCAGCCCGCGGCCTCCTCCTCGGAGTCACAGGACCTCAGGTGCCACTGCCGCAGCACCGGATCCTGGAAGGCGGCGTGGACGGCGGGCGCGTCCTCCGCCCGCCAGGGGCGCAGCAGCAGACCGTCACCGGTCGCAAGGACCGGCTGCGGGGTACGGGCGAGGGCTCCGGGGGTCAGCACCGGGCTGATGAGGAACGGCATGATCCATATCCTGCCGACCGCACGGCCGGCGCCCCACCCGTTTTCGGCCTCGTACCCTTGTCCCGATGAGACGCCGCACCCCGCCACCGCCCGCCCCGCTCCCCCAGCGCGAGGGCGTGGACCCCGTGCGGGTGCGGCTGCCGGCCGGCGAGTGGGCCACCGTGTGCGAACACCTGGTGCAGCGGCTGACGGGGGCCGGCCCCGGAGCGGTCGAGGCGATGTTCGACGCGGGCCTGGTCGTCGACGTCGACGGACGGCCGGTGGCACCCGACGCGCCCTACCGGCCGGGCACGTTCGTGTGGTTCCACCGCGAGCTGCCCGCCGAGGTGGCGGTGCCGTTCCCGGTGACCGTGGTCCACCGGGACGCGCACATCGTGGTGGCGGACAAGCCGCACTTCCTCGCCACGACCCCGCGCGGCAGCCATGTGGCCGAGACCGCGCTGGCCCGGCTCCGGCGCGAGCTGGGCATCCCCGCGCTGACGGCCGCGCACCGCCTGGACCGGCTGACGGCCGGACTGGTGCTGTTCACGGTACGCCCCGAGGAACGCGGCGCCTATCAGACCCTGTTCGCCGACCGGCGCGTGCACAAGGAGTACGAGGCGATCGCCCCGTACGACCCCGCGCTCGGCCTGCCCCGGACCGTGCGCAGCAGGATCGTCAAGGAGCGCGGGGTGCAGGCCGCACGGGAGGTCGAGGGCGAACCGAACGCCGAGACCCGGGTGCAGCTCATCGCCCACCGGGGCGCGCTGGGCCGCTACCGGCTCGTGCCGAAGACCGGCCAGACCCATCAGCTGCGAGTGCATCTGAACGCGCTCGGCGTACCCATCCTCGGCGATCCGCTGTATCCGGACGTCACCGCCCCGGTGCCGGCGGACGACTTCCGGCGCCCGCTGCAACTGCTGGCACGGGGGCTGGAGTTCACCGATCCGGTCACCGGGGCACGGCACTCCTTCGTCAGCGGGCGCGAACTGCGGGCCTGGTCGGCCCACGAGGCGTGGGCGACCGGCCGCTAGGGCCTTGCCGCGGGACTCCCCGTCCCGCGGTCATTCGCCGCGCCACCAGTGCAGCAGGCGCTGCCAAAGGCCGCCGGGCCGGACCGGCTCGCGTTCGGGCGCGGACAGCGCAGCCGCCGGCCGTGCCGCGGTGCTCGGCGCCGGGTCGCCGCCCGGGCCGCCCACCTGCCAGGTGCCGCGCTGCGCGGGCAGCGGCATGGCCCGCGGCGGCAGGTCGACGTCCTGCTGCGGCTTGGGCTCGAAACGTACCGGCAGGCTCACCAGGTGCCGGGCGGCGATGGACGCCCGCCAACTCAACTCCTCCTCCGGACAGTCCAGTTGGATGTCCGGCAGACGCGTCAGCAGCGCGTCGACGCCGACGTCGGCGATGGCGCGGCCGATGTCCTGGCCCGGGCACTCGTGCGGGCCGCCACCGAAGGCGAGGTGGGAGCGGTTGCCCTGCATGCCGGCCGACAGGTCGGGGCGGATCCGCGGATCCAGGTTGCCCGGCGCCGGGGCGAACAGCAGCCCGTCGCCCTTGCGGATGTGCCGGCCGCCCAGCTCGGTGTCCTGCTTGGCGTAGTAGCCGAAGACGGTGCTGAACGGCGGCTCGTCCCACAGGGACTGCTCGATCGCCTCCGGCACCGTCATCTGGCCGCCGTTGAGCTGGGCGCGGAAGCCCGGCTCGGTGAGGACCATGCGCAGCGCGTTGGCGAGGAGGTTGGCGGTGGCCTCGTAGGCGGCGAACAGCACCAGCCGCAGGTGTTCGCGGACCTCGTCGTCGGTGAGGGCGGCCGGGTGGGTGATGAGGTGACTGGTGAAGTCGTCCTCGGGCCGGGCGCGGCGCCGGGTGGTGAGCCGGCTCAACGCGTCCATGACGTAGGTGTGGCTCTGGATGGCGGTCTCGGTGCCCTTCAGGGCATCGCGGGCGGCGTGCACCATCCGGTCGTCGTACTCCTCGGGCATGCCGAGGATCTCGCACATCACGGCCATCGGCAGATGCTCGGCGAACTGCGAGACCAGGTCGGCCCGGCCCCGCTCGCAGATGCCGTTGACCAGGGCCTGGGTGGAGCGGCCGATATGGCGGCGGACGCTGCGGTGGTCGATGGTCGACATGGCCGCGGTGACCGCGGCGCGCAGCCGCTGGTGTTCGTCGCCTTCGGCGTGCGAGCAGATCGGCTGCCAGGCGATGTGCGGCATCAACGGGTGGTCGGGCTTGACCGTGCCCTCCAGCAGCGGCGTCCAGATCCGGCTGTCGCGCGTGTACTGCGAGGGGCTGCGCACCAGTTGCAGGTTCTCGGCGTGCCCGAGCACCACCCACATCGGCACGTCGTCGTGGAGCAGGACGGGGGCCACGGAGCCGTGCTGCTCGCGCAGACGCTCGTACAGGCTGCCGAGGTCGTCCGCTTCGGGGCCGTAGAGCCGGTGCAGCCCCCCGGGGCCGAGGCCGTGTGCCGGGCAGCCCGGCGGGGGGCCGGAGAGGGGGTCGGTGCCGGTGAGAGACGAGGGTTCAGGCGTCACGGTGATCGCTCCGGAACGGATGGAGTGGGGTCGGTCTGCTGGGCTTCGGGTGTTCAGGTCAGGGCGCCGGACAGGGCGAGGGAGTGCAGGAAGCGCATGAGCGTCATCAGGACGTCCCGGCTGGAGGCCCGGCGGCGCACATCGCAGTCGATGATCGGGATGTCCGGGGACAGGTCGAGCGCGGTACGCAGCTCCTCGACCGGGTAGCGGGGCGCGTCGGGAAAGGTGTTGACCGCGACGACGAAGGGCACACCGCGCTCCTCCAGCCGCCCCATGACGTCGAAGCTGACCTCCAGCCGCCGGGTGTCGACCAGGACGACCGCGCCGAGCGCGCCCTCGAACAGGCCGTTCCACAGGAACCAGAAGCGCTCCTGGCCGGGGGTGCCGAAGAGGTAGAGCACCAGCTTGTCGGTGATGCCGATGCGCCCGAAGTCCATCGCCACGGTGGTGGCCGTCTTGGAGTCGGAGCCGTAGTTGTCGTCGACCCCGATCCCGGCCTGCGTCATCGTCTCCTCGGTGGTCAGCGGCCGGATCTCGCTGACCGAACCGACCATCGTGGTCTTGCCGACGCCGAAGCCGCCCACGATCACGATCTTCACCGCGGCCTGGGTCGTGTGCGGCAGATACTCCTCGGTGCGCGGGCCGGGGAGGATCTCAGAGCCGTTGAAGTCCATGCATCACCGCTTCGAGGAGTGAACGGTCGGGGAGCGCCTGGCGGACGATCGGGGCGCGCGCCTGCACCTGTTCGGCCGCGATCAGCTCGGTGATCACTACGGTCATCGCGCTGAACGGCAGCCGCAGATAGGCCGAGAGTTCGGCCACGGAGAGGGGGGCGGTACACAGCCGGAGCACCGCCGTCTGCTCGGGCGAGGCGGCCGGTGGCGGCGCGGAGCGCGCCACGACCAGCGTCACGAGGTCGAGTTCGGCCCGGCCGCCCTCGCCCGATCCGGCGATGGTGTAGAGCCGTTCGGGGTTCTTGGGCGGCGGCTCCCCGCCGCTCTGCGGCTTGGCCGCCTGCGGCGGCGGGGGTGGCAGGTGCCGCGGCGGGCGCCGTTGGCGTCGTGGAGGAGTCATACGGTCTGCCCGTTCCTCCGGGGCGGACTGGTCAGGTGGGCGCCGATCCGGACGACGAGGTCGCGCATCATGCCGCTCATCCGGCCCGGCTCACAGGTGACGTCGGCGAGCACGGCGAGGTAGGCGTTGGCACCGGCGGACATCAGGTAGAAGTAGCCGCCGTCGATCTCGATGACCACCAGCTTCATGTCGCCGGCGCCGGGGATCTCCTGGATGACGGCACCGGCCAGGCTCTGCATGCCCGCACAGGCGGCGGCCACGCGGTCGGCGGCGTCGGGGTCGCCGCCGTAGCGGGCGATACGCAGCCCGTCGGCGGACAGCACCACGATCATCTCGATGCCCGGCACACCGTCGTTGAGCTGCTTGAGCATCCAGTCCAGGTTCGCTCGCTGCTGGATCACTTGAGGTTCCCCTCGTCGTCGGCCGTGGCGTCGTCGGTGGCCGCATCGTCGATCAGGTGCAGGTACGCGGTCGGGTTCCGCGTGAAGTCGGTCAGTTCGGAGGCCGTGGCGCCCTCGGGCATGCCCTTCTTCAGGCCGTCCCAGAAGGCGTCGACCCACATGCCCGGCGGCCGCTCCATGAGCTTCTTGCGCTCGGGGTCGATCTCGGGCTCGGGCTCCGGTTCGGTCCTGGTCTGGGACCAGACGGTCGGCCTGCCCTCGCGCTCGGCGCGTTCGATGGCCGCCTGTTCGGCGATCCGCTGGCTGAGCGGGGTCTTCACGCGGCTGCGGCGCTGGGGCAGGCCGCCCGCGGTCCACTCGGTGACCTCGGGGACGTCGTCCTCCATGGAGATCCCGGCGGGGATCTTCGGGCTGGTGGGGCGGCGCCTCTTGGGCGGGCGCTTGGGGCCCTCGACGGCACCCAGCTCGGGCTGGGGCACACCGGTGGCGCCGATACCGTGCGCGGCGCCGACGCCGGGCTCGGTGGTGGTCATGACGCGCGGGACGATGAGGATCGCGCGGACGCCGCCGTAGGCCGAGGCGCGCAGCGAGACCTCCATGTCGAAGTGCTTGCACAGACGGCCGACGACCGCGAGGCCGAGGCGCGGGTTCTCACCGAGGTTCTGCGCGTCGTCGCCGTTCTTGGCGTCCTCGATCATCTGCTCGATACGGGCCCGGGACTCCTCGCTCAGGCTGACGCCGGCGTCCTCGATCTCGATGGCGATGCCGGCCTGCACCTCGGAGGCGGTGACGTGCACCTTGTTCGAGGGCGGCGAGTAGCGGGTGGCGTTGTCGAGGAGCTCGGCGGCGGCGTGGATGACCGGCTCGACGGCGGTGCCCTTGATGTTGATGTTGACGATGGAGCTCAGCTCGATACGGCGGTATTCCAGGATGCGCGACATGGCACCGCGCAGCACGCTGTAGAGCGAGACCGGCAACGGCCACTGACGGCCCGGCCGACCGCCGCCGAGGACGGAGATGGTGTCGGCGAGCCGGCCGATCAGCGAGGTGCCGTGGTCGAGCCGGAGCAGGTCATCGAAGACCTCCGGGTTGCGGCCGTGGTCCTCCTCCATCTCCCGCAGTTCCTTGGCCTGTTGGTGGACGATGGCCTGGACGCGGCGGGCGATGCTCACGAACGAGCGCTCGGTCGCGTCGCGCATCGAGATCTCGTGGTCGGCGCCGCGCAGCGCCACCCGGAACAGCTCGCGGTACGACTCGTGCAGGCCGCGCAGCTCCGGGTCGCTGTCGTAGACGTTGCTCAGCACGTCCCGCAGCGGCTCCCCGGCGCGCAGCCGGTACAGCCCGGTGGGCAGGATGTCGGCGGCGAACCGGGTGATCAGCTCGTGCTGGGCGGCGAGCCGGTGTTCCAGATACGCGCAGTGACGGGCGTGTTCGGACTGCGCCTCGCGCAGCGCGCGGCCGCGCCGGGCGGCCTCCGCGCCGGTGACGAGGATCAGCAGCACCGCCAGCGCCCCGCACAGAGCGACGGCGAGCCGGGCCGACGCCGGCACCAGGGCCACGGCGACTCCGCCGGCGGCGGCCATCACTATGGCCGGCGGCAACAGGACGCGGGCATAGGGACGTTCACGGCGACCGTGAGGTTTCTGAACACTCACCATGGATGCCTTCTGAGACGAATCGGCTGGGTGTCGGGGGAGCTTCCGGGGGGAAGATTCATGGAACTGACCGGATCTTCCGGACGTTTGGGAACAAGCGCACGAATTCTGTTCAACTCGGTGCGTCGCGGGCGAGCTTAGTCCGACCGGATCATCGCCGTGTCATATTCGGCAAGCACCTGAAATCGCTTGCCGGGCAGGAGTACTCTCGGCCCCATTTACACGGGCCGTCTCCATTCGCACACGTTCGGTCACGGTGCACGAGCATGCGAATCTCACTCACCGTGAAGAGTGAACGCGATCGGGATCCGCGGGGTGCGCGGTCCCGCGCGAGCGCGGCGGCGCGTCAACCCGCGCGGCCGCCCGCCTCGCCCGTACGGCGGATCCGGGGACGGCGAGGGGCCCCGTCCGCAACCCGGACGGGGCCCCTCGGTCGGTTCATCCCACCGGCGGGGTCATCCCACCGACGAGTAGGCGACGACTCCCCGCAGCAACTGGTCCACGGCCTTGCGCGCCGCCTTCGTCACGCTCGACCCCTCGGTGGGCGCGGCCGCCGCGATCTGCCCGAGCACATCGATGACCTGCTTGGACCACCGCACGAAGTCACCGGCCGGCATCTCCGCCTCCCGCAGCACCTCGTCCAGTCCCTTGCCCGACGCCCACATGTACGCGGCCCAGGCGAACCCGAGATCCGGCTGCCGCTGCCCGACGCCCTCGGCCTGGTTGATCCGGAAATCCTCCTCCAGCGCGTCGAGCCGGCCCCAGATCCGGACCATCTCGTCGAGCGCGGCCTTCGCCTTGCCCGAGGGCACCTTGGGCGCCATCGCGTCGTCACCGGCCCGTGACTCGTACACCAACGCCGAGACGCACGCGGCGAGTTCGGCGGGTGCCAGACCCTCCCAGACGCCGTCCCGCAGGCATTCGCTGGCCAGCAGGTCGAGTTCGCCGTAGAGCCGGGCGAGCCGCTTGCCGTGCTCGGTGACCTCGTCACCGCGCAGGTAGTCCATCTCGGTCAGCAGCGCCACGATCCGGTCGAAGGTCCGCGCGATCGTGTTCGTACGGCCCTCGATCCGGCGCTCCAGCTGCGAGGTGTCCCGCAGCAGCCGGTGGTAGCGCTCGGCCCAGCGCGCGTGGTCCTCGCGGTCGTCGCAGCCATGGCAGGGATGGGCCCTGATGGCGGTGCGCAGCCGGGCGATCTCCCGGTCGTCGGCGGCCTGCGAACGCTTCTTGCGGGCCCGCTCCGGCGGGATGTGCCCGGCCTTGGCCCGCAGCGCCGAGGCCAGGTCCCGACGGGACTGCGGCGAACGGGCGTTGAAGGATTTCGGGATCCGCATCCGGTCCAGCGGCTCCACCGGCACCGGGAAGTCCATGGACGCCAGCCGCTTCACCTGCCGCTCGGCGGTCAGCACCAGCGGACGCGGGCCGTCGTGGTGGTCATAACCGCGGTGGCCGTTGGACCGGCCCGCGGGCAGACCCGGGTCCAGCACCAGGGCCAGCCCCGCGTACTTCCCCGTCGGCACATGGATGACGTCACCCGGCTTGAGCTTCTCCAGGGCCACGGCCGCCTCGGCCCGCCGCTCACCGGCGCCCTGCCGGGCCAGCTCGGTCTCCCGGTCCTTCAGCTCACGGCGCAGCCGCGCGTACTCCTCGAAGTCACCGAGATGGCAGGTCATGGAGGCCTTGTAGCCGTCCAGGCCCTCCTCGTTGCGCTGCACCTGCCGGGAGATCCCGACGACCGACTTGTCGGCCTGGAACTGCGCGAAGGAGGTCTCCAGCAGCTCGCGCGAACGGTGCCGGCCGAACTGCTCGACCAGGTTGACCGCCATGTTGTACGACGGCTTGAAGCTGGAGCGCAGCGGATACGTACGGGTGCCGGCGAGACCGGCCAGGTGCTCGGGGCTCATACCGCGCTGCCAGAGCACGACCGCGTGACCCTCGACGTCGATGCCCCGGCGGCCCGCACGACCGGTCAGCTGGGTGTACTCCCCCGGCGTGATGTCGGCGTGCTGCTCGCCGTTCCACTTGACGAGCTTCTCCAGCACCACCGAGCGCGCGGGCATGTTGATGCCGAGCGCCAGGGTCTCGGTCGCGAACACCGCCTTCACCAGGCCGCGCACGAACAGCTCCTCCACGACCTCCTTGAAGGTCGGCAGCATGCCCGCGTGGTGGGCGGCGATACCGCGCTCCAGACCCTCCAGCCACTCGTAGTAGCCAAGGACGTGCAGGTCCTCCGTCGGGATGGCGGCGGTGCGCTCCTCGACCAGGGCGCGGACCTGCTCGCGCGCCTCCTCGTCGTTGAGCCGGAGGCCCGCGAACAGGCACTGCTGGACGGCCGCCTCACAGGCGGCACGGCTGAAGATGAAGGTGATGGCGGGCAGCAGGCCCTCGGAGTCCAGGCGCTCGATGACCTCGGGACGGCCGGGTGTCCACACCCGCGAACGCTGCCTGCGCTCCCGCTCCCGGTCGGCCTCACGCATCCCCCGGCCGCGCCGGCGGTCCTGGTACGACGGCCGGGTGGCCTCCATCCGGGCCAGCCGGACGAGGTCGGGGTTGACGGCCTTCTTGTGGCCCTCGCCCTCCTCGAACAGGTCGTACATCCGGCGCCCGGCGAGCACGTGCTGGAAGAGCGGCACGGGCCGGTGCTCGGAGACGATCACCTCGGTGTCACCGCGGACGGTGTCCAGCCAGTCGCCGAACTCCTCCGCGTTGGACACGGTCGCCGAGAGCGACACCAGGGTCACCGACTCGGGCAGGTGGATGATCACCTCTTCCCAGACGGCACCACGGAAGCGGTCGGAGAGGTAGTGCACCTCGTCCATGACCACATACCCGAGGCCGAGGAGGGTCTGCGAGCCGGCGTACAGCATGTTCCGCAGGACCTCGGTGGTCATCACCACCACGGGGGCGTCGGAGTTCACGCTGTTGTCGCCGGTCAGCAGCCCGACCTTGTCGGCGCCGTAGCGGCGGCACAGATCGGCGTACTTCTGGTTCGACAGCGCCTTGATGGGCGTCGTGTAGAAGCACTTCTTGCCCTGCTGGAGGGCGAGGTGAACGGCGAACTCGCCCACGATCGTCTTGCCCGAGCCGGTCGGGGCGGCCACCAGGACGCCCTTGCCGGCCTCGAGTGCCTGGCAGGCCTCGATCTGGAAGGGGTCGAGGCCGAAGTCGTACATCTCGCGGAAGGACGCGAGCGCGGTGGCCTGCTCGGCAGCCCGCAGACGGGCTGCCGCGTACCGCTCGGCCGGTGAGAGGTCCTCTGTCATCGTACTTTCGAGCGTACCGGGCGCCACTGACAACGTGACGATCATTATCCGGATCGCCCGTCGGCAGGAAGACGGACGCCCCCGTCCACCACGGGACGGGGGCGTCACGGCAAGGCTCGGTGAGGACTCAGGTCACGTCGTCGTAGCCGTTGATCCGCTCGCCGCTCGCCTGCTCGGGCAGCGCCCGGGCCGCCGGGACGGGCTCGACGGCGCCGATGTCCTCGGGCGTGAGGTCCAGCTCGGACGCCTCGTCGTCGCCGGGGCCCTCGGCCTCGCGGCGTGCCCGGCGCCGGTCGTTCAGCAGCCCGATGGCCACGGCGATGAAGTACAGCGCCCAGATCGGTGCCGCCAGCGCCAGCATCGTCATCGGGTCGGGGCTCGGCGTGGCCACGGCGGCGAAGATGGTGATACCGACGACCATGCCGCGCCACCAGCCCAGCATGCGCCGCCCGGACAGCACCCCGGTGAGGTTGAGCATGACCAGCAGCAGCGGCATCTCGAAGGCGAGGCCGAACACGACGATCATGCGGGTGATGAGGTCCAGCAGATCGTCCAGCGGCAACAGGTTCTCGGCGCCGGCGGGCGTGAGGCCGATCATGACCTTCGCGGTCGTCGGCAGCACGTGGAACGCGAGGTAGCCGCCGCCGAGGAAGAGCGGGAAGCCGAAGCCGACGAACCCGTAGGCGTACTTCTTCTCCGCGCGGTGCAGGCCCGGAGCGACGAACGCCCACAGCTGGTAGAGCCAGACCGGCGACGCGAGCACGACACCGGCCGTCAGCGCGACCTTCAGGGCCAGGGTGAACGGCGCGATGAGGCCACTGACGATCAGATGCGCACACCTGGCGTTCTTGACGTCGGCCAGCTCCCCGAAGGACTGGTGGCAGCCGATCTCGTCGAGCATCGGCCGGGTGATGACGTCGATGATGTCCCGGTAGAAGAAGGCCGCGACGATCGTGACGACAAGGATCGCCAGGACACCCTTCGCGAGCCGGTTGCGCAGCTCACGCAAGTGATCTCCGAGCGGCATCCGCCCCTCGGAATCCCTCTCCTTTTTGCGGGCAGACTTGAGCAACCCACATCCTCATCTCGTACAGAGGACCGGATGCCCCGGTCCTCGCGTCAGCGCTGGGTGGTGTCCGTCGGCTCGTTGACCGGGCGGGCGCTGGTCACGTCGCCGGGCGCGGCCTGGATCGTGCGCTGAGCGGCGGCCGGGTCCTCGGCGGGGTGGGCGGTGTCGGCGGGCTGCTTGCCGTCGTCCTTCATCGCCTTCGCCTCGCTCTTCAGGATGCGGGCGGACTTGCCGAGCGAGCGCGCCATGTCCGGCAGCTTCTTGGAACCGAACACGAGGAGGATCACCACAACAAGGATCAGCAGGTGCCACGGCTCAAGTCCGTTGCGGAACATAAATCTTCACCTTCTCAGCGAGGCGGGCATGTCCGACAGGCCGGACACTCGTCCGAATCTCATGCTGGCTGCGATCGTAACGCCTGGGGATGAACGCGGAACAATCCCCCGGCGTACTCTCACTCCGCGGACCGCGCCTCATTCTCGGGCCGCGACCAGCAGCGTACCTGGCCGGGTGGGCAAGGTGACAGGGCGAAGTGACCCACGGCGCACGCGCGTCCGAGACTCCCAGGTCATCCGGACCCACGGTCACAGCGTGTCCGCCGCGCGGGCCGCGCTCACCGCCGCCCGCTCCAGGTTCTCCGCCGCCCTGCCGATACGGCTCGCGGCCACCTCGACCTGCCGCCCGAGCCGCCGCGCCTCCAGGAACACCCGGACGGCGAGCACCCCCAGCACGGCGAGACTCAGAAAACCCACGGCTACCGCGAACATCGGCCAGAACATGACGCCGAGCCTAGACCGTCCCGGGCGCCGGACGCGGCCGCCTACGCCGTGGGATGCAGCCGCAGGGTGCGGACACCCCCACCGGTGAGCAGCTCCACGACCCGCTCACCGGCCGGCTTGCGGACCGAAGCACCGCACTCGGGGCAGGTGAAGGAGTAGAACGTCGTCCGGCTGCTCGCCCCGATCGCCAGGCGCAGGGCACCCGCGGCCAGCTCGAAACGGCCCCGGCAGTCCGGGCAGCCGGCTCTGAACACCACGGGGACCACGCGCCGCATCCCCGCGAACGCGGCCGCCACCGTCATCTCACCCGCACCGGACACCGCGGACTCGCTCAAAGCACCGGCTCCCGTCCTTCGTCCTGCCCGTCACCCACGCCCCGCACCGCGTCCGGCGCGCTGTCGTAGGCCGCCAGCGCCTCACGGGCCGCCCGGCGGGCGCTGTCGGCCAGCGCGGCCGGCGAGACGATCCGGCCGTCACGGCCGAGCCGCAGCGCCAGCCTGCGCAGGGACGCCGGCTCCGGTGTCCGCAGGGTGATACGCAGCCCCCCGTCGGGAAGCTCATCGGCGCTGTCGTGCGGGTAGTACTCGGCGACCCAGCGGCCACCGGGGCCGACCTCGACGACCACCTCCGGATCCTCCGCGGCCGGCTGCACCAGTCCCTCGGACAGGTCGCGCAGCTCTATCTCGGGCGGCGCCGACGGCTCGTCGAGGATCCTGATCTCCGCGACCCGGTCCAGCCGAAACGTGCGCCGCGCCTCGGAGCGGCGGCACCAGGCCTCGACATAGGTGTGGCCGACGCTGACCAACCGGATCGGATCGATCTCGCGCTCGGTCACCTCGTCACGGGCCGGGGAGTAGTAGCGGATCCACAGCCGCCGACGCTCGGAGATCGCCCGGTCGACGTCGGCGAAGACCCCGCCCTCGGACTCGAAGGTCACCGACAGCCGCGAACTGGCGCCGGCCGCCTCACCGGCCGCCGTCTCCACCTTGGCGGTGGCCCGCAGCAGCGCCTGGCGGTCCCCCTCCCGCAGACCGGGAAGAGTGGAGACCGCCCGGGCGGCCACCAGCAACGCGGTCGCCTCGTCCGCGGCCAGCCGCAGCGGCTCCGCGGCCTCCTCGCCGAGCGCGGCCGGGTTGTGCCACCAGATGCGCTCGCCGTCCGTGTCGATGTCCAGCAGGTCACCGCCCCGGAAACTGGTGCCGCACATGGGCAGCAGATCGAGATCGGCGACCAGCTCGTCCTCGGTGATCCCGAAGGCGCGCGCGACGTCGGCGATCCGGGCGCCGGGGCGCTCCCGCAGATAGGTCACCAGGGACAGCATCCGACGGGTCTGGTCGATGGCGTTCACGGGCCTGACCGGTTTGCCTGCCACAGTCCTGCTCCCCCTCAGCCCTTGGCCACGGCGCGCAGCCGGTCCAGCACGTCCGCGCGCAGCTCGGCCGGCTCCAGGACCACCACGTCCGGCCCGAACTCCACCAGCCAGGCGTCCAGACCGTGCCCGTACGGAATCTCCAACTCGTCCCAGCCGTCGCCGAGTTCCCGGACCGCGGTGGCCTTCGCCCGAAGGGGGTAACCGGAGCCGGAACGCAGCCGGATCCGCGCCGAGCGGTCGGCGATCTCACCGGCCCACCCCGCCACGGTCTCCCGCACGGTCACCACGTCCGGCACGGGCGCGGTGAACCCCGTGCCACGGGAGCGGACCCGGCCGGTGATCCGGGACAGCCGGAAGACACGCTCGGCGCCCCGGTCCCGGTCGAACCCCGCCAGATACCAGTGGCCACGCCAGCACTCCAGCGCCCACGGCTCGACATGGCGGGGCTCGGGATGCGCGGCGGACGCCTTGCGGTAGTCGAAGACGACCGGACGGCGGTCGCGGCAGGCCAGCATCAGCGGCTCGAAGGCGGCCTCGTGCACCGGGATACGCGGCTCCAGCGCGCCGTGCGCCTCGTACGGGTCGACACCCTCGGGCAGACCCGCGGCGCGCAGCTTCTGCAGCGCGCCACTGGCCGCGCCCGCCAGCCGGGCCTGCTGCCAGACCTTGGCGGCCAGGCCCAGGGCGGCGGCCTCCTCGGCGTCCAGAGTGATCGGCGGCAGCCGGTTGCTGTCGCGGCGGGCCAGATAGCCGACCTCGCCGTCGAGGTTCTCCACGGTCTCGATGACCAGGCCCAGCTCGCGCAGGTCGTCCTTGTCCCGCTCGAACATCCGGTTGAAGGAGTCGTCGGCCCCGGCCGCACCCCTGTCCGGCCTGGCGGCCGCACCCCTGTCCGGCCTGGCGGCCTCGACGTAAGCCTCGATCGAGTCGCGCAGCTCGCGCTTGCTGAGCGGCCGCCGCGTGCCGAGCAGACACAGCGCGAGGTTCATCAGCCGCTCGGCCTTGGCAATGGCCATCGACGCCCTTCGCCTTCCCTATGGTGCTTCTGACCGATGACCGTACCGCTCCTCGGTGGCGAGACAAAAGCCGAGGGCCCATGCCCTAACAGGCATGGGCCCCAGGTGATCAGATCCGGTCGGACCTGGCCGAATGGATCAGACCCCGAGCAGGTCCACCACGAAGATCAGGGTCTCACCGGGCTTGATCGCCGGGGTCGGGCTCTGGTCGCCGTAGGCGAGGTGCGCGGGAATGGTCAGCTGACGGCGGCCGCCGACCTTCATGCCCTGCACGCCCTGGTCCCAGCCCTTGATGACCCGGCCACCGCCCAGCGGGAAGCGGAACGGGGAATTGCGGTTCCAGCTGGCGTCGAACTCCTCGCCGGTGCTGAACGCGACGCCCACGTAGTGCACGGTGACGGTCTGGCCCGCCTGCGCGACCGGCCCATCACCCTCCCAGATGTCCTTGATCTCAAGGTCCTTCGGGGCGTCACCCTCGGGGAAGTCGATCTCGGGCTTCTCGATGCTCACGTCAAAAGCTCCTGCTTGTGTACGACACGAAACGGCGACAGTCTTTCATCCCCGCGGCTCTCCCGCCCGCCAACGGGACCCCGGCACTACATCGCGGCGAGGATGTCCACCGTGAACACCAGCGTGGACCCCTTCTTGATCAGCCCACCGCTCGGCGGCTTGTCCCCGTAGCCCAGCTCCGGCGGCACCACGATCAGGACCCGGCTACCGACCTTCTTGCCGGTCAGCCCCTGCGCCAGACCCTTGACCGTCTGCTGCATCTGCTCGATCGAGAACTGGCTGAGCCGGCCCGTGCCGTACGTCTGCTGGAAGGTCTTGCCGCTCTCCCAGACCAGGCCCTGGAACTGGCACAGGACCGTCTGCTCGGCCTTGAGCTTCGGGCCGTCGCCCTCCAGCACGTACTCCGACACCAGCTTCTTCGGCGGGTCCGTCTTCGGGACGGTGACCTTTGGCACCTTGCCGTCGGTGTTGACGGCCACCTTCGGCAGCGCGGCGTCGTTCTGCGGGACCGCCTTGCCCTTGGCGGAGCTCCCCGAGTTGAACGAACTGACCACGTCGATGACGAACACCAGCGTGTCGGTGCCCTTGATGCCCGCCTGCGGCTGGCCCGCCTTGCCGTAGCCGTAGGCCGGCGGCACGGCGATCTCGATCCGGCTGCCGATCTTCTTGCCCAGCAGCGCGTACCGCCAGCCGTCGATGATGGTGCCCTGGGCCAGCTGCATGAGCAGCGGGCTGCCCCGGTCGTAGGAGTTGTCGAAGACCTTGCCCGTGTCCCAGATCTGCCCCAGGTAGTTCGCCTGGATGAACTCGTTCTCCGCGACCGGGCGCCCGCTGCCCGCGATCAGCGTCTTCACCGCCAGGTTCTTCGACGGCTCGCCGCTCCCCTTGGCCACGGTCGGCTTCTCACCGAACTTCACCCCCGCCGTGACCGGCGGCAGCGGTCCGTCGACGATCTTCGGCGGCGGCGAGCTCGACGGCGACGGCGAGGCACTGGCCCTGCTGGAACCGGACTTGTCGTCTCCGCATCCGGCGAGGGTGACCAGTCCGGCGGGAAGGGCGGCGAGGAGGAGTGAGCGTCGGCGCACGGAAGAGCCTCGTAATCGGTCGATCTTGTGGATGGCGTGCGCGCAACTCTACGGCGTGCGAAGGGCGCCGTACGGGAAACGTACGGCGCCCGTGTGGCGTTCCGGCATTTCGGCGCCCAAACGCTTGACTCGTCCGCTTTTCGCTACATTCCCGCGATCAGCTTCTCCACCCGGTCGTCCACCGACCGGAACGGGTCCTTGCACAACACGGTGCGCTGCGCCTGGTCGTTGAGCTTCAGGTGCACCCAGTCGACGGTGAAGTCCCTGCGCTGTTCCTGTGCCCGCCGGATGAAGTCGCCGCGCAACCGGGCGCGAGTGGTCTGCGGCGGAACCGACTTGCCCTCGAAGATCTTCAAGTCATTGCAGATCCGAGTGGCCTGACCCTTCTTCTCCAGCAGGTAGTACAGACCGCGACGACGGTGGATGTCGTGGTAGGCGAGGTCTATCTGAGCGACCCGCGGATGCGACATCGTCATGTTGTGCTTGGCCCGGTACCGCTCGATGAGCTTGTACTTCATCACCCAGTCGATCTCGGTCCCGATCCGGTCCAGCTCCTCGGTCTCGATCGCCTCCAGGGTGCGGCCCCACAGCTCCAGGACCTGCGCGACCGTACCCGTGCGGATGCCGCGGCGGTCACAGAAGTCCACCGCCTTGTCGAAGTACTCGCGCTGCACCTCCAGCGCCGACGCCTCCCGGCCACTGGCCAGACGCACCTTGCGCCGCCCGGTGATGTCGTGACTGACCTCACGGATCGCCCGGATCGGGTTCTCCAGCGTGAGGTCCCGCATCACCGTGCCCGCCTCGATCATGCGCAGCACCAGATCGGTGGCACCGACCTTCAGCAGCATCGTCGTCTCGGACATGTTCGAGTCACCGACGATGACATGCAGCCGACGGTAACGCTCCGCGTCCGCGTGAGGCTCGTCCCGGGTGTTGATGATGGGCCGGGAGCGCGTCGTCGCCGAGGACACGCCCTCCCAGATGTGCTCCGCGCGCTGGCTCACGCAGTACACCGCGCCGCGCGGTGTCTGCAGCACCTTGCCCGCGCCGCACAGCAGCTGCCGGGTCACCAGGAAGGGGATGAGGATGTCCGCGAGCCGGGAGAACTCCCCGTGCCGTGCCACCAGATAGTTCTCGTGGCAGCCGTAGGAGTTGCCCGCCGAATCGGTGTTGTTCTTGAAAAGGTAGACATCGCCTGCGATTCCCTCCTCGTGCAGGCGTCGCTCCGCGTCCACCAGGAGTCCCTCGAGAATGCGCTCGCCGGCCTTGTCGTGGGTGACCAGTTCGGTCACGTTGTCACATTCGGGTGTCGCGTATTCCGGATGTGAGCCCACGTCGAGATAGAGCCGGGCGCCGTTTCGCAGAAAGACATTGCTGCTGCGGCCCCATGACACGACACGGCGGAAGAGGTACCGCGCCACCTCGTCAGGAGACAGGCGGCGCTGTCCCCTGAACGTGCACGTGACGCCGTACTCGTTCTCCAGCCCGAAAATGCGGCGGTCCATGACTGAACATTACGCCCGATCCCCTGCGCTGAAACGGGGTTCGGCAGCACGATTTGGATCATTTTCCGATGAAGCCGCAACGACCGCCCCGCGCGCGGGAGCTGCGAGGACCCCTCCGGTAGCCAGCAGGACCAGCAGGGACACGGCCCCCGCCGCGCCCGGCAGCGCGAAACCCCACACCGTGCCACCGGCCTGGACCACCGGTCCCGCCAGGCCCGTTCCCACCGACGCACCCACCGTGAACGTCGTCACCAGCCAGGAGAAGGCCTCCGTGACCGTCCCGGCGGGCGCGTGCCGGTCGACGATGATGAACGCGCACGCGATGCACGGGGCCAGGAACACCCCGGACACCACACTGAGCGCCACCATGGCCACCACCCCCGGCACCAGCGTCAGCGGCAGGTAACACACCGCCAGAAGCGCCACCAGCACCCGCAGTCGCCGCTCGGGCACACCCTCCCACCGGCGCGCCCCGTACACCGTGCCACCGGCCAGCGCCCCGAGCCCCAGACCGGCCATCAGCCAGCCGTACACCGCGTCACCACCGTGCCCGTCGGCGTACGACACCGAGGCGACCGTGATGGAACCCAGCGCGATCCCGACGAACAGGAAGGCCGCCAGCAGCGCCAGCAGACCCGGCGAGCGCAGCGCACCCAGCCAGTGCGCCTCGCGCGGAGCCGACCGCCACGCGCGCGAGGGCGGCGAGAGGACGACCGAGAGAGCGCCCAGCACGCCCAGCAGGTTCAGCACCAGCAGCGCCGCCCGCTCGTCCCACACGGCCGCGCACAGGGTCACCAGCAGCGGCCCGACCGTGAACATGATCTCCTGCGCGACCGCGTCCATGGCGTACGCGGTGTGCACCTGCTCCTCCCGGCGCAGTACCGACGGCCACAGGGCCCGCAGACCGCCCTCCAGCGGCGGGGTGAACAGACCGGCCGCCGCGACGGCCGCGTAGGCGAGCGGCAGCGGATCGGTGCCCGAGACCGCGAAGACCGTCATGGCCAGCGCCGCGAGGACCGAGGCCGGCAGCTGCACCCGCGGCTGGCCGTACAGGTCCACCAGCCGGCCCAGCACCGGCTGGCCCACCGCGTTGGCGACGCCGTACACGGCCGCCAGGGCGCCCGCGAGGCTGTAGGTGCCACCCTCGGCACGCACGAACAGCACCAGGGCGATCGCCGCCGTGGCGTTGGGCAACCGGCCCACCAGGGTGCCGGTGAGCAGCCGCAGCGCGTACCTCGCCCGCAGGATCTCCAGGTACCCCGTGGCCATCCCCAGTCCTCCAGTGACTCGCCCCCGGCGCCTCGACGACCAGAAGTGTTACGTATAACGTCCTCTCCCATACGTACCATGTGCGCTGTTCACACGTCCAGGCGACCGGAGCCGGACGGACCACACGAATGAGGAGCACGCCCGCGGTGGCACGCAGCAGCACGCGCCCGACCAGCCGTGACGTCGCCCACGCGGCCGGAGTCTCCCAGGCCGCCGTCTCCCTCGTCCTCGGCGACAAATGGCGCGGCCGGGTCTCCGAGGCCACCGCCCTGCGCGTCCGGGAAGCCGCCCGCGACCTCGGCTACCGCCCCAACCTCGCCGCCCGCAACCTCCGCCTCGGCCGCACCCGCACCGTCCTGCTCGTCGTGCCCGCCCTCACCACCGAGTTCTTCGCCGGCGTCTACACCGGCGCCGCCCGGGTCGCCGCCGAACACGGCTTCGGCGTCGTCCTCTACCCCTCCCCCGAAGGCATCGGCCCCGCCCGCGACCCCTTCGCCTCCGCCCAGGCCGCCCTGGACGGCGTCCTCGCCTCCTCCATGGCCGCCGACGCCCTCACCGCCATCCGCGGCGACCAACTCCCCCTCGTCATGCTCGACAGCGACCCCGCGGGCAGCCTCGGCGCCGCCACCGTCAACCTCGACATCGCCGACGGCGTCCGCCAGGTCGCCCGGCACCTGCTGGACCTCGGCCACCGCCACGTCCTCCACCTCGCGGCCGACGTACCCTCCTGGACGTTCGAGGTCCGCGCACGCGAACTGGCCGCCCGGTTGTCCGCCGTACCCGGCACCCGGATCACCACCGCCCCCGCGCCGATCTCGATCGACGGCGCCCTCGCCGCCACGGAAGCCGCCCTCACCGCGCCCGGCCCCCGCCCGACCGCCGTGATCTGCGACGACGACAAACTCGCCGCCGGTGCCTACAAGGCCCTGCGCCGGCTCGGCCTGCGCGTCCCCGACGACGTCTCCGTCACCGGCCTGGACGACCTCGCCCTCGCCACCGCCCTGGACCCGGAACTGACCACCGTGCGACTGGACGCCGAACTGTTCGGAGAACGCGGCATGCACGCCCTCCTCGCCGTCCTGGAGGGCCGCCCGCCCGAGGGCGACGACATCCCCGTCCACCTGGTCGTACGAGGCTCCACGGCGCCCCCACCGGCCCGGTGAACGCCGTGTGCCCCGACCGGAGACCGGCCGGGGCACACACGACGGGAGCGGCGCCGGCACACCCTGCCGGGACCGCTCCCCCGCCGACTACTCCTCCTCGGAGCTCTCCGCCTCCGTGGACGCCCCGCCCGCCTCCAGCAGGCGCCCCAGCTGACGGCCGACGATGCGCTTGAACTTCCGCTTCTGCGGCCGCGTCCGGTCCAGCACCGCGACCTCCAGGCGCTCGGCGGGGATCTCCCGCTCGCTGCCGTTGGTGTCCCGCGACAGAGCCTGCACGGCCAGCTCGAGCGCCTCCGCGAGGCTCATGCCGTCACGGTGCCGCTGGTCCAGGAACGTGCCGATCTGCTCGGCGTTGCCGCCCACCGCGACCGAACCGTGCTCGTCCACGATGGAACCGTCGTGCGGCAGCCGGTAGATCTGGTCGCCCTCGGGGGTCTCCCCCACCTCGGCCACCACCAGCTCCACCTCGTACGGCTTCTCGGCCGCCGACGAGAAGATCGTGCCCAGCGTCTGGGCGTAGACGTTCGCCAGACCGCGCGCGGTGACGTCGTCCCGGTCGTAGGTGTAACCCCGCAGGTCGGCGTAGCGGACACCGCCGATGCGCAGGTTCTCGTACTCGTTGTACTTGCCGGCCGCCGCGAAGCCGATGCGGTCATAGATCTCGCTGAACTTGTGCAGCGCGCGGGACGGGTTCTCGCCGACGAACACGATGCCGTCGGCGTACTGCAGCACGACCAGGCTGCGGCCACGGGCGATGCCCTTGCGGGCGTACTCCGCCCGGTCGGCCATGGCCTGCTGAGGTGAGACATAGAACGGCGTCGACACCGGTTATCCGTCCCTTTCTGTCATGGTCACTGGATCACCTTGATAAGAACCGGGCCCGCGCTCAGAGCAGGGCGGCCTTCGGGCCGTCCGGCTCCTCCAGACGCCGCTGGAGCACCGAACGCGACAGCTCGGACGTCTCCTCCTCGGTGAGCCGGCGGAAACCGTCCTCGGTGATCACGGTGATGATCGGGTAGATCCGGCGGGCGACATCGGGACCACCGGTCGCCGAGTCGTCGTCTGCCGCGTCATAGAGCGCCTGGACCACCAGCGTGGCCGCCTGCTCCTCGGTCAGCTCCTCACGGAACAGCTTCTTCATCGCACCACGCGCGAAGATCGAGCCGGAGCCCGTCGCCGCGAAGTTGTGCTCCTCGGAACGGCCGCCCGTGACGTCGTAGGAGAAGATCCGGCCCCTCTCCCGATCCACGTCGTACCCGGCGAACAGGGGCACCACCGCCAGCCCCTGCATGGCCATGCCGAGGTTGGACCGGATCATCGTCGACAGCCGGTTCGCCTTGCCCTCCAGCGACAGCTGGGCACCCTCGACCTTCTCGAAGTGCTCCAGCTCCAGCTGGAAGAGCTTGACCATCTCCACGGCGAGACCGGCGGCACCGGCGATGCCCACGGCCGAGTACTCGTCCGTCGGGAACACCTTCTCGATGTCCCGCTGGGCGATCACGTTGCCCATGGTCGCCCTGCGATCACCGGCCAGCACCACACCCCCGGCGAACGTCACGGCCACGATGGTCGTGCCGTGCGGCACCTCGATCACCCCCTGGGTGGGCGGCAACTGCCGGTTGCCGGGCAGCAGCTCCGGCTGGTGCCCGGAGAGGAAGTCCATGAAGGAGGAGGATCCTGGCGTCAGGAAGGCAGCTGGCAGACGCCCGGTGCTACGAGTGTTGGCTTCCACGCGTTTCCTTCCACGTATGCAGCAGCCCGCCTGATGGCCTCGGGCTGATCCTTGAACTGCCCCAGCGCCGCGTTGCGGCTGAGGCACGGTACGCCACGGACCCTACCCGTCTCATGGCAGTGATCCACATGTGCGTCCGGGACCGCCGGACATACCCGGCAGACGCCCCCTGGAGAGGCGATCAGGCCGTCGCGCCGGCTGCCGGAGAGACCGTCCGAGGCCGTTTCCCGGCAGTAGGACTGCGATCCGTCGCGCACCGGCTCGTCACGAGCGAAGGCCGCTCGCGGCACGACCTTCCCGCACCGCGAGCAACGCTTCGTTCCCTGCTTCTCGCTCACCCTCACCCCCGAGCCCGCGAACCTCAGATTCGAAGGCAAAGGCGACCTACTGCCCGCCCTTCTGAACGAATGAGCGCACGAAGTCCTCGGCGTTCTCCTCGAGGACATCGTCGATTTCGTCCAGAACCGAGTCGACGTCGTCGCTCAGCTTCTCGTGCCGTTCCTTGAGGTCCTCCGAAGCCTGCGCTTCCTGCGTCTGCTCCTCGGCCTGTTCGGTGGAATGC
This sequence comes from Streptomyces sp. NPDC051452, assembly GCF_044454765.1. Lineage (NCBI taxonomy): Bacteria > Bacillati > Actinomycetota > Actinomycetes > Kitasatosporales > Streptomycetaceae > Streptomyces > Streptomyces sp. NPDC051452. The sequence continues at coordinate 298,945 of NZ_JBITEB010000008.1, forward strand.
GTCGCCTTCTGCTGGCCGCCGCCGGTGTCCTTGGTCGCCATTAACCTCACCCCGCTCGATTCGCCTGCCGATCGGTGATGATCAGACCCTACAAGCCGGGTCCGACATCGGCCCCGCGGTTCCGAAAGAACCTGTGGGGGCCACCTCGATGATTCCCGGGCGGCGGGATTTCCACCCCGTCCGCCCGAGGCGGGTCGAGTACCCGCTGGTACGCCCGCTGATCGTGCTCAGTTGCCGGACAGAACCCTGACCAGGTCTTCCGCCGTACGACAGCGGTCCAGCAGCTCCTTGACGTGATTTCGCGTTCCGCGTAGCGGTTCCAGGGTTGGAACGCGCTGCAGCGAATCCCGGCCGGGGAGGTCGAAGATGACCGAATCCCAGGAGGCGGCCGCGACGTCGTCCGCGTACTGCTCCAGGCAGCGGCCCCGGAAATAGGCCCGGGTGTCCTCCGGCGGCTGTGTCCGGGCCCGCTCGACCTCGGACTCGTCCAGCAGGCGCTTGACGCGTCCGCGGGCGGCCAGCCGGTTGTAGAGCCCCTTCTCGGCTCGTACGTCGGCGTACTGGAGGTCGACCAGGTGCAGCCGGGCGGCGTCCCAGTCGAGGTCGTCGCGGCGGCGGTAGCCCTCCATCAGCTCCCGCTTGGCGACCCAGTCCAGTTCGCCGGCGAGGCTCATGGGGTCGTTCTCCAGCCGTCCGAGGGTGTCCTCCCAGCGGCTGAGCACGTCCTTGGTCTGGTCGTCGGCGTCGGCGCCGTACCGCTCCTCGACGTATTTGCGGGCCAGCTCGTAGTACTCCATCTGCAACTGGACGGCGGTGAGTGTGCGGCCGCTGCGGAGGGTCACCAGGCGCTTGAGGCCGGGGTCGTGGGAGACCTGGTGCAGCGTGCGGACCGGCTGGTCGACCGCGAGGTCGACGGCGATGAACCCGTCCTCGATCATGGACAGGACCAGTGCGGTGGTGCCCAGTTTGAGGTACGTCGAGATCTCGGAGAGGTTCGCGTCGCCGATGATCACGTGGAGGCGGCGGTACTTCTCGGCGTCGGCGTGGGGTTCGTCGCGGGTGTTGATGATGGGGCGTTTCAGCGTCGTCTCCAGGCCGACCTCGACCTCGAAGTAGTCGGCGCGCTGACTGAGCTGGAAGCCGTGTTCGTGCCCGTCCTGCCCGATGCCGACGCGACCGGCGCCGGCGAAGACCTGGCGGGAGACGAAGAAGGGCGTCAGATGGCGCACGATGTCCGAGAAGGGGGTCTCCCGCTTCATCAGGTAGTTCTCGTGCGTGCCGTAGGAGGCGCCCTTGTTGTCGGTGTTGTTCTTGTAGAGGTGGATGGGCTGGGCGCCGGGGAGCTGTGCGGCCCGTTCGGCGGCCTCGGCCATGATGCGTTCGCCCGCCTTGTCCCACAGGACGGCGTCGCGGGGATTGGTGACCTCGGGAGCGCTGTACTCGGGGTGGGCGTGGTCGACGTAGAGGCGTGCGCCGTTGGTGAGGATGACGTTGGCGAGGCCGATGTCCTCGTCGGTGAGCTGGCTGGAGTCGGCGGCCTCCCGGGCGAGGTCGAAGCCTCGCGCGTCCCGCAGCGGGTTCTCCTCCTCGAAGTCCCAGCGGGCCCGGCGGGCCCGGTGCATCGCCGCCGCGTAGGCGTTGACGATCTGGGACGAGGTGAGCATGGCATTGGCGTTGGGGTGACCGGGGACGGAGATCCCGTACTCCGTCTCGATGCCCATTACTCGCCGTACGGTCATGCGGCCCTCCTTGCCCGGCGGCACCCTCGGTCGTGGGCGCTGCTCAAGTACCGCTGGCGCTCCGTTGCGTGTGCGGTGCCCGTCCCCGCACTGCGCGACTAGGCGGCAGGAACGAGCCTAGAACGCCTTTGCGCTGGTGGGGAGATCATTTGCGTCATTGGCTGCTCCGGTCGTGGCCGGAAAAACAGTCGGCTGCGGGTACCCGGTGAGGGCACCCGCAGCCGCCCTGCCGTTACAGGTACTGACCGGTGTTCGCCACCGTGTCGATGGAGCGTCCGGTGTCCGCGCCCTGCTTTCCGGTGATGAGGGTGCGGATGTAGACGATCCGTTCGCCCTTCTTTCCGGAGATGCGGGCCCAGTCGTCGGGGTTGGTGGTGTTGGGCAGGTCCTCGTTCTCCTTGAACTCGTCCACGCAGGCCTGGAGGAGGTGGGAGACGCGCAGGCCCTTCTGGGTCTTCTCCAGGAAGTCCTTGATCGCCATCTTCTTGGCGCGGCCCACGATGTTCTCGATCATGGCGCCGGAGTTGAAGTCCTTGAAGTAGAGGACTTCCTTGTCGCCGTTGGCGTAGGTGACTTCCAGGAAGCGGTTCTCCTCGGATTCGGCGTACATCTGCTCGACCGCCGTCTGGATCATGCTCTGGACGGTGGTCGTCCTGTCGCCGCCGTGCTCGCCGAGGTCGTCGGTGTGCAGCGGGAGCCGTTCGGTGAGGTACTTGCCGAAGATGTCCTTGGCGGCCTCGGCGTCGGGACGCTCGATCTTGATCTTCACGTCGAGCCGGCCGGGGCGCAGGATGGCGGGGTCGATCATGTCCTCACGGTTTGAGGCGCCGATGACGACCACGTTCTGCAGGCCTTCCACGCCGTCGATCTCGGCGAGCAGCTGCGGGACGATGGTGTTCTCCACGTCGGAGCTGACGCCGGAGCCTCGGGTGCGGAAGAGGGACTCCATCTCGTCGAAGAAGACGATGACGGGAGTGCCTTCGCTGGCCTTCTCGCGGGCACGCTGGAAGACGAGGCGGATCTGCCGCTCGGTCTCGCCGACGTACTTGTTGAGGAGCTCGGGGCCCTTGATGTTGAGGAAGAAGCTCTTGCCCGCGGCCTGGCCGGTGACCTCGGCGACCTTTTTGGCCAGTGAGTTCGCGACGGCCTTGGCGATGAGTGTCTTGCCGCAGCCGGGGGGGCCGTAGAGCAGGACGCCCTTGGGCGGGCGCAGCTCGTGCTCGCGGAACAGGTCGGGGTAGAGGTACGGCAGCTCGACCGCGTCGCGGATGGCCTCGATCTGGTTGCCGAGGCCGCCGATCTGCTCGTAGCCGATGTCGGGGACCTCTTCGAGGACGAGTTCCTCGACCTCGCTCTTGGGCACGACCTCGTAGACGTATCCGGAGCGCGGTTCGAGCAGGAGGGCGTCGCCGGGGCGGATGGTGACGTCCAGGAGTGGCTCGGCGAGCCGGACCACTCGTTCCTCGTCGGTGTGCCCCAGCACGAGGGCTCGCTCGCCGTCCTCGAGGATCTCCTTGAGGGTGACGATGTCGCCGACGCGCTCGTACTCCATGGCGTCGACCACGTTGAGCGCTTCGTTGAGCATGACTTCCTGGCCGCGGCGCAGGTCGTCGAGATCGACGCTGGGGCTGACGTTCACCCGGAGCTTGCGGCCGCCGGTGAAGATGTCGGCGGTGCCGTCCTCGTTCGCCTGCAGGAAGACTCCGAAGCCGGCCGGCGGCTGGGCGAGCCGGTCGACTTCTTCCTTGAGGGCCACGATCTGGTCGCGGGCCTCGCGAAGGGTGTTGGCCAGTCTTTCGTTCTGGGCGGACACGCCGGCCAGGTTCGTCTGCAGCTCGACGATCCGCTCTTCGAGAATCCTCGTGTGTCGCGGAGAGTCGGCGAGCTTACGTCGCAGGACGGCGATCTCCTGCTCAAGGTAGGCGATCTGCCCGGCCGGGTCGTCGGACCCTCGTCCCGGGCGGATGCCGCGGTTCATGTCGTCGTCGTGGGCTGCCACGGTCCTCACCTCCTCCAAGGGGAGCTGGACGCTTCCAGACCCTACCTGGGTGGGTGTCGATTGAAACCCCTAGATCACAAAGACTGTCAAGGTGTGTCGTCGGTCACCCGGTGCGCTCTCCCTCGCACGGAGGGGATACCCACTCAACGTGATGTGGAAGCAGCTTGTTCCGTGCGCGGTCTGGTCAAGACCCTTCAGTACTGGCCGGAGTTGTCCGTTCCGCGTCCGCTCGGCCTGCGTCGCGTCGGGATGTCGACAGCGCGCGGGCAGCACGGGGAGCGCTCGCGCGGTCTTCACGCAGAGCGACGGTTCGGGCGGTCGGTGTCACCGTGGGTCCGGCCGGAAGCGGCCGGGTCCGGTGCCGGGGCTCCCCTGCCCTGGTCGGGCGCTCGTACCCGAGGCGGCAGGGGTGGAAACCCGGTGGCGGGGGAAGACGGCCGGAATCCGTGCGGAGGTAGGGTCGGGTGTGTTCAACAGCCGCTGACGCGGACCTGGCCGGCTTGCGTGCCGGCGGGGCCGGGCGGCGAACCGAAGGCAGGAGAGGTGACCGTGCAGCAGGAGGCCCCGGGCGGCGAGGCGCTGGAGGTCTGGATCGACCAGGACCTGTGTACCGGCGACGGGATCTGTGCCCAGTACGCGCCCGAGGTGTTCGAGCTGGACATCGACGGGCTGGCCTATGTGAAGGGCGCGGACGACGTGCTGCTGGTGGACCGTGGGGCGACGGCGCCGGTGCCGTTGCCGCTGCTCACGGACGTGGTGGACTCGGCGAAGGAGTGTCCCGGCGAGTGCATCCATGTCCGCCGGGTCCAGGACCAGGTCGAGGTGTACGGGCCCGAGGCGCAGTAGCCGGGTCTCAGACGCTGTGGGCCCCGGCCGGGGTGGTGCGGACGAACGCCTTGCCGTTCCACCGCCACTTGGCCGGGGTTTTCACGTCGGGGCAGCAACTGGGCACGTCGTCCGAGGAGTAGCCGAGCAGGGTGGCGGTGACCGTGCGCGCGCGTATCGCGAAGTCGGTGACGGTGGATCGGTCCTTGGGGTTCACGAGGGTGGCGACCACGCGCGGTGTGCCGCCGTCGGCGGGCCGGGTGAGGACGTAGACGCCGTCCGGCGGGGTGCCCATGGGGGCGTCGCAGTGCACGACGGCGACGGCTTCGGGCCGGCCGTCGCCGTCCAGGTCACCGGTGGCCTTCTTGACCACGAGTGCCTTCACGGGTCCGCAGTCGAGCGGGAAGTGCACGCCGGTCGTGCCGGGCGGTGCGGCGGACACGGGGGCCGACTGGGACCGGGTGCCGGCGGCGGCCTGGGCCGCGGTGGCCGATCCGGGCTGGACGACGGAGGAGAGGGCCACGACGCCCGCGATGGCGGTGGCGGTGGCGACCCAGTGGATGGGCCGGGTCCGGGTGTGGGCGAGCTCCGGGACGGCGGATTGCTGCACTAGGAGTGTCTCCTGCGAGGGCTGTGCCGGTGGGTGGCCAGCATGGTGCCACACGTCACAGTGCGGGGGGAACGGCGGGGGGCGGGGTTTTCGCAGGCCGCCCCGCTCGTGCGGGCTGCTGGTGCAGCCGCTCCGCTCGTGCAGCCGCCCCGCCCGCGGGGGCCGCCCGGCGACGCCGGTCGTGGAGGTGGGGTTCCGGGTGTCCGGTCAACGGGCGAGCGCCGTGGCCGAGTTCCCCGCCAACGGTGGGGAACTCGACCACGGCGCTGTCGCGTTGTACGCGTGCGTGCCCGTCAGCGGCCGCTGCCGCCGTCGGCGTTGGGGCCGGCGTAGTCCTCGCCGTAGGCGCCCTTGGCGGGACGGCGGCGGCGCATGGGCGGCTCGACGCCGTCGGCGAGGCGACGGGCGGTGAGCAGGAAGCCGGTGTGGCCGATCATCCGGTGGTCGGGGCGCACGGCCAGACCCTCGATGTGCCAGTTGCGGATCATGGTCTCCCAGGCGGTCGGCTCGTTGAAGGAGCCGATCTCGCGGATGGACTCCACGGTCCGGGCGAGCTGGGTGGTGGTGGCCACGTAGCAGCACAGGATGCCGCCCGGGACGAGGGCCTTGGAGACGGCCTCCAGGCACTCCCAGGGAGCCAGCATGTCGAGGATGACGCGGTCGACGTCGGTGTCGGACAGGTTGTCCTGGAGGTCGCCGACGGTGAGCTGCCAGGCCGGGTGCGGGCCGCCGAAGTAGCGCTCGACGTTCTGCTGCGCGATCTCGGCGAAGTCCTCGCGGCGCTCGTAGGAGTGCAGCATGCCCTGGTCGCCGATGGCCCGCAGGAGGAAGCTGCTGAGCGAGCCGGAGCCGACTCCCGCCTCCACGACGCGTGCGCCGGGGAAGATGTCGGCGAAGGCGAGGATCTGCCCCGCGTCCTTGGGGTAGACGACGGCTGCCCCGCGGGGCATGGACAGGACGTAGTCGGGGAGCAGGGGGCGCAGCGCGAGGTAGGCGACGTTGCCGGTGGTGCGGACAACGCTGCCCTCGGGAGCGCCGATCAGTTCGTCGTGCGGGAAGGAGCCCTTGTGGGTGTGGAAATTCTTCCCGGCTTCGAGCGTGAACGTGTAGTGGCGACCCTTGGGGTCGGTCAGCTGTACCTGGTCCCCGACCTTGAAGGGCCCGCGCCTGCGGGCGGCACCGGTCGGTTCGGACATGTGAACAGCCTACCGGCCTTTGCCGGGGCCGCCGACCACTAGGCGACGGGCCTGGCCATGGCCTTCACGAAGGCGCGTTCGACGTCGGCGGCGGACAGGACGCCGTAGATCTCGCCGGTCTCCTCGACGACCAGGTACTCGGTGGCGGGGGTGGCGCGCAGGGTGTCCAGCAGCTCTTCCCCGGTGAGCTCGGCGGAGACGCGCATGCCGTCGGTCAGGTCCTGGGCGAGACCGCTGACGGCCACCCAGGGCCGGCGGTGTTCGGGCACGCCGACGATGGCGGCCTCGCGGACGAGGGAGAGGGGGTGGCCGTCGGCGTCGACGACGACCAGGGCGCGGGCGCCGGCGGCGTTGGCGCGGCGCAGGGCCTCGGAGAGCGGGGTGTCGGTCTCGACCGGTACGGCCCGCCGGGTCAGATTGCGGGCGCGCAGTTCGGGGAGGTGTTCGCGCAGCCGGGCCATGCGCAGGCTGTTGCCGGCGCCGGTCCAGATGATCGCGGCGAGGATGGCGGCGAGCAGGGCGTCGGTGACGGTGTCCATGCCGCTGGTCTCCCCGCCGCCGCCTCCGAGGGCGCCGGACTGGTTGAGCAGGGGGAGGCCGATCAGGACGGAGACGGCGAGGGCCCGGCCGACCCAGGCGGCGGCGACGGTGCCGCTCATCGGTCGGCCGGTGATCTTCCAGACGACGGCGCGGAGCATGCGGCCACCGTCGAGGGGCAGGCCGGGCAGGAGGTTGAAGATGGCGACGATGAGGTTGGAGACCATCAGTCCGGCCAGCAGGACGCCGGGGACGGTGCCCGGCTGGACGGGCTGCATGGCCAGGTAGAACAGTCCGGCCAGGGCGAGGGAGAGCAGGGGGCCGACGAAGGCCAGCACGAATTCCCGGCCCGGGGTCTCGGCTTCCTTCTCGATCTCGGAGACTCCGCCGAAGAACTGCAGCTGGATGCGTCGGACCGGGAGCCGGAAGCGGATCGCGGCGACCGTGTGGGCCAGTTCGTGGACCAGGACGGAGGCGTAGAAGGCGACGGCGAAGAAGAGGGAGACCAGATAGCGGGCGGCGCCCAGTTCGGGCAGGACGCGGTCGAGCTGGCCGCCGAAGACCCAGGTGATCAGGGCGGCGACGAGGAACCAGCTCGGCGCCACGTACACGGGCACGCCGAAGGGGCGGCCCATGAGGATGCCACCGCCGGGCTCCTTGGGCCGCGGCTGCGGCGGCTCTCCCTTGGCGATGCCGGAGTGGGCGAGGGAGCGGTGTTCGGGGTGCTCGGGGTCGTCGCGATGACCAGGCGCGTCCGGCTGGTCGGGGTGCTCCGGGTGGGCGGGGCCGGAGCCGTCGTGCCGGTCGCCTGGGCCGGTGGGGCTGGAGCCGCCGGGGTCGGAGGCGGCGGGGCCGGAGCTCGGGGGGCTTGAGTCTGCTGGACTTGAGGCTGGAGGGCTCGAGTCCGGGGGGCTCGAGTCCGCGGGGCCGGCTTCCGGCCGAGGGGTGGACGCGTCAGGGGTGGACGCGTCGCCGTCCGGGGAGCGGCCCTCCGGCGGGAGGTCCTCCGGGGGGCGGTCGGTGCCGTGCGCATTGCGCGGGGGCGCCGGGTCTTCGGGGCGTTCGGGCCTCGGCCCGCCGTGGCTGGTGGGTCCGGTCACCGGGGCCGTAGGACCTGCGGGGTGCTCGGCCGGCTCGTCGTTGCCGGACCGCGGCTGCCCGCTTCCGCCGCTCACGTCCACGGTGTCCCCTCGTTCGAAGCGTTTTCCGCGCCTGCCGGGGCGGAAGGGTCTCTGGTCGATGGTATGCGGCCGTGGTGGCGCGTTCCGCCCCGGCACCCCTTGTGTTTTCCCAGGGGTCGCACCGCCGATGCGGGCCGGCGGGACGTCGCTGTCAGTGGTGGGCCGTATGGTCTGTGGACATGGACAGCAGCATCGAGGAGGCGGGCGGCCGCCCGGGCGACGGCGAGCCAGGCGCGGGAGTCGCCCTGCCGCGGCCCGCCGAACCGCCCGTCGCGGCACCGCCGGAACCGCCGCAGCTCCGGGAGTCTCGGGAGCCGCAGACCGGGACGGCTGCCGGGATCGCGGTGAGCGACTCGGCCGGCGCCGGGGAGGTGTCCGGTGCGGAGCGGCCGGCCGCGGCGCCCACCTCGCTGTCTCCCTCCCGGGCGAGCGACTTCATGCAGTGTCCGTTGCTGTACCGGTTCCGGGTGATCGACCGGCTGCCGGAGAAGCCGAGCGAGGCCGCGACGCGGGGGACGCTGGTACACGCCGTGCTGGAGCGGCTGTTCGACGCGCCCGCCGGGGAGCGGACCGCGCCGCGGGCGAAGGCGCTGGTCCCGGGGCAGTGGGACCGGCTGCGGGAGAGCCGGCCGGAGGTGACGGAGCTGTTCGCCGACGATACCGAGGGCGAGCGGCTGGCCCGCTGGCTCGGGGAGGCCGAGCGGCTCGTGGAGCGCTGGTTCACGCTGGAGGATCCCGCGCGGCTGGAGCCGGCCGAGCGGGAGCTGTTCGTCGAGGCCGAGCTGGACTCGGGGCTGCGGCTGCGCGGGATCATCGACCGGGTGGACGTGGCGCCGACCGGTGAGGTGCGGATCGTCGACTACAAGACGGGGAAGGCGCCCCGCCCCGAGTACGCGGAGGGCGCCCTGTTCCAGATGAAGTTCTACGCGCTCGTGGTGTGGCGGCTGAAGCGGGTGGTGCCGCGCCGGCTCCAGCTGGTCTATCTGGGCAGCGGCGAGGTGCTGACGTACGACCCGGTGCCCGCCGATCTGGAGCGGGTGGAGCGCAAGCTGCACGCGCTGTGGGAGGCCATCGGGCAGGCCACGCGGACGGGTGTGTGGCGGCCCCGGCCGACCAAGCTGTGCGGCTGGTGTGATCACCAGGCGCACTGTCCGGAGTTCGGCGGCACTCCCCCGCCCTATCCGCTGCCGGTCCAGGCGCCCGGCGTCGGCTGAGACGGCCGAACCCGGGCGGCCCGCCCCGGCGGCGGACCGAGCCGCGCACGCAGGGCAGAATGGGCCGGACTAGCGAAGGAGTGTCACGTGGCCATCCGCGTCCTACTGGTCGACGACCAGCCGCTGCTGCGTACCGGGTTCCGCATGATCCTGGAGGCCGAGCAGGACATCGCGGTCGTCGGTGAGGCCGGCGACGGCCTGCAGGCCCTGGATCAGGTCCGGGCCCTGCAGCCGGACGTCGTGCTCATGGACATCCGGATGCCGCGGATGGACGGGGTGGAGGCCACCCGGCAGATCACCGGTCCCGGGCGGGACGGCCCGGCCAAGGTGCTCGTGCTGACCACGTTCGATCTGGACGAGTACGTGGTGGAGGCGCTGCGGGCCGGTGCCAGCGGTTTCCTGCTGAAGGACGCGCCCGCCAACGAGCTGGTGCAGGCGATCCGGGTCGTCGCGGCCGGCGAGGCCCTGCTGGCGCCGAGCGTCACGCGCCGCCTGCTGGACAAGTACGCCACGCATCTGCCGTCCGGCGAGGAGCCGGTGCCGGACACCCTGCACACCCTCACCGACCGTGAGGTGGAGGTGCTGAAGCTGGTGGCGCGGGGGCTGTCGAACGCGGAGATCGCGGCCGACCTGTTCGTCAGCGAGACGACGGTGAAGACCCATGTCGGGCATGTGCTGACCAAACTCGGTCTGCGGGACCGGGTGCAGGCCGCCGTGTACGCGTACGAGAGCGGTCTGGTGCGTCCCGGCGCGCAGTGAACACGGCGATGAGGCCGGCGGTGTGTACGGCGGTCGTCATGTGGATGTGTACGACGGCGAAGGGCGCCCCTCCCAGTGGGAGGGGCGCCCTTCGCCGTGTCCGGTGCCTGCCGGTCAGCCGCTCACGCCGCGGCCGAGCTCCCAGAGCTGGAGCGTCGAGGAGGAGTTGAGGGCGTAGGCGACGCCCGTGATGTCGGTCCGTGCGGCGACGTACTGCTTGCCCTGCCACAGCGGCAGGACGGGGACGTCGTCGGCGACGGTGTCCTGGATCGCCGTCAGGCTGTTGGTGGCGCCGATCCGGTCGGCCTCGCGGCGGGACTGCGGGATCAGGGTGTGCTGGATCGTGGCGTTGGAGTACGGCGACCCGAGGAAGTTGTTCTTGTCGAGGAAGGGCGCGAGGAAGTTGTCGGCGTCGGGGAAGTCGGGGAACCAGCCCATGCCGTAGACGTCGTACTGGCCCTTCTGCTCCGCGGGGCGGAAGGTGGCCCAGGGGTGGCCCTGGATGGAGGCGTCGAACAGGCCGCTGTCGTTGAGCTGCTTCTGCAGGATCTGGAACTCCTGCTTGGTGGCCGAGCCGTAGTGGTCGGTGGTGTAGTGCAGGGTCAGCTTCACCGGGGTGCTGATGCCGGCCTTCTGGAGCAGGCCCTTGGCCTTGTCGACGCTGGGGTTGCCGTACTTGTTGAAGAACGAGTTGGAGTGACCGGTCACGGTCGCCGGGACCAGCGAGTACAGCGGCTCGGCCTGGGTGCCGTAGACCTTGGCTACCAGTTCACCGCGGTTGATGAGCTGGGCCATGGCCTGGCGTACGGCCTTGGTCTTCACGGTGGAGGCGTTGGTGTTGAACGCCAGGTAGCGGATTTCCAGGCCCGGCATGTCGACGAGGTCGACGTTGTTGTCGGAGCCGGCGTCCAGCTTCTGGATCTGCGAAGGCGACATGGTGCGGGTCATCACGTCGATGTCGCCCTTGTCGATGGCGGCGCCCATCGCGTTCGCGTCGCTGAAGGCGCGCAGTTCGACCTTGTCGTTGTTGACCGTCACGCTGCCCTTGTACGAGGGGTTCTTCGTGAAGGTGGCGCTGACGATCGCGTTGTTCTGGACGTCGGCCTTGAAGGTGTAGGGGCCGGAGCCGTCCACGGCGAAGCCGGCGCGCAGCTTGTCCTTCTGGTAGTCCTTCGGGTTGACGATGCCCGCGACCGGAGTGGACAGCTTGTACGGGAAGGTGGCGTCGGCCGTCTTGAGGTGGAAGATGACCTCGCGGTCGCCCTGGGTCTCGATGGTGTCGAGGGTGTTCAGCAGGGCGGAGACACCACTGTCGGCGTTGATGCGCAGCGCACGCTCGATGGAGTACTTGACGTCCTTGGCGGTCACCGGGTCGCCGTCGGCGAACTTCAGGCCGGAGCGCAGCTTGCAGGCGAAGCGCTCGCTGCCGCTGTCGGTGAAGGAGCAGCTCTCGGCGGCGTCCGGGACGGGGTCGCCCTCGCCCTTGGGCTGGGCCATCAGGGTCTGCACGCTCTGGCGCAGGATGTTCCAGGTGCCGACGTCGTAGGCGAAGGCCGGGTCGAGCGGCGCGGGGGCTGCCTTGGTGGCGGTGAACCGGTCCGTGGTGCCGACGACGATGGAGCCGCCGCCCTTGCTCCCGCTGCCGGATCCGCCGCACGCGGCGAGAACCGGCGTGAGCAGGCCGACTACCGCCGGCAGCACCAAAGTCTTGCGGTTCATGCGGGAGTTTCTCCAGAGCTGTTCGGGTCCGTGTACCCGGCATGCATGGGTGGTGCGGCGGATCACGGGGGGTTGCGGCGATGTTCTCGCGATGAGATTAGTCCGCGCCCGCAGGAGGGTTCACGGTCGCGTGAGTTGACCCCCCATCACGCAGTGGAACCGGGTGTGGACGCACCGAAAACCCGACAGTGGCAGGATTAGTGCAGCATCCCACCAATCGGGACACAAGGACCCTTCCCTCAGGGGCCGGTGGGGCCGTTCTGCACAGTGGGGCAACGTTGTCGAGGGCCTCCGGAGTGGGGAACGTCACATGTGTAACTGTGCCGGGAGTCAGTGGAATTCCGGTCGGTCGCCCCGTCCGGAATTCCCTCCGGGTGCCCTCCCCCGGAAATGTGTCCAGCGGGTGATCAATGGGGTTTGCACGCTGGGTGAACGGCTAGCGCATTTCCGTCATCAGGTCGCGCAGAAATGCCAGGTCGACCTCTTCCAGGGAGCCGACGACGGTGCGTCCGGCGGCCGGGGTGATGGGAGCCAGCGAGGGTACGGCGACCACGCGGCAGCCCGCGGCCTCGGCGGCGGCGACGCCGGTGGCGGTGTCCTCGACGACCGCGCATCTGGCGGGGTCCGCGCCGAGCTTGGCCGCCGCGAGCAGATACGGGTCGGGGAAGGGCTTGGTGCGCGAGACCTCGTCGCCGGCGATGGACAGGTCGAAGTGGTGCGGTCCCAGCACGTTCAGCACGCGGTCGATGATGCGCCGGTGGGAGGCGGAGACCAGCGCGGTGGGGATGGCGTGTTGGTGGAGTTCGGCGAGCAGCCGGGCGGCGCCGGGCATCAGGGGCAGGGCGTGGCCGATACGGGCCTCGAAGCCGTCGTTGAGCAGCACCGAGAGCTCGGCGAGGGCGATGTCGGCGCCGGTGGCCTCGATGAGGAAGCCGGCACTGCGGGTCATGGGGCCGCCGACCACGACGTGCCGCCAGGACTCGTCCAGGGCGTGGCCGAGGGCGGCGAAGACCTCGACCTCGACATCCCACCAGAAGCCCTCGGTGTCCACCAGGGTGCCGTCCATGTCGAGGAGCACTGCCTGCAGAGCGGAGCCTTCGGCCGTTCGGGTTCCGAGCGCGGGGACCGTGCTGGTCATCCGGCGCACCTCCTTGAGGGACGATCAGGCCGGTCCCCGCGCGGGGACCGGCCTGCAGTGGACCGACCAGTGTACGACTCCGGCGACCGAAGCGCCTCTCTTGTTCGCCGGGACGCGGCAGTGGGCCGCACCGGGGGTCCCGTCGATGCCGTCGTCCGGGCGCCCGGAGGGGTCAGCGGGCGTTGAAGTACTTGGCCTCCGGGTGGTGGATCACGATGGCGTCCGTGGACTGCTCCGGGTGCAGCTGGAACTCCTCGGACAGGTGGACGCCGATCCGCTCGGGCTCCAGCAGGGCGGCGATCTTGGCGCGGTCCTCCAGGTTCGGGCAGGCGCCGTAGCCGAGGGAGAAGCGGGCGCCCCGGTACTTGAGGGCGAACATGTCCTCGATGTCGGCGGGGTCCTCGCCCGCGAAGCCGAGTTCGGCGCGGACCCGGGCGTGCCAGTACTCGGCGAGTGCCTCGGCCAACTGCACGGACAGGCCGTGCAGTTCGAGGTAGTCGCGGTAGGCGTTGGCCTCGAAGAGCTTGGCGGTCTCCGCGCCGATGCGGGAGCCGACGGTGACGACCTGGAAGCCGACGACGTCGATCTCGCCCGACTCCTCGGGGCGGAAGAAGTCGGCCAGGCACAGCCGCCGTCCACGGCTCTGGCGCGGGAAGGTGAAGCGGGTGCGCTCGTTGCCCTGCTCGTCCAGGACGATCAGGTCGTCGTCCTTGGAGACGCAGGGGAAGTAGCCGTAGACGACGGCGGCTTCGAGGAGGTTGTCGGTCTGGAGCCGGTCGAGCAGTCCGCGCAGCCTGGGGCGGCCCTCGGTCTCGGCCAGTTCCTCGTACGTCGGTCCCTCGCCGGTGCGGGCCTGCTTGAGCCCCCACTGGCCCTTGAACAGCGCGCCCTCGTCGAGCCAGCTCGCGTACTCCTTGAGCTGGATGCCCTTGATGACGCGGGTGCCACGGAACGGGGGCACGGGGACCGGGTTGTCGACGGCGACGTCGGAGCGGACGTGCCCCTCCTGCGGGCGCTCCAGGACCTCGGCGGGGGCGGGCGTGGCGCGCACCCGGCGCTGCTTCAGCTCGGGCAGCTGCGCGCCCGGCACCCCGCGCTTGACGCCGATGAGGGCGTCCATCAGGCGCAGGCCCTCGAAGGCGTCGCGGGCGTAGCGGACCTCGCCCTCGTAGATCTCGTGCAGGTCCTGCTCCACATAGGCACGGGTCAGGGCGGCACCACCGAGGATCACCGGGAAGCGGGCGGCGAGGCCGCGCTGGTTGAGCTCCTCCAGGTTCTCCTTCATGATCACGGTGGACTTCACCAGGAGTCCGGACATGCCGATCACATCGGCCCGGTGCTCCTCGGCGGCCTCCAGGATCGCGGAGACGGGCTGCTTGATGCCGAGGTTGACGACGCTGTAGCCGTTGTTGGACAGGATGATGTC